>JBAZQX010000005.1:0-96148 GCA_041644975.1 Candidatus Doudnaibacteriota bacterium | reverse complement strand
TATTTCTATGCCTAAAAAACAAGTTACCTTGAATACCTCTTCAATTGTGATTGTGAAAATTGTTTTAGTTCTGCTGGGACTAGTCTTTTTGTATTTCGTGCGGGATGTAGTGATGGTCTTATTTACGGCGGTCGTGATTTCCGCCGCGCTTAATCCGACCGTGAATTGGCTGCAAAAAAAACATATTCCGCGGACCTTAAGCGTGCTTTTAATCTATACTGTCCTTCTTAGTATTGTTGTTCTCTCCATCTATCTTTTGATTCCGCCGATTGTCACTCAAGTCAAAGATTTAGCGAATCAATTCCCTGATTTTTATGAGCAGTTAGCGCAGAAAGGGATGAAGCTGAAGGCTTTCTCGGCGCGCGAAGATCTTTTAAGCAATATCCAGAATGTCGTTTCTTCGTTGGGCGATAACATTACGGGAGCGACGCGCAGCATCTTTGGGACTTTAGGCACCATTTTTGGCAGTTTTATTTCCGTTTTTGTAATTTTGGTTTTATCTTTTTATCTAACCGTGCAGAAGGATGCCCTGAAGAGTTTTATTCGGGCGATTACGCCAGCGCGTCGGCAAAAGCATATTATTGAACTTGTGGATCGCGTCCAGCATAAGATTGGGCAGTGGCTGTCCGGACAGATCTTTTTATGTTTTATAGTGGGTATCCTGACATTTTTAGGATTAACACTTCTAGGGGTTAGGTACAGCTTGGTTCTGGCGCTTTTCGCGGGGTTGATTGAGATTATTCCTTATGTGGGTCCAGTTTTAGGAGGACTGCCGGCTGCCTTTTTAGCTTTTACCCAATCGCCAATTTTAGCTTTGTTTGTCATTATCCTTTTCTTTGTTGTCCAGCAGATAGAAAATCATATTTTAGTACCCAAGGTAATGCAAAAAACAGTGGGTTTAAACCCGATTGTAGTTATTTTAGCTTTGCTCGCGGGCGGCAAGCTCGCTGGGATTTTGGGGATGATTTTGGCTATCCCTGTCGCGACCGTGGTTACCGTTTTTGTGCAGGATTATATGGAGCTTAAAAATAGAGCGCAAATTGCTAAAAAGTCTAAAACAAATGTTTAGCGCTTGCTATTCTTAAACTCAAAAAGCCCTCCCGCGCGATAAGAAGAGGGTTTTTGGATAAAATTCCTTTTATTTTTTACCCCGTTAGCCCCGTTAGAAATAAATTTCTAAACGGGGTTAGGGAAAGTTCATCCTGTTAGAAATAGATTTCTAGACGGGGTTAGAGAACGAGGTTCTCTAATGGGGTTTATTAGCTCTCATTGTCAAGTTCAAGTTGGGACTGTTCCCCTGTCTTGTCTGAAACGCTTTTTAAAGCCTTCTCCTCCAAGATTTTGATAATTTTTTGGGTCACTTGCGCTTTTTCCGGTTTGGCCGCGAATTGCGTAGCCGCATGGGTGATTTGGGCAATAACAGTCCTTTGGTCATCAAGTTCGGAAACAATTTCCAAGGCTTTAGCAATCAAATCGGCTTCAGAGGTGTTTAAGACCTCAAAGAACAAGTCCCAAAATGCTTTTTTCTGATCCATCTTTGTTTCAATTGGCGAATGATAGAATTGCGGATTGCGCATTTATTTTACAAAAGAAAGTAATTCGCAATTTGTAATTCGCAATTAATAAATTAAGGAATGCTTTATTTTAGCATAGCGATTGGTTATGTCAAATCTTAAATTCTACATCACTACCCCAATTTATTATGTAAATGATAAGCCGCATATTGGCCACGCTTATACGACAGTGGCAGCGGATATTTTAGCGCGCTGGCACGCCTTGCAAGGAGAAGACGTGTTTTTTCTAACGGGTACGGATGAGCATGGAGCAAAGATTGCAGAGGCAGCGGAGAAAGCCGGTCAAGAACCGCAGGTGTTTTGTAATCAAGTTTCTGCCCAATTTCAAGAGGTTTGGCAAAAACTCGGGATTCATCCTGATTTTTTTATTCGGACGACCAACCCCGAGCATCAGAAGGAAGCGGTAAATTTTTTACTTAAACTCAAAGAGAAAGATTATTTTTATGAAAAAGATTACTCCGGATTGTATTGCGTGGGTTGTGAGAAATTTATCACAGAGAAAGAATTGGTTCGCGGCAAATGTCCAGACCATAAATCTCTGCCTGCGCGAATTGCTGAAACAAATTGGTTTTTTAAACTAAGAGGTTTTTTGCCACAGATTGAGAAATTAATTCAAGATAGAGAATTAGTAATTCAACCCGAAAATGCGAGAAAAGAGGTTTTAGGCCTTTTTAAGCAGGAATTAGATGATTTTTCTATTTCGCGGCAGAAGGTAAAGTGGGGCATCCCCGTTCCTTGGGATAAGACACAAACAATTTATGTCTGGGTTGAGGCTTTGCTCAATTATTGGACTGCTCTCAAGATTGTCGGCCATGAGGATTTTTGGCCGCCGGATGTGCATTTGATGAGCCATGATATTTTAAAATTTCATGCCGTTTATTGGCTGGCGATGTTAGCGGCGGCAGGTGTCGATCTTCCACGCAGAATTTTCGTCCATGGGTATTTTACAATTGATGGTCAAAAGATGTCCAAGACGATAGGGAATGTGATTGATCCCAATGATTTAGTGGAGAAGTTTGGGGTGGATGCCACACGCTATCTTTTGCTTTCCCAGTTTCCTTTTGGGAAGGATGGTGATATCTCGGAAGCTAAGATGCAAGAGATGCATAATGCGGATTTGGCAAATGGAATTGGAAATACATTAAGCAGAATTATCAAGATGGTTGCACAGTTTTTTGATGGAGTTATCCCAAAATGTAAATCGAAGAGTGTTATTGAAATAAACAGAATATGGTCGGATAAGCTTAAAAAAGGATTGAAACCTGATTTGAGTGATACCGCAGTTCATGATTTTAGTCAATCCTGGATTGGATATGAGAAAGAAATGGAAAATTTAGAATTTGATGCGGCTTTAGCAAGGATTGTTAAAATGACATCTATATTGGATGAACATATTGAGATATGGAAACCGTTCAAGTTAGTAAAAGAAAACAAAGAGGTTGCTGGAAATAAACTTTATTGTTTATTAGAATCTTTGCGCCAAATCGCTTGGTTACTTTTACCTTTTATGCCCGAAACAGCGGATAAGATTTTTGAACAATTAGGCTTAGATCCCAAAAAAGAGAGAGGAAAGAAATTTGCAGAAGCTATAAAGTGGGGAGGACTGGAGTCGGGAAATAAGATAAAGCCCGGCAAGTCTTTATTCCCCCGTATTCAATAATTTTAAATTTGTTATGATTGATACCCATGCGCATTTGAATTTTAAAGATTTTGATAGTGATTATTTGGAAGTAGTCAAAGATTCAGTTAAAAATGGCGTGGAGATAATAATCAATATCGGTTCGGATTTTAAAACGAGTGAAAAAGCGATTAAAATCGCGGGGGAAAATGGAATTTGTTATGCCGCGGTTGGTATTCATCCGATTCATCCGGATCGGGTGGGAGGGATGAAAGAGGAAGAAATTTTTGAAAAATTGGTAAATCTGGCAAAGGAAAAGAAGATAGTTGCGATCGGTGAAACGGGGTTAGATTATTATCATTTACCTGATGAAGTTAATAAGAAGGAAATGTTAATGGCAAGGCAGAAAGGATTATTCAAAATTCATTTTAAGATAGCGAAAAAGTTAAATTTACCTTTGATTTTGCATTGTCGCGACGCTTATAATGATCTGTTATCAATTTTGAATGCGCAGGGGCGTAAAGACTGGGCTGGGGTCATACATTGTTTTTGCGGCAGTCTTGAAATAGCGAGAAGATTTCTAGATGCAGGATTTTATATTGGTTTTACGGGTATGGTTACATATCCGGGCAATGAAAATTTGTCGCAGGTAATCCGTGAAATTCCGTTAGAAAAAATTTTAGTGGAAACGGATTGCCCGTACCTGCCGCCCCAGGAAAAACGCGGGGAGAGGAATTTGCCATACTATGTGAAATATGTGATTCAGTACATTGCGCAAATAAAGGGTTTAGATTATAAGGAAATGGAAAAGACTTTAAGTAAAAATGCAACTAACGCTTTTAATTTATCAATTATTTAATTGCGGATTGCGCATTGCGGATTATGAAGATCAAAAAATTTGAAGAATTACCAATTTGGAAACTTAGTTTAAAAATTACGAAGATAATCTATGATTTCACAGCTTACGAAAAATTTTCACGGGATTTTGGTTTAAGGGATCAGATAAGAAGGGCAATAATCTCTGTTAGTTCAAATGTTGTTGAAGGTTTTGAAAAGAATAATAATAATGAATTCATTCGTTTTTTGAGAATTGCTAAAGGTTCAGTCGGAGAAGTAAGAAATCAGTTATATATTGCTTTAGCCGTAAGTTACATTACATCGCAAGAATTTCAAAGATTGAATCAGGAATTGGAAGAATTGGGGAAACAGATTGGAGGGTTCATTAATTATTTGGATAAGAAAAGAATTAAAAAATAATGCGCAATTCGAAATTGATAAATTAAATAATTTATTGGAATGTATAATCACAAAGAAATAGAACAGAAATGGCAAAAAAGGTGGGAGGCGGAAGGTTTAAATCGCGCGTTGGATTTTGATTCTAAGCCCAAATTTTATTGCCTGGATATGTTCCCCTATCCTTCGGGCGCGGGTCTGCATGTGGGGCACCCCGAGGGTTATACGGCAACGGATATTGTTTCCCGCTACAAGCGGATGAATGGCTATAATGTCCTGCATCCGATGGGTTGGGACGCTTTTGGCTTGCCCGCGGAAAATTACGCGATTAAGACTAAAGTTCACCCTGACAAAAGCACGCACGAGAACATCAATCGTTTTCGGGAGCAGATTCAATCCTTAGGTTTATCTTATGACTGGAAGCGGGAAGTGGACACCTCTAGCCCGGAATATTACAAATGGACACAGTGGTTTTTCCTTTTTTTGTATAAAAACGGCTGGGCGTATCGCGCCAAAGCGCCGGTGAATTGGTGCCCTTCCTGCCAGACTGTACTCGCGAATGAACAGGTGATTGATGGCGCGTGCGATCGTTGCAAGACTGAAGTTACTCAAAAAGAACTTAAACAGTGGTTTTTCAAGATTACCGATTTTGCCGAAGAATTAATCGCTGGTTTGGATAAAATTGACTGGCCAGAATCAACCAAGATTATGCAGAAAAATTGGATCGGGAAGAGTGAAGGGGCGGAGATCGAATTTTTGATTGCGAATTGCGAATTGCGAATTAAAGTGTTTACCACAAGACCAGACACAATTTTTGGCGCAACCTACATGGTCGTTGCTCCTGAACATGAAATTATTGAAAAATTAAAAGATAAAATTGAAAATTACGCAGAAATAGAGAAGTATGCTTTGATGTCCGAGAGAAAAACGGAACGAGAGCGGCTGGCGCAGGAAAAAGAAAAAACCGGATTAGAGCTCAAAGGCGTGAAGGCGATTAACCCCGCAAATAATAAAGAAATCCCCATTTTTGTTGCGGATTATGTTCTAAAAGGCTATGGCACAGGCGCGATTATGGCGGTGCCAAAACATGATTTACGTGATTATTTATTTGCTCAAAAGTATAATTTACCAATAGTTGAGGTGATAAAACCATGTGAAATTAGAAATGTCAGCCCGAGGCTGATCCGCCTTGGGCGGAAAAAATTAAAAATTAAAAATTATCATAAAGATCTCGCAAAGCGAGACAATTTAAAATTTAAAAATAATAAAGAGGAAGAATCAGTTTATGAGGATGAGGGGGTATTAGTTAACTCTGGTGAATTTAACGGGTTGGAGTCGGAAGTAGCGAGGGAAAAAATCACCGAATGGCTAGCTACAAAGGGATTAGCCAAGAAAAAAATAAATTACAAACTCCGCGATTGGCTGATTTCGCGGCAAAGATATTGGGGCGCGCCGATTCCCATAATTTATTGCGAAAAATGCGGCGAGGTGCCAGTACCAGAAGAAGATTTGCCGGTGTTATTGCCTCGCGATGTTGATTTTATGCCGCACGGAGAATCGCCGCTTACGCGCTCCAAGGAATTTCATAAAATCAAATGCCCAAAATGCGGAGGGAAGGCGCGGCGCGAATCAGATACTATGGATACCTTCGTCTGTTCTTCTTGGTATTTTTTTCGGTATTGCGATCCTAAAAACGCAGAAGAATTTGCTTCCAAGAAACTCTTAAAATATTGGATGCCCGTTGATTTATATGTGGGTGGCGCGGAACATACGGTTATGCATTTGCTATACTCCCGTTTTTTTACCAAAGCCATGCATAGAAATGGCTTAATTAATTTTGACGAACCTTTCTTAAAACTCCGTCACCAAGGAATGATTTTGGCTGAAGATGGTCGTAAGATGAGTAAGAGTCTAGGTAATATTATTAACCCAGATGAGGTGGTAGAAAAGTATGGCGCCGACACAATGCGGATGTATGAGATGTTTATGGGGCCGTTTGAAGACTCCATTGCTTGGAACACCAAAGGGGTGATTGGAGTGCGAAGGTTCTTGGAAAAAGTGTGGAGGCTGGGTCTGTCATTGCGAGGAGCGACCAAAGGGAGCGACGAAGCCCGCCCGCCTCGCCTGAAGCGCAAGCGCTTGAGCGGGCAGGCAATCTCATCACCTGGTAAAAATCTGGAAAATTTACTTCACAAAACAATCAAAAAAATTGGTGAGGATATTGAGCATTTTAAGTTTAATACTGCGGTGGCGAGTTTAATGATTCTGGTGAATCATATGGAAAAGGAAAAATTTGCCCCCCAGCATTTATTTGAATTATTTTTAAAGATTTTATCCCCTTTTGCGCCGCATTTGGCGGAAGAGTTATGGACACAGCTTGGATACAAAGTCGGAGATGCTGACGAAGGAAGTAAGAGTATTTTTGCTGAAAAATGGCCAGAATATGATTCGCGATTAGCGCTGGAGGAGGAAGTGGACTTAGTGATCCAGGTGAATGGCAAGGTGCGGGCGGTCGTTCAGGCAAAGGCGGATATTTCCGAAAGCGAAGCCCAAAAAATCGCCATGGAGCAAGAGAAGATTAAAAAGTGGATAGGCGATAAAAAAGTCCGCAAATTCATTTTCGTGCACTTCCTCCGTCAGCAGTCCCACTACCTTCGGCATCTCCAACCGGGCAGGCTTTTAAATATTGTGGTTTAGGAAAATTTAGTACGAATCCCACTTGGTGAGGAATCAGAGTATTTATTATTAGATTATGATTTTCATATCGGCATTTACTATTATTGCAGTTCTATGTATTCTCGTAGGTAGCATAAATCTCGCCATATTCACCTTAATGGAAACGTTTCTATTTCTTTATTGTCGGTATCGTCGAGACAATAAAGAGCTACCCAGAAGATATAGATGGTCTGGATATTTGCTAGTCGGTATTAAAGGTAAACAGTGGTCTAATGTTTATCGAATTTACCGTACAGGGTCTGATCCTGAAAGAATTGAGGACGAAAAGGCTCCTTTGAGGGGTATTTGGTGGATTTTTTGGGGTTCATTTTTTTCTATTGTTGCTGCGGTACTTTATTTCTTTGATATAGTAAAAGATGTTTGATTTTTTCTAGAATCTATTAAGCTGGCATAATTAAAGCCAAAACGGATTTTGTGATCAAAATCTTTAGGGCGAGGAGAATTAAACCAACAAATAATATGCCCAAAATTATTTCCTTTTTTCTGTTAGGAGTTATAATGCTTGGCGGCATTGTTTTGAGCGGTTGTAAATTAGTAGGAAAGGAGCGAGAACGAATAGTCCCGCCGAGTTATTCCCAAGATACTGTGACCGCACCAGATATTACTCAACCCAAAGTTACTTCTCCTTCAGATTTACCATCATCATCCAAAAAGCAGAGTGTGGAAGAGCGACTTAAGGTTTTAAAAAATCATTTACATAATGAAAATTCGGGGAGAGAAGCGAAAGAGCTTTTTCCTGATTTAACCCCAGTATATTCGGATGACGGACACGGTGATCGTTATTTTCCGGCTCAAATTTTACCCTTCACCTATTATTACAGTGTCGAAGCTGATATCACAGTCAGTATTTGTAATATTAATAAGACTGTCTTTATCTGTCCGGGAAAATTGGAGCGCTTGATTAAAAAAGAAGATTTTCCCAATTGCCAAGTTACTGAACTTTATCTCCAGATTGACAACAAAGGTAATATTTAATAAAATAAGAGTTACCTAATTAAACAAAAAATGAAAAAGAAAAAAAGAGTACAAAGAAAAAGATGTTGTAAAAAGCCTGCCCAGAGGGTCCCTTGTGTTCCCGGAGCATGGGAGTGTTCTACAACCCATAAATGTTACGGCTCACGAGAAGAGTGTATGAATAACTGTTCCGGCGGACGTTGCAATGCTATTTAGGGACAATACAGGAAGTTACATTGGTTTGGATTAATTGTCGCATTTTGTGGTTTATAAGAGATAATTTTTGTGGTATTGTTTTTGGTTTTTACTATGGTTGATACCAAGTTTTTGTAAGAAGGAGAGAAGAGATGAGTGATATTCTGGAAGTACTGACAAAGGAAGTATATGTGACCCTAGATGGTGCAAAGTTTGATCTTGACGCATTGTCCGAGCAAGAGCAGAAAGTTTATCAGGTAGTGCGGCAGTTTTTGGAAAGAGCGCCGGAGCCTGGGTGGGGAGGCGAGTTCCCGAATTTTTGGTCAAGCCAGTTAGTAAATTTATATGGCGGAGAGCAGCAGATGTTGGGCACAGTTCTTTATGAAATTTGTCAAGATCTGGAAGCGCGCTTGGGTATCAAACAGGGCTATATCAAGCCGCCTGAAGAACATGATTGGCTTTGGGAAGACTTGGGCATAACGTGCAGTGGTAAGCTTATTTTTTTCTTTTATGCTGTGAGGGGTTTCAGAGGGCTAGGGGAAGAGAAGGCGCAAAGCTACCTTTATCTTTTACACCTTATGGAAATATTACCCTTGTTGGGATATCCCTTCAGGCACAGACCAGAACCGCATAGTGACTATTTAGAAACTGATCTTGAGGGTCTCACTGCCGCAGGATATTTGGAAGCAAGACCAGAGGGGATTATTATTGCGGAAAAGGGAGTGTCTTGGGTAGAGAAAGAAATCCCTTCGGTTCCCGCGCGCAAGTTACTGGAGGATGCGATCAGAGATAAGATTGAAGAATTTGTTATTTTATCTGATCTGGAGTTGCTTGGCGCAGTACTTCAAGAGTATGGTAAGAGCCGCACTTTGCGGGCTGCCTAAAATAGGAGGGATGAGGTCTAAAAATTTTTGACCTCTATTTTTTTTAAAGAAGAGGATGATTGAGAGGGGAATAATCTTTTCGCCTGTGGATAAGTTCCACAGGCTTTTTATTTTGTCGAAGATTTTCTGACAAGAATAGATGACGAACCTATTTAGTTTTTGGCTTAAATATGATAAAATTTGATTTAAATTATGATTTCAATAAAAATTAGTAGGAAAATATTTGACATAAATCGGAACTAAGAATAAAATAAAAAAGTATTTAAAAAATATGATTACAGCCGCTTTAAAGCAATTAGGTCTGGAGGAAAAAGAAACCAAGGTTTACTTGGCGTCTTTGCGTTTGGGACCCGCGCCGGTGCGCAAGATTGCTCGCGAGGCTGGCGTGAACCGCGGCAGTTGTTATGATCTTTTGAAACTTTTGATGTCCAAGGGAATGGTGAGCTATTATCATCAGAATAAACATAAATATTTTGTCGCTGAAGATCCGGACCATCTTCGGGAGATAGTGGCGGAAGAAGAAGAAAGGTTAGAAAAAACCAAAAAACAGATTGAAAAAATTATTCCCGAATTAAAATCGATTTACGACAACGCGGGCGATAAACCAGTGGTGAAATATTATGAAGGACTTGTAGGCGTGAAAATAATTTTAAAAGATGTCTTAAATTCTTTTCTGGGAGCGAAGAGGCGCGAATATTATGTCTATTCAGCAGTGGACATCCGCGATTATCTTTATCAAGCTTATCCTAGCTTCACAGCCCAGAGGGTCAGCGAAAAGATTAAGGTCAAGGTGATCGCGATGGGTTCTGGCGGGCGATTACGCGGTCTGGACGAACGGCGCTGGCTTTCGCGTCAGAAAAGTTCGCCTACCTATATTTTAATCTACCAGAACAAGATGGCGATGATTTCCCTGGACCGCGAAAAGAACCCGCGGGGAGTGATTATTGAAGACGAGGGGATTTATCGAACAGAGGTGCTTCTTTTTGAGAAGATGTGGGAGTTTTTAAATCATACAACCTGAAACCTGAAACATAGAATATTAATGGGAATGCCTTAATATTTCAGCCACAGGTTGCAAATTTCAAATTTATGCCTCAAAAAAAACCAAAAATTGTCTGCTTGGGCGCTGGTACCGGTCAGGCAACAGTTTTAAGCGGATTGAAAAATTACAATTGCGATTTGACCGGTATTGTGAATGTTACCGATAATGGCGGCTCTTCAGGGGTTTTGCGGCGGGAGATGAATATCCCCCAACCCGGCGATACGCGTCAGTGTTTACAGGCTGTAGCGGGTTTGGAAGAGGATCTAATGACGAAACTTTTTGCTTACCGTTTTGAGGAAGGGTCTTTGAAGGGAGGGAGTCTTGGCAATTTCATTTTAGCCGCCTTGACGCGCATTATTGGCGATTTTGGTCAAGCAGTTGAAAAAGCTAATTTGCTACTTAAAACCAAAGTTAAAATTTATCCTGTCACAAATTGTAGCGTTGATGTGGCTTGCGAACTGGAAAATGGCCGCAAAATCCGCGGCGAGTGGGACATTATTTTGCGGGCAGACAGGACACCGATTAAAAAAATGTTTTTAACGAAAAAGGCGCAGGTCTATCCTCCTTGTCTTGAGGCTTTGCGTCGCGCCGATTTAATTGTCATCGGACCGGGCTCTCTGTTCACGGGTATTATTCCGCATTTTTTAGTCCGCGGCGTCAAAGAGGCGATAATGTCTTCCAAGGGCAAAAAGGTATATATTTGTAATATGATGAGCCAACCCGGGCAAACCGACGGTTTAAAGGTTTCAGATCATGTGCGGCAAGTGGCGCGTTATTTAGGGCAAATGCCGGATTACGTCATCGCGAACCGTAACGCGATCGGTCCGCGCATTTTGAAGCATTATCGTCAGTTCGGATCCGTGCCCGTGGAGCTTGATCGCGTTTCTGATGTTAAGATGATTATCCGCTCCTTGGCTCAAAATGAAGTTGGCGAAGCGGTACATTTAGATAAGCGCGCTGGGAAAAAATTCCGTGAATGGAGCGAGTGGACGCATCTTTTAAGGCACGACGCAAAAAAGCTTGCAAAGATATTAATTGAGTTGGCCAGATAAAGTTCTTGTGTTTTTTGATTTTATTGTTCTATTGCTCGATTGTTCTATTGTTCAATTGTTAATTTAGTGAATCAGCACTAAAAAACAGTAGAGCAGTTGAACAATTGATTTTTATGAAAATCAAAGCCGTCATTTTAGCTGCTGGCGAGGGTAGCCGGCTCTATCCTTTTTCAACGCGCGAAAATCCTAAAATCTTGATGCGTTTTTGCGGTAAGCCTTTGCTTTTATACCATATTGCCGAATTTTTAGAGCACAAGATAGAGGATTTGGTCGTAGTTTGCAATCCTCAAAATAGAGATTTAGTTCAGAGGATTGTGGCTGGTGCTTACCCTAAATTAAAGGTTGCTTTCGTGGTGCAGAAAGAGCTTTCGGGACCTAGCCGAGCCATTTATGAGGCGAGAAAAGAGCTTCAAGGCGCGGATTTTTTTGTGCTGAAATATGCCGATAGTTTTAGCCCTACTTCCCCCTTGCCTTTACTCTTGAAATGTTTAAAGGCAAATCCCAAAGACGGCGCTATTTTATTGTTTCGGGTGAAAGATTTTAGACGTTTCGGTATTGCGCGATTTGTTAGTGGGAAATTAGTGGAGATTGTGGAAAAACCGCGTAAAGATCCTCCTTCTGATCTCGCTTGGCGGGGAATGTCGATTTTAAGTTGTGGTAAGTTTTTACAGGGTTTTGAAAAAGAAGTTATGCGTCGAGGCGCGTCCGAGGTTGCGCCGCCGGAGTATGTTTTAAGGGCGAAAGGTGAATTGAATTATCAAGTAGTAAACCCCGTTAATGATGAGATTTTTGATTTGGGTTATCCTTGGGATATTTTAATTTTTAATCGTTTGTTGCTGGATAAATTTGGCGGTCAGGTTTTAAGCAAAAAGATAGGTAAAAATGTCCGGATCTCTTCCAAAAGCTACATTGGTCCCAAAACAGTCCTTGAAGATGGCGTAAAAATAGGGGAATATGTTTCCCTGGAAGAGGCTTATGTGGCGCGCGACACGAAGATTCGCGATAGTTATGTGATGCCCCGAGCGCGTATTGGAGCGGCTTGCCAGATTCAAAAAAGCGTCATTGGAGGAGAGGTCAATGTTGGTTCTTACTTTAAAACTAAAATTAAATCAAAAGGGAAGGTGAAAGTTTTTACCAAAGGGGATTATAAAGAGACTTCTTTTAGCGCTTTAGGCTGCTTTCTAGGACCCCGCGTTAAAGTCCAGAGTAAAATTTCCTCTGAAGCGGGGCGAATTGTTTATCCTAATAGAGAGGTGAACAAAAATATTGTTCAGGATATTTTGCCTATCCGCGCCATATTTTTTGACGCGGATAATACGCTTTATCAAAGTAGGGACGCGGCTTGCGCCGCTGATTTGGCGGCAATGATTTATTTAGCCGGAGGGGCAAAATATGAGCCCAAAGAGCTTTACAATGTTTGGAGAGATGAAATTGTCGCTCCCCTTAAAGAAAGCAAGTCGCCAGTGACGCGCCACCGTCAATATTCTTACCAAAGGTTGATTGATAAGTTGAAACTTCGGCATCGCGCGAGACGGGCTTTTCTGATCTTTCGCGAGGGATTAGTGAAGAAATTAAAAATCGCGCCGTACCTGAAAACTGTTTTGGAGCAGCTCAAGGATTATAAAAAGATAGTGGTGAGTGAGGATAACCAAGACTTAATCCAATTTAAGCTTAAAAAATTGGGCCTTGAAGGATATTTTGACTTAGTGATTGCCGCTGAAACCATCGGCGCGATGAAGCCCGACAAGAGATATTTTGATTATGCGTTAAAAAGGCTCAAGCTTTGGCCGGGTGAGTGTGTGATGATCGGGGATAACTGGAAAAAAGACTTAGAAGCAGCTTATGAATTAGGTTTGAGAACGATTAAATGGGGTAATAAGGATAAGAGGGCGCACAGGAGTATGAGAGATTTCAGGGAATTACCGAGGATATTGAGAATAATTTAAAATGTAAAAATCCCGTCTGCGCCGAGGCTTCGGCGGGCAGGCAAAAATTAAAGTGATCATCGCTTCGCGAGATCTCGTCTGAAGATCTGGCGTAGCCATGACAGGCGAGACAAATCAAAATGTTAAAATTATTTTGGGAACCCGCCAAAATTTTCTCAAGAAAACTTAGGCGGGGAATTCAGGCTTTAGCCTTTCAAAACCTTGGTTTTACCCCAAATTTAATCTTGAAACCCTAAAGGGTAAATTCCCATTTTAAAATTTTGATTTGTCATTTTGCATTTTGCCTGCCCCGCTCGCCTTTAACTTATCTATCAATTCATATTATTTAACAGATATAAATGAATAATTATTGGTAGGCTATATTTAACGCGAGGCGGGCCGGGGATATTTGATTTTTGAATTACCCTTTATGAGGATTATTAAAGTTAATATAGATAACCCAAAAATAAAAATTATTCGAGGGGTTGCTAAAGTAATTAAAAAGGGTGGCGCGGTGGTTCTTCCCACGGACACTGCTTATGGCATCGCCGTAAATACTCTGGATTATAAGGCTTTGGCGCGTTTGGACCGGATCAAAGGCAGGCAAGACCAGAAACCTTACCCCATAGCGGTTTTAAATTGTGAGGAAGCGGAAAGATATGTTATATTTAACGAACAAGCAAAAATTTTAGCCGAGCATTTTTGGCCTGGAGCGCTGACTCTGGTTTTAAAGCGCAAGGAAGGCGCAGAGATTTTAGACCCTCATTTAGAAACCATCGGGGTGCGCGTTCCGGATTCAAAGCTATGCAACGCGCTGTCAAAAGTTTTAGGTTTTCCTTATACCATTACGAGCGCGAATATTTCCGGTATGCCCACGGCATACACAGTTCAAGAGATAGTAGAGCAGTTTCTGAGCGCGAAGTATAAACCGGATTTGATTTTGGACGGCGGAGAGCTTACAGAAAATAAAATTTCAACCGTGGCGGACTTGTCTCGAGGGAAAAAAGTGGAGATTTTGAGGGAAGGAGCGATTGGGGAGGAAGAAATAAAAGACAAATTAAAAATTAAGAAATAAAAATTAAAAATTTATAAATTATGTTGTAAAATTAAAAAAATTTTATTTAACCTTAAGTCTTTAACTTTTAACAATTTATTTATGAACAATATTTTAAAAGAAAAAGATCCAGAAGTTTACAAAACCATTTTCAATGAGCAAAAACGCCAAAAAGAGGGCTTGGAATTAATCGCTTCGGAGAATTATGTATCGCGCGCGGTTCTTGCGGCAATGGGTTCGGTTTTGACGAATAAATATTCGGAAGGTTATCCCGGCAAGCGCTATTATGGCGGCAACAAATTTATTGATCAGGCGGAGAACTTGGCTGTGAAGCGCGCGAAAAAACTTTTTGGCGCGGAGCACGTGAATGTTCAGCCCTACTCGGGATCCCCTGCCAACATAGAAGTTTATTTTGCCTTCGTGCCTTTCGGCGGCAAGATTATGGGAATGAGCTTAGCCCATGGCGGACACTTAACCCATGGGCATAAGGTGAATTTTTCAGGGAAAGCTTATCAAGTAGTGTCTTACGGTGTGGAAAAAAATGGTCACATTTCTTACGCCAAGGTGCGGGCGTTGGCGAAAGCGGAGAAACCTAATTTAATCATCTCGGGTTATACCGCTTATCCCCGCAAGGTTGATTTTAAAAAGTTTAAAGAAATCGCGGACGAGGTGGGGGCGATTTCTATGGCGGATATTTCCCATATCGCCGGTTTAATCGCCGCGGGATTGCACGAAAACCCAGTGCCTTATTTTGACGTGGTTACGACGACCACCCACAAAACCTTGCGCGGTCCGCGCGGCGCGATCATTATGTGCAAAAGGAAATGGGCTGAAATTGTGGATCGGGCGGTCTTTCCGGGAATGCAGGGCGGGCCGCATAATCATATTAACGCCGCTAAGGCTGTGGCTTTTGGCGAAGCGTTAAAGCCCGAATTCAAGGTTTATTGCCGCCAGATTATTAAGAATGCCAAAGTTTTAGCCGCTGCCTTAATGAAGCTTAAATTTACGGTCGTTTCCGGCGGCACGGATAATCATCTGATGCTCGTTGATCTGACCAATAAAAAAGTAACAGGTAAAGAAGCGGAGCATATTTTAGAAGAAGCGGGGATTACATTAAATAAGAATATGGTGCCTTATGATCCCCGTTCGCCTTTTGATCCCTCGGGAGTGCGGATTGGCACGCCGGCAATAACGAGCCGCGGAATGAGGGATCCCGAGATGCAAAAAATCGCCCTTTGGATTGATCAAGCGATTCGGGCAAAAAATAGAACGGCGGAGCTTCTCAAAATCAAGAGAGAAATTAAGGAATTTTGTCAGGATTTTCCCGTACCGGGGATTGATGAATAATAAGTTTAAAGAGAAAAGTGATAAGAGATAATATAAATTATAAAACAAACTTCTTTCGTCATTGCGAGCGAATCCGCCTTGGGTGGATGAGCAAAGTCATCCTTAACAGGAGACCATCCGAAAGGCGTGGCAATCTCTATTTAGTTCTGAAGATCACTTCGTGAAAAGACAATGTTTTTATAATTTTGGCTTTGGTTTTGCTGTATGGAGATTGCTTCGTCGCCCTCGCTTGCGCTCGGGCATCCTCGCAATGACAGTGAATAAACAAAAAACTTTTGAAGTGTACCCCATTTAGTGGACACGGATAAAAACCGTCCTAAGCAACTAAAGCCAATAAATGATCTCTGTACTCAACAGGGGTCATTTTGTTTTTGCTCCATTGCGCGCGCTCGTTATTGTAGTAATGTATATAGTTTTCTATGAGCGTATTTAATTCCTCGAAGGTCTGGCAATTCTTGTAATCTACATCGTCTTTCAGATGCCCGAAGAACGATTCAATAGGCGCATTATCGATGCAGTTTCCTTTCCTGGACATTGATTGTATCATTTCCAGCGCTTTTACTTTCTCAACGTATTCAGGATTTGTATAGTGAAACCCCTGGTCAGAATGAATCATCGCACTCTGGCAGGGCTTTAATTTTTTGATGGTTTCAAGCACTAACGGCATAGTAATGTGCGGCAGCAAATGCCAGGCCACAATTTCTCCGGAAGCGATATCTTTGACCACTGACAAATAGGCGAAACGGCTCTTGAAAGGTATGTAAGTGATGTCGGCGCAGAAAACTTTGTAAGGAATCGGCTGGAGAAATTGTCTGTCCAGTTTGTTTTCAAATGTTCTGTGTTCAACCGTCTTTTTCATGATTACCTTGTAGGGATTCCGCTTTCTGATTTTTGCAACAAGCCCGTATTTTCTCATTATCCGTACTATCTTCTTGTGGTTCATTCTGATGCTCTTTTGCCGCTCTAGATGCATTTTTACCTGGCGCCAGCCATACTTTCCTTTACTATTGTCAAAAATTTCTTTGACAAGCAGGTAATCGCCGTAATCTTTTGGCTTTTCGTCCGCGTGCTTTAACCATTGATAGTAACCGCTTTTGGATACGTTCGCAATTTTGCACAAAAGCTTAACGTTCTTGTCCAGCGATCTGATGATTTCATGCTTTTGGCACGGCCGTAGTTTTAACTCTTTTTGCGGAGTTTGGCTAAAAAATCGTTTTCGGCTTTAAGATACGCGACCCTGGCTTCTAAATATTTGATTTTTTCTTTGTCATTTTGCCAATTGGTTTTTGGTCTGCCGCCGGCTTTGCTGCGACCTCGGGTTTCAATTGATAGCTCACCCACTCCTTTGTTTTTGCAAACCCTTCGCCAGCTATGTAGACACCACTTTGGATTCTTAAGCCCGATCAAGGCTATGTTAAACCCCGCTTGAGCGAAAATCAATTTTGGCGACAAACCTTCGTGATATTGTTTTATCGCAAAAACCTTGAAATTCTTGCGGTAAGTAATGGATTTCTCGCTGCATCTTTCCACGTTCGGATTTTTGAGCAGCATCTCTATTTGTTCTTTGGTAAATATCCTTTTGCTCATGGATTTGATTGTTAATGATAATATCTTACCCTATCTGCTTCCTAGATACAAAAAACAGACACTTTCGTGTCCTCTTTTTGGGGTACAGATCATTTTGCGCGGTTTTTTTGAATTGCAGATTTTTTTTAAAGATCGCTTTGTGGAAGGAATAGCGACAGGGAAGACATTTTTGCGTTTACTATTCATATGTCTTCCCTGTGTTCCAGAGAATTGAGAAAACCCTTTAGAAAAGAAAGGGGAAATCTGCTCTGTATCCCTATTTCACCATCTTTAGGGCAATGCTGGTCTCAATCTGGAAATACGCCTCATCTGTTAATACTGAAGAAACTACTACCAGTGCAGTGGAGCCGCGAATGCGGCCTAGAGGAATGAACATAATACTACCTCCTGTAATAAGTTTGAAACAAGGAGATGTTACTTTAGACCGTTACTTTATTTTCAGCCTATTTTTTTTGGTGATGAAGTCAAGAAGATAATTGTGGATAAGTAGGGACGCAAGATTTTACACCTTTATCTAAGAAATAAAAAACGCTGCTTTTTAAAGTAGTAAAACGATTTTTTAAAAGAACATATTTTTCCTCCCTTTAAGATTTGCTAACGTTTTGAAATAAATTTTTCCGCTATCTTTCTTTTACGCTTTAAACAAGGGACATCAGGACGATAATAAATCCAAGAAAGTAATTTAATAGATTCTTTTTTAGCAAATTTTAATTCCCACATATTGGTTGTCTGGTATGGTTTTCTTGTTTTTCTTTCCCATGTGTGGCCTTTGATGGCGAGCAGGCGAATGAGCTGTTGTTGTATCCATCTGATATGCACTACACTGGCCGAGTAAAAACGTGCCCATAAACGGGTATAAACATATTTTGGATTTTTGAAGCTATTCCATGAATCTTTATATGTCCAAATAGATCCGTCACCATCTAAGTGTCCTCTTAAGAAGTCTTTAAAATATTGGTCGGGAACTTGAATTTCACCGATTGTATAAGTTTTGTTAGGGAATAATCCGATTTTTGTGAGCCATCTATATAGTTGCACATTGCTAAATTGTACTCTGTAACAAGGTCGCTTTGCCCATCCATCATTTTTAGTTTGAACAATTTTTTCTCGCGACAAACCAAGACATTTGGTAAATGTGAGCAGAAGCTGCATATCAGAAGATCGTATGGAGATGCACCTTCCATTTTTACTTAAATTGCCGTCAGTTACTAATAACCCAACAACGTAAGCAAGTTCCGGAGTCCATTCATAATTTTTATCAGGCAATTTTGGTCTGGGCATAATTCGGCGCAGAAAGTCAATGTGGGGATGGAGGGATTTGAACCCTCACGGACTTTATGGTCCAGAGGTTTTTGAGACCTCTTTGTCTACCAGTTCCAACACATCCCCTAAAGATATTATTTTTTTAGTAAGAAACATTTTAAATATAAGAAAAATTGGGGTTTTTGTCAATTTTGTTTTTTTATGATAAAATAATAAAAGATTGACTTCTCCTCTTATAAAGGAAGATGAGAGAGGTTATTTGTTAATATTTAACCCACCCCCGCCCGCCTCGCTCTGCAAGGCGAAGCGCGGGAAGCGGGCAGGCTCTCCCTCCCTTTAAGAGGCTAGGGAGTAAAATAGAAATGTCTCAAATCATTTCTTTTGTAAATCAAAAGGGCGGCGTAGGGAAGACAACGAGCGCCGTGAATGTCGCTTCTTATTTAGCCGATTTTGGCAAAAAGGTTTTACTGATTGATTTAGACCCCCAAGGCAATGCTACTTCGGGCTTAGGAATCGCGAAAGAAAAATTGGTGAAGAATGTTTATGATGTGCTTTGCGGCAAGGTGGAGCTAAAAGAAATTCTATATCAAGGATTGCAGCCCACCTTGCATATCGCGCCAGCTTCGCCGGATTTGGCCGGCGCGGCTGTAGAATTGGTCAGCTTGCCTGACCGAGAATTTTTATTGAAAAAAGTTTTAACCCCGCTTAAAGGGGATTATGATTACGTGATGATTGACTCGCCGCCTTCTTTGGGAATTTTGACCGTGAACGCGCTCACGGCGGCGGACAGCGTCGTTATTCCCGTGCAGTGCGAGTATTATGCCCTAGAAGGACTTTCCCAACTTTTATACACTATTGATTTAGTGCAGAAGAATTTGAATCCCAGTTTGAATATTTTGGGAGTGGTGCTTACGATGCGGGACAAAAAAACACGCATTGCCAATGACGTGGTGCGCGAGGTGCAGAGAAATTTTCCCGGCAAAGTATTTGAAACCATTGTTCCAAGAAACGTGCGGCTGGCTGAAGCGCCGAGCTTTGGTCAGGCAATTTTAAATTATGAACCTCTCTGCAAGGGCGCGCGAGCATACAAACATCTGGCGCAAGAAATAATTAGTTTGAATAATGAATCAGGAATCATGAATTAAAATCTTCACCTAATCTATAATTTTTGATTCCATATAAAATTATGCCCCACATTGGTCTAGGCAGGGGACTCTCTGCTTTAATCCCTAATATTTCTATCAGAAAATCAGTCCAGAATTCAAAAACGGAAGTGCGAGCCGATGAGGTTCTGATTTCGGAAATTAAGCCCAACCCGAATCAGCCGCGCAAGGAGATTAACCAGGAGAAACTTTTGGAGCTCGCAAGTTCCATTAAAGCCCACGGCATCCTGCAGCCTTTGATTATTAACGGGAACTATGAACTCATCGCGGGACAGCGGCGTCTGGAAGCGGCGCGCCTTGCGGGATTAAAGAGGGTGCCGGTAGCGATCCACGCGGGCAAAGAAAGCGATAATCTAGAGATGAGTATTATTGAAAATGTGCAGCGCGAAGATTTAAACCCCATTGAAGAAGCGGAAGGTTATCGGTCTTTGATTCAGAAATTTGGTTTAGTCCAGAACGAGGTTGCAAAAAGAGTGGGGAAGAATAGAAGCACGATTACGAATATTCTGCGGCTTTTAGACTTACCCATAGAAATTCAAAAAGGAATCAAAGAAGAAAAGATTTCGGAAGGTCACGCTAAACTAATTTTAGGTCTTGCTAATCCCGAGAAACAACTAGGGCTGTATAAAAAGATTGTTCAAGATAGTTTGTCCGTGCGCAAAACCGAAGAGATTTTAAAAAAAGTGACGGTGAAAAGGCATCTTCGTGAGATTAAAGCCAAAGACCCAAGCTTGGTGGAAGCGGAAGAACTTTTGCAAGAGGCTTTGGGCACGCGGGTTAAAGTTTCCCGCGATGGCAGAGTGGGAAGGATCACTATTGAATTTTATTCCGATGAGGAATTGGAGGGGATTCTTGACAAAGTAAAATAATTAGAGGAAGTTATAGAGCCAATGAAAATCCTCCAGATGAGGATTTTTTTGTATATCTTAATCTAGGTTTTTTTAATTATAAAAATCCCTGGCAGATTATTCCAGAGATTTTCACAGTAAAAATTTATTCTTTTTCCTGGCTTTCGGTGTGTTTACATTCTTTGTTGCTGCAGACCGCGGTGCTTTCCTTGCCAAAGACAAGCAAACTGTCACATTCGGGGCATTTTTTGCCGGTGGGTTTGTTCCAGAGGGCAAACTCGCATTTCGGGTACTGGTTGCAGGCATAGAAGGTTCTCCCCCTTTTACTTCTTTTTTCAATAATTTCACCTTTTTCGCATTTGGGGCAGGAAACACCAGTTTTTTTTACAATGGGTTTAATGTTTTTGCATTCAGGGTAACCCGAACAAGCGAGGAAAGGTCCAAAGCGTCCTTGGCGCATCACCATTTCCTTACCGCACTTTTCGCATTTTCCGCCAGCAAGTCCCTTCGCTAAAATTTTCTCCTCTCCTAAGGGCTCGGTGTGTTTGCACTCCGGATAACCAGTGCAAGCCAAAAATTTTCCAAAACGTCCGAGCTTCACCACCATCGCCTTGCCGCAGTCAGGGCATTTTTTGTCGGTTTTTTGCTCGGTGATTTCTTTTTTGGAGATTTCCATTTCTTTGGTTTTTAAATTTTTGATAAAGGGATTATAGACTTCCCGCACCACCGGCACCCATTCTTTTTTTTGATTCGCAATTTCGTCCAGTTCATCTTCAATCTTGGCGGTAAAATGAATATCCACAATTTTAGGGAAATGTTTCACCAGAAGGTCATTGACCACGACGCCGATTTCTTGGGGGTGAAATTTTTTTTCAATTTTTTTTACATAGCCGCGGTCCTGAATCGTGGAGATGATTGGCGCGTATGTGGAGGGACGGCCAATGCCGTATTTTTCCAAGGCGCGGACGAGTGTCGCTTCGTTGTAGCGCGCCGGCGGTTCGGTAAAGTGCTGATCCGATGTCAATCGGGATAGGCTAAGAATTTCGTTTTCTTCCAGCTTGGGCAGGTAAGTTTCAGCGGCGGAGGCAGGATAGATTTTTAAGAAGCCATCAAACTTAATTACCGCCCCCGTAGCCCGAAACAAATATTTTTTTGCCTGAATATCCACGGTCGTAGCGTCAATAACCGCTTCTTTCGTTTGACAGGCGATGGCGCGTTTCCAAATCAATTCATAAAGTTTATATTGGCGCGGGTCTAGGTAGTCTTTGATTTTTTCCGGTTGGAGGCTTGGAATCGTGGGTCGGATCGCCTCGTGCGCTTCTTGGGCAGATTTTGTTTTGGTTTTATAAAAACAAGGTTTTTGAGGCAGATAAGACGCCCCGAGTTTTTTTTCAATTACCTTACGGATTTCTTTTACCGCTTTCATTGCCAGATTGGTGGAATCCGTGCGCATATAGGTGATTAAGCCCGTCGCTTCTTTTTCGCCAATTTTAACTCCTTCATAAAGCGTTTGGGCGAGCCGCATAGTGAACTTTGTTGAAAAGCCAAAATGTTGAGCCGCCGCTTGCTGGAGAGTGGAAGTGGTAAAAGGCGCGAACGGTTTTCTCCGGATTTCTTTTTTGGTGATGTTCGCTACTTTATAGACGGCATTTTTTAAATCTTGCAAAATTTTATCCGCTTCCTTTTTGGTATTGATACCTAATCTAGGGATGATTGTTTCACCGTTTCGTATTAATGTCGCTTTAAATTCCTGCCCGCTTTTATCTAAAGCTTGCTCTTCCGCGCGCGGATTCTTTTTCAGCAACGAAGCGATAATTGTCCAGTATTCTTGCGGCTTAAACTTTTGAATTTCTTTTTCTCGTTCGCAAACAAGGCGCACGGTCACGGATTGCACTCTGCCCGCGGAAAGACCTCTTGCCACCTTGCGCCACAAGAAGGGGGAAAGTTTGTAACCGACGAGGCGGTCCAAAATCCGCCGCGCCTGTTGCGCGTCAACGAGAGCGAGGTTAATCTCGCGAGGTTTTTTCAGGGCGGAAAGAATCGCTCCTTTGGTAATTTCGTGAAAAGCGATTCTTTGGGTATTTTTTTCTTTCAATCCCAGAGCTTTTTTTAAGTGCCAAGCAATCGCTTCGCCTTCCCGATCTTCATCAGTGGCGAGATACACCTTGTTTGCTCGGTCAGCGAGGTCTTTGAGTTTTTTGACTATTTTCTTCGCACGAGGCACGATCACATATTCGGGTTCAAAATTTTTACGCGTATTCACGCCAAGTTTTTTTTGGGGTAAATCGCGGATATGACCATACGAGGACTCTACTTTATACCCCGGACCCAAGAAACGCGAAATTGTGTTCGCTTTGGTGGGAGATTCAACGATGACGAGGTTCCTCATATAATAATTTTAAATTCTAAATTTTTAATTTTAAATCAATTTTAAATGCTTGAATTTTAAATTTTAAGACAAAGAAAAAAAAGTTTTAAAATTAAGAAATTCAAATTTGGATTTGATTTAAAATTTAGAATTTAAAATTTACCTTGCTATCACATAATTCGCGCTTCCAATATTGCGAACAATACCTTTCATTTCTAAGATTGTCAATGTTGTGGATATCTTAGCCGGCGCGAGTTTTGTTTTTTTGGCTAATTCGTCAATGTAAATTGGCTCGCCGGAAAGATGTTGCAGTACCAAAGCTTCTTCGGGATTATCGGGGGTGATTTTTTGATTTCTCGGGATTTCCTGTAAGACACTTAAATTCAATTCTTCTAAAATATCTTGGATATTCGTTACCAGTTTAGCGCCTATTTTAATCAAGTAATTAGTCCCGCGCGAACAAGGGTTATAAATGGAGCCGGGCACGGCGAAGACTTCGCGGTTTTGTTCTAAAGCGGCGCGCGCGGTAATTAAAGTGCCGCTTTTTTCGCCTGCTTCAATAATCAGAGCTCCTTTAGAGAGACCAGAGATAATGCGGTTGCGTTGCGGAAAGTTTTGTTTTAACGGTTTGGTGCCGGGCGGGTATTCGGAGACCAGAGCGCCGCCTTTTTGGATAATGTTTTGGGCAAGCTGCCAATTCGCCCGTGGATAAATTGAAGGATCGTCTACGCCTCCGCCCAAAACCGCAATGGTGTAGCCGCCAAAATTCAAACAGGCTTGGTGGCTAAGGGCGTCAATGCCCAAAGCCAATCCGGAAACGATGGTGATTTGGGCTTGGACAAGCAGACCTACCAGTTGAAATGTTACTTCTCGGCCGTAAGATGTGGGTTTGCGCGTGCCGACTACGCTTAAAGAGGTTTGGTTGGGATTTGTAATTTGACCACGCAGATACAAGATTGCCGGCGGGTCATAAGTTTCTTTGAGGAGAGGGGGATAATCCTTATCTTGAATGGTGATGGCTTGAAGCCCCTGCGCTGTTAATTTTTGCCATTCCGTTTCAGGATTGATGCGCTGGCGTTCCGCGCAGATTCTTTGGCTCACTTCCTCCGAAATGCCGCTTCTGATGATTTCCGCGCAGGGCGCGAACCAGGCTTTTTCTAAATCCGAAAAATAAGCAATAAGCTTTTTAAACTTTAATGGCCCGATGTTGGGAATCAAATTGAAGGCGTGGTAGTATCTCGCGTCAGTGGTCATTTTATTTTTTTCTTGTTTAGTTTATTTAGTCCTTCAAAATGTATTTCATTATCCTGAAATACCGCGGTGACTTTATATTTCCCTTTAGTGTAGACCTCGCCATTTTTTAAAAAATGGGTGGCTTTCAGAATAATAATACTTGCTTTAGGGCGGGAGAGAACCTCATCGCCCTTGGTCTCGATAAGCGGGATTTCACCGAAAAGCCAATAATTTCTTTGACCTTTTTTGAGAAAGGAATAGATTTTTTTTACCTGAAGATTTGGAGGGATGCATTCTTCGCGTTTGCGATTGCCTTTTTTGTATTCAGAAATATTTCTTAAAGCAAGGTCGGGGTTAAATTCAACTTGAATGCCCATGTAAATAAATTAAAAATTTAAAATTAAAAGTTAAAAATTTTTTAGATTTTTTTTCAACATAAAGCCACATAACTTATTTAAAAAAATATCTGCCGCATTGTAGATGTAGAGACAGATTTTTAAACCTGTTTCTACTGCCTTTTTAATATTTTTAAACTCTCTTTTAATTCGCAAACCCATTTTTCCCCTAAATCCTCAAAATCAATCTTTATTTTATTTTCGCCAATGATCCAATGTGGATTATGTTTTAAAAGTTCGTCTACTTTATCCCAATCCATTTTTTCTGCAAAGTCTAAGATTATTCGTTGTCTGGACTTGCCATCAATTCCCCAAACCTTGATTGTATCAATAGCTTTTATTCTTGCGGCACGGGCGAGAATTTTTATTTTCAGAATCTTGAAGAGGTTTCTAACTTCCTTTGGTAAGGGACCATACGTTTTTTCAATTTTATGTTTGATACAGCGAAGATCGGCAAAAGTATTAATGCCGCTTAGTTGGTGGTAAAGGGAAAGCCGTTTTTTCTCGGCGGGAATGAAAGGTTGAGGTAAACGCGCCGGAAGAGGAAGATCAATAGAGACTTCCAAAATTGGTTCAGGAACCTTGCCGGTTTTGAATTCTTGAATTGCTTGGGCGAGAAGCTTGGTGTACAAATATAATCCAATAGAATTGACATCTCCTGATTGTTCACGACCCAAGATATTGCCCGATCCTCGGATTTCCAGATCGCGCATCGCGATGTTAAATCCCGAGCCGAGTTCCTGCATGGAAAGGAGCGCCTCTAATCTTTTGCTCGCGGCTGC
This sequence comes from Candidatus Doudnaibacteriota bacterium, assembly GCA_041644975.1. Lineage (GTDB taxonomy): Bacteria > Patescibacteriota > JAQUNI01 > JAQUNI01 > JAQUNI01 > JAQUNI01. Next base: position 70,895 of record JBAZQX010000005.1, on the reverse strand, counting down.
TGGAAGCTTTTCTTGGTGATAGAAAAAATAGGCGTAAGCTTGGCGTATTCCTCGGCCAATGCGGCCGCGGATTTGATAGAGCTGGGAGAGGCCGAATTGCGGCGCATTATCCACAATGAGCGTATTCACGTTCGGGAGGTCCAACCCGTTTTCAATAATGGTGGTGGCGATCAGAATTTGGATTTTTCCTTCATCAAATTGGCGCATTACGCGGGTTAAATCGCGTTCATTCATCTGACCGTGGGCGACGTCGATTTTGGCTTCGGGAACAAGTTTTTGGATTTTTTTCGCGAAAGGCAGAATCGTCTCCACTTTATTATAAAGATAATACACTTGTCCTTCTCTTTCAAGCTCTCGGCGAATCGCTTTCCGGATGAGTTTGTTTTCGGCAATATGCACATAGGTCTTGATTGCTTTGCGGCCGGCGGGCGCGGTTTGAATACTGCTTATATCGCGGAGGCCAGAAAGAGTAAAGTTCAGGGTGCGCGGGATAGGCGTCGCGGAAAGGGTGAGAATATCAAGGTTAGGTCGCAACGATTTTAATTTTTCCTTATGGCGCACGCCAAAACGTTGTTCCTCATCAATAATAATCAAACCTAGATTAAAAAAATAAACATCGCGAGAGAGGAGACGATGGGTGCCGATAACAATGTCTATTTTTCCTCGTTTTAAATCTTTTAAGGTTTGTTTTTGGCGCTTTTTGGATTGGAAGCGCGACAGGAGACCAATCCTCACATTCAATGATTGCAATCTTTCTTTAAAAGTATCAAAGTGTTGCTGGGCGAGGATGGTGGTGGGCGCGAGGAGCGCGACCTGCTTTTTATTTTCACACGCCTTAAAGGCGGCGCGGATGGCGACTTCGGTTTTGCCGAAACCCACATCGCCGCAGATTAAACGGTCCATCGGGCGAGCGCTTTCCATATCAGCCTTTACCTCGCAAATTGCTTTCTCCTGGTCTTGCGTCTCGGAGTAGGGGAAGGACGCTTCCAGCGTGCTTTGGCGGGGAGTGTCAGGCGTAAAAATAAACCCTTTTTCAGTTTGGCGTGATGCTTGAATTTTTAAAAGTTCCGCGGCTATTTTTTTAGCGTCAACCTGAACTTGTTTTTTGATTTGGTACCAAATGCCGCCATGCAAGCGGTGGATGACGGGATTTTCCCGCCCAATATAGCGCGTGATTTTATCCGCCTGATCAATAGGCAGAAAAAGCTTATCGCTATAAGCGTATTCTAAGCAAAAATATTCTCTTACGAGGTGGTCAATCTCTTTTTGAACCATTCCAGCAAACCTGCCGATACCGTGGTCAATATGCACGATATACATTCCGGGCGTGAGGGCGTTCAGAGGTTCAGCGTCCATTTGAAAACGACGTTCGCGGCGCTTTTGCTTGCGGAAACCGAAGATTTCCGTATCCGTGAAGACAATAATTTTTGCTTTTTGATTTTGGAAACCGGCGGAAAGTGAGAAAGGGGTTATCATTGCGGAGACAGGTTCAAAACCTGTCTCTATAGCAGGCAATTTCTTGCTGGCGATAAAGATTTGATACTTTTTTTTTCTGAATTGTTGGAGAGTGTTGTTTAATGTTTGAAGATTACCCAAGGCTAGGGGAGGATTTTGAAAGCTGAATCGGACTACATTTTCGGGCCCTGCGCAAGGGAAGGCTTCAAAAACAATCAAAGGAAATTTTTTCAGCCTTTCTTTTGATTCGGGTTCGGGTTCGTCCAGAATGATGGTAACAAGAGATGGCAGCCAGTCTAAAATAGTACCCGTTGGATTCGCGACTTTTAAAGGCGGGATGGTAACATTGTTCGGTTGTTCAATTATTTTATTGTTATTGATAATCTTTATGCTTTCCAGTTTATTGCCAAATAATTCTAAGCGAATGAGATGGTCTTTCAAAAGAGGAAAAATATCAATAATCCCTCCGCGCTTGGCAAAGGCGCCTGGAGAATGAGCAGCTCTTTCTTTTTGGTAATGGGCGGATAAAAGAAAACCGATCAGTTTGGGCAAGTTGAGAGTCTGTCCTGCTGTCAGCCGCAAGCTTTTGGATTCTAATTCTTTTGGCGAGGGAAATTTTTGAGCGAGGATTTCCGTTTGCGCTAAAACCAACATCGGTTCTTTATCCTTGAGGCGGGAGAAGACTGGATAATTTTTTATTAAAACATCAGCGTTTGATTCCAGGATTGCGGAGACAGGTTTTAAACCTGCCTCTACCGCATTTAGATTTTTTTGCCAAAATTGGATTTGGGTAAGCCAAGTTTTCGGATTTTTAGTGCATAGCAAAACAGCCCCTTTTCGCGTAAGGGGGGAGGTGGCGATGACATAAGGTTTAGCCGTTTGCGGCACGCCAGTCCAATATTCAATTTTTGTCATTTTTCTCGTTGACAAAGGTAATACCTTATGCTAAATTTTAATGTCTCACCTTTTTCATTGTTCCATTGTTTCATTATTTAACGGAAGCAGAAATTTATTAATGAAGCAATATTCTTCTCTGCTACCCCATTTGCAAGTGGCGAAAGTAGGAGCCAATCCCTCCTTAGGTCTTCTACAAGTAGCTGTTAACTTAAGGTCCAAAACCTTTATGGTTTTTGCGGCTCTAGACTTGCAAGTGGGATAAGGGAGAAGAAAGATGCGGTGTATTTTGAATTTGAAATGGTGTAAAATAAAAGCGTTAAATCATCGATTGTTCTTTTGAAGGAGGTGCACAATGTCCAATAATGCCAGAAGGAAGAAAAAGAATAGATACCAAGGGGCAAACGGTACTTTAGGCAAGAAACCAAAGATTATCCAGAGGATATCGCAGAAAAGAGAAACAAATGTTTCTGTTTCTAAACAGACAAAGATTACATACTCAGTCTGACATTGCCGATAGTGATAATATTGAATCTGTGGCAGAGGTCATCTGGAATATTGCCAGTGTGACGCGAGTCACGGCGAGAGACAAAGCTGAAAAGTCTTTCCGCCTTTATTGATTCCACTGAAGATAAGAATCAAGTACAAAATTGGAAAAGGCAACTAGAGAATGCTGGAGCCACAGTAAGCATTAAAACATCACAATAGCTTTGGCAAGATTTCTGCCAAGGCTTTTTTTATTGTCTTAAAAATGATTTCTTTTTCTTCTGGTGAAAATTTTTGCAAGACAAAGTCCTCGGCGGGAATTTTTTCCAGCATTTCGGTTTTAATCCCGATTCTTAAGCGGTTAAAATCCTGCGTGCCGAGAGCCTCAATAATGGATTGCACGCCTTTGTGTCCGGCGGAACTTTTATTTTGCTGAATGCGGTATTCGCCGAGGAGAATATCAAGGTCGTCATGCGCGACTAAGAGATGTGGGGGATCTGTTTTATAAAAATTATAAAGGAGGGAAACAGCCTCGCCGGAGTTGTTCATAAATGTCTGGGGTTTAGCCAAAATTAAATTTTTTCCTTTAGTAATTTCTGCTTTAAATTTTTTTTCCAAATTAAATTCCGGAAGCTTTAAATTCTCGCGCAATTTTTCTACCACAAAAAAACCGACATTGTGTCGCGTTCTTTGATATTGTTTACCGGGATTGCCTAGGCCGATGATGAGGAGCATAAATTCTTGATGAATCGTGAATTAGGAATCATGAATTAGGAATTTTGCAATTATTTTACTCTCCTTATTCCTTATTCATGATTCATGCCTCCCTATTCTATAGTTTTTGGTCTTTCCCTAAAACGATGACGAAATCCGCGTCAGCCCCGCGGCCGTCGGGTGATTGCTCTAGGAAAAAACTGCGGCCGGCGGCGACATTGGCGTCAAATTTTGTTCTTAACTTCTCCAATGCTTTTTCTTGTTTGCCTTCCGTGTAATCAAAAATGACGGTTTTGTCATAGTCTTGGGAGTCCGCGTTAAAAATACCCACAATTTCATAGCCTTCTTCTTGCAATTCCACCGCCGCTTTGCCCGCGAGGCCTTCAGTAGTGGTGCCGTTTCTGACCTGCACTTTAGTTTTTTCCTCTATTTTCTGTTTCGGTTTTACTGCTTCGCTTTCGCTGTCGCCTGGTTCGGGACTAAAAATATTTTGGGCAAGCTTTTGGATTTCGGAGAAATCGCCCGCAGCGGGCACTAAAATAGAGGCGCCTCCTTTACTGGTAGTAGCAACAAGCAACCCCCCGTTGCCATTCTCTAAGACGCGATTCGCGATTTGATCGGGATTTACTTTCCGAGTGATCTGAATGAGTTCGCGCGCTTCCGAAAGTTCCAAATTCGTCAATATATGATTGCCCATAGAGTCAATCAGGCCTGTGATTTTAAGAGGATTTAAAATCGTGCTTAAGGAAAAGATTTTATCTTTTGCCGCCACCAATACTTTTTGCTGGCGGCGCGCTCGGGCAAAGTCCGAGCCTTCACCATTTCCCCCATGACGACTGCGGACGAATTTAAGCGCCCTATCTCCGTTCATATGTTGCGGTCCGGCGGAAAAAGAAATTGTCTGGTATTCGTAATTCCAGGCGGGGTAAAAGTAATCAGTAAAATTTTGTTCCACATTAACATCAATGCCGCCCATAATATCAAGCGCTTTTTCAAAGCCGGCAAAATCAATGATCACATAATAATCCAAAGGAAGGCCCGTGACTTTTTCCACGGCGCTCGTAAGAAGACGCGCTCCCCCTTCTTTTGGATCATCGCGTAAACCGTAAGCGTAAGCGGCGTTGATTTTAGCCTCTCCGTAGTTATCAAGATTGACCCAGAGATCGCGAGGAATGGACAGCATCGCCACCTCTTTCGTTGTTGGTTTTATACTTAAAACAATGATGGTGTCGGCAAGATAGATACCTCCTCCTTGATCTTTATTTTGCTCCGTGCCGCGGATGCCGATTAAGAGGATGTTAATTCTCTCCTTTGTTTCTATTTCCGGCGTGTTCTTTTCCGGTAAAATTAACTTTTTAATTTGGGTAATAAGGGAGTGATCTTTTTTTCCTAAAAATACTTTGTCTCCGGCGGAAAAAATTTTATAAGCAAAAAAGATTCCCCCAATCACCAGCAATATTCCAAAAATTAAAGCTGTTTTTTTACCCCAATATTTAAAAGACCTCCTCTTTGTTTCCGGCATTTCCCTATGATAGGGGGGTACTTCTGACGAGGGGGTGAGATCGTTATCCACAGAGCTTGGCAGATGGCCTTGAGAGAGAATGTTTTGTTCTTTCTCCCGGTCTTTTGAGTAATAATTATACATATATAATAAAACCGCTATATTGCGATGTTTCAATTATACAAGATGTGGATAGCGAAAGTCAATTATTGCCTGAAGGGTTGGTGTTGTGTTATAATCCACATATATTATTCATCCAAGTTTATGAATAACAGCCAAGAAACAAATATTTTGGAAAAGATGGGTCGTTTTGTTTGGGAAATAGTGAAAGTGGTAGTGGTCTCTTTGGCGATTGTGATTCCTATCCGCTATTTTTTGATTCAGCCATTTTTCGTGAAGGGAGCTTCAATGGAGCCGAATTTTGAAGACGGTGAATATTTAATCATTGATGAAATCAGCTATAATTTAGGCAAGCCCCGTCGCGGGGAAGTGGCGGTCTTTCGTTATCCCCACGATCCCTCCCAATATTACATCAAAAGAATCGTCGGACTACCCGAGGAGAGGGTGGTGGTTTCAGGTGGCAGAGTAATGATTTTCAACTGGCGTTATCCCCAGGGTTTTGTTTTGGATGAGAAAAAATATCTTTATTCTCTTCGTTCCACTCCCGGCGAGGTGAATATAGTTTTAGGGAATGATGAGTATTTTGTTTTAGGGGATAACCGGCCCGGGAGTTCCGATTCGCGTATTTTTGGCGCTGTTCCTGCCAAAAATATCATCGGCCGCGCGTGGATTAGAGCCTGGCCTTTCAACAGGATGACGAAATTTGATGTCCCTATATTTGCGCAAGACTTGGAATAAAGTTTTCAATGAATTAATTTTCAAACTTTAAATAAATATTAAATCAAATTTGTTATTGAAGATTTAAAAATTTGAAATTTAATCTATGCCACGATTTAAGAAACAAAATTTGAGCGAAGATGAACCCCTCCCTTTGCGTCGCAGAGTTTTATTTCGGGCGGTTAAAGGAACAAAAGATATCTTACCTGATGATCAGCCTTATTGGGATTTTATGCGGGACACGGTGAGAAAGATAGCATTTGAATATGGTTTTAGCCGTATTGACACGCCAATTATTGAAGACACAAATATTTTTGTGCGGGGAGTGGGAAGCGGAACGGATATTGTGGAGAAGGAGATGTTCACTTTCAAGGATAAGGGAGGAGACAGTATTTCTCTGCGGCCGGAAAACACGGCGGGGATCGCCCGCGCCTACATTGAAAATGGACTTGTGAATAAGCCTCAACCGTTGAAGCTTTATTATTTTGGTCCTATGTTTCGGTATGACCAGCCCCAGAAAGGACGTTTTAGGGAGTTCCATCAATTTGGTTTTGAGATTTTAGGGTCAGCTTCGCCTACCTCGGATGCTCAAATGATTTTAGTCGCCAGTAATATCTTAAAAGCTTTGGGATTGTCCAGTTTCAATATTAAAATCAACAGTGTAGGTTGCGTGGCCTGCCGGCCAGCATATAAAGAGACTTTGTTAAGTTATTATCAGGGGCAAACCTCCCGACTTTGCGCCCATTGTAAGAGACGGCTCAAAACCAATCCCTTGCGGCTTTTAGATTGTAAAGAGGAAAAATGTCAGAGGCTAGCTAATAATGCCCCGGCTTTGATTGATTCTCTGTGCGAGGAATGCCATGACCACCTAAAAGAAGTTTTAGAACAGCTTGATGAATTAGAGATTGTCTACAGTTTGACTTCTAAATTAGTAAGAGGCTTGGATTATTATACCAAGACGGTTTTTGAAATTTGGCCCGGGAAGGCAGAGGGGCAGGAAGAAGGAAAACAAATCGCTTTGGGCGGCGGCGGACGTTATGATAATTTGGTGGAAGATTTAGGAGGCGAATTAACGCCGGCTGTGGGTTTCTCCTGCGGTATGGAACGAATTATCATGCAACTTATGGAAAGTAAAATTGAGCCTCCTCGCTCGCGTAAAATCTACGTCTTTCTGGCGCAACTCGGGGAACTTGCCAAAAGGAAAGCTTTGGTGCTCTTTGAAGAGTTTCGCCAAAACGGCATTATTGTTTCGGAATCCTTTTCGCGAGGGAGCCTTAAGTCTCAACTCAAAGTAGCGGACCGGCTGGGTGTTAAAGTCACTTTAATTCTAGGTCAGAAAGAAGCTTTAGAGAAAACAATTCTTTTACGCGATATGGAAACGGGAGTGCAGGAACTTATTAACAGAGATAAAATCGTCAGCGAGGTAAAGAAGAGGCTGGCGAAGATGAGGAAGAAATAATTTTAAATTCTAAATTTTAAATCAAATCCAAATTTTAAATTTTTTAATTTTAAAACCCTTTCTTCTTTCCCTTGGTTTTAAAATTTAAAATTAGGATTTTAAAATTGAATTAAAATTGAAAATTTAGAATTTAAAATTATTTCCATGTGCATTTTTTGCGATATCGCCGTGGGTAAACAAAAAGCGGAGATTATGTTCCAGGATCAAGATATGGTCGCCTTTTCCGATATTAATCCTAAAGCGCCGGTGCATATCTTGTTTGTGCCTAAGAAACACCTAGAATCGCTCCAGGCTTTGGGAGAGGGGGATATTGCTTTAATCGGGAAGTTAGTTTGGAAGGCGAAGGAGTTGGCGCGGGATCAAGGAATTAGCGATGGTTACAAACTTATTTTTAATGGAGGTCAGCTCCAGCGGGTTTCTCATTTGCATCTCCATTTGTTAGGTGGCTGGAAGGCGGAAGAGAAAGTGTCCGAAGTTTGACGAGTATATTTCTTTTGTGCTATGATTATGACCGAATTCACTGTGAATCTAATTTTTTAATCTCACCAAGGAGGTGAATATATTGTGGTTGAAGTTACAAAGAAAGAATCCGAGTCTCTGGCGAGCCTTTTGCGCAGATTTAATCGCAAAGTGCAGCAGAGCGGTATTTTAGTAGAGGCGAGGAAAGCACGATTTTTTGACCCTCCCAAAAGCAAGCAGCAAATCAGGGAAAGCGCGAAACGGAGGGCGCAGATCGTTAAAGAAAAGGAATATTTAAGAAAGATCGGCAAGCTTCCCACCTTTGATCGGAATATGTATCAAAGATAAGTAATCTTTATGGTTGTTTTAGAAAAAATTGATTCTAATTTTAAACAAGCTTTAAAGAAGAGAGATCGGGAGATGACCTCTGTGTTAAGTATTTTGAGATCCGCTTTAAAAAATGAAGAGATAAAAAAGAGGCGCGAGAGCCTTTCCGAAGATGATGTCTTGGGAGTGTTGCGCAGAGAGTTAAAGCAACGCAAAGAGTCGCAAGAGGAGTGGCATAAAGCAGGGCGGATGGAGAAAGAAGAAGAGGAGCAGAGAGCGATTGAGTTAATTGAAAGTTATTTGCCGCTGTCGATGACGCGGGAAGAAATAGAAAAGATCGCGGCGGGCGTGATTAAAGAGCTTAAAGCCGCTTCTCCGCGCGATACGGGAAAGGTAATGGGTACCTTGATGCCGCGTTTAGAAGGCAGGGCGGATGGAGCGCTCGCAAGCAAGATAGTCGGAGATTTATTAAGCGCAAATAAAGAATAAATCCAAAAAACAAATATCAAACGCAAAATGAAAGATTAAAATTGACGCGAAACGTTGTTCTTGAGCGAAGCGAAGAATCCATCGGTCGGGTTAGCTAAAAACGGGATCCTTTGTTTCACTTAAGTTCCGCTTAAGGATGACATAAAGCATCATTTTTACATTCTACATTTTGTATTCTTATTATGCCCGCACCACCACCCAATAATCTGCCTCTTCCAGAAGACAACAACACTCCTCCCTTCCAAGTAAATAATAATGGAGCTAACCCTCTTGCCGAAGTGAGAGGGGAAAACAGCAATCCCATTTTTAGTGAGCCTCGGGAAGGGTTAGGGGAGATTTTTTCTCCAGAAGAGGGATCCTCTGGCGTGGCAGGAAGGAAGGATTTTTTTGCCTCTTCAGAGCAGGAGAGTAAAGTAATGCCCTCGGAGTATCGCGGGACAGGAGGTGCGCGGAATCCTTCAGAATTAAGCCCTGTCGCCTCTACCCTATCACCAGTGGCGGCAGCGCCTCAGAAAAGACAAGTTTTTTCTAAGAAGCTTGCTATTATTTTGATTATTTTAGTGTTGGGCGCGGGAGGTGTTTTTGTATATTTTAATTGGTTTCAAAATCCTTCCGCAGAGCCGGATACTTCTCCCGCTATTACGCCAGTGCTTCCAGAGAATCCCGATACATCAGAGGGAGAGGAGACTGTCCCCTTGGAACAACCTGATCTGCCCGTCACTCCGCCACCTTCCCCCAATCAGGATTCCGATAGTGATGGATTAACCGATCAAGAGGAAGAAGCTTTAGGCACTAATTTGAAAGAGGCAGACTCGGATCAAGACGGGTTACCGGATGGTTGGGAAAAACAAAATAATTTAAATCCTTTGGATCCCGGGGATGCTCATCAAGATCCGGATGGAGACGGTTTAGATAATAGCCAGGAGTATTATTACACAACCAATCCTTTCCTATCGGACACGGACGGCGATTCTTATAATGATGGGACGGAAGTGGAGAAAGGTTATGACCCTGCCCGTGGGCGACAAGCAAAATTAGAACCTACGCCTGAAGAGCAGCAACAAGGAGCGACAACGACTCCCGCGGAGAGGGATAAAATTCGCAAAAATGATTTGGAAGCTTTAGAAGTGGCCTTGGAGTTATATTATGATGACAATGGGTTTTTCCCCGATAATTTAACCGACCTTTCCCCTGATTACGTTATTAAGGTTCCGGAGGACCCCTTGGCATCAAGATATAGTTATCAGTATCAAAAATTGTCCCTGCGAAGTTATGAATTTACGGTTGCCATTGAAGGGGATAACGACCCGGAAGATTTAGCGGATGGCGCAGAGGATCATCTTTATAAGGTAAAAGTGGGAGAGTAATAAATGTTTGCTTCTTTTAGAGAGGCATTATTGATCCTGCCGGATATATTTTATATCCATCAGAAAGTTAGCGTGGGGATAAAGACATCTTAATGATTTTTGATTTTAGAAACCTTACCCGCTCTAAGGTAAAAAAAAATTTCTTTCACAGTATTGTTAAAAGATTAGTTCATCTCCAAACCGCCTTAAGGAATTTTGAAATTAGCTTGGTCTTAGTGGACAATGCCAGAATCCGCCGGCTCAACCGGGAATATCGTCGCGAGGCGAGGTCTACGGATGTTTTATCTTTTAATTTGGGGAAGCCCGATGGTAATCAAATTGCTGAAATTTTTATTTCCGTAGAACAAGCGCGCTTACAGGCAAAGGAGATGGGACATTCTTTAAAGCAGGAACTATCCATTCTTTTTATTCATGGGCTTCTGCATATTTTAGGGTATAATGATAGAGTAAAAGAGGATAAAATCAAAATGTTCAAAGAGCAAGACAAAATTTTCAAATCCATAAAGGACGCTTTTTAAAAGGAAGAGTATATTATTTAAACCATAGCAAGGAATGCGGTTTATAAATTTCAAAAAACTATTGTATAGTTTTCGTTGTGCCTTTAGAGGTATTTACATCACTTTTCGGGAGGAGCAAAATTTTCGGATTGCCGTCTTTTTGAGTTTTGTTGTTATTTTTTTTATGATATACTATAAGGTAGCTTTGAATAGTAAGGTGATTTTAATTTTAACTCTCATTGCTGGTTTAGTCCTAGAAGTTTTGAATACGATTTTAGAAAAGATAGTGGATATTTTAAAACCCCGTGTCCATCCCTATGCCGAAGTGATTAAGGATATGATGTCTGGTGCTGTTTTATTGGCTTTCCTAGCTTGGTTGGTGACTGTTTACCTTATTTTTCGTCCTTACGTCTGAAGAAATTTTTTAAAAGATAAAAAAAGAATTTTATAATTTTACCCCGTTAGAGAAAGTTCATCCCGTTACAAATAAATTTCTAAACGGGGTCAGAGAACGAGGTTCTCTAACGGGGTTTATACCTTTTGAAAATTTTGCATTTTTCGCGAAGCGATCCCTTTGGGACATTTTGTTGCTGACCTTATCCGCTGTATAAGATCTATTCTTCTTCTGCCTTTAGTGGATTCTAGACGGATGAATTTTGGAAGGCGGGCATTCAGGGTATGCCGTGGCTTAAGGCCTTTGGAGCGTAAGCGACTTTTCACAAAGTGATCTTTAAGGATGTCGCTCGATGAAGCGACATCCTTAAGAAGCAACGGAGCAATTTTTGATTTTTACATTTTGATTTTATTTATGTCCAAACAAGAAATTATTTCGGGTATTGACCTGGGTTCGGCGAATATTCGGGTGATTATTGTAGAAAGAGGGGGTTTAGAAGACAAGCCCCGTATTTTGGGAATTGGCGAGTCTCCTTCTTTCGGGATCAGAAAGGGTGCCATCGTGGACGCCGAAGAAATCGTCACGAGTATTTCTTCCGCCTTAGAGAAAGCGGAGAGAATGGCGGGTTCACCAGTGGGACGGGCTTATGTCTCGGTGGGCGGCGCGCAGATATCATATCTTGAGTCTCGTGGGGTGATCGCGATTTCAAGGGCGGACGGCGAGATTTCAAAAAACGATGTTTCCCGCGTGATTGAAGCCGCTTCCGCGGTAAGTATTTCTTCTAATCGGGAGATTTTGCATATCCTGCCGCGGGATTTTATCGTGGATGATGAAGGCGGCATTAAAGATCCCGTAGGGATGAACGGCGTCCGTTTGGAAGCGGTGACGACCATCGTGGAAACTTCGTCTTCCCTGCTTAATAATCTGACGCGCTGCGTGGAGCGCACGGGGGTGGATGTTGCGGGATTAGTTTTTGCGCCTTTGGCTTCCGCTTGGTCGGTACTTGAAAAACGTCAACGTGATTTGGGCGTCGTGCTGATTGACCTTGGAGGAGGAAGCACAAGTTTTAGCGTTTATGAAGAGGGCGGGCTTCTTTCCGGTGGGGCCCTGCCAGTGGGCGGGGAGCATATTAGTTCAGATTTGGCGATTGGACTGCGTACTTCTATGGATACGGCGGAACGGGTGAAGATTGAATATGGGTCTTGTTTGCCTCACGAGATTGATAAACAAGAAGAGATTGACCTTGCGAAAGTCGTGAAGAAGGAGAAAGGAGTGATTTCAAGACGCGAAGTTGCAGAGATTATTGAAGCCCGTGGTGAAGAAATTTTTAAGATGATTGACAAAGAATTACATAAAATTGGCCGTAGCGCGCAGTTGCCCGCAGGAGCGGTGCTTGTGGGCGGCGGCGCGAAGTTGCCGGGGGTGGTTGATTTAGCTAAGGAAATTCTGCGTCTCCCGGCGCAGATTGGTTTTCCGATGGGGCTTTCAATATCTGTGGATAAGGTGGATGATCCTGTTTTTGCCACCGCCACAGGTCTAATTCATTGGGGGTTGGGAGAGGGAAATAGGTTTTCCTTTGAGTTCAACCGTGAAGGTTTAACCAAATTGAACAGCGGCATGGACAGAATGAAACGTTGGTTTAAGAATTTTTTACCGTAAGATAATTTTAGGCAAGAGGTATTGCCATAAAGAAAAGAATCATCTATAATAACTTGAACTTTGGAAACCTGTAACTTGTAACGTGTAACACAAGGGAGAATTTACTTGAGTTACAAGTTTTAAGTTACACGTTATAAGAATTTTATGGAGATTAAACCAGATTTAGAAACCTTTGCGCGGTTAAAGGTAGTAGGCGTTGGCGGTTCAGGAGGGAATGCGATTAATCGGATGATCGCTTCGGATATTAAGGGTGTGGAATTTATCGCCATTAACACTGATGCCCAAGCATTACAGAAAAGCAGCGCTCAAACGCGGATTCACGTTGGTAAAAATATCACTAAGGGATTGGGAGCCGGAATGGACCCCGAAATCGGCCGGCAGGCGGCAGAAGAGGGCCGCGATGAAATCGCTAAGGCATTGAAAGGCGCGGATATGGTTTTTATCACCTGTGGTTTAGGCGGCGGGACGGGTACGGGCGCGAGTCCCGTGATCGCCAACCTGGCGCGAGAGGCGGGAGTGCTTACGATTGGCGTGATTACGAAACCCTTCAATTTTGAAGGTTTAGCGCGGCGGAATATCGCGGAACAAGGCTTAGTGTCTTTAGCGAAAGAAGTGGATACGCTGATTACAATTCCCAATGATCGTCTTTTACAAGTTATTGATAAATCCACCTCACTCTTAGAGGCTTTTGAAATTGTGGATGATGTTTTGCGCCAAGGCGTGCAGGGCATTTCCGATTTGATTGTCGTCCCTGGTATTGTCAACGTGGACTTTGCCGACGTGAAAGCAATTATGCGTGACGCCGGTTCTGCTTTAATGGGTATCGGTCGTGCGAGCGGTGAAGGGCGAGCCAGGGAGGCCGCTAAAGCGGCGATTTCCAGTCCTCTTCTGGAGCTTTCTATTGACGGGGCGAAAGGGGTTCTCTTTAATGTGACTGGCGGGTCGGATTTAGGAATGTATGAAATTGACGAAGCCGCTAAGGTGATCACGGAAAAAGTGTCGCCAGAGGCGAAAATTATTTTCGGCGCGGTGATTGATCCTGAAGTGGAAGGAGAACTCAAAATCACCGTAATTGCCACGGGCTTTGAGGGGAAAAAGAGGGAGGAAGGAAAGAAAGAAGAGGAAGACATTTTTAGCGCCGAGCTCCCAGAAGAAGCCTTAGAGGTCAAGACTAAAGAAGCGGAGAAAGAGGAAGAAGAAACGAGCAACGAGGACGAATTGGATATCCCTGCTTTCATCCGGAAGAAGATGGGAAGGTAAAAATTTTGTGATAGTGTTTTTAGGACAAGCTTTTAGAATAGCTTGTTTTTTGCTATTCTGATTTTAAAAACTAATCATTGTTTGATTGTTTCATTGTTCCATTGTTAGGTCTAAATCAAGTAATATAAAGTAGCAATTGAACAATAGAACAATGGAGCAATAGAGGAGTTATCCACATCTCAAGCACAATGGATTGTGGTATACTTAGGTCGCATAATACAAGATTTGGTTCTCTGGAGATTTTAATTAAAATAAAAAGATGATACAAAAGATGAAAGACTCAAGGGATCTATCGGAAGATTTTGTGGAAAAAGTGATAGCATTGAATGATGAGAAAAGAGAATGTATAATGGATTCTAATCCTACCACCTTTGCATGCGAATTAGGGATAATTAAGGAATTGAATTTTATCTGTCCTGATTGGTGTGCTTCTTTTGAAGTCTACAATAGGGAAATTAGACCTTATATTAAATCAGATGATATTGCTTTTATGATTAAAAATGTTGATATGAATTACCCATATATTACCCCTCAAATTAAAGGATCTAATGGCACTATCAATATTGGTGAAGATCTCGTTGTTAGTTACTCCTTCGTAAACGGCTCAGATCAATATAATACTACTGCATCATTTAATGAAATCGGCAACCCATTATTTCATGGGACTCCAAATAGGAGTCATGATACTACTTCCCTCGTTTTTGAAAACTGGCGAGCTCAAAGTTCCTGGTCAGGTCATGTAGCAGATTACCACAATCATTTGGGTGATTTTTGGTTAGCTGCGACGGTTAGTGCTATAGGGAGCGTGGGTTGCTATGCCGTTACGGAGGAATATAAAAATTTGGGGATTGATCTTGAATATAATGGTATAACTATTTATCATCTTTTTCATTTCCTGCCAATAATGGTTTATAGAGGGCTCATTACAGAAGGAAAGATGCTTCAATCAGCTAAAAAATTATTTATTCTGACAAATAGATCTATATCCGAAGAAATCCTGAAGAGAGCGGTTAAGATATTAAGACTAGGAAAAAATTGGGACAATTTTACTTAAATCGACATTGTATGATAGTCTATTATAAACTTAAAAGTTTAAAAATAATTTCATGTCTCTAGCAATCAACACAACAACTCCAGAAGGTATTGTCCTGGCGGCGGATAGTCGACAGTCTTTTCGGAACATGAAAGGAATGGCGCGGATCGGGAGTGATAATGCTTCTAAGCTTTTCCAACTGAATAGTAGGGTTGGTGTAGCAATTACCGGAATCGCTTTTTTACCCGAAGATGGCGTGCCGAAAAATGTAAGTAAATTTATTGAGCAATTCAAACGAGAGACTGATTTAGAAAATATAGATGTGAAAGAGATGGCGGAAAAGTTACATTATTTATTTAATAAAAAATACAAGTGGCGGGAAGAATTTGAGAAACTGCCAGAGAAAATCAAGAATGATCTGAAGCAACAAGGGTGTGAAATAATAGAAATAAAGCAAGAACAACATTTAGTTAAATTTAAATTTCGGGATCCACAAGGCAATTTGAAAGATGGTATTGGCGGCATTGACGCCATTAATCTTCTTATCGCTGGCTATAATAAAGATGGATCGCATGAAGTTTATGCCTGCTATATCCCCGGTGAAATCCAAAAGAAAAGAGATAGTTTAGAAAAGGGTAAAGAGTATGGCGCTTCGTGGATTGGACAAATAGACGTAGTGACGAGGATTGTTTTAGGCTTTGATGGTAGAATCGGCAATTTGAAATTTGTCAGCGAGGCAAGTGAGAGGATCGGGAAGGAAGAACTCACTAAACAACTTCGTAGTCTAGAATATGTTATTCAATGGGGAACAATGACTTTACAGGATGCAATTGATTTTTGTGTTTTAATGATTCAAACTACCTCCGCAATTCAACGTTTTTCTGATGGTGTTGCTTTTGATCCAGGAGATATGCCCGGAGTTGGGGGTCCAGTTGATGTTGCAGTAATAACGCCAGATAAGGGTTTTGTGTGGGTGCAAAGAAAGAAATTAAAAGTTGGGGATAGTGAAATAGATTTAGATAAAGAACCATGTTTGAAAAAAGAAAGTTTAAGAACGGACAAAGCGGAAAGTTCCGCGTAGTCAATATAAAATAGTTTCTTAATTGATTTCATTTTCCTAAATATAAAGGAACATTTGACCTACATATATGAAATGCCCCCATTGCCACGCCAGCGAGACCAAGGTACTGGATTCCAGGAGCGCGAACGATGGTTTTATCATTCGGCGTCGCCGCGAATGCCCGAGATGCCGCTCCCGCTTTTCCACCTATGAAGAAGTGGAATTATTGAATTTTTATGTCATTAAAAAAGATGGTCGGCGTGAGCTCTATGACCGCACCAAATTAGAACGAGGTATCCGACGCGCTTGCGAAAAACGTCCTATTGCCGAGGAGACGATCTTGAAGATGCTTTCCCGCATTGAGCAAAAGATTCGCGAGGACAGAAAAAGAGAAATAGGGAGCCGTTTAATCGGCGAATTGGTGATGAAGGAATTGAAAAAGTTGGACGAGGTAGCCTATATCCGTTTTGCCTCGGTCTACAAGTCTTTTAAAGATGTAGAAAGTTTTGCGCAAGAGCTAAGCGCATTTACGGATCTCAAAAGACAGATTTGCCGCCCAAAATAGAAATTAAAATCTAAAGGGTAGCCCGTCTATTAAAGCGGACACTCCAAAGGGTGTCCGCTTATGAGCGAAACCCTAAAGTGTGTCGCTCGATGAAGCGACACACTAAATAATCCAAAATGGCAAAAACAAAACAGGTCAGGGAAATCAAGAAGCGGGATGGCAGGATTGTTCCTTTTGAACCAGAAAAAGTCGCGACGGCTATTTTTAAGGCGGCGCAAGCGGTGGGGGGGCGGAATAGGGCACTCGCCAGACAATTAGCCGCCAAGGTAGTTATCCTTTTAAATGAAAAATTTGATGGCCATACTATCCCATCCGTGGAGCAAATCCAAGATTTGGTGGAAAAGGTTTTGATTGAAGAAGGACACGCGAAGACGGCGAAGGCCTATATTCTTTATCGCGATCAACACGCGAGACTAAGGGATTTGCGGAAATTTATTGACTCCGACGAACTAATGGAGGGCTATCTATCACAGGTGGATTGGCGCGTCCGCGAAAACAGCAATATGACTTTTTCACTGCAAGGACTGAATAATCATGTCGCGTCCTCGGTTTCCTCCCATTATTGGTTGCATAAGATTTATCCTCCGGAAGTGCGGGACGCGCATCTAAATCGGGATTTTCATATTCATGATCTTCAGCTTTTGTCCGCTTACTGCACGGGCTGGGATTTACGCGATCTTTTGATGCGCGGTTTTGGCGGGGTTTCCGGCAAGATTGAATCTCACCCGCCCAAGCACCTGCGCGCAGCCTTGGGTCAGATTGTTAATTTCTTTTACACCGTGCAGGGCGAAATCGCAGGGGCAGTGGCTTTCTCTAATTTTGATACTTATCTTGCCCCTTTTATCCGCTATGATGATTTAAGTTATGGGGATATTAAACAGTGCCTGCAGGAATTTTTGTTTAATATGAATGTGCCGACGCGGGTAGGTTTTCAATGTCTTTCAGGGGACACAGAGATTTTGACCAGCGAAGGTTGGCGAGGCTATAGTGAAGTGAAAGCCGGCGATGAGATTAAAACTTTCAATTTGAAAAACAGCCAACTAGAAGAAAAAAAGGTTACTTCGGTTTTTAAAAGACAATACCAGGGCGTAATGTACAACTTAAAGAATAGAATACAGGATCAATTAATTTCACATGGGCACAGGGTAGTAAGAAAATTGTTTAGTAATGGAGGCTATGTTTTAGAGCCGATTGAAGCAATATTAAAACTTAAGTCGCCATTTATTATTCCTGTCGCGGGAAAGAACGCAAACCTTGATGCGAAGGTTAGTGATGATCAGATTCAACTTTTAGCTTGGGTGATCAGTGAAGGTTCAATCGAGCGGCCAGGAAAACGCAGATGCTGTTATCGTGTGAGCATTTATCAATCCAAGTTTCAAAATAGAGCGAATTACAATGAAATTATTAATTTATTAAAACATTTCAAGCTGCATTATAGTGAATATTTGACTGCAAGTTTGGGGGGTGAGGTGCAAAGAATGAGAATGGATGCGGAAAGTTCCAGAGTGATTCATAAGTGGTTTGGTACGAAAGAGAATATACATTTTATTCCTGCCTGCTTGCAGGATTTGAGTGAGCGGCAAGCGAGATTATTTTTAGACACTTACCTTAAAGCCGACGGTTTTGAAGGCTGTAAAATTGCGACCACGGATTTGGATCTTTTGGATCAGTTGCAAATAATACTGGTCCAGGCCGGTTATGGCTTTACAGTAATGACGCGCAAGCCAACCATTGGCCAGAAGGATATTTATGTTTTGAGAATAATTAAGCATCCCGAGACTTATATCGCGCGGGTAAAAAAAGTCAATTATCATGGAGTAATTTGGTCAGTGCATACCGAAAATGAAACCGTGATCGCGCGGCGCAAAGGCAAAGTATTTATTACGGGCAACACGCCTTTTACCAATATTACACTAGATTTAACTATTCCTGCCAATATTAAAAATGAACCTGTGGTAATTGGTGGAAAGCTTAAAGATGAAACTTATGGCCGATTCCAGAAAGAAATGGATTTTTTTAATCGCGCCTTTGGCGAAACTATGCTTGAAGGCGATGCCAAGGGACGTGTTTTTTCTTTTCCTATTCCCACAATTAATATCACCCGCGATTTTCAATGGGGGAAACGCGAGTGGAATCCCTTGTGGGAAGTGACCGCTAAATATGGCGTCCCGTATTTTGCCAACTTTGTCAATTCTGATATGAGTCCGGATGACGCGCGCAGCATGTGTTGTCGTTTGCGCCTGGATAACCGAGAGCTTCGTAAGAGAGGCGGCGGACTCTTTGGCGCGAACCCGCTTACGGGCTCTATCGGGGTAGTCACGATCAATATGCCGCGCTTGGGCTATATAGCCAAAGATAAAGAAGATTTCTTTAAACGTTTGGGGAAAATAATGGCGGTTGCGCGCAAAAGTCTGCAGGTGAAAAGAGAGGCTTTAGAGCAATTCACCGAAGGAGGTCTTTATCCCTACTGCCGTCATTACTTAGACAAAATTAAAGAATCTTTTGGTGAATACTGGCGCAATCATTTTAACACCATTGGTCTTTTGGGGATGAATGAAGCCTGCCTTAATCTTCTTAAAACGAGTCTCTCTACAAATAAGGGTCATAAGTTTGCCAAGGAAACTTTAGTTTTTATGCGGGAAAGGCTGATGGATTATCAGAACGAAGAGAATCAATTGTATAATTTAGAGGCGACGCCGGCCGAAGGCACAAGCTATAATTTCGCCAAATATGACAAAGAAAAATATCCTAAAATTATTGTGGCGAATGAAAGAGCTTATCAGGCAGGGGCAAAGCCGTATTACACGAATTCCACTCATCTTCCCGTTAACTTTAGTGATGATTTATTTGAAGCCTTGGATTGTCAGGACGACCTGCAGAGTCTTTACACGGGTGGCACGGTATTACACGGCTTTATTGGCGAACGGCTGCCCAATATTACTGCCGTCAAAAGCTTAGTTAAAAAGGTTTGCCACCGCTATCACCTTCCCTATTTTACCCTGACGCCGACCTTCAGCATCTGTCCCAAGCACGGCTATATCGCCGGCGAGCATGAATATTGTCCTAAGTGCGACGCGGAAATCGGCTACACAGTTCGTCAAGATCTGGCGAAGCCAGACAAATAAAAAGTGCCCGCCCGCCATGCTTTGCTAAGAGCACAGCGGGCAGGAAAAATCATCATCGCTTCGCGAGATCTCGCGAAGCGAGACAATCAAAAATGAAAAATAATTTTTTAAGTAAGGAAAATAAAATGAATCAGACAAGACAAAATTTAGAATTACAACGCACAAAATGCGAGGTTTATTCGCGCGTTGTTGGTTATCTGCGGCCGGTGAAACAGTGGAATGACGGCAAGCAGGAGGAGTTTCATGATCGGAAGGAATATAATAAGGCATTAGACCCTTCATCTTTAGCTAAAGGTGAAGGGTTAGAGAAGTAATCAGTAATTAGTAAATAGTAATATCTCGCCCGAAGGGTGGTTCGTCTTAATTACCAACTACGAGTTACTAGTTACTATTTTTATGCAAATCCGCGGTTTTCAGAAATTTTCTCTTCTTGATTATCCGGGAAAGATTGCGGCGATTATTTTCACATCAGGCTGTACCCTCCGGTGCGCTTTTTGTTATAATCCTGAATTAGTAAGAGAGGATTCCAGTTTGCCCGTTTTTACCGAGACGGAAGTGTTAAAGTTTTTGGGCAAAAGAAAAGGCAAATTGGAAGCATTGGTGATTACCGGCGGCGAGCCGACCCTGCAGGCGGATTTGCCTCGCTTTATTTCGCGAGTGAAGGATTTAGGCTATCTGATTAAACTAGATACTAATGGTTCCGATCCTGTTATGTTGAAAAAATTGATCCAAGAAAAGTTTGTGGATTACGCGGCGATGGATTTAAAAACCAGCTGGCAGGATTATCCAAAAGTGCAGCCGGCTGTAGAACTTGCGCGGATCAAAGAGAGCGCCGCTTTTCTGCTACGAGCGAAAAAGCCAGATGGGTTTCATTATGAATTTCGGACTACTCTTTTCCCGCCTCTTGTGCGCAAGGATAATTTAGAGGAAATGGTCAAGGTTATCGCCGGCGCGGAAAAATACGCGCTCCAGCAATATCAGCCCCTCAAAACATTAGCGCCCGATCCAGAGAGAAAAGTTTATAGGGAGAGTGTGATTCGTAATTTCCAAAAGATCGCGGAAAAGTATGTGAAAAAAGTGGAAATTAGAGGGATATAAATTTATCGTCAACCTTATAATTTAATGAGATTGCTTCGTCAGCCGTCTTTAAGGCCGGCTTTCCTCGCAATGACGAAAAGTGGTTTATGAAAATTCAAATCAAACGAGTAGATCAATCTTTGCCTTTGCCTAAATACGAAACCTCTGGCTCCGTGGGTTTTGATTTGATTTGCCGCGAGAGCGTGGTTGTGAAACCCAAGGAAATCGTGCGCATTCCCGCGAATATCATTGTTAAAACTCCGCCGGGATATATGTTGATGCTCATTGCTCGTTCCTCAACACCAGTAAAAGAAGGTTTAATGTTAATTAACGGCGCGGGGATTATTGACCAAGATTATTGCGGGGCGGAAGATGAAATCCGCGTGCAAGTGTATAATTTCACGGACAAAGAAGCGCGCGTTGCGGTCGGCGACCGCATTGCCCAAGGGATTTTTGTGAAGATTGAAAGAGGGGAATGGGAGGAAGTAGAAAAGACGCAAAATCATTCCCGAGGGGGTTTCGGGTCCACGGGGTAAGACGGTAAATTTTTTTTGTGTTAAAATGGCAGGGAACGAAAATTTTTGTTCCCTACCGCAATTTTCAAAATTTATGCCAGAAAAAGAAATAAAATTTACATCTCAAGAAATTGATCAGGTCAACAGAGAAGATACTTTTAAATTTGATCTCTATTTATGATTCAAGCAGAAGCGATCGCGATCTTAAAATTAGGCTACAACGCGCTGTTGACCGGGCCGCCGGGGTCAGGCAAGACTTTTTTATTGAATCAATTTATCCAATATTTAAAAAAACACGGGAAGAGCGTTGCGGTTACCGCTTCCACTGGGATTGCCGCTACCCATATGAATGGCGTTACTATTCATTCTTGGTCTGGCTTGGGCATTAAAGAAAAATTAGGTGAAAGGGATTTGGAGGATCTTTTGAGAAGACCATATTTAATTAAGCATTTTCGCAAAACAGAAATTTTGATTATTGATGAGATTTCAATGCTGCATGGCTTTCAATTTGATTTGGTAGATCAAATTTGTCGGGTGTTCAAAGAGAATGATGAACCTTTTGGCGGTATGCAGGTTATTTGTTCGGGCGATTTTTTTCAGTTGCCGCCTGTGCAAAATAGGGGAAAAGCCGCTAAATTCATTACGGAATCCGATGTCTGGCCAAGGATGGACATTAAGGTTTGCTATTTGGAAGAACAACATCGCCACAAGGACGTTGACCTTCTTTCTTTGCTCGGACATATTCGTGATAATAATTTAAAAGAATCGCATAAAATATTATCCAGCAAGCAGCTTGGAAAAACAGTTTTTTCTTTATCGCCGCCCAAGCTTTATACTCATAACGCGGATGTGGACGTGATTAATAATATGGAGTTAGCCAAGATTCCGGGGAAGGAGTTTGCCTATTCAATGCGGGGAAGTGGTCCGAAAAAGTTAGTGCAAGCTTTGCAAATAGGGTGCCTCGCGCCGGAGCGGTTAAGACTAAAAAAGGGCGCGAAAGTGATGTTTGTGAAAAATAATTTTGAGAAGGGATATGTGAATGGAACGTTGGGGAAAATAATTGGCTTTGATGAACATAAGTTTCCGATCATTAAAACTTGCGCAGGTAAAATAGTAATTGCCTTGCCGGCGAGTTGGACCATTGAAGAAGATGGGAGGGAAAGAGCGGCAATTTATCAATTGCCCTTGCGCTTGGCCTGGGCAATCACGGTGCATAAAAGCCAAGGTATGACCTTAGACGCGGCAGAGGTTGACCTTTCCAAATCTTTTGTAGAAGGGATGGGCTATGTCGCTCTTTCGCGGGTGCGATCTTTTGACTGCCTCAAATTGTTAGGGATTAATGATCTAGCGCTTCAAGTGAATAAGGAAGTTTTAAGCTTGGATAAAAATTTAAGGCAGATGTCGCAAGAGGTGATGGTTTCTTTAAGGGAAGAAATAAACCAAAGGATGAAATTGAAAGATGATGAGATTGAAGAGGATATTAAAAAAGAGAATAAAGACCATCTTTCAACTTACGAGAAAACCAGAATGTTGGTGGTGGAAAGATTGTCGTTGGAAGAGATTGCTTCAAGACGCGGTTTGAAACAAGAGACTATTGTGAGTCATTTAGAAAAGCTAGCGCAAAATAATAAAATTAAGGAAATGAGCTTAGATTATTTAAAATTGCCGGAGAGCCGTTTTGAAATTATCAAGATTGCTTTCCAACAAACTGGGGAGATGTATTTAAAGCCGGTGCGTGAAATATTAGGCAAAGATTTTTCTTATCAAGAATTAAGATTAGCGCGCTTATTTCTAACGCAAAAGAGCGCAAGAATTAATTTATCCAGTCAGCCGCGGAATTAATTTTAAAAATCTTAAACCAAGAATATTATGAGACTAATCTCTAAAATTCAAAAAAACAGATTCAAAAAATCTATGAAAAAGCTAATTATGTGTGCGGGGATTTTTGTGCTGGGTTTTTATTCCGCAGCCCCGACGCGGCGAAACGGTCGTGATTACCGGCGACCCTGATCGCTGGAATTATACTTGGAAAATGGATTGGTCGAATCAAGGCTATGTCGCAAACATTCCCTTAAGCAAGCTGCCAAAAAATAAACGAATTCGGATGAATTATCTTGTTCGTGGCGGGAAATGCAATGAGACCTGGGCGCAGTATTCCTGGGATAACGACGACGAGTGGACAGGTCTTGGCGACCACGGCAAAGTGATCATAGACTTTATGATTCAAGGCAAAAGAGTTGTGCCTGTGGATTAAAGCGGACTGCGTCACGCTGGAAGCTAACTTCGTCCTGCTGAAAGCGGACGGAATAAAATAGTAAGAAAACTTGGAATAGGAGGCGCTTGTTTGATTAATTTTAAAGTTGGCAAGAGCTTAGGGTTATTAAAGAATTTTTATGACCATTTCCTGCAAAGTTATTCCTAACGCCAAGCAGAATAAAATAACCGTTCTTTCAGACGGTTGTTTTAAGATTTATTTAACCGCGCCAGCAGTGGAAGGTAAGGCGAATAAAGCCCTAATCAAGATTCTGGCGGATTATTCTGGAGTTGCCAAAAGTTACATACAGATCAGCCGGGGGGAAAGGGGAAGGAATAAAGTTGTTCGGATTCAAAAATAGGAGGGACTGGTTTGCGATGTCTTAGTGAGCAGAGACACGAAATTTTGATGTCTCTACATATTTTTTAAAAAATGTTATAATGAAATTAAGTCATTAAATTTCATTTTTATGCCTTTAAATCAAAACCCAAATCAGGATAAAACATCTACTCTTCCTACTCCACCCCAAACTTTGCAAGAAGTTAGTGAACAGAGATTGAAAAAACAAGCTCTTGAGGGGCAAAAAATAGCTGGGGAGGGCGCAGTTGAACCCCAGAGTCCATCCGAGATAAAACCAGAACAATTATCAGAGAAAAAGGAAATAATATCTCCTCCTCCGTCTCCAGAGGAGGCGCAAGCTACGCCCACAGAGCATCCTTTAGTAACCATTCAAAGGGAAAAGGCGCGCCACGCTTTAGAGGAACAAAATGCCGCCGCGGAAAAATTGGAAATGGCGCGGGAAGCAGTCCAAGGCACGCAGGAAGAAATTGAAAAGGAGAGTGGAAAAACTGCCGCAAAAGCGGAATTATCCGCGGAAAGAATAGAGAAAGGAAGGCCACAGGGCATAGAAGCGGCGCGGCAAACGCAAATCGCGGCAGGCAAGGCGGAAGAAGCGGCAAAAGACTTAACGCAAGAAGCGCGGGAAGCGGTCGCAGAGCAGAAAGAAGCAATAAGCGCGGAAAAGAAAGCGCAGGTTGAAGTGCGAAGATTTAAACAATTACAACGTTTGGATCCCTATGCCCAAAAAGATGTTCTAAGCCAAGGTCGTGAAGAAAAGAAAGCGGCGTGAAAATCGTGTAACTTATAACTTGTAACTTATAACCCAAGAGAGAATGGAACGGACAAATCAATTTCATCAGGAATTAAAGAAGTTTATGGATGTTTATGCAAATAAAGTTTATGATTATACTCAAGATTTCCCTAAGATAGAGCAATTTGGTTTAATATCGCAATTACGGAGAGCGGCTTTGTCTGTGATTTTGAATTACATAGAAGGTTATGCCCGACAGAGCAGAAATACTTTAAGGAACTTTTTAGAAATTTCATATGGATCATTAAAAGAAAGTAAGTATCTTATCTATTTTTCTCATCACAGGCAATATTTAAATAAAGAGCGATATTGTGAATTAATCAATCTGGCTGAAAAAATAGGAGCAATGCTTTGGGGGATAATTTCAAAACTTAAAATCCATCACCCGTCGTAACTCAAATTTTTCAGAAGTCTTGAGTTACAAGTTATAAGTTATAAGTTATAATTTATGCTGTCTTTATGAATGAAACTAATCTTTCCATCATCTATCTTTTATGTGGGATACTTTTTATTTTATTGCTTATCTTGATTGCTTATTTTTTGATTTTAAACCAGCGCAAGAAATCCAAGGTGCCTAAGGCTTTCCAAACAACTTTGTTTTCAATTCGGGTGCCGAAAGAAATCGGCAAGGGGGAGAAAGAGGAAAAACAGGAAGAGAAGGAGTTGATCGCGGTGGCGGAGCAGGTATTCGCCGGCTTCGCGCAACTCAATCGTGTGAAAAAAGCCAAGCTTTGGGAGGAAAAAGATTTTGTTTCTTTGGAAATTGTGGCGCATCATAATGAAACAAGTTTTTACGTTTGCTGTCCGAATAATTTGGTGGGGCTCGTGGAAAAACAAATCCAGGCGGCTTATCCCAAAGCCGAACTGGAAGAGGTGAAGGAATACAATTTTTATACTCCCGAGAGCGTGGTGCTCGCGACGAATATGGTTTTGTCGCGCGAAAATGTTTTTCCAATTAAAACTTATAAATATTTGGAAAATGACCCTCTCTCGGCTCTTGCTAACGCTTTGAGCAAGATGGGAGATCAAGAAGGAGGGGGTATAGAGGTGATGATTCGTCCCGCTCCCAAAGGCTGGCAGACCAAGGGTCTTTCCGCGGCGCGCAAGATTCAGCAGGGCGTGAAAACCGCGGAGGCGGTGGGCGCGAAGAGCGTGGCAGGCAAGATGGCGCATTTTGCCGGCGAGGTGGTGATGACAGCGGTTCAAGGAGCCGAGAAGAAGAAAAGAGCGCCGGAAGTGGAAGGGGAAAAGCAGATTGAAGCGCCGCCTTCCTTAACCCCCCTGCAGCAGGAAACGGTAAAGCTTTTGGAAGAGAAAGCGAACAAGGTCGCTTTTCGGACCAATATTCGTCTGGCGGCCGCGAGTCCCACGCGCGAGCAAGCCGAGATTAAATTGTCCAATTTAATCAACGCTTTTCAGCAGTTTACTTATCCCGAATATAATAGTTTCAAGCCGGATAAAAATAAAAAGTGGAGCGCCAAAAAAACGATTACCAATTTTAATTTTCGTTTTTTTGATGAGGAAAAAGCGAGTATTTTAAACACCGAGGAGCTGGCGAGCATTTTCCATTTGCCTACGGCTTACACCGAAACGCCGGAAGTGAAATGGCTTACTGCCAAGAAGGGCGAGGCGCCCGCCAATCTGCCTCAAGAAGGGATTGTGATTGGCAAGAATGTTTTTCGGGGCGTGGAGAGACTGGTGCGGATTCAAAGAGAAGATCGGCGCCGTCATTTGTATGTTATTGGTCAGACCGGGACGGGCAAAACCACTTTGCTTAAAAATATGGTGGCGCAGGATTTGCAAAGTGGCGAGGGCGTTTGCGTGGTGGATCCCCATGGCGAACTTATTGAAGAATTATTAGGCCTTATACCGAGAAACAGAGCGGAAGAGGTCGTGCTTTTTGACCCGGGAGATATTGACCGCCCCTTGGGGCTTAATATGCTGGAATATAATACGCCCGAACAGAAGGACTTTGTCGTCTCTGAGATGATTGCCATTTTCCATAAGCTTTTTCCACCGGAGATTGTGGGCCCGATGTTTGAGCATAATATGCGCAATGTGATGCTGACCTTGATGGCGGATCCGGAAAATCCTGGGACGATTACCGAGATTCCGCGGATGTTCACTGATCCGGAATATCAAAAATACAAGATCGCGAAAGTGACGGATACGGTGGTGCGCGATTTTTGGGAGAAGGAAATGGCGAAGACCACGGATTTTCATAAATCCGAGATGTTGGGCTATTTGATTTCCAAGATCGGGCAGTTTGTGGAGAACACAATGATGCGCAATATTATCGGCCAGCAGCGCTCCGCCTTCAATCTCCGCGAGATTATGGACTCCGGCAAAATTTTGCTCGTTAATCTGTCTAAAGGCAAAACCGGCGAGATCAATTCTTCGCTTCTCGGTTTGATTATTGTTTCTAAAATCCAGATGGCGGCAATGGGGCGGGTGGATATCCCCGAGGAAGAGCGGCGCGATTTTTATCTTTATATTGATGAGTTCCAAAATTTCACTACGGACAGTATTATGACGATTTTGTCCGAAGCCCGCAAATACCGCCTGAATTTAACTCTCGCCAATCAATATATCGCCCAGCTTCCGGAACAGATTCGCGACGCGGTTTTTGGCAATGTCGGCAGTCTTGCTTCTTTTCGGATCGGACCCAATGACGCCGAGTTTGTGGAAAAACAAACCGAGCCGGTTTTTTCCGCCCATGATTTAATCAATCTTGGCCAATTCCAAACCTATCTGAAACTTACTATCAATAATACGCCTTCCAAAGCTTTTAGTATGCAGACCTTATCGCCCGAGCAAAAGCCTGACCGCGATTTGGCGCGAAAAATAAAAAATTTATCGCGCTTGAAATACGGCAGGGAGCGCGCGGAAGTGGAAGCGAAGACTCTGGAGCAGCTTCAGCCTGAAATGGAAGCCCCGTCACCAGAATAAATTCGGTGCGGGGCAGGTCCGCCTATGCCAAGGCTTCCTCCTTCGTCCGCCAAAGGCGGACTTCTGCGGACAGGTCGGCGGGCAGGCAGGAATTATGAATTTTGTTTAGATTTTGGCGTTAATTTTTTATATCAACATTGTAATTAGTAAATCCACTATATTTTTGACTTTTTGTTTAAGTATCATCGGAGGCGTATTTGTTGGTGGGCTAATACAGGATTTGAGCGGAGACATAAGGCGTGTCACGTTAATTGGTTTGGTAGTTTTGGGAATAATTATCACCAGCGTTTTCTGGTCTGAAAAACTGGCGAAAATAATAGGACTTGCGATCCTATTTTTTGTTTTGGGCGTATGGCGCTTTGAGATGAGCGCGCCCGAAATTAACGCCGCGCACATTGCTTATTATAACGATCAGGGGGAAATGAGTTTTTTGGGCATAGTCAATAAAGAGCCAGATGCGCGGGATACAAATACAAAGCTCACAGTTAAAGCTGCGGGTAATTATCAAGGCAAGACGCTGGTAACAGTTCCAAATTATCCTCAATACCATTATGGGGATAAACTAAAAATCACTTGCAAATTACAAACTCCCAAGGCGGAAGAAGATTTTTCTTACAAAAATTATTTAAGTCTTTTTGGTATTTATTCGGTTTGCTATCCCAGGGAGGGGGGAGTGCAATTGTTGTCTTCTCGTAACGGCAATTTTATTTACGCGGTCATTTTGAAATTGAAAGCAGAAACCAGTAATGTGATTAGCAAAATTTTACCAGAACCGCAAGCATCATTATTAGCCGGATTAACCTTGGGCTCGCGAGGTAATTTTCCGAAAAAAGTTTTGGATGATTTTTCTCGCGTGGGCATAACTCATATCATCGCTGTTTCCGGTTTTAACATTACTCTAATTTCTACAATAGTGATGTCCGTTCTTTTAACCTTAGGTTTATGGCGGAAGCATGCTTTTTATTTCGCGGTTTTATTTTTAATTTTATATGTCATCTTGGTCGGCGCGCCCGCTTCCGCGGTAAGAGCGGGGGTAATGGGATTTCTGTTTTTATTGGCGCAACGTTTGGGTCGCCTGAATTATTCCGCCAACGCGATTGTTTTTGCCGCAGCAGCGATACTTGTCATTAATCCAAAACTATTGCCTTATGATGTCGGCTTCCAGCTTTCCTTCGCGGCGATTTTAGGCCTTGTCTATATTTATCCAATTTTTATAAAATGGTTTGCGAAATTACCAGAGCTTGGCTTTATTAAAAATATTATTTTGCTTACCCTTGCCGCCCAAGTTGCCACTTTGCCTTTATTGATGTTTCATTTTAGCAAGCTTTCGTTAATTTCTCCGATTGCTAATGTTTTGATTGTTCCCTTTGTTCCCTTTATTACAATTTTAGGCTTCTGCGGTATTATTTTAGGTTTTGTTTATTGGCTTTTAGGCTGGATGTTTAGTTGGCTTATTTGGCCGTTTCTAACCTTGATTCTTAAAGTTAGTGATTATCTAGCTCAAATCCCTTATAGCTTTTTGGAGTTAAAGATGCAATGGTGGATGGTGGTCGTTTATTATTTAGTTTTGGCGGGGTTTTTGGTGTGGTATAATAAGATTGGAATTAGGAAGCAGGAATTATGAATCAGGGAGTTCCTCCCCTTTGTAGGGGGAGAGGTTTCGGAGGGGCTCATTCCTGATTCTTGCTTGCCCTGTACCAGCCGAGCGTTAGCGGGGGCTTGGTGCGGGGATTCATTATTCCTAATTCTATTTTCAAATGTTTTTCCAAAGATATAAATATTATATTCTAGGACTTTTAGTTGTGCTTACTATACTTGGTTGGTGGGCGGTTTGGGAAGGGGGAAAGCCACCCAAGTTTCGGGTCATTTTTTACGATGTGGGACAGGGAGATAGTATTTTTATTGAAGATGAAGAACAGCATCAAATCTTAATTGACGGGGGCGAAGGGAAGACGGTTTTAAGTAAACTTGGTGAAATAATGCCGTTCTTTGACCGTTCATTAGACGCGGTTATCCTTACGCACCCGAATAGAGACCATTTGGGAGGCTTGATAGAAGTTTTAGAAAGGTACAAAGTGGACAGAGTAATTTATAATGGCGTGGAAAGCGACGAAGAATATTACAAAAGATTTAAAGAGATTATCGCCAAGAAAAATATTGCGGTTTCATTTCCGCGCTATGGCGAGCATATTATGCTCGCCAATAACACTCATCTTGATTTTTTGTTTCCTTTGGAAAATTTACAGGATAAAAAGGTGAAAGATTTGAACAATACTTCCATTGTTTGCCGTTTAGCGCGCGGAGAGAAGGAATATCTCCTTATGGGCGACGCGGGATTAGATGAGGAAGCGGAGTTGATTTCTAATAATGTATATCTCAAATCCGATGTTTTAAAAGTAGGGCATCATGGCTCAAAGAATTCCACGAGCGAAAATTTTTTGAAAGCCGTTGAACCGCAAGCCGCGATTATCTCTGTGGGCAAGAATACATATGGTCACCCGAACGAGGCTGCCTTAAAGAGGCTTCAGGATTTAGGGATTCAAATTTTGAGGACAGATGAAAGAGGAGATATCAAGTATTAATTTTAAAACTCGACTGTTTTAAAATTAAAAATTAAGATTTGATTTAAAATTTAAAATTAATATAATTATTGATTTATTAAATTTTACACTTTATAATACAAGTATAATTCGACCGGTTATTCATTAGTGTCTTAGTATTGGGGGTGGTAGAATGTTAGTCCTCTTGTTGGTCGTGGGCGCGGTAATACCATCGCTGTTGCTGCCGCGGCTTCTAGCACTCGCCATCTATAACAAGTGTCCTAATCAATCCGTAAAATTTTTCGGGGATATGGTTTTGTGGATGGTCAAAACCATAGAGATTAGGAAGTAGGCTATAAGATGGCTAGATAGAGAGGGGATGAATTATTCGTTCATAATACCCTCTAATTTTTTTTATTTTGCCCAACTCACCAGAAAGCCACGGGTGCCCGGCCTTCGCAGCCGAAGGCTGCTTTAAGCGGAGTAGGCTAAACCCGTGGATGAATGGTGGCTTTCTGGTGAGGGGTTTTGCTCCGCGAAATCCTATTATAAAGAGATGCCACGGGCGTGAGTCCGTGGAGCTTCACTTTTCGTAGTTTTTATGCTAGAATTTAAAAAGATGAATTATTAAATTTTCTAAAATTATGGAAGAGAAAAATAAGATTAGCGCTGATCATCCGAGCCAAGAGCGCACGGTCGTGATTGTTAAACCCGATGCCGTAGTGCGGGGCTTAGTCGGCGAGATTATTTCCCGCTTTGAAAAGCGGGGGCTCAAAGTCATTGCCCTGAAGATGGTTTGGCCAACAAGAGAGCATGTGGAAAAGCATTATTCAGGCTCGGAAGAATGGCTCCGCGGGATGGGTCAAAAAACGATTGACGCCTTTAAAGAGTATGGGATGAATGTCAAAGAAAAAATGGGCACCGATGATTCTTTGGAGATCGGCAAACTTGTCCAGAAATGGAATGTGAGTTATTTGTCTATGGCGCCAGTGGTGGCGATGATTTTAAAAGGGATGCACGCCATTTCCACGGTGCGAAAATTAGTGGGTCATACTTTACCGATTTTAGCCCAGCCGGGAACAATCCGCGGCGACTATTCTATTGATACCAACACAGCGGCGAACATTGACCAGCGGGCAATCCACAACATCGTTCACGCTTCGGGCGATCCCGCCGAAGCGGCGCATGAAATTGAACACTGGTTTGCACCCGAAGAAATCCTTGATTATAAGCGAGCAGAGGATGATGTGATGTTTGCGTGATCTCATCTAATATATAAATGGAATATAGAGATATAGAAGCGGAAATAAAGCCCCGCTTTTTTAGCTAATTCTTGACTGTTTTGTCAAAAGGTGATATATATAACTCAATAAGATTTTAAGGTTTATAGGGTTGTTTTTTCACTAGGGTCTTTGTCAACTTAGTTTAGTTATATAGTGTTTCAGTGATGAGGTTGTTGATTTGTTTGTTTAAATGAACTTAGGTTTATTAAAGTGATAAATATAGGAACCGTGGTAAAATCTGAAATATACTTTCAGGAAGGGAAGGAGTGATTAGGGATGGCTGATGATAGGTGGGTTTTTTTAAGGGAAGCGAAATGGTTGGAACCTGTTATTCCAACAGCCCAGTTACGGGCTGTTACTGTTAGTAATGATGGTAATCCGATTAGGGTGCTACCCCAGGTAGAGAAAGGGGAATATTATACTATACCTTCTAAACGTGCTCGTAGAGGTCAGTGCGATGGAATTGCTTTTGTGGATATGACACCCAAGCAAATTTCTGTACCACTGAAAGGCACTGTGAGTACAAAAGACGGCATTGCCTTAATAGGCATTGTCAACGCGCAGGCAAAGGTGAATGATAGCGAAGAAAGTATTAAAAGAATAGTTGTTAATGCTCAAACAGAAGAGTCCTTGTTGGTCAGTTCTGTTTCATCCGCTCTCCGAGATGGGATTCTTGCATATACTTGGCGAGAGATTAAAACAGTAAACGGAATATTTCTTAAAGACGCCAAAGAGAGATTGACCACAATATTAGCGAGGACCCAATCTTGTTTTGCAGTGGATGATTTAACAATTAGCGAGGAGATACAGCCCGAGGAGAAAGAAATCGCTATTTGGTTTGAAAAACAGGAGAAAGATGAACTTGGTAGGGTGGCGGAGAGGGCGCAACTGGCGCATACCTTGGAAGCTCAAGGCACCCGCAACGAGTTTGAATGGGAACAAGAACGAGGCAAGATGCAACTTGGGTTTGAGAAAGCACAGAAACAAGGCGAGTTTGAATTGAAGCAAGAAAGAGATAGGATGGAGCTTGGATTTGAGAGAATGCAAAAACAAATACCGCTTGAAGCAAAAATAGCAGAAGCCAAAAACATCGCGCTTAAGGCGTTGGCGGAAATATTGGCTACTGACGCTGGGCAAATGGCAGCGTTCCCTGAAATGGTATTTGAGCTTAAGACGAAACTGGCGGAATTGGAGATAGCTCAACGCGGAAAAGAATTGCAATTGGAGATAGCTCAACGCGGAAAAGAATTGAAAATTTATGAAGAATTCCTTTCAATACTTGGTTCTCGCCAAACGGGCATAATGGAAGGAGAGATTAGGGGATTAAAAGCGACGAGCATTGAGAGATTTGTTAGCACCTTAACGGGGGGACAAGGGAAACCTGAAACTGTTATAGAAGGAGAAGGGAAAATACTGGACGAAAAAGAAAACAAAAAGGAGGAAACGAAATGAAAGGAAAGAACATTTTAGACGGCTCGCCGTACCGACTTGATTGGCTCATTTGGCTTCGTGGCGTACCGGGCGTGGTAATCATTGTTGTGGCGCTTGTCATTTTGGCGCTTGTAGGATGGCATTTTTTCAATCAATACACTGAGGATGAAAGGTCAAATGTGATTGCGAAACCTGCCACACAATCAGCCGCACTGGCAACAACCGCACAATCAACTATAAAGCCGGCGGCGCAACAACAAACTTCTTATGAAGAAACCGTTGTGTCCGAGCGTCCGAAACCTATTCGGAAGACAGCAAAACATTATAGTGGTGAGGCGGAACAGGACGATGAAATTGCAACGGAAACCGCAACTCAAGATGAACAGGAAGTTACTGTTGAAAGCGACTCTTTTGTTAGCGCCACAGGAGAAGCACCTGTGGCCGAACCCGTCGTGGATTATTGGTCAAGTGTAAATGGT
Organism: Candidatus Doudnaibacteriota bacterium; assembly: GCA_041644975.1. Lineage (GTDB taxonomy): Bacteria > Patescibacteriota > JAQUNI01 > JAQUNI01 > JAQUNI01 > JAQUNI01. The sequence goes on along the minus strand of JBAZQX010000005.1, from coordinate 37,636 downwards.
TATGCCAAAGCTGTGGAGAATCAATCAAAAGAGATTAACGAAATTCTCAAAAAGCTGAATGGAGGTAAATGAAATGAAAAAGTGGACTGTGTTTATGCTGATTATAGTTTTAGCGTTGACGCTATCTGCCCAAGCTCAGGCGGTAAGCATCAGCGACGCTGAGCTAGTGGCCTTAAAGGCAAAGGATGCTCAGTTGGAAGTAGAGATTGCCAAGTTAAAAGCCGAGAAGATAGAGATGCAAAAAGCCATTAAAGAAATGGCTGATTCTGCCAAAAAAGATGTGGATAGCCGAAGCCTTCTCAATAAAGGTCTTGAAACAAGCATTGTGCAGGCAAACAAACGCCTTGATTCGACTGAAACATCGCTTTTGGCTCTTACCAAAGTGCAAGACCTTTTTGCCAAAAAACAGGAAGCTCTAGAAAAAGGACAATATAATCTTGCGAAGAGATATAATGATGCCGCGGTATATGCCAAGATACAAGAGGTCAGGCGGAAAAATCAAATTGCACGTACATCCGGTTCATCTGGCACAGCAAATATAGTGAGGACGCAAAGATCGGGAACGACACTAAGAGACTATTTCAAGGCAACAGGAGGTCAAGCGCTAACAGGGAATTCTTGCGAAGCGATAAATCAAGCGCTAACAATGGTAGGGCTTGATGAGAAGTATAAAGGACTTGTTATTACTTATGCCTCTTATTCTCAGGAATGTAATATGAATGGGTTTAAGGAATATCTTAGTAGGATTGGCGAAGAGGCAAAGTTTGATCAAATTGAGCGAGCAGCGAAGTATCTTGCTCAAACCGGTTACTTTAAACTCGGCAATCCACAGAATACACGAGTATTCCGGAAAGATCCGCCCGCCTATAGGATTCAAAAAAGTATTAACCGTTCTGGGGGATCTTATTCAAAGATTGTTCAAAATAATAGTCGCAACCGAGACGATCGCGACCAGGAAGACCATGATGATTTTTATACCCATGTGAACTGGAGTTCTCTGTTACGACGATAAATTCGCTACAGATGTAGCGGATACCTTAGGCTCTTGATTCAAAGTAATTGATATCAAGAGCCATTTTTTTTTAATGTCTTGACAGATATTTGGGGTTTGCTAAAATTAAATTAGTCAATATGCCAAATTCATTTGCAAAATTTAATATTTCAAACCTAGCCTTATTGTTGGTGGGCGTTTTGTTGCTGCCACTCGCGGGCTAGGTTTTTTCAAGGTTTCAAATATTAGAAAATAGAAATCTAGCCCGGGAAAGGCTAGTTTTTTGTTTTTGTTTTTTTGGTTCTTTACTTAATCAAATTTTGTGATAGGAGGTATAATATGTACTCTTTGGAGTATCTGCAGGTCCTTGCCGGAACTCAAACACCAGTTGTTGTACTGGGTTTAAAGAATGGAGATGAGGTGTTAAAGGAAGCAGCTTGTTGTGGGGATAATCTGTTGGATGCGGTGTTTAAAGCGGTAAATAAGATGACGGATATTAATGCTAAGTTTATTGAGTGTTCTTTAAAGGTTTTAATGAAAGGTAGGGATATGATGGCGGAAGCGGTTATACATATCGCAGTCAACGGCGGGAAAAGCATTGGTCGTGGCACAAGCAAAGATATTGTAGAAGCAAGCACCAAGGCCTATCTTGCCGCTGTTAATAATCTTAATGGGAATAAAAATCAAAAAATATTCCCACAGGGGAAAAGGATTCCCGGCCAACTGCAACAGGTGATAAAAGCAGTGTCCACTATTACCCCTTCTAAGTAGCAATCATCAAAGCTCACAAAGAGCGATCCTCTTCGCGGTACCTAGTGTACCCGAGCAGTTATCCCGCATAATTGGGATAGCAGGTGATTCGCCACGTTAAAGAACTTCGTTCTCTAACGGGGTTTGCTACTCTGGGCAGGTTCACCAAAAAAGAATTTTTTTCTTTTTGCGAACCTGCCTTTTTTATTTTTTTTCAGTTGTATTTCACACTTTATGTTTTATCCACAGTTTTGTTTGACAAATATTTTTATTTTAACTAGACTATTAAAGGTATGAATAACCTCAAATTCCAAAAATATATCCGCACCATTAAATCCGATTTTCTGGACCGGCTAGTTTTGTGATGTGGAAACACAAATTAATCGTGAAACTAGTTGGTCTTGAAAAACAAGACCAGTTTTATTTTGTTCATTTTCCGGAATAGTCTAACAAATAGAAAGGAGGAAATGGGTTGATGTCTAAAGATCCCCTGGAATCGTATCGTACGCAGATTGGCGAAGCATTGCGTTCTTTGCACATAGGAGAAATGACAGCAGAAGAATTTCGGAGATCCATTGAGAAGATTATTAATCAGGTATGCAGCGATCCGGTAGTGCAGAACAATAGTTCTTTACATGTGGACGGTTTAAAGCAATATGCCGCCACGGTATGTTCTTCTTGCGCGCCCGGAGAATAATTTTTTCTTCGGGTTTTTATTTAATTAAAAAATTTTTTCATTTTACATTTTCATTTTGTTTTTTGATTTTTACATTTTTGATTTTTATAGTTTATCCACAATTTTTTATTTTAAAAACTTTTTTTTTGTTGTATAATAAATACATCAAAGGAGGAAATGAAAATAAAAAGAAAAAAGCCTGCCAAAGTTTTTTTAATTTCCCGCCTAAATTTTTTTAAAAAAAACTTTGGCGGGTTTCAGAAAAAATTTTGGCGAGAAAGAGAAAATTTTTGAGGAGAAGTTTTTGAAGAAAGAAATCCTTTTGATTAAAATTATTTTTTTATTTTTTGTCGCAAAGATAAAAAATAATAAGAAGGGAGGTGATCGCAAATGGCAAAAAAAAAGAAAGCTATAAAGAAGCGCAAAGTCACGAAGAAGAAAACTGCGCGCAAAGGAAAACGCTAGAAAAAATAAATAAAGGGTGGGCTTATGGTGAGTATATCTTTTATGGTTGATCCGGGGTCGGGCAATGTCTTACTGTTTTTGCAGGATGATTTTTGGGTTAGAAAAAAAATCAATATCAAGATTTGACCCAACGCACCAGAAAGCCTGCCCGCCTTTGGCGGACTGGTGGGCAGGCTTGTGAGCAGGTGGGCGCTCCACGAAATTTTATTATAAAGAGATGCCACGGGTGTCCGGCCTTCGCAGCCGAAGACCACTTCGGCGGAGTAGGCTAAGCCCGTGGAGTTTCATTTAAAGAAGTCCTTGACAATATTTTATGGTGAGTTATAATGCTTCTTAAGAGTTATGGAAAATAATATTTCACAAAATAATTTCTTTTTTGGTTTTTGGTTTTATAACCGACTTTCGCCGGTCTGATTTTTAGTAGAGACAGGTTTAAAACCTGTCTTACACTAGAAACTAGACCGGCTAACTAAGCCGGTTTTTTTGTTCTTTGAATTTGATAATGTTTGCAGGGTTTCGGTAGGTTAGTTTGGTAAAATGAACATTTTAAAAAAAGGAGAGATAAGAATGTTGGATTTAAATTTTTTAGCGGAAAATTATCTTAGCAAATTCCCTGTGGAACTGAAGCGAGGAGGAAGATGGATTGGTGTGGAGCGCGAGTTTCCGGTTATTGATCAAGACGGTCAACCTTTTGATGTGCGGAGTATTTTCCCTGTTTTAGTCCAAGGAGGATGGAAGCCTTATTATGATGATTGTTATTCTGATGTGGTCTTGGGGGTTGAGAAAGACGGCGTAAATATTACGACCGATGCAGGTTATTGTACTTTAGAAATTGGCCTTCCTCCTCTCCCAGATTTATGGAAGGTAGTAGGAGCCTTTAATGATTGCATGCGCTATATTTGCAAAGTCATTTATAGGCATGGTGGGCTGGTGCTCGGTTATGGCATTCAACCTTGTGCTGCTCCTAGTGATCTTTATTGGGTTAAGAAAAGGCGGCACGAAGTCGTGCGCACAAATTATCCAGAAAGTATTAATAATGTAACGATAACCGCGGCTCATCAAACTCACGTTGATATTACGCAGGCGGAGGTTGTCCAGTTTACGAATGTATATAATGCTTTAGCTGGGTTAATGATTATTTTGTGTGCTAATTCGTCTGTTTGGTCAGGGGGTATTGATGAGAAGGGTCGACTAGCAGTGAGGGAGGACCATTGGAGTTTTTCTAACGGCGGTAGAGTGGGTGTTCCGTATGAACGGTTTCGAGACATAATCCACTTTCTGGCATACGTCTGCAACCTTACACTATTAGTTAGTCAAGATGGAAAAGGTGAATATTTTGCCCCTGGAGTAAATTTTGGGCAATACCTATCTAACAATGGTGGTTTAGGTTCTTTTGAGAAGCATTATCGTTTACACGAAGGCACTTTCTGGCCTTGCGCACGGCCGCGCACACTTTATGGCACCATAGAGGTGCGTCCTTGTTGTACTCAGCCCCAGCAAGAAAACATAGCAGTAGATGCTTTTACGCTTGGTATCGCAGAAGTGATTGATGAGGTAGAACGAGAGATTGTTGGTCAGTTTTCCTGGCAGGACTGGCGGGCATTAAGAGAAAACGCCATCTTTTCCGGCTTTGACGCTAAGATAGATGGCAGATCGGTTGTTCCATACCTGTCTAAACTTCTGGATTTAGCCGCAGAAGGGTTAGTCAAGAGAGGTTTACACGAGAAAAGTTTTTTAGCTCCTCTTTATGGAAGATTGGCAACGAAACGTAATCCTGCTCACCAAGCAGTAGCTCTTTTTTCAACTGGCGGGACAAAGGCTTTAATTGATAAGCTTTGTTACCGTTTCTAGTAAATGGGGATTTGTTGGGTCATATTTTTAAGGCAGCAAATCCCCCTATTTTTGAAAAAATTTATTTTTATATATTTAGATTTTATCTTAGTAACATGGTAAATTCAAAAAGATTGCGTAATATATTTTTTAAGCTAGTTCGTATTGATAGTCCAACAGGTGAAGAGAATGAAGCGATTCGTGAGGTTTTGGATTATTTGCGAAAATTGCATTTACGTCCGACAAAAGATAAGGCGGGTAATATTTTTGTTTCCGTGCCGGGTCGAGGCAGCCCTCTGCTTTTAGAAGCGCATTTAGATACAGTAGAGCCGGGACGAGGAATTATTCCTTATCAAAGAGGCGAATATCTTTATTCCGAGGGCGGTAATATTTTGGGCGCGGATGATAAAGCCAGTGTAGCAATAATTTTAGAACTGTTGAATTTAATCTGCGAAAATAATTCAAAGTGTCGACCTTTGGAAATCGTTTTTTCTACGGGAGAGGAGGGAGGATCGGTTGGAATTAGCAAATTTAATTTCCGTAAGATAAAAGCACGGGAAGCAGTTGGTATGGATAGAGCAAAAAGAGTGGGGATTATTACTTCCGCTTCGCCGCACATCAAATCTTTTGAACTAACTATTATAGGTAAGTCCTCTCATGCTGGAGCAGAGCCAGAAAAAGGGATCAATGCAATTGTACTCGCAGCCAGAGTAATCAGTCGGTTAGTAGTTGGTAGAATTGATCAGGAAACAACTTTTAATATTGGTTTAATTTCCGGCGGGCAAGGGACGAATATTGTTCCCGAGCAAGTGATTTTTAAGGGAGATATTCGCAGCTTTAGCAGAGTCAAACTTGAGCAATTAATAAAGAAAATGAAGAAAGTGGCACAAGATGAATGCGTTAAAGAGAAAGCACGCTATAAGTTGAAAATTATTAGAGAGGTTGCGGGGTACAAGCACCGACACTCCGATTCTTTAATTAAACAAATTTGTAAAGCGATGCGTAAGATGAGAGTTACTCCTGAACTCACTATTTCTACTGGTGCCTCTGATTTAAATATTATTAATGAGTATCAGATTAAAGCAGTAGAAATTGCAAACGGCGTCAGGGACGCTCATACTAAAAAAGAACGAGTCAGAATTAAAGATTTAATCAAGATGGTGGAGATTTTAGTAGAGATTATCAAGTGATTTTTGCAAAAAATCACTAGTATTTTGGCTTAGTTTTATTTCCCTTTAAAATAAAAAAGACTCGGTGCAGATATTTTAGAAACCGAGTCCTAATACTGGGTTATTGGCTCTAAAGTAGCTATTTAAAATGCATTGTTCCCCGAATCCGAAATTTTCGCCTATTTGAAGGATTAAGAGGAGTAGTTGCGAAATCGGTAATCCAATATTATTTTGGAAGAGCTCAATAGCTCTTTCCGGGATAATAACACTGCTTGCTATAGACCAGTTTTCCTTCGGGATACTTTGATTTGGCAGAAGGATCTGAACTTCATTGCCGTCAATATCAGAAACCAGAAAGACAATATCCTCCTCTCTCACAGTATCGCCTAGTTGGTATCTTTCTTCTGAAACGTGACGACCGTAAAACCCGATCGCTTTGTCAATCCCGAAGATCACCCCAGCTTGCAAGACTGCCAAAAAGAGATCTTGCCAACCTGTTTTGTTTTCTGCTAAATCCGACGCGCTTAATATTGACCACACTTCGGAGTCTAAGGGAATCACGCAGATTATCTTTAACTTATTTTTCACGCGTTTCTTGGGTTCGCTCTGCTTGTCTTTTTCCTTTTCCAACAAATCATGCAATACTATTTTTTCTTCGGGCCAGAATAATTCTGCGCCTTGGGTGAAAGGTCCCTTCCTTTCGTCTCTGAAAAAGACGATTTGTCCGTCAGGAACAATAGAACCATAACCTAGTCCATTTTTAACTTCAACCATCTTTCTCTCTCCTTTTCGATAAGTTCAATTCAATTTGAGCCTAATTTAAATTAAACATTATAATGGCTATTAGAAAAGAGCATTATTATCCTAATATACATTTTGATTTTTGTCGATATTTTTAAAGGATACCCTTGACACGGATTTAGTTAGCCTTTGAGATTATAATGTAACCTATATGTATAGTCTATTTGCAACTCTCAAAAAATTTTGCTACAATATGTAGTAGATTATTATAATCAAATTTATGAAAAAAAATAAGCTTAAATGGTCGTTGGGTGCGTTGGAAGCGGAAATTATGGATATAGTCTGGTCTAATAGCAATGTCTCCGTTCGGGAAGTGGTGGAGAAATTAAGAAAAAAGAAAAAGATCGCTTACACCACCGTGATGACTGTAATGTTACGGCTATCCAATAAAAAAATCCTTAAACGAAAACAGGGACAGGATGGCGCTTATATCTATTGGCCAAGCCAGAACAGGGATGATTTCGCGGCCTCTGTTTCTAGAAGGGCGATTAACGATTTAATTAAATCTTTCGGTGAAGTGGCTGTGGCGCAATTTATTGATGTTGTAGAGACAAGCGATTTGAAAAATTTGGAAAATTGGCGGCTTAAACTAAAAAAAATAAAATAAAAAGCCGTGGACACACATTATTATCAAAGAAAAAACAAAAAAATTTTCTATCAATTCTTGGGCTTGGGTTTCACCTTTCTGGCTCTCTTTTTGATATTGGGATGGAACCTTTATCCTAAACTACTCTTAATTTGGCAGTCTTTTCTAGGCCGTCTTCAAGCAAGTTGCGGCTGCACTCATCATCTCTCTTTCGCAAATCACCCTTTCATTTTTTCTTCTTTAATTTTTGCGGGAATAGGGATATTAACGCTCTTGTTTTTTTTAATCACAATCCTTATCAAAACAAATAAAGCAACTAAGCAATTTATCGCAATGAGCCTTAAAAACAAAAAATTAGTCCTCTCACCCAAATTAAAAAGGGTCGCCCAATCTGTCAATTTAGAAAATAAAATTATTGAAACTAAGACCCGAGGATCGTTTATCTTTTGTTTTAATTTTTTCAGACCAAAAATTTGCATCTCCACTGCCTTGATACAGAAATTATCCACAAGTGAATTAACCGCTGTTTTATTGCATGAGCAATATCATCTTTCTGTTTATGATCCAATTAAATTATTTTTTATTAAAATTCTTAATAAAATTCTATTCTTCATACCTGGTCTCAAATCATTATCCAAACAATATTCAATCTTATCCGAATTGGCGGCTGACGAATATGCTACAAATGGTTTCCGGAATAAAATACCCCTAATCCAAGCTTTGTACAAAGTGATGGGGTGGCAAAAGCAACTTATTTTGCAAAATAAGTTAGCGGTTCCTTTCTTCGGCGCTGTCCTAGACGAAAGAATAAATAAATTAGCAGATAATGATTATTCGCCGCAGATAAAAACTTTCACCCCCAAATTGATTCTAAATATTGCCTTTATTTTTCTATTCTTTTTTGTCTTTAATGTTATCCTTCACTCAAAATCATCTGTTTTAACCAGCCCTGCTAATTTTTCTTGCTCATCCGGCCAGCCCCAGATAAATCAATGCAATATGGGTGAGGGGAATATTTGTAAAATGGCTAATCGTTCAGATAAACATTCTTGCCAAGGAATGGAATGAAGCCCTTTTAAAAAAATGGGTATTTTAATTTATTTCCCTTGATATTTTTGAAATATTTTAGGCTGTGGATAACTCCTTCTTGACGGAGATTTGATTACCTACTATACTCTGTAGTAGATAATTTTAAATAATCAATCTTTATGTTGAAAACAATAAAAATCCACATTGAGGGTATTCATTCTCCTAATGATAAAAGTCTAGTTGAAACAAAAGTTGATGTCTTAAAAGGTGTTAAAGATATCAATATTAATGAGGCAAGTGGGGAAACTCGGGTAGAATTTGATGATACAATAATTTTTCAAGATAAAATTTTTGAAGCAATTCAGAAATTGGGATATGTTATTAGAGAAAAATCTGCTGTTTCAGCAAAAAGTACTAGTCAGGAACACGTATACTTTGTTCAAGGAATGCATTGCGCTTCTTGTGAAATTTTGATTGAAAAAAAGTTATTAAGTTTGCCTTCAATAGAAGCTGTAGAAGCGTCAACTAACAAAGGCCAAGTGTTTATTAAATATACCGGTGAAAGATCTTCAGCAGAAAAGTTAAATAAAATTTTTCAAAAAGACAACTATATTTTTTTTGACCAACCCATAGAGGCAAAGGGATCAAAAGTAAAAGATTTTTTCACGATCGCTGGAGCCGCCCTCCTTCTTATTATCGGTTTTCTAATTTTAAAAAAATCAGGCTTATCGGGGTTGATTAATATTAACTCTTCATCTTCTTTGCCTGCTTTTTTTGTTTTCGGTATTTTGGCCGGAGTCTCAAGTTGTGCAGCGCTCGTAGGCGGTTTGGTCCTTTCAATGTCCAAACAATGGCTGGAAGCATATTCAGAAAAGGATTCGTTTTTCACAAAACTTCGACCTCATTTGATGTTCAATATCGGTAGGATCATTTCTTATACGATTTTAGGCGCAGTACTGGGTGCAGTGGGTAGTAAATTACAATTATCGCTCAAATTTACCTCTGTCCTCGTCTTAGCAGTTTCCTTAATGATGTTCGTGCTGGCTTTGCAAATGTTGGGCGTAAAGGCCTTGCGCAGGTTTCAGTTTACAATGCCAAAATTCATCACCAGATATGTGGCTGATGAAAAAAATTTCCAAGGACGTTATATGCCTTTTTTAATGGGAGCTTTTACTTTTTTCTTGCCCTGCGGTTTCACTATTACTGCTCAAAGCATTGCCCTGATATCGGGAAACCCCATTCAAGGAGGATTAATTATGCTCTTTTTCGCGCTTGGGACATTACCAATGCTACTAACCATCGGTTTATCAAGCGTGAAATTTTTTCAAAAACCAGGGCGGTCAGAAAAGTTCCTTAAGGTCGCGGGTGTTTTGGTTTTATTTTTTGCTTTTTATAATATTAATTCCCAAATGAATGTCTTGGGATTTTTTAGTTTTAGTGATGTAAAAGCTACTTCTTCCCAATCTACGAGTGCCTCTAGCAGCGATAGCGGACTACCACCTTTGGTTAATGGCAAACAAGTTATCAAAATGGATGCGTCTTCTTCTGGATATAAACCAAATTATTTCAAGGTAAAATCTGGGGTGCCCGTAAGGTGGGAAATCACAGATACTGGCACAAGTGGCTGCACAAATGCCGTTATTTCCCGAGGTCTATTTGATGGCCAAATTAATTTAACCCCTGGGAAGATAAGCATTAAGGAATTCACACCCACAAAGTCCGGGAAATACAAATTTAGTTGCTGGATGGGAATGGTATCGGGAGTGATTGAGGTTGTGGATCAGGGGGTAAATTCACAACCTTCTGTTCCTGGCTCTGCGACAGATAATAATCAGATTATTCCTTCTGGAGCTAAGGGATGTGGTTGTGGCGGGAGTGGCACAAGTTGTGGAGCGCAATGATAGAGCCGTTCAAGACTGACATAACTAAGGAAGGTTCCTATCCAATGTCCGATATCAATGGCCAGCTAATTAGCGGAGCCCTGCCATATGACACCTTTGGGCAAACCATTGACGGATTATTAAGCAAACAATAAAGATGAAGAAAGGCTATTTAGTCATTTATGTTTTACCAGTTTTGATGCTTTTATCGCTGCCTCTTAAAGCATTTGCATTTTGCCCATTATGCATAATAGCAACAGGAGCTTTTACAGGTCTATTCCGTTGGCTGGGAGTGGATGACACCATTGTCGGTCTTTGGCTTGGGGGATTTACCCTTTCAAGCGTGATACTTATTAATAATTTTCTAAAAAAGTGGAATAAACGAATTCCATTGCAACTATTTGTTGTTGCCTTATTTTCTTACCTTATGGTTTTCCTTTCTCTATTCTGGTCAAAATTTTTTAATGCTTATAATACTATTTTGGGAATCAACAAAATTATTTTCGGAATAATTTTGGGAAGTATATTACTTATAATTGCTCCGTATCTGGATAAATTCCTAAGAAAACGAAATCAAGGAAAAATTTACCTTTCGCACCAGAAAGTGCTAATTGCCATTGGAGTACTTTTGATATTTAGTTTAAGTTTTTATTTCATAACCAAGTAAAAAATGAAAAAAATTATTCTAATTTTTACAGTGATTATAATTTTGGGGGGTGGAATTTGGATTTTAACTAAATCCAAAAAATCAAATTCCCAGTTAAACGCAGCACCCCAATGTAAGACGAAAGAAATAACATTCTATTATCTTAACCAATGCGAATGGTGCAACAGAGTAAAGGGAGAAGGAACAATTAATAAAATTGAAGCTCTGGGAATTAAAATAAATAAAATCAATGCTGCTATTGGCCCTGTAAAGCATAAATTTACAGGTGTTCCCGCATTTGCCATTAATGGACAGGTTTATGAGGGTTACAGAACATTTGAAGAATTGCAAGATTTACTTGGTTGTCCTTTGCAAAACAATCAAACCTTAGGAAGTCAAAATAAAGATTCTAATTACTCCACACCTCCAGCACAACCTAAATCTCCGCAGATAGATAATGGCAACGTCGTACTACCAAATAAAGGAACCACAAATAACCAAGATCAAATCGCTGGCGATCAATATCAGGGTCGAAACCCAACCCAATCTCCACCTCAACCTTCTATACCAAATAATCAGAATGGGGGAATAAAAACAGAGACCGTTCCTCCTCCAACCCCCACTAAGCAAATTATCAAGATGGATGCATCTTCGTCGGGGTATGAACCAAATTATTTTAAGCTAAAAGCAGGGATTCCGGTAAGATGGGAAATTACCGACACGGGTACAAGCGGTTGCACAAATGCTATTATTGCCAATGGTTTATTTACCGGCCAGATTAGTCTTACTCCTGGTCAAGTAAGCGTGAAAGAATTCACCCCAACAACACCAGGAAAATATCAATTTAGTTGTTGGATGGGGATGATCTCTGGTATGATTGTAGTGGAATCACAATAAAAAAATATGAAAATTTAATTTTAACCTTCTTAAAAAATAATTTTGTAATAATATGCAAAAAATTATTCTGAAAATTCATGGCATGCATTGCGCTTCTTGCAAAAAACTCGTAGAGGCTGAACTGTCTTCTTTGACTGGCGTGAAATATGCCAAAGTGGATTACGCTTTGGGTAAAGGAGAGGTAAAAGCGGATGAAAATGTTTCTGACGCTTTACTGATAGAGGCGGTTAAGAAGGCCGGCTACGAAGCGGAAATAACAGGCCGTGAGCCAAAAGAAATCCAGCGAGAATCATCAACTTCAATTTGGCTAAAAAAAAAGATTGACAGCAATTCGCCTTTGAAGATTCGGCTTGAGTCCTCTACGGAAGCAGAAGGTAATTTTGGTCATAGCGGCAATCAGCCGAATTTTCAAGGCAAAATCAAGCGCCAGCGCAGAGGAGAAATTGAAGTTCCACAGGGCCAAAAAAACATAGAGCAGTTGGCGGATAATCTTTTGCGCTCCGTCAACATAGGCAAACTTTTTCGTTTGCTTGGCCCTTCGGAGCAAGATGCCGCTGATTTGGTTTTATATCCTAGCCAGGCGGTTTCGGTTGCTTCACCTCCATTGTCGGCTAAGAAAAAGGAAGAACAAGCGCAATTAAGTATAGATGGTATGCATTGTTCTTCTTGCGCCGGCTTGATAGAAAAGGCCCTGCGGAAAGCGCCGGGGATTATTTCAGCCAATGTCAATTTTGCTTCAGCCAGAGCGCGTGTAATTTATGACAGTTCGCTGACTAATTTAGCCGCTTTGTTAGATGTTGTCAAAAAAGCGGGTTATAGAGCGGAACTATACCGTTCAGACCACCCTGAAGCGGAGAAAATAAGAAGAGTTAAAGAAATAAAAAATTATTGGAAGAAGTTTTTGTGGGGACTCGGCTTGAGCTTGCCGATGTTTTATTTTATGCTTCTGGAATTTTTGCCTTTCTTGCCGGGCAAGGCGGTTATGCCATACATCGGCATTATTTCTTTGCTTTTGACTTTACCTGTGCAATTCATTATTGGTTTCGGGTTTTACAAGGGAACGTGGAGTAGTTTGCGGATGAAAACATTCAATATGGACAGTTTGATTGCCATTGGTACAAGTGCGGCGTTTTTTTACAGTTTGTTCGCTTATCTTAGCTATGTTTTTTCTAAGGGCAGTTTAATTGGTTTGATGGGGGAAAAAATACCTGATTTATATTTTGAAACAGCGGCTTTTCTAATTTCATTTGTGCTTTTGGGCAAATGGCTTGAAGCCAAAGCCAAGGGAAAAACTTCTGAAGCCATTAAAAAACTAATGGGCCTTCAGCCAAAAACCGCCCGCGTTTTTCGTGACGGCAAGCAGGAAGATATTCCGATTGAGCAGGTGGTAAAGGGAGACATAGTGTTGGTTCGGCCTGGCGAAAAAATACCGGTTGACGGCGAAATTGTCAAGGGCAATTCTTCAGTGGACGAATCAATGCTTACCGGGGAAAGCATACCAGTGGAAAAAAATGTCGGAGATGTTGTTATTGGCGCTACTATGAATAAACACGGCAGTTTTGAATTTAGAGCGACCAGGGTGGGTAAAGAAACCGCTTTAGCTCAAATTATCCGGTTTATTGAAGACGCCCAGGGTTCCAAAGCGCCTATTCAGATGTTTGCGGATAAAATTTCCAGTCGCTTTGTGCCGATTGTGCTTGGTATCGCTGTTTTGACTTTTCTTGTTTGGTTTTTTCTGCTTGGTTCAAACTTGGCTTTTGCTTTGATGGCTTTTACCGCTGTGATTGTGATCGCTTGCCCGTGCGCCTTGGGATTAGCCACTCCAACCGCTATTATGGTTGGGACTGGTAAGGGAGCGGAGCAAGGGATTTTAATTAAAGGGGGCGAGCCGCTGGAAGCTGCCTGCAAAATAAAGATGATTGTTTTTGATAAAACTGGCACTTTAACTCAGGGCAAACCCCAAGTGACTGATATAATTGGCATCGGGTTTGGCGATGAAGATGAAGCGCTCGGCATAGCCGCCAGTTTAGAAAAAATGTCCGAGCATCCATTGGCTGAAGCTATAGTTAAATACGCGCAAGAAGAATCCGCGCTTATAAAAGAGGTGGCTGGTTTTAGAGCTATTCCCGGACACGGTGTTGAAGGCGAAATTGATGGGCAAAAATATTATTTTGGCAATCGCAAACTAATGGCCGATGTTGTCGGGTTAAATGTGGAAAATATTGAACGAAAAGCGCGGCGCTTGGAGGAGCAGGGAAAAACAACGATGATTTTGTCAACGGACAAAGAAATTTTAGGTATTGTGGCAGTGGCGGACATTATTAAAGAAAGCGCCGTAGACACGGTGAGCGCCTTGCATAAGCGCGGTTTAATAACCTTTATGATTACCGGTGATAATCGCCGAACCGCCGAGGCAATAGCCAAGCAAGCGGGTATTAAAAATGTTTTAGCCGAAGTTTTGCCGCAACACAAGGCTATAGTTGTTGAACTTTTGCAAAAAGGAGTTAAGGTGTCGTCATTAAAAATCACGGATTGGAAACGAATTGAAGATTACAGAGAAAAAATTAAAAATTCTCCGCGCAAGCGTTCTGTCGCTTTTGTGGGCGACGGCATCAATGACGCTCCGGCCTTAGCGCAGGCGGATTTGGGCGTGGCAATGGGTTCGGGCGCTGATGTGGCAATGGAAACCGGCGGTATTGTTATTGTTAAAAACGATTTGAGAAGTGTTTTGACAGCCATTGATTTAAGCCGCGCGACAGTGTCTAAAATCAAGCAGAATATGTTTTTCGCCTTGTTTTATAATATTGTTGGTATTCCTATCGCGGCTCGAATGTTGGCCTGGGCGGGACTCATTTTAAAGCCGGAGTTAGCCGGGCTGGCAATGGCTTTGAGTTCGGTTTCGGTTGTGTCTAATTCTCTTTTACTGAAAAGATTCAAGCCCGGCAAGCGGAATTTAATTTCATCATCAGCGCCGTTTCTAATGGGCTTGCTGTTTATTACTTTATTTTTTTTATTCGCCAAATTAAGCAATAAATAAAAAAATTAAAAGGGAAGGAGTAACAAAAATCTTGTCCCTCGCGAGGGACAAGATTTTTTATCTTATTGAAGTTCTAATAGATTACCAACCACGGTCTCTGTTGCCGCCGCCATATCCGCCTCTGTCGTCTCCGCGTCCACCACCAAAGCCGCCGCCGCTTCTCCGAGGCCGATCGCTCATTGGTCTTGCTTCATCTATTCTTAGGCTGCGTCCGTCCAACTCTTGGCCATTTAAAGTTTCAACCGCTTTCTGCGCGTCTTCGTCGCTTACCATTTCCACGAATCCGAATCCCTTGGAGCGGCCAGACATTTTGTCTGTGATAATCATCGCTGATTCTACCGCGCCTGCTTGAGAAAAGAAATCCTTCAAGGTTTCCTCAGTGGTATTGTAGGACAAACCACCGACGTATAATTTTTTTGCCATTTTGAGATTGTTTTGCTTGATTAAATTTTTGTAGGACGACTTAACTTCTCACTTGAGGTCTTTTATTTCCAGAGACGCAAAATTTTACGTCTCTACTACTTTATAAATACCACTTTTGAGAAAAACCCTACTTATGTTTGTATTATAACATTATGAAGATAAAAAGGCAATAGTTTTAGAGACAGGTTTAAAACCTGTCTCTACTATATCTTTAATTTTAGATAATTCTGAATACTTTTGCGACAGCCGTCAGCTAAGTCAAGTTTTAACGCCTTTTCTGGCAGCACCCACTTGGCTTCAGATAATTCGTGTTTTTCTAATTTCAGTTTGCCCCTGACAAATTCAAAGAGACAATCATAATAAACAAAGTGGCTGGGACGGTGAAAATCTGGAGAGTTAATAAGCTCATTGAAATCAATGATCTTAACTGGTTTTACTTTGAGACCTGTTTCTTCTTCCGCCTCTCTTTGCGCGCTAGCTAAGAGATTTTCGTCGGGCTCCAAATGGCCGCCGGGGAGAGTCCATTTGTTTGACCATTTGGGCGAGCGGGCAATCAGGATTTCACCTTTTTTATTTTTGATAATCGCGACATTGACTATTTCTACGCCGCGGGGGAAATAATGATGTGAAGACGCAAGATTTTGCGTTTTAGTAAGTTCAATTTGAATTACCTGCAGACCGTATTTTTTGATTTCTGCTTTTGAATGGAAAGGCAAGTCTTTTGTTTTCAAGACATAGGTCGCGCGCGTTTTAATCTTGCGCCCGGTGTATTTTTGAGTTTTAGGATCCCATTCTTCCAAGATTAAAATATCACCTTCTTTGATTTTGAAATCCGCTAAGCGCAAATCAAATTTCTTTTTGCCGCTCGCGACTTTTTCAAAATACGCTGGCCAGGTTTTCTTTTTGATGGTCATAAGATTAGATGTGTAAGTTTATATTTTCTTCACAAAATAGCAAAGCCAATTTGTATCTTCTTCTTGACGAATATGGTTTTTTAAAATTTCAAATCCGTTCTGTTCTAAAATTTTTTTGAATTCTGATTTAGTGTAAAAAGCGAAATACCGCTCAATCCCGCCGTGTTTTTTTTCTTTGATGATGCCTTCGTCAAGATGTCTTTTTTCTTTGAGGGCGATAAATCCTACGCCTTGGGGTTTAATAATTTTTCTAATGGCGCGAAGGACCTTGGCGACGCGGCGTTTGGGGATGTGCAGGAGGGAAGCAGCAGCCCAAAAGCCGTCAAAATGATTTCGGGGAAAATTTAATTTGTAGAAATTCATCAAAATAAATTTGCCGCTTTTTACCCCGTTAGAGAAAGCCACCGACTTTAGTTGGTGGTTAGAATTTTTTAAAGCCGACCCCGTTAGAAATAGATTTCTAGACGGGTTTAGAGAATGAGGTTCTCTAACGGGGTTTATGAACTTGCGCGCTTCGCGAAGCAATCCGGAAGAGGCATCAATGCCAATATAATCGAATTTGTTCTTTATAAACAGCAATGCATCTTTGCCCGACCCACATCCAATGTCTATAATCTTTTTCCCCGAAATCAATTTTTGAAAAATTTTAAATTCCCTGTGCCAAAAAAGCGGGTTACTATAACCGCGGGCGGCGTATTCTTTGGCGATTTTATTGTATGTTTTAATTGTTTTTTGATCAGAATTCATCATATATATTTTCGTATAGAGACGTTGTAATATAACGTCTCTACTAATCATTACATTTTTTTTAAAAGCAAAACCGGATACCCGGTTTTAACCTGCCGTTTTTGCCAATCCTTGATTCCTAATTTTTGGGTTAAAAAGCGAGCACAACCCGCTCTTGCTATTTTAGTATTTAGAAAATTGCCTTGTGCTTCTACTTCTATGAAAAAACCGAGATTTTTGACTTGATCCAAAGCGATTTCGAAATCTTCACATTGCCAATATTCTCTTTGTTTATCAACAGTGACGATTTTTTTGAAATCCAAAAATTTTAGAATTTTTCTAAGGTTCTCGGGTTGTTTTACTTCTACTTCATATTCTTCAGCATAATTTTGGGCGCTGTCTTTGCGGCAGACAATAGATTTGTCGTATTCAAAAATCGCGCGGTCGGGATTTTGCCTCACGCGGAGCCATTCAACGCAGGGTTGGCTTAAGAAAAAATCGCGGTGGCAGGGGACATAATATTCATCAATTTGGCGCATTGACTCTTTCAAACTACCTCCAATGGTCTTTAATTTTTTGCGCACTTTTTCTAAACTCTCTAATTGAATTTTAGTTTCCACCTCAATATTCATATGGATTATTATAACAAAAATCATAAAAAAGAGCGATTTTATAATATTGGCAATGCAGTATATAATAAGAACATCAGACTAGAATTTGTAAACCCCGTTAGAGAATCTTGTTCTCTAACGGGGTAAAATATGAATATCATTGAAGTCCAAAATTTAACCAAGAGATTCGGCGAGGTTACGGCGGTTAACGCCCTCTCTTTTAATGTCCAAAAAGGGGAGATTTTTGGTTTCTTGGGGCCTAATGGCGCGGGCAAGTCCACGACGATTAATATTCTCTCCACGCTCCTTACTCCTACGACGGGGAAGGCGTATATCAATAGTTTTAATGTTCTCTCGGAGAGGGACAAGGTGCGCAAGTCCATAGGGCTTGTTTTTCAAGACCCTTCTCTGGACGATCATCTGACCAGCGAAGAGAATCTGCGTTTTCACGCTAAGCTTTATGGCGTGCCTAAAGAAGAGTATAAAAAACGGATGGAAGAAGTATTGCGCCTTGTGGACCTTTGGGATCGCCGCAAAGACATCGTCAAAAAATTTTCCGGAGGAATGAAGCGCCGTTTGGAGATCGCGCGGGGTTTAATCCATTATCCGCAAGTACTTTTTTTGGATGAGCCGACGATAGGCCTTGATCCTCAAACGCGGGCGCATTTTTGGGAATATATTTTGAAATTAAAAGAAGAGCGAGCGATGACCATTTTTATGACCACGCATTATATGAATGAAGCGGAATATTGCGACCGGATCGGGATTATTGATTATGGCAAGTTGGTGGCTCTAGACACGCCTTCCAATTTAAAGAAGAAAGTGGGGTGCGATATTATTGAAATGAAAAGCGGGGATGAAGAAAGATTAAAAGAAGAGCTGCAAGCGCGATATCAAACCAAGATTAAAGAGAAGGATCATATTTTGCAACTGGAAGTGCAAGACGGCGAAAGATTTTTGCCGCGTCTTTTTAATGAACTCACGACTAAGATTGACGCGATCGCGCTTCGCAAGCCCACTCTGGAGGATGTTTTTTGCGCCTTACTGGTCGCGCCATTCGGAAGCAGCAAGCATCATCGCAAGAGCGGATGCGCGCTCGCGGGAGAATGCACAGACATTAAAAAAGCCCTATTGAAACAAAACTTTTATGTATTTTATTCAACCTATCATTACAATTTGGCAGCGCGAAATTATCCGCTATTGGCGGGATAAAACCAGGATTTTTTCCACTCTTTTCCAGCCCTTGATGTTTTTAGTGATCTTTGGCGCGGGTTTAAGTAGCACTTTGGCGCGGGGAGATTTCGGCGTGGATTTTATCCAGTTTATGTATCCGGGGATTATCGCGATGAGCGTGATGGGAGTGGCGTTTTTTTCCACCATTTCCACGGTCTGGGATCGGGAATTTGGTTTTTTGAAAGAGATTTTGGTCGCTCCAGTTTCGCGCACGGCGATTGCGATTGGCAAAACTTTAGGGGCGACGACCATCGCCGTTTTGCAGGGGCTGATTTTATTGGTGATTGCTCCTTTTATTGGACTGGATTTGCATCTTGCGATGATTCCCGAGATTTTTTCCTTAATGCTCCTTCTTTCTTTTGCCGTGGCGGGGATGGGTTTGTTTATCGCTTCTTTAATGAAGACCACGGAGAGTTTTGGGCTTTTAATGCAAGTTTTGGTTTTCCCAATGTTTTTTCTTTCCGGCGCTTTCTTTCCGCTGACGAGCGTGCCTAGCTGGATGATGGCTTTATCGCGCTTAAACCCTTTGACCTATGGCGTGGACGCAATGCGGCAGATTTTTTTGCATAACCATATCTCGCCCGAGGTTAGCCATCGCCTTATCTTACACCCCATCTATATTAATGTATTGTTTTTGGTCGTCTTTTCCGCGGTTTTAGTCTCCGCCGCCGTGATCGCGTTTAACAAGAAAAATTGACCCTGAAATCTATTAATATCAAAAACAACCCCGGGTTTTCATGGGGTTGTTTCTTTATTTCAGGTTATGGTTCCTTTGGGTCGTAATGCACGGCATTGAAAGAGATCGATTAAAGAAAAGAGGAGTGTATATCTAAAGAAGTAAGAAATAATATCGAGGATTCCAAATATTTATTTTAACTGTAGTTTTTGACAAGGGATAAAGTTAAGGTATATTATAAAGTTATATCTTGAACGTTGTTCAAAAAAAGATGCAGCCCAAACTTGCAGTTTGGGTCGGTCAGGAAAGTCCTGTATAAATCAGGCGCTGTGCCGCAACTGTGAAGCCCAACAAGTCTGTTGGGACAAGCCAGAGCGCTGATCCCGCATTCTTATAGACCACACTTATTTTCTCTTCGAGCTAAAGAGAAAGGTATTATTTATACTATAAATATAGATAAACCCACTCGAAGAGAGTGGGTTTTAAAGTAATAAAATGATTGAGTTAATTTTAATAAGACATACGGCAGTTGAAGGGAGCAGGCAACAAAGATATTTAGGAGTGACTGATGTCGCCCTAAACCGAAAAGGTTGGGAACAAGCCGAACGCATTTCTGGCTACTTAAAAAATAAAAGTATTTCCACCATTTATTCAAGTGGTTTAAAACGGGCTTATCAAACGGCCACTGTTATTGCTAAACCGTATTGCTTAAAGATCAGGAAAGAGGAAGGGTTTAATGAGTTTGATTTTGGCAGTTGGAAAGAAAAGACATTTTACCAGATTCAAAAAAAATATCCTAATCTAGCGCAAAAATATCTTTTAGATCCTCTGAATACAAAAATTCCCGGAGGAGAATCTTTCCGGAAATTCAAAAACAGGGTAAATAAGGTATTGGAGCAAATTTTAACCAAAGAAGAAGGAACGGTGGTGATTGTTTCTCATGCTGGCGTAAATAGGATTATAATTTGCAGTCTTTTAAACTTGCCTTCTTCTTATTTGTGGCAAATTAAACAAGATATAGGAGCCATAAATATAATAGAAATCTATAAGAACATGAGTATAATTTCTTTAATTAATCATACCCTATAGTAGAGCAGAGCTCTACTGTCGGGCAAGCTTTATGGGAAAACTGATCTTTATTTTAGGTGGAGTGAGAGCCGGAAAAAGTAGTTTTGCCCTTGAATTGGCTCAAAAATCAGGTAAAAAAGTTACCTTTATAGCTACTGCTACGCCTATGGATTCGGATATGAGGAGAAGAATTAAAATTCATAAAAATACTAGACCTAAGGAGTGGAAAACCATAGAAGTTAAGAGTAATTTAGATAAAAAGATTAGACAAGAGAAGAACGGAGTCATTCTGATGGATTGCCTAACTATTTATACCTCTTATTTAATGGATTTACCGGAAACCCAGATTTTAGATCATATTAAAAAGATAATTAAGGCTATTAAGGAGTCAGAGTCCGATGTTATTTTAGTTTCTAATGAGGTGGGGTGTGGTCTTCACCCAGAAACTAAACTCGGCAGAGACTATCGCGATGTTTTAGGTAGGACAAATCAGATGTTTGCTGAGGCATCGGATGAATTTTATGTAATGTTTGCTGGTATCCCGATTAATATAAAACAATATGGAAAGAATCAACCTATTCGACAAGCTCAGGGTTGATACTGAGCCGTGTCGAAGTATCAAAGAAACAATCTCAAAAATTAAACCAATAAATAAAGAGGTAATGAAGAAGGCCCGGGAAAGATTAGATAATCTGACCAAACCGCTTGGTAGCCTAGGAAGAATCGAGGAAATAGCTGAGAGAATTTCAGGGATAAAAGGTCATCTTACCCCGGTGATTAAACAAAAGGTTATATTTATCCTGGCCGGAGATCATGGAGTAGTAGCTGAAGGAGTGAGCGCTTATCCAGTGGAAGTAACTGCCCAGATGGTTTATAACTTCGCGGGAGGCGGAGCAGGTATTAATGTTTTAGCCAGGCATGTTGGAGCTCGGATTATTGTGGTAGATATGGGAGTGGCCACAGATTTAGAACCCCGCCCAGAAATAGTTAATAAAAAGGTGGCTTATGGAACTAAGAATATAGCAAGGGGCCCGGCTATGAGTTATGAACAGGCAATTCAATCGATTAAAACAGGAATGGAGCTGGTTGAAGATGAACTCTCTCGAGGAGTAGATATAATTGGCACAGGCGATATGGGAATAGGTAATACTACTTCTTCAAGCGCTATTACAGCCGCTATCACTGGCACCGATGTAAGAGAAGTCACTGGCCGTGGCACGGGTATTGATGATGCTATACTTGAGCACAAAATAGAGGTAATTAGACAAGCCCTGGAGATCAATCAACCTAACCCAAGAGACCTTATAGATACTTTAGCGAAAGTTGGCGGTTTTGAAATAGGGGGACTTGTTGGGGTAATTTTGGCTGGGGCAGCCCATCAACTCCCGGTAGTCCTTGATGGTTTTATTGTTGGGGCTGCTGGCTTGATAGCTTACAGTTTGGCGCCTCAAGTTAAAGATTACTTATTTGCCGCCCACTGTTCAGTTGAAAGAGGCCATAAAATCATTTTAGACAAAATGGGACTTGAACCCCTATTTGATCTTGAACTGCGACTTGGTGAGGGCACTGGTGCGGCCTTGGGGATAGGTATTATTGAAGCGGCGACTAAAATATTAAATGAGATGGCTACCTTTGAAGAAGCCTCGGTTTCTAAAAAATTATGAACCCCGTTAGAAATTATATTCTAGCGGGTCAATAGATTGAATCACTATGTTTCAAAAAAGCAAAATTTCTAATGGGGTGAAATCTTTTTTAGTTGCCCTTAAATTTTTGACTATTCTTCCTGTTGGTAAAGACTGGGAGATTCAAGATAAAGAACTGGCAAAATCCGTCAGCTATTTTCCATTGGTGGGAGCATTAATTGGGTTGCTGCTGGTAGCGGTTGATTTCATCTTCGGACCTCTTTTTCCTGATGCAATTGTTAATCTGTTTATATTGATTATCTTAATAATAGTTACCGGCGCTTTACATCTAGATGGCTTTATGGATTCAATAGATGGTCTCTTCTCTGGCCAGAATAAAAATAGAATATTAGAGATTATGCGAGATAGTAAAATAGGATCTTTTGGTATATTGGCAGTTATTTGTCTGTTGTCACTAAAATTCTCTTTTTTAAATGAGATGCAACCCGCTGTTCGTTATCCAGTTTTAATTTTGATGCCAGCTCTTTCAAGGTGGGGCGTTGTCTATCTTGCTAAAATCTATCCTTATGCGAGAAAAGGAAAGGGCATTGGAGAACCATTTGCTAAATTAGTAGGGGAAAAAGAGTTAATTGGGGCTACTCTCTTTATGGCTATTTTAATAGGTTTATTACTTCAATTAAAGGGAATTGTGATTTGGTTAGGGGTATTTATGGTCCTAATTTTGTTAGGTAGATGGATAAATAGAAAGATAAGCGGAATGACTGGAGACACCTACGGCGCAATTATTGAAACAATAGAAGTAGTATTTTTGGTCTCCGTTTATTGTATTAATTCTATTAATTTAAGTTTGTATGCCCCGTAGAGAAATTTTGACTAAGGTTTTTCAAGAAATGTGATATGGGGTATAGAGAAAATTTTTATTAAATAAATAGACTAATTTTTAAAACTTTGACCACACAATAATGTCAAAGTTATTCTATAGGGTATGGTTAATTTAGAAGTAGCTGCTTCCTGGAGTGGAGGCAAAGATAGCTGTCTTGCTTGTTATAAAGCAATGGAAAGGGGCTATCAAATAAGATATCTTTTAAATTTTATTTCTGAAAAGTATAAAAGATGCTGTTTTCATGGCATCCAAAGAGAGTTAATTAATTTACAGGCGGATTTGATCGGTATCTCTTTGTTTCAAAAGAAGGTTAGTCCTGATATGAAGCTTTATGAGAAGGAGTTTAAAGAGGCAGTAAACCATCTGAAAACGAAAAAAGTCAAAGGAATGGTTTTTGGAGATATTTATTTAACAGAACATAAAAATTGGGTGCAAAGGGTTTGTAAGGATTTAAAAATAAAAGTAATAGAACCTCTATGGCAAATATCTCCCGAGGAAATTATTGAAGAGTTTATCCATTTGGGTTTTAAGGCAGTGGTTGTGAGTGCCAAAGCAGAATTATTTGAGAAAGATATTATTGGTCGTGAAATAAATCATCAATTTTTACAAGAGCTTAAAGAAAGGAAAATCTGCCCTTGCGGCGAAAATGGAGAATTTCACACTTTTGTCATTGATGGTCCTCTATTCAAAGGAGGGGGGATAGAAATAACAAAAAGCCGGACGGTTCAGAGGAGAGGTTTCTGGCCCCATTGGTTTTTAGATATTCAGAAGTGGCAAGTGAGGAATAAACAGAAGCTGCACAAGGTCAAAATTATAAGCAAAGCTTGAAATTGGTTCGTTCGGTCAAAATGAAAGCAAACTTTCATTTTTCCCTCACTGTCAATTATAATTAATTAATTTAAAAAGATAAATCTATGAAAAAGTTTTTTTGGTTAACAATTTGTTTGGTTATAATTATTTTTATGGCTCTCTATGTAATTTGGAAGATCCAGGAGAGCCCGCAGAAAGAGATTCCCAGCCCAGCGAAAGCTATTTTTTCCGCCATAGATTCCAGGGGAAAGGAAATTGTCCTTGAACAAAAGCCACAAAGGATTGTTTCACTAGCTCCTTCAAATACAGAAATCCTTTTTGCCTTGGGTTTGGATAAAGAAATTGTGGGAATAACAGATTATTGCGACTATCCTCCTGAAAAGGTAGCTTCCAAAGAAAAAATTGGTGGTTTTGCTACCCCCAATTTGGAAAAAATTATCTCTTTGAACCCTGATGTGGTTTTTACGACAAGTGGAGTGCAAAAACAAGCCATAGAGAGACTAGAAGAGCTTGATATTAAAGTTTATGTGTTGGAAGCGGAAACCGTTGAAGATTTATTAGCCCAAATTAAAAATTTAGGGAAACTTACGGGGAAATCTCAAGAAGCCCAGGATTTAACAGTTATCTTGGATAAAAGGGTGAGGGTCGTTCAAGAAAAAACCAGTAATCTCCCGGATGACCAAAGACCGAAGGTGTTCTTAGAGATCTGGCACGATCCTCTTTGGACAGCTCCCACTCGGACTTTGATTTATCAAATTATTGAACTAGCCGGCGGCAGACATGTGGTGAGCATTGAAGGGGATTGGAATCAAATCACCACTGTTGATCCAGAATCAGTGATAGACGCTAATCCTGATGTTATCTTTTTAGCTTTTACAGGCAGTGATCCGGAGGCAGTATATAGATTGGCGGGATGGGGTGCTGTTTCTGCAGTCAAGAATAGAAAAGTTTTTCAGATAGACCCCAATATAATCTCAAGGCCTGGCCCGAGAATAATTGATGCTTTAGAGCAAATAGCCAAAATCTTATATCCTGATTTATTTTAAAACAGTGAAAAAATGTCCATATTATCCCTGTCACAAAAATTTAGAAAACTGCCGCTATTGTTTTTGTCCTCTTTATCCTTGTGGTGGTTTTTCAACGGGTGGTAAATTAGCTAGGAATAAAAACAGAGAGTGGATTTGGAGTTGTCAGGATTGTGATTGGGTTCACCAAAATAAAATTACTGAAAAGATCAGTAAATATTTTAAAAACTCTTCAAAAAAGAATTATACCCCTCGAGATCTATTTTTTATAAAGATGAAATTATTGGGATCAAAAACAAAGACTCCTAAATCTCCAAAAAATTTAAAAGCCACTAAAATATAAAGCAATTTTATGAGTCATCCAGCGGGTAATCTACCCATTTTAGTTCCCTTTTTGGTCATTATTCTGATTTTAGTGGCTATCTTTTCTCTTTCCGTGGGTCCGGCTAATATTTCTTTTAAAGAGACAGCAAAGATTGGTCTCTCCGAATTACCTTTTGTAAATTTTCAGAAGATAAATCCTATTGATGAAAATATTATCTTACATATTCGCCTTCCCCGTGTCATCTTAGCCATTATAACTGGTATGGCTCTTGCGGTGGCTGGGGTTGTCCTGCAAGCACTTTTAAGGAATCCTCTGGCTGATCCTTACGTCATCGGTGTTTCTTCGGGAGCGGCTTTGGGAGCCACCCTGGCTATCATTTTAGGTTTAATCAGTTTAATTTCTCTGGCGGGATTTTTAGGAGCGGTTTTGGCTATGTTCTTGGTTTATAGCTTATCCAGAACAGGCTATAGGGTTCCTGTTAAAACACTACTTTTAGCGGGAGTGATCGTGAGCGTTTTTCTCTCTGCCCTCGTTAGTCTCATCGCTTCTTTGATGGGCGAGAGTATGTATCAAATAATCCTCTGGCTAATGGGGAATTTATCCGAGGCAAACATTACCCTTACTATTATCGCTGGGTTTTTGGTCCTGATAGGTATAATCACTGTTTCTCTTTTTGCGCGGGACTTGAATGTTATTTCTATCGGAGAAGAGGAAGCCCAACATTTAGGAGTAGAAGTAGAAACCGTTAAAAAGATATTATTCATTATAACTTCTCTCATCACCGGGGCGGTAGTTGCCCTCACCGGATTAATTGGCTTTGTGGGCTTGGTCATCCCTCATATTATGAGATTAATAGTTGGCCCGGATCATAGAGTCTTGATTATTGCCTCTCTCTTGGCAGGTGGCATTTTTTTGACCTTGGCTGATTTAGTTGCTCGGACCATCATATCACCAGCAGAAATCCCAGTTGGCGTGATTACCGCTATCCTCGGCGGTCCCTTCTTTTTATTTTTGTTAAGGAGAAAAAAGTAAGCAATCCTATGATCCAAATCAAAAATTTAAATTTTAGTTATGCTTCTAAGAAAATACTAGAGGATATTAACCTTAAAATAAATCCAGGTGAATTTGTCGGCATCATCGGTCCTAATGGTTCTGGTAAGACCACGCTTTTAAAAAACATCTGTCAGGTTTTAAAACCGGATAAAGGCATAGTCTTAATTGAAGGCCGGAGTCACTGGAGACCGAAAGAGTTGGCTCAAAAGATGGCCGTAGTTTCTGAGAACGGACCGGTTGATTTTGACTTCACGGCTTTAGAGATTGTTTTAATGGGAAGGGCTCCTTTTTTGAAACGCTTTGAGCGGGAAGGAAGAGAAGATATAGAAATTGCCAAAAGATCCATGGAGGCAACTGACACCCTCCAATTTATGGAAAGACCTATTACCGAGTTAAGCGCGGGGGAGAGACAAAGAGTATTTATTGCTCAGTGCTTAGCTCAAATGCCTAAGATAATTTTACTTGATGAGCCAACCAATTATCTTGATATTAACCACAAAATAAGAATATTTAATTTTTTTTCCACACTTAATAAAGAAAAGGGGGTAACGGTTCTGTCGGTTTTGCATGATCTTAATTTAGCCAGCCGATATTGTGATAAATTAATTTTAATGTCTGGGGGCAAGATATTTACTACAGGCAAGACCGCAGAGGTTTTGACAGTAACAAATATTCAAAAAGTTTATGGAATTACTGTTATTGTTAGACAAGATGAAACTACTGGCAGGTCGATAGTTTTGTATTAATATTTATCCACCTCCGCCGCGTGCCTTATTTCATATCCCATCTATATTAATGTATTGTTTTTGGTCGTCTTTTTCGCGGTTTTAGTCTCCGCCGCCGTGATCGCGTTTAACAAGAAAAATTGACCCTGAAATCTATTAATATCAAAAACAACCCCGGGTTTGAGGAGGTTGTTTTTTATTTAAGACAAATCAAACAAAGATATAAAAAAGCGGCTGATATTTAAGAGCCGCTGTAGAGCAATTTATTGATATTGGTGCAAAATTGCAGGAACGCATCCCATTTTGATATAGGGAAAGTTTTTCTGGATAAAATCCATTCGTCTCGGATAATTTTTTTGCAGATAGGATGGGTTTAATGTAGATATCCGTACTGCTTCAGCTAAATCTTCATTAACAACATTTTCTGGTTTGTTTTTATAAATAACCGCTTGTCTCAAGACGTAGTCTGTAACGTATTTTTCCCTTAATGGATTGATTTCGAACTCAACAATGTCATTATATTGTTCAGTTGTTGTTTGTTCCAGAATACTGAATAGATGATGTCCAATTTCATGTCCGATGGTACCCAAGATATAAGCTTTCATTTTATCTTCTTCGGATTGAAGAGATATATTTTGCAGATAGTCGAAGTCAGTTGATTTTTCTACTCCAAAACTAAGCAATATAATTTTGTTGTTGTTTGAATGACCAGCATGAGCGCGAGTTTTATAGATATGTTGCAATTTTTCCGGGCTATCCACTTTTTCTAAAATCATTGCCGCTTCTAAATATTTTTCTTTGCTTTCAGCCATAAATCCGGACTTTTGGTCATGGATTAAAATTCCACGTTCACAGAGATCATTAATTTGATTAAAAAGCTCTTTGTTATAACGCGTCCAAGCTATCTTGTATTGGTCACTTTTGGTAATTTTTCCCACCTTTAGCAGTCTAAGAATATTAGGAGTGAAGCTTCGCAGGAGAAATTCACGGATTAAGGAGTTTGGCATGGGATAATCTTGGGTTGTTTCAAATCCTTGAGCGATAGGACCGATGGTGAGTATTTCTTCAGCTTCTTGAAAGTTATCCGCGGCATTGCTTAGGATTAACTCCTCGACATATTCTTGAATTTCCAATACTCCTAGTGTGGTTTGACTTTGAATTGCAGAAACAGTTAACTCAAATTTTTTTTGTCTTTTTTCAAAGATTTGAGTTTCTTCATTATTGATTATCTTTAGTTCTGAGAGTATTTTTGCGCGCTTTATTTTTAGGACTAAGTTTTGGGAAGGATTTACCGAATAGCGATGGCGGAAATTATAGCCATACTTTTTTTCCGCTTCTATGATAGCCTGATAAGATTGGAGTAGGGATAAATTTGGATTTGCCAACATTGTTGCTTCCGCCATTGTTAAGTATTTTTCTAGATCTTCGGTGGTTATATTTTTTTCATTATTTTCGATTGCAGTAATAACTTTCACTTTTTCATCTTGCTGTTCGGACATTGTTAGCCTCCTTATGATATTTTTTGGAATTTAAGCCAATTTGGGGTGAGTTGGGAAAAGAACATTAAGAATAAAATGGATGGTTTTGAAACCATCCATTTTATTTAACTTGTTTTTTCATTCTTTGTCAATATTTTGCAAGATTTTCGCGAATAGTTATATGTTGATCTGTCGCAATTGCCAAACCTAAGGTTCGAGAAATGCACTTTCTTTTCTGCCATACTTTTTTAAAATTTTAATCAAATCATTAATTGTTCCTCCTAATCACATCCTTAAAAGTTTAAGGCGTCAAAGGTATTATATCGGGTATGCCGTCGCCATTTTGATCACCTTGAGGCGTCAGCGGCACAACATCGGGCAAACCGTCGCCATTCTGATCGTTGGAGGTTGCGGGATTTTGATTTCCTTCCGGGGTCAAAGGCACGAGGTCGGGCAAGCCATCGCCGTCCTGGTCGTTGGAGGAGGAAGGATTTTCCGTGTTATCGCCCGGTTTCCATTCGGAGGTTAGCACAATGCGCAAGGGCTCTTGTTTATCGCAGCTTAAACCCTTAAGATTGCCCTCCGCGTCATAAAGGTTTTTCAACTCCGCCGGCAGATTGTATTGTTGCGCCATTTCCCGCACTTTTTTGGTCGCTTCCTTGTAAGCGGCCATTCCCTCTTCTGAAGGCTCGAAGGAAATAACGGCTCCATTTTGACCATTATCCTGGATAAGTTTACCGCTACCCACCATTTGGATTCCAGGCGCGATCGTTTCCGTGGATTCGGGTGTATAGGTCTCTGACCAGTGCCAATTGCTATCAGGCGAAATGTGTAAAGCTTTTGCTGTTTGTTGCGGTCCAGCAAGGCTGGATTGATAATTGCCCGCTCGCGCCGCCCAAATTGGAAAGCTTTCGCCCTCGCGAATCCCCGTTAAAGAAAAGGTGGTCAACATCAGATCCGTGGATTTTCCCTTAATATTATGCATCGGGATATCAAGCAAGTAGTAGGAATCAATCGTACGCGACTCTTTATGTATCAGGGCATCAAGGTCGGTATCAGTGGTGTAATACTGATAGACGCGCCAATCCGTGCGCCAGGCAGGTTCGCCAACGGCGGCATTGTCCGTATGAAGTCCTTCCGAAAGAACTATCGTTTTGGACTGCGCGCTTTCTTGAAAAAAGCCGCCGGATAAGTTCATATTAAAAGTGCAACCATAAGAGTTTGATTGGCGGATGATATATTTTTCTGAAGTCTCCTCCTCGCAATCGTTCGTAAGCGCTTTTTCAATCTTAAGCGCCAAGTCCGGGTAAGGAAAAAATTGCATCATCTGCCAAGCCGTGAAAAAATCCGCCAAAGCGTCAGGCGTTTTGCCTGGGCAATAATCTTGAATTACTTTATTGGTCAGTTCCTCGGCAATTTGGGAAGCGCGCTCCCAGCTGGCATCGTTATATTGCTTAGCCTTGCCTGTGGCGTCATCGACCGCGATTTTGCTCATTTCAGCCTCGAATTCTTGATACATACTTTGATTTTCAGGATCCTTAAAAGCGAATTGGAATCCATCGGGCGTTCCGCCGCCGACATAACTTGCGTGCGTTAATACGGTTTGATAGACATTGTTCCCAAGATTTATCGTCGGCAGCCACTCCCATTCTTTTTTTACAGTATCCCAGTAACCCAAGGCAAAATCCTTTTTGGGCGCTTCATTTAAAGTGATTTTAAAAATGAGTCCGCGCTTGAAATCTTTTTCACTAATCGAAATTTCAAATAAACCCCCGACTACTCCTTGGGGCCAGATGGATTCCGCGGCTTTTTTGATCGTGATCTTCGGTTTACTTGCAAAAGCCGCCTGGGGAACGATAAGCTCCGCCTTGCCGCCCGCGGCGCTGGCCTGAAGAACATCGGAACGACCCGCGCTTTGCTCATCAGCGCCCCGTTCCAAGAGGGCGGAAATCATAATCCCCGGATTGGGCAAAAAGAAAAGGAAGGAAGAGGCAACCAGCCAAAGCACAAGGAGCACTCCGGGCAAGCAAAATAAAGCCACCAAAAGAATAATTAATTTTTTGTGG
This sequence comes from Candidatus Doudnaibacteriota bacterium, assembly GCA_041644975.1. Classification (GTDB taxonomy): domain Bacteria; phylum Patescibacteriota; class JAQUNI01; order JAQUNI01; family JAQUNI01; genus JAQUNI01. Next base: position 7,220 of record JBAZQX010000005.1, on the reverse strand, counting down.
GATTTTTTGGGTGGCACAGGGGAGGGGATGTTCGCCGCTGGCGGGGCAGGCGGATTAGGCGGAACAGGGGATAAATTTTGTGTTTCCATATTTTTGTGTTTATTTACCCCGTTAGCCACGTTAGAAATAAATTTCTGAACGGGGTTAGAGAATTTTATTCTCTAACGGGGTTTGTTAATTTCATTAACGAATAATCGTTTTTTACGAAGCGATCTTTCAGAATTTGTGAAAGGTACTAAAAAATTTTTGGATTCTTTTAGATTTTATAAACCTTGCTTGAACCATTTTCAAATCCCGCAGTTGAATGCAGGATAAACTCCAGAGCGTGTTAGCAAAGTTGGCGCGCCGTTTAGATTCTTAATTAAAGAATATCACAATTCGTGAACAATTGCATCTTTCAAATACTGATTTTTAAAATCTGTTTTTCTACGATTTTTTTTGCCTTCTGTTTTAAGCCGGTGGCATTTTTTGGAGATTTCGGGAAGTTTTTGAGGAGGATAGATTTTTTAGTGACAAAATAAAAAGGTGAGGGTTAAAAAACCTTCACCTTCGCGTTTTTAAACTTACACGGGTTTGACTTGCGTAAGTTTTTATCTCTCTTCGGTTTGAATCTCGTGAAGCAGCTTATAATACGGTCCCGCGATTTGCGCTGGCAGATCATCATAATCAAAAACAAACGACCCATTGGCGCCAAACTTTCCATAGATAGGCTTTAGTGAAGCAATGAACCCCTCTACTTTGGGTCGCAGAGATGGATCGGAAATCGCCCGGTAGATGATTCCCCGCCAGCGGCGCACTGTCTTTTTCGGCAGAACGATTTTGCCATTGCCTTCCTCATTTTTGATAATCCGCAAACCGGTAATCAGCGGCGCTTCGTGAATAATACCGCGATGCGACACCTTTTTGGCATTGGGTTTAAAACCGTATTTGTCAATAGTCTCGTAAAATTTTTCTTGAACATCTTCAGGAATCGGCTTTTGCGCCGACACCACAATATTATCAACATACATTCCAACTTCAAATCGGAATTTATCTTGACGTTTATTGTCAGCGAAGAAAACAAAAAATGGGGAAGGACACAACGAACATAGCTCGCTAAAAAATCCGCTTTCTGTTAAATAGATATAAAACAGAAAAGGCGCGGTTGGCGTGCCTTGCGGCAAAACATAGTTCCATGTTGTCAACTTTATAACTAAGTCAGTTAGCGCCTTGGCAATTCTTGTCTTGCCGGTCAGAAGCCACCGGCCATCGTCTTCAAACAGCCAGCCATCCAATATATTGGAAGCCCTGTAAAAAACGGAAAAACTTAAATGTTTCTTCGCGTCTTCAAGGTCCCGAACACAGGAAGACATCTCGGTGTCTTCTTCTATGATGTCCATTTTTTGTGTAAGTGTTCGGCAATGGCTAACATCAAGCTCGTATGCTTCTAGTTCGCTGATTATCTGGTTGAAGATGATCTTTTTCAACTTCCAGACGCTCGTGGACGGAAAAGCATCTGCTAAATCCAACTGCCAAAACCATTTAGCGTCTTTGTGGCGCTCTGCGTGCCACACGTAAGATGTTAATTGTCCTCCCGGGTACAAGCCGTATAGGCCATCGTGAAGCGTATTCCACATTTTATGAAGAAATCTTCGGAGGATTTTTTTCTGTATCGCTTTCAGTTCTTCAGATGGAATAAAAAGAGTGCGAAAACCGCCTGATTTCTTTGGAACTTCAAGCATACGATAATCCTGCGTGAGCAACACGCTGCAAACATCTACATTTAATATACTCGCCAAAATTGCTTCAGCTTTTGGCAAGCCAAGTTGCTGAAGTATTTCGGCTTCTCTTTCTTCTCGCGATCTTCGCACTTTACCCGCCTCCTCTTAAAAGTTAGGAATGAACAAGAATGTGGGGACCCATTCTCCTGAACACAGCTTCTTGATTTCGCTAAAATATGCGCAATTTTTCAACCAGCCGTCAGATGCTGACGACCGCCGTACTCGGTTGGAGTTAACCGACCAACTTGTACGATTTGGTCAAGCCGCGTTTGACCCCACTGGTTACATCATATCGCCAGAGAGAGGGTTTGACAAGTAGAAATAAAATAAGGCGGCATATGAAGCGCGCCGCCTAAAATTCTGGATGGATAATATTACAATTCCCGAATAATTACATCTTTCAAATACTGATTTTTGAAATCTGTTTTTTCTCCGATTTTGGCTTTGCCGTCAGAAACAAATCTTGCGGAGAGTGGCTTTTTGTATTTATTGCTAAGCTGTTGCACTAATTTCAAAATTTCAACAACTCTTTCTTTATTTTGATTGACAGCAACCGGATAAGTATCAATTCCCAAGCCAGAATGCAAGCTCAAAAATATGTTTCGTTCAATATTGAAATTTCCTTTTTCGTATTCTTCCGCTAATTCAAAATCTTCCAAACACGGAAACATCAAGCCGCACAGTCCAATCATCCTAGGATTATTTTCCTTGATGAATTTTGAAATGGTTGTATAAATATCGGTTGTTGCCGAATGGCTGAAATCCAAACCCAACCTTTTTATAAAATTCACCAAACTGCTTGAACCTTGAAATAATGGGGCAATTGACGAGTCAATTCCTAAATAACCGTCAATAGGTTTTAAGATTAAATCCATTTCTTCCCAAACGGCTTTTATATTTTCCAGCCATTCGGCAATATTTTTACAATCCAAGGACAGGTCTGTTGATTGTAAACCAATACTAAAACCTTTTTGACCAAATTTTGCGGACGGGAAATAAGGGCTGGAAACGGGCAAATTAAAACCATAGGTAAATCTGAAAGTATTATCAGGCTTGTTCTTAATTATTTTAAAAAGAACATCAGCATGTTCGGTTGTGATGTTTTTATTTGTTAAATCCAAATTTAGCGCCTTATTTTCCGACTTCAAAAGTCAGCAAATTTTTTTTTAACTCTTCAAAAGTTTGTTCACCTAAACCTAATAAAACTCCTTTGTCTAGTAATTCTTTATCGTTCATTTGCGTCTTATAACCGGACAAACAAATTCTTTTTGTTTGAATAGAAAAACCTTTTGTTCTTAAAGAATCAGAAATTTTATTAAGCAAATCAATGTCTTGATTGGTTATTTCGTCTAAAAATAAGCAAATTGTTCTGACAACTTTTTCCATAATTTATTTTTTGAGGATAAGTGCTTCTCGTTATCGTATGTTGTGTCATGTGATCCCAAAATTATTATTACCATATTAGAGTTTCATTTTAAAGCCGAATTTCTTTTTCTAACCACGGAATATGCTCGTTCTTTCTTTTCCAAAATAAATCTTCCCAAATGTAATGCACTGCGAGCTGTTTGTATTTGCCGTATCGCTCAAAATGCTTCAGCAGTTTTTTGACTGGCACCGGATTTTCGGGGTCCCGATCAAAAAACAACTTTGAGTATATTTTCTGCTCCCATGGCGAAATGTGATTAAAAAAATCCCAATGATGAAAAATATCAAAGAGCAAATACCAAACAGTTGCGGGGCCGACGCCGTAAAGTTTCAGCAATTCCTTCATTTGTGTTTCTCTACCCCGCCTTCGCAATTTCCGCTCGTCAATCAAATCTTGCGCGAAATAATCCTCAATTTTCTTAATTGATTTGGCGCGGTATCCGACCTTCAAAGCGCGAAGTTCTTTTTCGTTTACTTTTTGTAATTTTCCCGGATTCCAAAAACACCAAAGTTTTTTGCCATCAAATTCAAATAAAGTTCCATAGTTCTCTAAAAGTGCCTTAAACATCTGAACGGATCGCCTGACCGAAGCATTTTGTAAAACTACTCCGATAATCAAATATTCATACAAGGAGTTTTGGTGTCCGGGACGCATTCCTCGCCATTTTTTCAAGATAGGACTAAGAAATCCATCTTTCTTGAAAGTTTTGTAAAAGTCATCCAATTCAAGGTCAAAATTGTAACGGTACTTTATTTCCTCAATGAGCGAACAAACAAAATCATCAGAAATTTTGTCTTTAGCGTAGATTTTTATTTCAACTAAAGGACTGTTAATACTTCCTCTATTTAAAAACTTTATGCCTAACGATTTACCTTTCCAATTCCAAGTTTGCCAACGCATACCTTGTTCCCAATAGTTATCTCCCGAAGTAAAGTGATCTGGTTTGTGAAAAGTTGGGTCAAAGGCAAATGGTTTCGTTGGTTTAATTTTAAGAGTTTTTTGCAATTTTAGTTTAATCGGTTTTTTCATTTTCTAATTTTTTCGGCCAAGGATAAGGCATTAACTTTGAAATTGGTATTTGCTTGATTTTCCCTTCTTCTTCAATAATAACCACAATATCTATTTTTGAGCGCAAACTGCTTTCGTAAATCAGTTGCTTGCAGATATGACAATTGGGTCCAGTAATGGCTACAATATCTTTCTCACCATGAATAGCGGCGTGAGCCAACGCCGTTGCTTCGGAGTGCATAGTTAAAGTTTCTGTATCCGAAAGATAAGAAACGCCAGTATAGATATTTCCGTTTTTTGTTATCAAGGCAACGGCATATCCATCGCCGCTTTTGGGATAAGTGTTTTTCAACGCTTCATCGCCTAACCTTAAAAGATTTTTACATTCTTCATCGGTTAGCGCGTAGTATGTTTTGTTGTTTAATATTTTCGTTTTCATAGTTGTTTTGCGGCGTTTGTCCGCAGGGAGGAGAGCATGGTGGGGTGCGGAGCAAAGCAGGTTCAGAATAAACCCGTACATTAGAATTTAATTATTGCTACAGTTCTGTCATCCCTAGATTTAGTCGATTTATATTTTTTCCATTTATCCGGGTCTTCTTGTTCAACTTTTTCAAAGACTTTTTCCCATGCTTCAATCGAAACTTCTTGAGGTATATTGAAATAACCGTCAGTAAATAGTTCAATGATTTTTATTTTATCTTTATTATATTCAAAAATTTTCACAAATTTAGATGGTGTTTTGGTGCCATCAATTACTCCATAACCAAGAAGTTCTTGAGGATGATTTTGATATTCAAATTGTTTTAAAAGTAAAGGCATTATGTGCTCTCTGCTCCCTTTAATATCATTTGTTTTTTGAATATATTTTGATCTTTCTTCCGCATTATCAATATCAATTTGTTTTGTTTCTTGATAAACTTCAGTTCCATTAATACTCATACCTAAATCTCCTAAATAGGTGATTATTATTTTATCATTAATTGGCCTTACGCAAATAAATCCACAGGTAAACCTATGTTTTGGGTCTTTGGTTTCTTCTAAGATTTTTAATTTGCCATATAATTCCTTAATTTTTTTGTTAAGATGATTAACCAATTCAGTTCCATTTAGATTAGTTGATAAGCACTCATTTACGACAATTCGAGAAACAAGTTCTCCTCCTGTTTTGTTATTATATTTTTTACCACTTTTATCTGTGGCGCCATCGGCTATAGCAAAACAATTCTCATTATAGTCAAAATAATCCTCATTCCTATTTTCAATCTTTCCTTCTGAAAAAGTTTGAACTTGCACCATGATTTTTATTTAAGAGAAATGCGATTAAATTAGAAGCGAGGCTTATTCTTAATTTCGCCTAACATATTGGCTTATGCGAAGTTGCGACCGAAGGGAGGAGGACGCAGTGTGGTGCGAACGATAATGAGCAAGTTGTGGAGGGGTCGCCGTCTATTCTTTAGTTGCAAAAACATCAATCCAATTATCTTTCTTTTTATCAATATCTATTTTCATAATTTTGAAACCTGAAGATTCTATTATTTTTTTAAGTTTATTTTTGGTATAGAAAGAAAAAAACTTAGGGTTCTTTTTATATTTATTTTTTAAGACCAGTTTTTCTCCAGTTCCCTCTTTTACTGTTAAATACATTAATCCTTTTGGTTTGAGAACTCTTTTAAATCCAAATAATGTATTTTTTGCTTCTTCTTTTGGAATATGTAAAAATGATGCACAAACCCAAATGCCATCAAAATAATTTTCAGGAAATTCAAGTTTTCTCATATCCATTATGATGAACTTAGCATTAGGTACAAGTTTGGAAGCAATTTTTATGAATTTTGGGGTCAAATCTATCCCGATAACTTCAAATCCATTTTTAAAAAAGAACTTTGTATCACGACCTGGGCCACAACCAATATCTAAAATTGTTTTACCCCTTAAATTACCAACAAAAAATAATTGCTGTGGGGTCATGTCAATATCAAAATGAGCCTTGCAATAATCATCAGCCGTTTCCTCGTAAGTCTTAATTGTTTTTGCGACTACATTTTTATCTGCTATTAGAATAACAAATTTACAATTTAATGTATAAGGAGGATTGGCTGCTTCAAGATCTTCTACAACTTCTGATTCATGCATTTCCATTTGATAATTTCTGAAAAGGTTTTTTAGAGTCGTCTTTGCGTCTTTTAAAGTGTAAAGTGGTTCTTTGCCAAATGTGATTAATTTTCCACTTGGAGAAGTTCTTTTTATGTTAGTTGCAAAATCAATTATCACTCTTCCATTTGGCTTGAGAACTCTATCAACTTCAGAAATTATCTGCCGCAAAACTTCTTTTGGAAAAAGATGTAAAGTGCCCGCGCAAAAAACACCGTCAAAAGAGTTATTTTTAAATGGAAATTTTTTAGTAATATCAAACGCTCCGGTTTTAAGTTTTGATTTATATTTTTCAGGCGTGTTTTGCCACAATTTATTAAGGGCGCTTTCATCAATATCAGAAGCGACAACAAAATCAGCTTTTTTCAATAAGTTCAAATTATAGCGACCGTCACCAGAGGCAAGATTCAGCCATTTGCCACGAATTTTTATTTTTTTTAGAAGTTGTAGGGTATCTTTATCACCAGTTCCCCAAATTGAAGTCTTTTCGGTTTTGAAATAATCAATTCCCTCGGTAAAGATATATCTGTCTTCTTCCGGTTTGCGAGGTTTTGTTATTTTTTCCATAAGTCGGGGTAGCCGGACTTGAACCGGCGACCTCACGCACCCCCGCCCGCTTTCGCCTTGCTTCCCTGAATTTAGTTTTTGGTCGGGGATACGAGACTCGAACTCGTGACCTCACGCACCCCATGCGTGCGCGCTACCAACTGCGCTAATCCCCGGCTAAAAGATTTAGGTAATAGATTTTATGCATAACCACGGGCGAAAGCAAGGCGGGCGGGCCATGCGTGCGCGCTAGCCAACTGCGCCATACCCCGAAGAAAAATTTTCAATGGTTCGCCTACGGCTCACCACCTTCGGTTTTTAATCAATTT
>JBAZQX010000019.1:0-18625 GCA_041644975.1 Candidatus Doudnaibacteriota bacterium | reverse complement strand
CATCCCGCACGAAATACAAAAAGACTAGTCCCAGCAGAACTAAAACAATTTTCACAATCACAATTGAAGAGGTATTCAAGGTAACTTGTTTTTTAGGCATAGAAATAATTTTAAATTCTAAATTTTAAATTCTAAATCAATTTCAAAATCCAAAATTACAATTTTAAGACCGGCTTATTCGCGTTTTTCCTGTGTTCCCGTTTTAAAATTTAACATTAAGATTTTTGATTTCAATTAAAATTTAGAACTTAAAAATTTAAAATTAGCTTGTAATTTAGAATTTAAAATTTTAATATTTTCTCCAAACCCCCTTTTTCCTTCTGCGGCCCAATCACTGCCAGATTCAGTTTGCTATTCCTAAAGATATCATTCGCCACCCTTTGCGCGTCTGCGCTGCTCACGGCATCAATTTTCTGAAAAATTTGCTCTTCGGTCAGCATTTCCCCTCGGACTACCTCTTGCCCTGCCAACCAAAAGGCGTATTCATCAGAGGTTTCTAAACCCAAGGTCAATTTACCCTTCAGGTATTCTTTGGCTTTATTCAGCTCTTTCTCTTGAACCTTCTGTTCTCTTGCCTTACTAAATTCACCCAAGATCACTTTTACTGCCTCCTCTGTGTTATTATTATCCACGCCCGCCTGCGCGACAAGATAACCGTGATCGGTATAACTTCCAAAGCTAGTGTGGACATAATAAGCAAGACCTCTTCTTTCCCGAACAGCGATAAATAAACGAGAACTCATTCCTCCCCCTAAAACCGCGGTTAAAACTTCCATAGGATAATAATCGGGATGATGGACAGAATAACCCCGCACGCCAAGGCAAAAATGACTCTGGTCGGTTTTTTTGATTTGGAGCAAAATTTGGGGCTCGTTCTGTTTTTCCAGGACTTTTTCTTTACGCGGTTTGGGAGCAACGCGCGTAGAACCAAAAAAATTATTTGCCTCTGCTAAAGCTTTTTGGGAATCAATATCGCCAGCAACGGTAATAATGGTGTTAGCCGCGACATAGCTTTTCTCCAAATAATTCACCAAATCCTCCCTGGAAAAACCCTGAACATTCTCCTTGGTGCCGATAGTGAGCCAGCCCGCGGGTTGATCGCCATAAAGCAACTGCTCCCACAAATAACCCACATAATGCATCGGCATATCTTGATACATATTAATCTCTTCACAAATCACATTCTTTTCCATAGATAACTCCTGTTCTGCCAGTTTAGAATTCAAAAACATATCGGAGATCAAATCAAAAAGCAAATGCGCGTGGCGCGAGGCCGCTTTGGCATAGTAACCGGTAAATTCTTCAGAAGTAAAAGCATTGTGTTCCCCGCCAATCTTGTCAATTTCCGAGGCAAGTATCTGTGTATTGGGCCGCTTTTTGGTACCCTTAAAAAACATATGCTCTAAAACATGGGAAATTCCATTGTTTTTTTTTGTCTCATATTCGGAACCGGTTTCCACGACCACCAAAACCGTTACTGTTTTAGTATTTTTCATCGGCACAGTCACAACGCGCAAGCCGTTTTTTAATTTTTTTAGAGAAAACATGAAATTAAATCTAAAATCTGATTATTAATTATTTTATGGTAGTCCTTCTATTGGGCGAAGGCTGTTCTCTAAAATTTTTGATTTTTGCTTTTTTCCGCCCATGGCGGATCCGCCCGAGGCGGAAACTTTAAATTTTTAACTACTTAGTTTTTTAACGCTTTCATTCCTAAATAACTCATTAATTCAATAAAAATTAGTTAAAAATTACCTGCCCGCCATCGCTTCGCTTCAGGCGAGGCGGGCGGGAGAAATAAAAATTAAAAATTACTTTAGTTTTTTATTTTTTATTTCCTAATCAACCCTGAACAAGGAATGATTTTAATCCCTTTCTTTTCTAGCTCATCCAAAAACACATTCATCCCAATGGAATCCGAGGCAATGTGGCCGGCGATAATCACATTGATATGATATTTTTCAGCCTCCCTGCGATGAGGTTCGGACATATGCATCCCAATAATCGTGCCAATGCCGGCATTTGCCATAAATTTATACATCTCTTTATTCCCTTCCGTGCCGCCCGTGAGTTCAGTTAAGGCAATTTTTCCGCAACGATGCCCTCTTTTTCCCGTAAAAAGCGCTGGCCCCGCTCCCAATTTAGCTGCTTCCTTATATTCTGGAAAAGTATAAAGGAGATCCATGATATCTCCCACCACATCCAAAGTTTTTTCCTTCTGAACAATTTTTTTGTTCACTTCCTGATAAACTAAATTATCGCAAGGCGTATGGATGCACATTAAAGCAATCCCCGCGATTTTCGCTAAATCAACAATTCTCTGATGATTTACAGCCGCCACTCCGCGCGCTACTTCGCTCATTCTAATTTCCAAAAGGCTTTCCGCGATATTAATTGGGATCCCATAAGACGCTAATAAGTCCGCTTGCAATTCCATCACATTATCCAAACCCGCCAAAGCGATTCCCAAAGGATGATGGGCAATTAGTAAATCTACCCCCATCTTCTGCGCGAGCAACACTTCTCCTGAACCAATATCAACACCAGTCATTACCTTGGAAATCACTTTATCACCATTCCCAAAAAGAATTCGCGTATCCGCGTAAGGATTTCTAATTCTTGCACGATCAAAAATCTCACGCTTTACTCCTTTTAGATTTTGATATTTTTTCTTCTCTCTCCCTAAAATCTTATTAATTCTGGCGCGTGGTCTCGGATCCGCTTCTATGCCCATTTTTAGAGCAAGAGCGTAAATTTGATTGATGGTCATAAAAATAATATTAAATTATTCTAATTATTCTAATTTCTAATTAACCTAAATAAATCCCAATTCCTAAAATCCCAATAATATCAAAATAAAATTAATCCATTAGTGCTTGGGTATTGGTCATTTTTTAGAATAATTAGAATAATTAGGTTAATTAGAATAATTTATAGTTAAATTTTAGCTCTAACATATCCCCCCACTTCCTCAATCTTTACTCTCTCCTGCTTCATACTATCTCTCTCTCGCACAGTAATCGCTTTGTCCTTCAAAGTCTCAAAATCAATGGTTACGCAAAAAGGCGTGCCAATTTCATCCTGCGAGTAATAACGCTTACCAATGTTGCCTCGCGAGTCCCAAGCGGTTGGAAGATCTTTCTGAAGCAACGCGAAAACCTCTCTTGCCTTTTGAACTAACTCTGGTTTATTTGCCAGAAGCGGGAAAACCGCGACTTTATAGGGCGCAAGCGCCGGGGTTAATCGCAAAACGATACGGTCATTATCTTCATGATAGCCATCGCACAAAACAGCCAAAACCGTCCTTTCAAGACCAAAACTCGGTTCAATAACATGCGGTATCATATCTTCGTAAGATAGCTTGTGCGCCCTCAAGTCAAAATCAGTGCGGTAAGCTAAACCATAAAGCTCTTTTTGACCAAAAGGATATTTGTATTCAAAATCAATGGTTTTTTTGGAATAGTGCGACAACTCGCTTTTTTCATGCTCTCGGACCGCGAAATTTTCTTTTTTAATGCCGATGTCCAAAATCCAATGTTGCATCTGCTCTTGCCAGTAATCAAAATATTTTTGCCAGTCCTCTTCCCTAATAAAATATTCTATTTCCATCTGTTCAAATTCCAAAACCCTAAAAATAAAATTGCCCGGAGTTATCTCGTTTCTGAAAGCTTTGCCTATCTGGGCAATACCAAAAGGCAATTTTAATCGCGTTGTTCTTTGCGCGTTCTCAAAATTAACAAACGTTCCCTGGGCGGTTTCAGGCCGGAGATAAACCGTGGAATTAGCGTCCTCCACCGGACCCACGAAGGTTTTAAACATTAAGCTAAACTTTCTCGCCTCGGTAAATTCATGTTTCCCTCCCCAGATGCATTCCCGAAATCTATCACTTTGAGAATCTGCGGGCATACCCGGTATCTGGTCTTCCCTAAACCTCTTATGGCATTTTTTGCACTCAACCAATGGGTCAGTAAAACCTTTCAGATGGCCTGATACCTGCCAGACCTTCGGGTTCATTAAAATCGCCGAACTAATACCAACAACATCCTCTCGGTCCTGAACAAACCGTTTCCACCAAAGCCGCTTGATATTATTGGCTAATTCAACGCCTAAGGGGCCATAGTCCCAAGTATTTGCCAAACCGCCATAAATTTCTGAAGACTGAAAAATAAATCCCCTTCTCTTAGCTAACGAGACGATTTTATCAATTAGTTCCATAGGTTTCTCCTTTTACTCTTAAAATAACACAAAACAAGGCAAAGAGCAAACAACAAAATTGTTCTAATTATCCTGAACAATGCCCGAGTCAGGAATAACTAATCGGGATAATGAGAATTCCCTTTAATCCTTAGGGCATTGGGTATTAGTCATTGGGATTTATTTAGGTTAATTAGAATAATTAGAATAATTAGAATAATTTTACTTTTCCACCTTCCCCTTGCCTATCGCTCCCAGGTCATTTTTTAAATCCGTGTCTAAAGCTGGATAGGAGCCGGAGATTTCTTCCTCCGTAAATAAATCCCTGCCTGAAATTTTTGTTTCCCCTGTTAAAGGTAAAATTTGCCCTAATTGAACGGTATTAGGGGTTATAACGACTTCAAACCAAGCTTGCGCTCCCGATAAAACGCTGCCCGCGTAGGCTTGCAGTCTCCCCAAGTCCCACAAAACCTCGCGAGTTTCGGAATTATATTTAATATTATTACCTAAAGAAGTAAAAGAGTCTTCACCAAAACCTACGCCTTCGGGCAGGGTGGTTTGCAAACGGATATTTTCCGCGTCATTAGTGGTATTGGAAACTGTCCAATAAACACGGTAAGTAGTGGACTCGCCGACTTTAGGCGGCAGGGGTCCGGATCCCGCTTTCTCATATTCCAGAGTGTAATAACGCGCTTCCTCTGCTAAAGAAAATTCGGTATTGATTTTCGCCTCCAAATCATTGCTCTCAACATTAAAATTGAAACCTTCCAAATCGCCCACCTTATTGCTTATAAAGGACGCCTTGCCTGTAAGCTTCAAATTCCGTTTATCTAAACTGCTGTAAGGGAAAACTGACAAAAGACGCGCCGTAAACTTAACCTTGCCCTTTTGGTTAGGCGAAATTTTCTTGAGATTCGGTTCACTCTGATCGTCCCAGACAAAATTCCCTCCCGCGTCCCGGCGGCCATTTTCTACGGCAATGGAGTCTGGATCCAGTAAGTCCGTGTTCATTTTGTAAGTAATACTCGTCCCCTCCAGGCTGACTTCGCTAACATTATAATAAGTAATGATGAATTCCAGCTCTTCACCCGGACGCAAAGTAGTCTTTTCCTCTTTATTCACGGTGGCGGTAATCTCTAATCGAGGGTCTAAAACTATGACCGGACGCTCTTCTGAAATTTGGCTGAAAAACTGTTGATATTGGTCTAAAATTCCCAAATTCGCGCGAAAAACCAAGCCTTGGGGAGAAACCTCGGGAATCTTGCCCTGAATGTCAATCCGACCGCGTTCTCCAGGCTCTAGAACGCGCAAATCCCAAGTATTGTTCTCGTGATCGGACCGCGGCTGACTGGCAGTAAAACTAAAACCAATAGGGTAATTCACGATAATCCTCAAATTTTCCAGATCTTCAGCTGTCGCGTTCCGATATTTCACCAATATATTGAACTCTTTGCCCTTACCCACGCGAGAGGACGCTTCCAGAGAGAAATCCACTAAAGATTGCTTAATTTTAACTTCTATCTCCTTCTCCTTGGAAAAACGGGAGTTAAAATTCTCGGGTTGATAAGAGATAATCGCCTTCAATGCCCGTTTTGCCCCTACTTCGCCTAAAATCGCCCCTTTGAGTTTCACCGCGGCCTTGTTTCCTTTCGCGATTAACCCTAAATTCCAAGTCAATGCCCGCGATTCGCCTTGAACCTTTTTAACCACATTTGCCTCCTGTAATTCTTCCCGCCCTTCAGGCGAAGGGAGAGCATCCAAAAAATTAAAACCTGAAGGAAAATATATCGTGAGCTTTGCGTTTTCTAAATTCTCCCCCTCTTCATTGGCATATTCTACCAAATAATCATAGGTAGACCCCGAAATCACTTCGTGAGGAGCGATAATGTCAAGTTTTACGGCTTGACCTGTAAAACTAGTCTTATGCTTCAAAAGCAGAAAATAACCCGCCACGCAACCCGCCCCTAAAACAAGAATAAAAGCAGTCAAAAATAACCAAAATCTTTTTTTGGAAATCTTTTGCTTCGGCATTTTCAATTGGGAGACGTAAGCAAGATTAATCATTGAAATTGACTTTTAATTTGTCTCGCCTGTCATGGCTACGCCAGATCTTGAGACAGACTTCAGACCCGAAGGGATCTTCAGACGAGATCTCGTGAACCCGCCTAAGTTTTTCTAAAATTTAGGCGGACGAAGCGATGATCGGTTTGCTGAGATTGAGAGGGTTATTACGGTCATCTTCCCCTTTTTCAGGGTTCTTTACAATATATTCCCGAATTTTCTCCCATTCCTCATAATCTTTAATAATATGTTCGTAGTAATTACGTTGCCATAAACGGCCATCAAATGGTTGCCATTGATAATTTTTCACTGCGCGGATATATTCATTCGTTGTCATTGTTTTGAACCATTGCACAATATTACCCAATGTAGGGGCGGATCCGTGTGTCCGCCCGATTACGGACCCGTGTGTCCGCCCGTTGCTCAATGGTTTAATCACAATAATTCCATGCAAATGATTGGGCATAATCTTGTATGCATCCAAGGTGATGTCCGTAAACCCCGTTAGAGAACTTCGTTCTCTAACCCCGTCTAGAAATTTATTTCTAACGGGGTCAGCGTCTATATTTTTCCCAGTACCGACTTCGTCGGTGACTTTCTCTAACGGGGTAAATCTTTCCGGTATTCTCACCCACCATCGATTGATCATTTGACCTACATTGTTTAGCAACATTTTCAGGTTAATTTTCGGGCAGACACATGGGTCTGCCCCTACACTCGGGTTGACACATGGGTCAACCCCTACAATGCGACCAAATAATTCCCAATGGTTTTGGGTGCAAATGGTCACAAAATAGACCCCGGAATCAGAATAATCATACCCTGGCAATCTAATGGACCGACGTTCGGGTCTTCCCATAATCTTGATAATTTTTTAAAAAATGCAAGGATTTTATTCGCGGGGCTAAACTCGCGCTTAAAAAATACGCCAACACTAGACCTGCTTGCTCCAAATCTCCCGTAGGGGCGGACCAGCGTGTCCGCCCGATTACGGACCCGCGCGCCTGCCCGATTCCCGCGGGTTGGCACATATATCGCCCCCCACCATGGCTACGCCAGATCTTGAGACAGACTTCAGTCCCAAGGCCGTTCAGGTCGTTCAGACTCTGATGAGTCTTCAGACTCGAAGAGCTCGAGGAGACTTCAGTCCGAGGGATCTTTAGACAAAATAATAAAATCTCCACAACTTCCTTGCGAACAGGATCGGAAAGCCCTGCTTGCGACGCGCAATTTGCGCAATACAATCCCCCCTCGCCTAAAGATAAAATTTTTGCGCCCGAAAGAGATAAGCCGCACCCCGCGCAATGAGTGAGCCGCGGCATCACCCCCAAATATTCCAACATCCGCCATTCATCTGAAATCAAAACCCATAAGTAATCTTTTTTGCTTGCGAATTTATCCAGATTTAAAAATAAATTACGAAAAAGAGCGTAAAGCCTTCTATCCGTCCCTCCCTCTTCTGTGAACTTATCAATAAATTCGGCTGAAAAATGGGCAAAGGATACCTTCTTGAGATCAGTTTTCAAACCTAAAAAATTATTTAAAGCATGCGCTCCAATCACCACATCCCAGGTTCTGCCGCGGACGAGCTCTAACTGCACCAAGCTAAAAAGCTCTAAAACCCCTGCCAACTTGCTTTTTCCGCGGCGAATTCCCCGCGCCAACACCTGAATTTTACCTAAATCTTCAGTAAAAACCGTCAAAACGCGGTCTGCTTCGCCGTATTTCACGCGTTTAATAATAATACCTTTGGTTTTGGAAGAATAAAACATTGGAGAATTATTCTAATTATTCTAATTGCTCTAATTATTCTAAATAATGACCAAATCTTGAATTACCCAATGATTCTTATTTAATGATCAATTTTGTTTATTAAGATTTGGACATTGGGATTTATTTAGGTCAATTAGGTTAATTAGAATAATTAGAACAATTTCTTATACTAATCCGCACCTCTTTCCCCTCTATTTTCACCCTTGCTCCGCTTTTTTCTGTCGGAGATCCTGATAAAAGAAGGGTTTGAATCCGCTCTGCCAAAGTTTCTTTTTGAATATAATCCTGCCATTCTTGAATTGCTTTTTGAATCTCTTTATCTTCACTATATAAAGAAAGCTCAATCCGATCCGAAACCTCTAAACCCGCTTTCTTTCGCATTTCTTGAACCGCCCGCACTAAATCGCGGATAATACCTTCCCGCTTAAGTTCTGGAGTTATTTCAGTATTGAGTGCGACTTTTATCCCATCTTCCTCTCCTATCATCCAATTCTCTTCCTCTTGAATTTCATTTGTCAATTCAATTTTTTTTACATTGAGTTCCTCTCTCATTAAATCCAATAATTTTAAATTTTGCATTGTCTCTTTGATTTTTGCCTGCCCGCCGAAGCCTCGGCGCAGGCGGGATTTTTGATTTTTGATTTTGAGCGAAGCGATTGGCTGCCTAACCTTTATTTTTGCTTGCGCCCGTAAATTTAACCCTAAAGTTACAATCTTACGCGTAATATCCATCTGCTCTAAAATATCTTGGTCAATTCCTTCGGATGAAATCTTGGGGAATTTGGCTAAATGGACCGACTCTTTACCCGTTAAATTACGATAAATATTTTCCGTTAGGAAAGGCATAAAAGGCGCCAACATTTCACATAGTAAAACTAAAACAGAATGTAATGTGTTGTATCCTTGGTCTTTATCTTGATCGTTTTCACTTTTCCAGAATCTCCGACGCGACCGCCTAATATACCAGTTTGATAAATCATCAACAAATTGTTCAATTTCTTTCGCGGCTTTTAAAACATCATAACGATTGAGACACTGAACAATATTATTGTTCAATTCAGCTAAACGAGAAAGGATCCAACGATCAAGGATATTTCCCGTAGGGGCGGACCAATGTGTCCGCCCGATTGCAGACCCGTGTGTCCGCCCGATTTCGGACCAATGTGTCCGGCCGTTCAAGGACCCCTTGTGTCCGCCCGATTCCTGCGGGTTGACACATAGGTCAATTTTCGGGCAGACACACGGGTCTGCCCCTACATTTGGTTGATCAATGCTCGCGTAGGTTAAAAAGAAAGAATAACTATTCCATAAAGTCAAAATAAACCGCGAGACAATGTCGCGCAAGATTGCAGGGTCAAAATTCTTAGATTCCTGCGGCCGATTCACGGTGTAAAAAAACCAACGGATAGAATCAGCGGAAAATTCGTCCAAAGCCTTGAAAGGGTCTACGATATTTCCCCTAGATTTGCTCATTTTTTGGCCATTTTTATCCAAAACGTGACCTAAGGAAATTACATTTTTATAGGGCGATCCAAAATCCAAAAGTGTGGAAATCGCGAGGAGCGTGTAAAACCAACCCCTTGTTTGATCCACGGCTTCACATATAAAATCTGCTGGGAATAACTCGGGTGGATTCTTTGTGTTCAATCCGCAATCCGCAATCCGCAATCCGCAATTCCCTGCAAACGGCCAATGGTTTTGCGCGAATGGCATCGCCCCCGAATCAAACCAACAATCCAAAACCTCCGGCACCCGCCGCATTTCTCCACCGCAAGAACACTTAAATTTAATTGCATCAATATAAGGACGATGCAAATCCATTGCAATATCGTCATTGCGAGGAGTCCCGAGTCCGCGAGGGACGACGCGGCAATCTCCATTTAGTAAAGACAATGTTCCAACATTTCTAGCTTCGGTTTTGCTTGCTGGCGATTGCTTCGCTCCGCTCGCAATGACGGAATAAAATTCTTCCCTACTCCCAATCACCTTCACTTCTCCGCATTTTCCACAAATCCAAACAGGGAGCGGAGTGCCCCAGTACCTTTCTCGCGATACTGCCCAATCCTTTGCCTCGGCAATCCACTTGCCAAAACGGCCAGTTTTTAAATATTTCGGAATCCAGTTTATCTTCTCATTATTTTCCACTAATTTATCGCGCAACTTACTCATTGCGATAAACCAGCTTTTTTTCGCGTAGTAAAGCAAAGGCGTTTTGCACCGCCAGCAGAAAGGATAATCATGCTCATATGATTCAGATTTATAAAGCAAATCCCTTTTCCGCAAATCATCAACAATATCCTTTTCCGCGTCCTTCACGAATACGCCTTCAATACCACCCTCCCCCCTGACAAGGGGGGATTTAAGGGGGGTTTCTTTTTCTTTTTCTAAAACCCCTCCTGCCCTCCCCTTGTCAGGGGAGGAACTATCCATCCCTTTCTTGAAAAAATCAAATTTAAATTTCCCCTGTTCATCAACCGTATGCCGCATTGGTAATCCTAATTTCTTGCCCAATGCGTAATCATCCTCCCCGTACATCACCGCCGTATGCACAATCCCCGTCCCCTCTTCCGTAGTCACAAAATCGGCTAAAACTGTGCGGTAAACTAAAGAAAAATTGTCATCCTGAACTTGTTTCAGGATCTCTTGAGAGGATTTCTTAGATGCTGAACTAAATTCAGCATGACATTTATAATTTATAAACACCGGATATAAAGGCTCATATTCTATCCCTGCTAAATCCTTGCCTTTGAATTTCTTAATCATCTTATATTCTCCTTCTAAAACCTCTAATCTTTCCTCCGCCAAAATCAAATATTCTTCCTTATCTCCCCCCCTGACAAGGGGGGTTAGGGGGGTTTCTTGATTCTTTGTTTTTCGCTTTTCACTTTTCACTTTTCGCTTGATCAACACATATTCAATCTCTCCACCCAAAGCCAGCGCCACATTCCCCGGCAATGTCCACGGCGTCGTCGTCCAAGCGAGGAAATACACTCCCGCCCCCTCCCTGCCCGCTCGTGCCTCGCAGTGGCAGGCGGGCATCTCCCCCTCGGGCAGGGGGAGAGCCGCTCCCACCCCCTCACGTCTCCTTTCCTCAGGCCCGCTACGCCGAAGCGTTAGCGAGGCGAGCAGGGGGAGTGATTTTTCTCCCCTTTCCAAGGGGAGATTAAGAGGGGTTCTGATTTTAAATTTAACAAAAACGCTCTCCTCTTTAACCTTCTTATACCCCTGGCACACTTCGTGCGAAGATAATGCCGTGCCGCATCTTGGGCAATAAGGCACAACTTTGTGACCTTGATATAAAAGCCCTTTCTCCCAAATCTTCTTCAAAATAAACCAAACCGACTCAATGTATTCATTAGAGCAAGTAACATAAGGATGCTCCAAATCAACCCAATACCCCATTCGCTTGGTTAATTTTTCCCACTCTTCTTTATATTTCCAGACTGACGCCGCGCATTTTTTGTTAAATTTTTCTATGCCATACTTTTCAATGTCGCGTTTTCCCGAAAAACCCAAACTCTTCTCCACCTCCAACTCTACGGGAAGACCATGCGTATCCCAGCCCGCTTTGCGCTCCACCCTGTAACCTTGCATAGTCTTATAGCGGGGAAATAAATCTTTAAACGCCCGCGCTTCAACGTGATGCGCGCCGGGTTTGCCGTTCGCTGTCGGCGGTCCCTCGTAAAACACAAAATCACCTTCGGGTGAGGGTTTCTTTAAACTTTTTTCAAAAATTTTATTTTTCTCCCAATATTCTAGGATTTTCTTTTCTAATTCTGGAAAATTGGGCTTGGGAGGAGCCTTTTTAAATTTCATTTTTTCGTCATTGCGAGGAGTCCCGAGTCCGCGAGGGACGACGCGGCAATCTCCATTCAGCAAAAATAATATTTTTCCCATTTTTGGCTTTGGTTTTACCCTTTGGAGATTGCTTCGCCCCTTTGGGGCTCGCAATGACATTATAATTTTAGTTTAACAAAAAAAACGGCTTTCTACAAGAAAGACAATTTTTTATTTCTTATTTATTATTTACTTAAATAGACAAAAAATAAGCCATTATTCCGCAAAATAATTCTGTCTCCTGTATTCTGTTCTCTTTCGGTAAAGCTGTTCAGTATAGCCGCCTTCTTTCATATGTTTCTCTTTAAGAGATGTAATTAAACGATCAATTAACATATTGGCTTGACTAATGAGCGTAATTAGCAAGTTAACTGTTTTGGCTTGATCTTTGGGGAGATGAGGGAAAGAAGGGTTATCGGGGAGGGTAGGATTGTTTTTTATCATCTCCCATATCCCTCTTATCTCCCCTATCTCCCTCTTACATTTTTCTGCTCCCCAAATTTCCAGCCCGTTCTGCCGAGCAAATGCTTTGTAATCTTTGAGCAATTCTTCTAAACTTCCACGGGCTACTCCAGTAAGCTTAATGTAACCCTTTAAACTTTCCTGTTTGTAGCCTTCGGCAATGTTCTGTGTCCCGCTTCTGGCGGCTTGTACCATCTGGTCGTGGGTGCGAGAATATTTGTTAATCCAACGATTACAAAACTCTACTGTGTAATCATACAAAAGCACAGTTATTTTGTAAGCTAATAAATATTCGTATCCTGCTTTTTTAGACATATTTTTTTGAATTTCCCTTATTCTATCCCCCTATCCCCCTTATCTCCCCTATCTCCCTTTACGGCAATCCTTCTAACGGGCCAAACCTCACAGCGGAACTTTCATTAAATAATGTTTTTATTTGCGTGGCGTTCAGGGCGTAATTGTATATGCGGACATCGTCTATGAGTCCGTTGAAAAAACCAGCCCCTAACATACTACCAATATATAAATCATCGTCTGTTGTGCCATCCACCGTCCCTGTATTTGCGCTATTCTCATATTTGCCATCTAAGTAAACACGGATAACACCGTTTCCATCATAAATTCCAGTGAGTATGTGCCACCCGCCATCATTAACATTAGAAGTTGTCTCTACTAAAGTATAACTATCTGGCGTATTATCATGCACCAAAAAAACTCCCTTACCAGATAGGACCCGAAGATAATATCCGCCAACATAAGATGGTTCCCATTTCCGAAGAATATTGCCATCTGCTGTGGTTTTAAACCAAGCACTTAATGTAAAAGGGTTGTTAGCAAAATTTAAAGAAACAGGATGTCCAATATTCACCCAATCATTACTCCCGTCAAAATTCATAGCATATCCGTATTTGCCGTTGCGCTGATAGTGGGTGTCCGCGGCGTACAAGCTCGCGTTTTCATCAAGCCGCCACTCCCCTACCAAGTTAGCTTCCAAGCTGGCACCAGCGGCTCTGTCGTTGTTATTATAAAGCGCGGCAACTTGTGTGGCTGTTAAAGCAGTGTTGTATATGCGGACATCGTCAAGTTTTCCATTCAACTCTTGGTCACTAAAAAGACTATTTTGATTAATGTCTTTCCATTGTAAAGCTCCCATTAACAATTTAGGTAATCCTGTCATTGGAGTTTGTGATAAGCCAGTAGAAGTATATGTCAGCGTACCATTAACATAAAACCTGACTTTACCGTCTCCTGTTGAATCCCAAGTAATTGCAAAATTATACCAAGTACTTACAGCAGGAACAAATCCTGTAGATTCACCGCTATCACCCAAAAAATTAACACTGTTACTTCTTGCGAAAATTCTAAATACTCCACCAGTATAATACCCCGACCAACCACTAACTTGAGGGGCTCCACTTATTTGTTGTGCTATCGTGCCATTATAAGTATTATTGAAATTATTAAAATTTACCCAGAACGAAGTAGAAAATGTTGATGAAAAACCATTCGTAAACGGACTACTCACATAATCATCCGCCCCGTCAAAGGAAAGGCAGGAGCCGTATTTGCAATTAGAGCCGTCTTTCCATGTGGGACCGCCGGTCAAAGTGCCGTTGTTCATTGTTTCGCCCGAGCTTACACCGGTGTTGGCTTTTCCCGAGCTGTCATAAACATTCAAGGCCGTTCCGGGCGAAGCGGACACACCAACAGAATCCATTGACCAGCTCGCAACCGGTCCGCCGCGATTGTACTCCCACGCAATTTGGGCTGGAGTGCGGGCGTAGTTATATATGCGGACATCGTCAATGGAGCCGTTGAAAAATCTTTCATAGCCACCTTCTGTTGGGCTTAACGACCCTATTACCAAAGGCCTGCCAGTTATAGCGAATATTGAAGTTGCATTCGCTGTCACAGACATCTGAACCCCATCTAAAAACATTTTCCCATTAGCAGAAGCAAGCGATGGGTCATAAGATACAACTACATGATGCCAAACATTTGCAGAATAATCTGTTGTTTGGCTCATAGTCATAGTATCCACTCCGTTGTTTCTGTATACAAAACGAAGCGTAGTTGGTGATGTGCCACGTTCCAAAAATAAACCGTGGCTGCTAACCCCGCCTACATTTGCGAGCCTCCAATTACTTAACATTGTTTTATCACTAGTGAGAGCGCTTTGCTTAAACCATAAAGATAAGGTAAATGCTCCATTAAAATTATAAACATTACTTCCCGCATCCACATAATCATTGCTCCCATCAAACGACAGGCAGGAACCGCTGTGGCACGAAGCCGCGGATTTCCACACTGGACCGCCAGTATTTGCCCCGTCATTAGCGTTGCCAGAAGTATCGCAAACATCATTGACACCGCCAGAGCAGGTGTTATCTGCTTTCTCATCCATTTTCCAATGCGCCACCGGCGCGGCGCAAGAAGTAGCATCGCCAGGCACGCAGTAAGCTGACGCAGCCGAGTTGCTTGGAGTTATGCCATCACTTTCCGTTCCCGAAGCGCCCAGTTTTAATGAAGAGCCGCGGTTAAATTCTTCTTTAATTTCCGCTGGGCTTAAATCAAATGGATAAAACTTAACTTCATCTATAAGCCCGTTGAAATAACGCCCACTTCCATATTGAGTATAGCCAATATAGAAAGGTTTTGATGCGCCATAGGTTGCATTATCACCACCACTACCTAATGAACGGCCGTTAATATATAGAGTTCCTGTTGTCCCGTCTGTGGAACCGCATACATGCGCCCAAGTATTAAGAGTTAAAGGTCCTAAAAAATCTGTTCCGCCATTTCCTAACTGAAACCCCACGCCTCCAGAACTATTCACCAATAATCCGAATTGCTCAAAGGTATCTCCTCCCCTTTGTTTCGCAAGTATATTTTGGTAATTAGAAAAAGATGCTGGACGCACCCAAGCGCACACTGCAAATGATTCGGCATTAAACACTGCGCTATCAGCTACAGTTACATAATCCCCCCCGTCAAAAGACAAAGCTTTTCCGAATTTGCCAGCAGTGGTCCATGTGGGGCAAGTAGCAGCCCCTGGGCAAGAGCCATATAAGTCGCCACTGTTTTTATTGACTGATTTATCATAAGTAGTGTCGCCATAGCCCTCGTCAAAAGGCAAGTACAAAGCATAACTCCCCACAGGCGAGCCAATTGCTGGGTGGCCAGCGTTCATATCCTCCATAATTTGCTTTTGCGTGCGCGCATAGTTGTATATACGGACATCGTCAATGAGGCCGTTCCAGTATTGATCTGCCACATAAAAACCACCGATTGTGAAATCAAAAGCACTAAGAACAGTATTTAATAAACTTCTATTTGTTGTACTAATTAAAACACCGTCTTTGTAGGCTCCCAAATTAGTTCCATCAAAGGTTAGAACAATATGGTGCCAAAGCGTATCGTCTAAATTAATTCCAGTATCAAAGTCATAAGCGTGACCATAGAAATATATGTCCGTAGTGCCTGAGTTGCCATAAAGTCCAAACCCTTGATATTGCGTTTTAGTGCCGTAGAAAAAAGGATAGGGACCAACTGCAAAATTAGTTGATACAGCTCTTTTAGTCCAAAATCCAACAGTTCTTGCGCTTGCGCCAGCTGGGAGATTAGTGTCTCCGCACTTCACATAATCATCCGTTCCATCAAACTTCAAAGCGTTGCCGTATTTGCCATTGGTCCACTGCGGGTCGCTGGCGTTAGCAGTGGCATCGGTTCCGAGCGTGCCGTTGTTCGTGCCGCTTGTATCATACGCATACTGCCCGCTATTCTCATCCATTTTCCAATGAGCCACTGGCGAAGGGCCGCTTTCATAATCCCGCCTTATCTGCTCGGCGCTCCGCGCTTTGTTGTATATTTTAACGTCATCAATATACCCATCAAAATAATTGGCCGCGCCACCCGTAGAATCTTCCGCGCCAATCTGCAACCTATCGCCTGTGTCGCCAATAGAAGTTGGGATCGTCCCAGTAATCGTACCTGCCTGCTCTGTACCATTGACATACAGCCGAACCTTGCCTTCAGAAGCGTCATAAACGCCGGTCACAAAATACCAAGTGGAAATGGCTAAATTAGCGGCATCCGTCGTTTTGTAATTAAGAACAGAATCAGCCCACATCCGTAATTCATCGCCTTCCAAGGATAATAAATAGCTTTCGTTGGCTCCGTCCCACTTGCCAACTATGTCATGAGAACCAGTTATGGAATCAGCATAAATCCAAGCAGACAAAACAACATCGCCAGTCAAAGATAAAATAGCGTTATCAGCCACGTAAAAATACTGCGAAGAACCATTTAAACTAGCGGTGTTGCCAAATTTGCCACTAGCAAAAGTGGCGGTGCCAGTATTAGTTAAAGTTGAGCCATTGCCCGAAGAATCAACCGGATTGCCACTCGCCTCGTCCATTTTCCAATATCCCACCAAGCCATCGCTGGCATTTTGTTCTTCCTGGCTTGAGCCGACTTTCACGCCTGCTCCCTTGCCGCCAGCTGACCTATTATAATCCGCCTTAATCTGGTTGGCAGAACGGGCGTAGTTGTAAACCCTTACATCGTCAATGGTGCCATTGAAATACTCACCACTTCCACCACCAACTCTTGGTCCTCCTATATTAATTATTTCGTTATTACTTTCAGTGGCACATGTTACACTTCTACTTCCAACCTGTACTCCATCTACATATAATATTAAACCAGCAGAACTTCTAACACCGACTACGTGATGCCACGAACCTACCAACGATTTTGAATCTGTGAGGACATCTGTCAAGCACGAGCCACCCACAGCTGATATATAAACCCATGTGACATAACCACTAGAATCCAATCCTAATTTCCAACCATAATAGGTTGCTGTAGTGTATTTATTAACTATTCCGTCCGAAGCCCAGGTAACGCCATCTCCAACAGTATTTGGTTTAATCCATGCTGAAACAGTGATACTAGGTAAATGCGTGCCTGTGTTCCCCGCATTCACATAATCATTACTCCCGTCAAACTGCAAGCATTTTCCATTTTTACAGCTCTCCTCGTTTTTCCATGTGGGGTCGGGAGTAGTGTCTGAAGTGCTAGCGCCTAAAGTGCCATTATTTCCGTTTCCCGAAGCATCATAAGTTGTCTGCCCCTGCCCTTCGTCCATTTTCCACCAGCCGACAGGAGCGGCGCCACGGTTATTGACAGCGCGGATCGTTAAAACACTGCCGATTGCGACGCCAGCGGCGATGATGATGAATAAAAGTATTTTGAGAAAACGGGGCATACTGGGTTTAATTTTAAATTTTAAATTTTAAATTCTAAATGAAATCTTAATAATAAATGATAAATTTTAAAACAAAAACAAGTAAAAAAGTATTATTGAACCAGTTTTAACATTATAGTCTTGAATTTTGAAATTGATTTAGAATTAATTGGAATTATTTAGACATTGCCGCTATTTTGCCAAAAATCATGCTTAATTCTTGAGCTTCCTGCCAAATTTTTCTATACTCATCTTTAAAATTATTATCGGCTTGAGCCAACATTCGCAACCAATATTTTGTTTCCATCGCTTCCTTTTTACAAATATGAATTTTATTCTTGAAGTCCTTTTTACTTGACGCTCCATTAGCTTCCATATAATTCGCTCCCACTGATGTTCCTGACCTAATAAGCTGTTTTAAAATTGCTATTGTTGCAATATTTCTAGGAACTTTTTTAATCAAACAAATAATATTTTCCCCAAATTTCGCTGTTCTTTCTTCCAAATCGTATGATTTTTCGTTCATATCTTTTAAAATTAAGGTTTTAAAATTTAAAATTGAATTAAAATTTAGAATTTAAAATTTAAAATTATCTCTGTTCCACAATCCACCAATTAAACTCAATATCCGCTGCTGCTCGATTTTCAACGGAAACTGTAAATCCGCGAGGCAGGGTTTCGCCGTCCACCTCTTCTTCTTCCGCTCTTTTCGCGGAGATGAAAAGAACCTGACCTCCGGTTTTAGAGGTCGGCGTAATATAAATTAAGGAGTTTTCCGTAACTTTATTATTGGCAATCACTGCTACGACTTCGTTGGCAATGATTTTCCCCGTGCCCGTGGTCATCTCCAATTCCTTGTTTTCTTCGGCCGCAACGCTGTCGGACACCCCTAAAATTAATTTGCCTTGAAGCTCTAAATCGCCTTTCACCACCACCTTCGGTTCGGGAACAGTGTCAGAGGCTTCGCCCGGGTTTCCCAGCCCCTCGCGAGGGGCTGGGTTTAACTCTAAGATACCAGTTTCGGAAGTAATCTTTCCAGAAGAGAGCCTT
>JBAZQX010000018.1:0-18957 GCA_041644975.1 Candidatus Doudnaibacteriota bacterium | reverse complement strand
TTGAAATTTCGCCTTTAAGGATAGGCGCGATCCAGCGATAACGCTCCTCAATTTCATTATTTGGCATAGTTTTCATATGCCTTTATCTTATCAGAAAAGTGCAATATGTCCGTGCACATTACCAATAATTATTGACAATATTCAAATATGTTGTATAATAATTAAGTGCTATCCAGAGTGCTCTTTCATAACGTATCTTTTTTATTCAGGAGGGATCGAAATGAAAAAGAATCTAATTTCGGTTGTATTGATGTTCTTAATAATAACAATGATGCCTATTTTCGCCAGAGGTGAAGAAGCGCAAGGTACACAGGTCTTCGTGGTGTCCGGGAAACTTGATAAGGTCTATCAATGGCTTTTGAACAATCCCAGGGTGGTTATCAAAATTTCAAAAAATGGTGCTGATGCTGAAGCAACCCTGTATCCAGAGAGTGCATCATACGCAGCAATATACATCTCCTTTAGTGGGTATGCTGCAAAATCTGGTGACGAGATATCTGTGGGAGTGTATTATGACGGTCTAAGAATTTGGAGTAAAAGCTACAAAACTACTCCAGAAAATATTGCGCAGGCAGGCTGCACAATTAATATAGAACCGACTATAACCAGCGAAGAGAAAACCCAATTGATTGTTGTGGGAGGGCATATTGATGAAACAATACATGACCTCTTACTCACAACAACAATCATCGTAGAGCTGAATGGCGTCAAGATCCCTGCCGAGATCCACGAAAATATGACATATACCGCGACATTTATCACATTTGGAGGGTATGTCGCCGGGATTGGCGATGTTGTTACTATATCTATGGATAAGAATGGGCTAGAGTTGTTTTCAAAAAAGCATATTCTGACCCAAACGGAGATCAATGAAAAGGCTTGTATAATTGACCTCGGTCTCTCATCCACGGCTATATCCCCCCGAAAAATTTGCTCCACAACTTGGGGGGCGCTAAAAAGATAATCTACACCAATTCGCCTAAGACTAATTCACTGGTCTTCAGGCGATTTTTTTTATTATTTTTACTTGCATTATGGCCCCACAGCCCCTTCGGGGACTATGGAGCCAACTGCTGTGACGAGTCGTCTTAATCAGAATGACTTTGCTTATTTAAACACAATCGGGATTTCGATCGCTGCGTCGTTTTCAGGCAGACCAGAAGGATTGTCTCGGCGTAAAATCAAAGTGCCCTTGTTACTCACTTGGGTATTGGGTTTGGTAAATTTGATCGTGCCCTCAAAATCCACAAACTCCTCGGTCATCCAGTCTCCCTGGGCCTCGGCATACCCATCGGTAATAATTTTACCATCCCAATCCGTTAAGGACACGGGAAAGCTCCCTTCAAAATACCAAGTCCCCCGCGCTCGACCGCGCACAGAAAGTGGCGAGGCAATCTCCTCCCCTGGTTGCGGCGAAGTCACAACAATCATCTCATTGGTTTCCGCAGCAGGCGGGTTTGTCTCATCTCCTTCACTGTCTGATGTTGGCGGGATTGCCGTATCCTCTTCACCTTTGGGCGCAGGGGTGGGTACCTGTTGTTTTCCACCCTGCTCGCAACTTGCTCCCAAAAACAAAAAACCCGCGACGAACAAAAGCGCCACTGTGCTAATCTTCAGGATGCTTCTTTTTTTAAGCATAGTTTTGTTTTGATTGGTTTATTTTATTACTTTGAGTCTTTACATTAAAAATATAATGATGGGCAAAGATATTATAGTTCAGGTCAGAGACCTGAACAAACGAATGTCATTCCCGCGAAAGCGGGAATCCAGAAAGGGAGTGATAATCAAAGTTCGTAGTACAAATCTTCCCAGGAAGAATTTTCTTTTTCAATTAGCTTAGTTTCTAGAATCTAACTATTAAATATAATGATGTTTTTCGTTTTTGTATAAAGTTTTGAATTTTAAAAAGCAGATTTGACATTTGAAATTTTACTTTTGACTTAGAGCTTGCGATATTCGCAAATTTCCCGAAAATCACAATATTTACAGACATAGGGGTTGGGGCGCGGAGCGAAAGCGGAGGATTTGATTTTTTGAATCGTTTCGGAAATGTCGGTTTTCAATTTTGTTAATTCCTTATCATTTCCTAAAAATGAGATCTCCTGATTATTTTTGAAAAAGTAAAAGGTTAGTTTTTGCGGCTTAAGGCGCAAAACTTCTTCGGCGGCTAATTGATAAAGTAAAAGCTGGGCGCGCTGGTCGCGGGTAAGACGCTCCCTTGCTTCCCCTGTTTTATAATCCACAATCGCCACCCCGCCATCTACTTCATCCACGCGGTCAATGCGGCCAATTACGACTGCGTCATCAATTTTTAAACGAAAAGCTTTTTCCACGCCTAGAACCTTGGGCCAATTGTTACGATGCGCTTCATAAAATGTTTTCAGTTGTTTTAAGCCTTGTTGTTTATATTTTTTCTGCGTCGCTTCGTCTGGATACCAATCATCAATCCAAGCATTCTCGTAAATCTTTTTTAATGCCTCCCAGGTAATTTCATTGCCCTTATTCCATATGGACGTTGCAGGCGACTTCTCTATATTTTTAAATCCAAACAAATCGGTTTGCACGGCGTTTTCTTGGTTTTGCAAAAGATGAAACAAATCATACATCACCTTGTGCATTGTTTGACCAAAGCTGTGCTGGTAATGACCGCGCTTCGGGATGCGGATGCCGAATTGAAACTTGTATTGCAAAGGGCATTTTTGGAAAGCCGCGAGCTGGGAAAAGCTAAAATGCTTAGGAAGCCTTAGGGCTTCTTGCGGACTTCTAATTGTTTTGGGAATTGCGATTTGCAAATCCTCCAAAACCCGCTTCTCTTGCGGAATAGATAGAGACGCGGAATCTTGCGTCTCTACATTTTTCGCGGCAATGCCGCACTCAATTAAAAAGCGGGAGAGTTTTTTAGCTCTGGCGCCGCCGTAATTTGCCGCCGAAGTGAAAAACACTCCTTCTTTCGCGCGCGTTACGGCGACATAAAAAAGCCTCCGCTCTTCCTGAAGGTGAACGTCGCCTTCAGGCAAGATTTCTTTAACCAAGGGATCAGGAATCTCTATCGGGTCGCGGCGGTTGATACTCGGAAATCTTTTATCCACCATACCCACAATAAACACGTAGCGAAATTCTAGGCCCTTGGCTTTATGAATCGTCATAATCTTAACCGCTTCAGGTCCGGCTTCCAGATCCATATCAAGCGCCCCCTCGTCCCCTGCTTCCTGCTCTAAGTTGATGCGGTTAATAAAATCCTTCAGCGTGGCGCGGGTCGTGGTCTCGGTTTCAAAATTTTTAATTTTTTTGGCGAATTGATTTAAATAAAAAATATTGTCCCGCGTTTCCTGGTCGTCTTTGCCCCCTAAATATTTTAAATATCCAGAATCTTCCATAAATGCGAAGAAGACAGCGTGAATTGTCGCGTCACGGGCAATTTGGGAATGTTTTTGAATCAAGGATAAAATTTTCCTGATTTCATCCTTGCTCTCTGGGCTGATTTGCAAAAGGTCGGCTTGGAGAAGAGCGCGATACAGGCTTATGCCTTTGCGTCCCGCCCAATAATTTAATTCCACCAGATCTTCGGTTTTGATTTTGAAGATGGAAAAATTTAAAACGCGGTATAAGCTCGGGCTTTCGTGGTAATTATCCAGAAGGTTAAAATAAGCGAGGACATCCATAATAATCGGCTTTTTGTATAAGCCTCGGCTCGCAGCCCAAACATAAGGCACGCCCGCTTCTTTCAAGCCGTGCGCGAAAATCTCGGAGATTTCATTGGTGCGCGACAGGATGGCGAAATCGTTCCAAGTCAAATCTTTATTTTTTTGTATTAAATCCACCATCTTTTTGACTACTTTCTCCACTTCTCTCTTCTGATCCGAAAGATGCAAATGTTCCACCATCCCTTTCTCGCCAGTTTGCGACTGCAACTTTTTGCTCACTTTGCCGCCGAGCTTGACCTCCAAACGTTCGGGATTATTGAGTTTAATAAATTCATAAGATAAATCCAAAATATTCTGGCGCGAGCGGTAATTATTGGTGATAAAGACTTCGGCAGAATCCGGATAATCGCGTTTAAATTCCAAAATATTGGAAACTGAAGCCCCGCGGAATTTATAGATTGATTGGTCATCGTCGCCAGTCACGGTCAAATTGTTTTCAGGTCGGCTGAGAAGTTTCACTAATTCATATTGCGCGTAATTGGTGTCCTGAAACTCATCCACGAGAATATATTTAAAACGGTTTTGATATTCGGCGAGAACCGAGGGGCGCGACTGCAAGAGTTTTAAAGCGTAATTAATAAGGTCGCCAAAATCCAAAGCATTGTTTTGCAGTAATAAGTCTTGATATACTTTGTACGCTTTGGCGACCTCCAAAAGCCGCTCCCCTTCCCTACTCGCGCGGTCTCTCTCCTCCAAAGCCGCGCCCTGATCCAGTTTTAGATTCTCGGCATATTCCAAATATTCCGCGGGTGAAATTAATTCATCTTTTAAACGCGAAAAGTGCTGAACAAGAGCTTGGATAAATTTAGTCGGGTTGCCCAAGGGTTTGTAATAATCCAGATCAAATTTGTCCAGATTCTCCCGAATTAAAATCCATTGGTCCGTGGTGTTTAATAATTTAAAATCATTGGGGAGACCAATGTCCAAGGCGTGCTCTTTTAAAATCCGCTGCCCCAGCCCGTGAAAGGTGTCAATCCAAATATCCACGTAGCCATAAGGCAAAAGCTCGTCCACGCGATTCTCCATTTCCTCGGCGGCTTTTTCCGTAAAGGTCACGGCTAAGATTTCTTCGGGCTTGGCTAAACCTTTGTAAATCAAATAGGCAATACGGCGGGTAATGACTGTGGTTTTTCCAGTCCCCGCGCCAGCCACAATCAAAAGCGACCCCGCGCCGTGTACTACCGCTTCTTTTTGAGCGGGGTTAAGGTTTTGCAAAAAATCTTGACTTTTTGAAGCTTTTATTTTATTATCCATGTCAGATTGATCAGATAAGGGTGTTGTTGTTAGAAAAATGTTCTTTATACTTTGCAAAGGATTGTTGGCTCCATAGTTCCGAGCGATAGCAAGGACTGTGGAGCCAGGGTGCAAAATAGCGTTCAATATCAAGATAAACTATAGAAAAGAAGAAAGGTCTGCATTATGGCTCCATAGGGCTTACGCCACTATAGAGCCAACGATGATTGACCTTTTATGAGTTTTAAACTATAACTGTAATAGATAGAAGGGAAAAGGAGGTGTGAGACAATGGGAATAGGAGTAAGAAGACGCGGTTGGTTAGAACTTGCTCTTTTGCTGGCCATTAGTGCTACCATTACAATTATTGGGTTTGTGCAAAAGAAGAATATAGCTTGGCGCATTCTTTCCTTCCCCGTGGGAATCCTGTTCGCGTTTTATATTGCTTATTGGGCGCCTAATTCAGCCATCAAAATAGAGAAGGCAAACCATAACAGGAAAATCCGAAAGGTAGTTGAAGCGCGCTCGCATCAGCTTCCATTATAATGCACAGTTCAAGCCGCAAGCTTGAACTTTTTTTATTTTCATAATTCCTGATTCCTAATTCCTAATTCCTGCTTCTGTTCTTTGGGCGCTTCCAGCATATCCACTTGATCAATTTTGGTGGAAAGCTTCATATATTCGTTATTGGTAGTGTCCATCATATTCTTGGCATTATTCACATGGCGGGAAAGAATGGAAAGATTTTTACCAAATTTATCCGCATCCTGTCTAATGCCTTTTAGCGCGTTTAAAATTTCTTTAGCGGCGTCTTCAATTTTCGCGCCTTCCAGACCAATCATCACAACCTTCAAAAAATAATAAAAACTATTTGGGGATACCAAAAAAACGCGTTTACTCTGCGCGTATTCATTTAAGTTATCGTCATCCATCACAACATCATACCAAAGACTTTCGCTCGGCACGTACATTACGGCAAAATCGACAGTCCCTTCTTGCGGCAGAATATATTTTTTGGCAATGTCGTCAATATGTTTTTTAACATCGCGTAAGAATTCGCGGCGAAAAGAGGTTTTTGTGATTTCATCTGGCGCTTGGGAGGCTTTGCGAAAATTTTCCATCGGGAATTTGGAATCAATCGGAATAATATTATCTTTATTTTTAACAATCGCGTCTACAGTCTGGCCTTCTTTAAATTTATACTGAAGAGCATAGCAATTTTTAGGCAACATTTGATCTAATAAATCATGTAAAACCTGCTCACCAAGATTGCCGCGCAATTTGGGCGAGCGTAAAAAGTCCTGGAAATCTTTCATTTGATGACCAATTTCTTGCATTCCGCCCAGAGCCTTGGAAACTGTGCCAATAATTTTGGCGGCATTGTCCAGGCGTTCGTTGATGGATTTATTGGTTTGAGATAGTTGGGTTTGCAAATTGTTGTTCGTTTGATTCAAATTTTGGTGCATTTCACGACGGACTTCGTTGATCATCTCTAGAGTTTTTTGGGTGGATTCGCGCGTGTCGCGGACAATTCTTTCGTTATCTGTTTTAGTGTTTTCCATTAAACGTTGCATCATTTCAAGGGCGGGGTCAGAATCTTTAATTTTGTTTAAATTTTGGAGACGATAAACAAGATAAGCAACTGCGCCTAAAATCCCTAGGCCAATCAAAATTAAAACAATTTCCATAATTTTTTATTTTGTTAATTTCTTTCTTCATTATATCAAGGAAAAGCCAAGATAAAAAGGATTAAAAAAAAGACCAAAAATGGTCTTTAAAGTTTAAGAATGTCGTGCGCAAGAAAATTAGCCACACGTTCGGCCCCTCGCCTCTCAAATGGAGAGGTGGCCTGCCCGCTCACAAGCTTCGCTTCAGGCGAGGCGGGCGGGGGTGGTTTGTAAAAACATAATTAACCCCCCTTGGTTCCCCCCCCCTGTCAGGGGGGGAAAATTATTTTCAAAACCACTCCTAACCTCCCCTTTAGAAATGAGGGGAAAGTTTTAGGGCACAATAATTACAAACTCCCCTTTCCCCTTCTTGCCTGTAAAATACTTTTTTGCTTCTTCTATATTGCCTTGAAAAATATCTTCAAACATTTTCGTGAGTTCACTCGCAACAATAACTTCTTTTTCCAGACTAAAAACTACAGCAAGATTCTCTAAAGCCTTTTGGAGACGGTATCTGGATTCGTAAAAAATAATGGGGCGGATTTTTATTTCCGCCAGTCTCGCAAAAAAAGTTTGGCGACCTTTTTTGTGCGGCGGGTAGCCCAAGAAAGTAAATCTATTTGTCGGAATGCCGGCTACGGATAAAGCCGTGATTAAGGCTGAAGGTCCGGGAATGGGAATGATTTTGGTTTCAGGTAAATTTTGACGAATAAATTGAATGAGTTTTCCCGCGGGATCCGCAATGCCGGGCGTGCCCGCGTCCGTGACCAAAGCGATGTTTTGACCTTGTTCCAGCGCATTTTTAATCCCCAGATAAGTTTTTTCTCCTGAATGTTCGTGATAACTTTTTAAAGGTTTCTGAATATCGTAGCGGGCAAGCAATTTACTCGTCACGCGCGTATCTTCAGCTAAAATTAAATCCGCGCTTTTTAAAATTTCTAAAGCGCGAAGAGTAATATCTTTTAAGTTTCCGATGGGGGTGGCGACAATGTAAAGAGTGGACATAATTTTAGTTGTCGTTGCGAGGAGCGAGGCGAAGTGAAACGGAGCCAGATCCCTCGCTTAAGCTCGAGACAGGCTCCGCAATCTCATAAAATTAGATAATTTTGAAGGACAAACTTTTGCTTTTTTACGAGATTGCTTCGTCGTCCCTCGACAAGCTCGGGACTCCTCGCAATGACGATTTAAAGTTTTCTCAACCCCTCAATTACCATACTATACATCCTCAAATTATGGATTGTGGCTAAGCGGTAAGCGGCGGTGTCTGCAATCTTAAATAAATGATGCAAATAGGCGCGGGAATAATGCTGACAGGTGTGGCAATCGCAAAACTCACTTATGGGACGTTTGTCCCGCACGTATTTTTCTTCACCAATGCGGAAATAATCGTAAATTTTTTCTTCTTTTTGAAAATCAATCTCTTTGGGATCTTTTTTAAAAACGTAAAGTCTTTTATGCCTGCCGTCGCGGGTCGGTAAAACGCAGTCAAAAATGTTGTAGCCCATTTTAAAACCTTCCACGATTTCCTGCGGTTTGCCAATCCCGAGAGCGAATTTCGGAAAATGTTCGGGAATTAAAGAGGCTGTATAGCGGACAATATCAAAATTAAATTTCCCATCTTCACCCATAGGCCAGCCGCCAAAAGCATAAGCGGAAAAATCTAACGCTAATAAGCCCTTCGCGCATTCCTCGCGCAAATCTTTGTGCTCCCCGCCTTGAACCACGGCAAAAAGTAAAGGGACGTTTTCTTGGCTAATTTTACGACTCGCAAGCTGACGTTCATATTCTGCCTTACACATCCCTGCCCAAGCAATCGTTCGTTGCACGCTTCCCGCGATTTCTTCTTTGGACGCGCTTCCTTTCGGGCAATCGTCCAAACAAATCATAATATCCGCGCCAATATCAAATTGGATCGCAATAGACTTTTCCGGGGTCAATTTATATTTTTTGTTCTGCCGCTTGAAAATTACGCCCTCATCCCGCACTTCGCCAAGGGACTTGTTCATATAAATCATAGACAAAATCTGGAAACCGCCGGAATCAGAAGCAAGTAATCCCTGCCAACCCATAAAATTCTTTAAGCCGCCAAATTTCTTTAACACACTCATCCCTGGATTGTGCATTAGATGATACGCGTTCACCATCAAAGCTTCAATGCCCGTACGCTTAATATCCTCCATATCCGTACTGCGCACTACTGCCCGCGTGGCATCAGGAAGATAAAGTGGCAGTTTAAAGCTGCGCCCTTTAATTTTTAACTGATTTGGCATATTTTTATCTTACCGTTTATTCCGCGCTAGGTCAAAAAGCCGACAAAAAACGGCTTACAAAAAAGCCATTTTTGGGCGGACTGCGTCCTGCTGGAAGCTAACTGCGTCCTGCTGAAAGCGGACTGCGTCCCGCCGAAGGTCGCTTCGGCGACCGAAGGCGGTGTATTATAGGTTATGCCTGTCCGAATGCCCCAGTCCATTATATCCTATTTCACAACATATGTCCCATCTAATAGGTCGCCGATGCCTTTACGCTCATTGGCACGAGCCTTTTGCACCAGCGGATCATACTTTATCAGTTTGGCGTATTCTACTTTTCCTTTCTCGCCAGATGCCGCCAATACATCCTCCGCAATAATCGGTTCCACCTCTACTGGAAGATCTTTAATATACTCCGCATAAATTTTTCGTACTTTCTCTAAAGCTTGATGATCTCCATTGTCCCTATCTTCCAGAGTGTTATGGAGAATGTCTTTTATATTTTTTTTATCCTCTTCTGTTATGACATTGATAAGATTCGCGCCATCGTGTTCTATGCTATATAAGGCATGCACGAACATAATCCACGCGCGAGTCATATGAAACTCATTTGTGAGAATATGTATCTTTTCCAATTTACCAACTATTTCTCTATGCTCATCAACCCATGAAGCGAGGGCCTTTGCGTTTCCTTGCGTAGACCCGCCAGATGGGAGCGCTGTCACAATATTTTCCGAAAAATGACACTTCTTTAATAATTTCTCGCGAGCAGCATCCGCGCGAGATATCTCTTTTACGGAACCATCCTCTTTTTTTATCTTTTCGGTTCCGCCCGTAGTGAAAATATGTATATTTGGATACTTCTCTTGATATTCCTCCAGTGCCCGCAAACGAGAGTCGCCGCCACTAACTTCTTTCGGTTTTCCATCGCGTCCAATTGGCATGTCCTTCTTGGTTGTGTCAAGATGAAGCGGAAAATGCTCAAATTGCGCATTGGGGGTTTCACGGAGACTTGCTCCGAGCATAACCACTATATCCATCTTCTGTTTTTCTTGCTCTCTCTTTTCAACCGCGTTTTGCGATGTCTCACTAGTTTCAGAAGAGTTTTCCATAGAATTAAACTTGAATAAGAATCTGATATTTTGGCGGTCGCGACGGGTATCCTACGCCTGCGGCTTCGGAATACCTACTTCACCCTCAAGACTACGTCTACTTGGCAAAGCCATTCCAAAGCGTGCGAGCGAAGGATGGCGGTCGCGACGGGAATCGAACCCGCGATCTCCTCCGTGACAGGGAGGCGTGTTAACCACTACACCACACGACCATATTGCATTTTATTAAGATGAAAATATTGAAAAATATTGAGAGGAAATAAATTTGGTGCGGGGCGGGCCCGCGATCTTCTGCGTGGCAGGCAGACGCTTTAAGCCGGGCTAAGCTACCGCTGTATTGTCGGAATCAGGAATAATAAGTCAGGAGTCACGAAGCAGAATCCCTATATTCCTTATTCCCGATGTACCGGCGAGAGGGGTCGAACCTCTGACCTTGGGCTTATGAGTCCCACGCTCTAACCAGCTGAGCTACGCCGGCATAACCAAAAATGAATCATGAAGCACGAGTAGTAAATAACAGATTATAAAATAAAAAGAATCAGAAAATTACTCCTCTTAATTCTTGATTCTAATCTTTTGTTGCGGGAGAGGGATTCGAACCCTCGACCTCGAGGTTATGGGCCTCGCGAGCTACCACTGCTCTATCCCGCGATAATTCAACATCTTATTTTAAACAAAGCATTACTTATAAATATAACATAGATTAACAAAAAAGAAAAGTCCCCATAGAAATTTTAAATTTCCAATTCTAAATTTTAAATCAATTTTAAAATCCTAATTTTAAAACAAAGAAAAAGAGAAGAGATTTCAAAATTAAAAAATTTGAAATTGAGATTTGATTTAAAATTTCCGCCCAAGGCGGATCAGCCTAAGGCTGAAAAAATTTATAATTTAGAATTTAGAATTTAAAATTAGTTTAAATATTTGGTCTCTTCTTATGCCAATCTGTCGCCTGCTCATACTGATAGGCTACCTGCAAAACCTGCTCCTCGCCACACCACGGGCCAATAATTTGCAAACCAACGGGCAAATTGCGAGAAAAGCCGCAAGGAATGGAAATCGCCGGCACGCCTGCGATATTCACAGGCACAGTGAACACATCAGACAAATACATAGAAAGCGGGTCTGATGCTTTTTCACCAATCTTGAAAGCAGGGGTCGGCGAAACGGGAGTAATCAGCACATCCACTTTGCGAAATACTTGCTTAAAATCATTGATAACCAGCGTCCGCACCTGCTGCGCTTTTTTGTAATAAGCGTCATAATAGCCCGCGGACAAAACATAAGCACCGAGCATAATCCGACGGCGCACTTCAGGTCCAAAACTCTCGGCACGCGAATTTAAATAATACTCCTCAAGATTTTTTGCTGCTTCCGTGGCGTAGCCATAACGAATACCATCAAAACGCGCTAAATTCGCCGAAACCTCAGCAGGCATTAAAATGTAGTAAACCGCTAAGGCGTACTTGGTATGGGGTAAACTTACTTTCCTGACTTTCGCCCCCAGCTCTTTGAGTTGTTCTACCGCGTTCTTTATTTGTTCCGCCACTCCCTCCTCCATACCTTCCCCCGCATATTCTTGCGGCACGCCGATTTTCAAATTATGAAGACTACGAGCCAATGTTTCCGTGTAATCCGGCACGGCATTAGTTCCACTTGTTGAATCGCGAGAATCATGGCCGGAAATTATGTTTAAAACATAAGCGCAATCTTCCACGGTTTTCGCGAGCGGCCCAATCTGGTCTAAAGAAGAAGCCATAGCATGCAAACCATATCTGGAGACCCGGCCATAAGTCGGTTTTAAGCCCACTACCCCGCACAAAGCCGCAGGCTGGCGGACAGAACCACCGGTATCTGAACCTAAAGCATAAATACATTCATCTGAAGCCACCGCGGCTGCGGAACCGCCGGAAGATCCACCCGGGACGCACCCCAAATTCCACGGATTATGCGTTATCTGAAAAGCGGAATTTTCCGTGGAAGAACCCATCGCGAATTCATCCATATTGGTTTTACCGAGCATAATTGCCCCTGCTTTTTTTAATTTTTGAACCACAGTGGCATCATAAGGCGGAACATAATTTTGGAGCGTCCGCGAAGCCGAACTCGTAATAACGCCTTTTGCGCTAAGGTTATCTTTAAGAGCCATAGGAATCCCTTCTAAAGGACCGATCTTCTTACCCCTTCTAATTTTCTCATCCACTTTTTCTGCGGCAGCGAGAGCTTGCTCTCCAGTCACTCTTAAAAAAGCATTGATTTGCGGGTCTACCTCGCTAATGCGCCGCAAACAAACCTGGCTTAACTCTGTCGCAAAAATATCTCCACTCTGAAGTTTGTCATGCGCTTCTTTGATTGTAAGCTCGTTGAAATTCATAAAATTTTCTCCCCCTTGGTAAGGGGGAGAAAGAGGGGGTCTATTGCCTCTGTATTATTGACCCCTCCTCCCCTCCCCTTCGTAAGGGGAGGACATTCTTATTCTAGTATTACCTTTGTCTTCACACATCCCCCCTGATGCTCTGGCGCCATCTCTATAAGCTCTTTTTCCTGCCCGAATTTCTCTACTTCGTCCTTGCGCATCACATTAACAAAACCAGTTACTTGACTTGTTGGTTCCACATTTTCCGTATCTACCTTATTGAGTTCACTTACATAATTAAGAATGGAAGATAATTCACTCGCAAATTTTTCTTTCTCTTCAGGAGATACTCCAAGCCGCGCTAAATGGGCAATATATTCTACTTGTTGTTTGGTTAATTTCATAAGTGTTCTAAAACTAAATTCATTCTAACATAATAGGATAACTATTGACAGAAATCTGTCCATACCCTGTTTTTTCATTTCAACAGTTCCACAAACTCCTTTTCCGTAACAATCTTCACGCCAAGCGCCCGGGCGCGATCATATTTACTGCCTGGATTCTCGCCAGCCACCACATAATCTGTCTTGCTAGAAACGCTTGAAGAAACATTACCTCCTAGCTCTTCAATCTTTGCCTTTGCTTCCTCGCGGCTGAAGTTTTGGAGCACGCCTGTTAAAACAAAAGTAAACCCCGCAAGTTTCTGGATTTTTTTTGTTTTCTCATAGGCAAGCTCAATGCCGGCGCGATCCAAATCATTTAATAACTTAAGATTCCGGTTCGTCTTGAAATATTGGTCAAGACTCTCCCCCACTTTTTCTCCCACCCCTTCAATATTCTGCCAATCCGAAGCTTGCATTTTGGAAGCGGCTTTAATTAAATCCGGAATATTCATCTTGTCCATCTTGGAAGCTAAATAAGAAGCAATGAGCGAAGCGGTTTCCTCGCCCACATAGCGAATACTCAATGCGAATAAAAAACGGGAAAAATTAACTTTTTTGGCGCGGCTTACCGCTATGACTAAATTTCCCGCTGACTTTTCCGCAAAACGCTCCAACGGTTCAAGGTCGCCTACCTTAAGCGCGAAAATATCTTGGGGGCTAGCGATTAAACCCTCTTCCATCAATTTCTCAATAATCTTTTCACCGAGACCCTTGATATCAAAACCTTTCTTGCCGGCGAAATGGATCAGTTTTTCCCGCTCTTGGGCAAAGCAAGATTTATTCGGGCAGCGGTAAGCGACTTCGCCTTCGGGTTTCACCACCCTTGTCCCGCAAATCACGCAACGTTTCGGCATCTTAAATTCCTTTTCCGCGCCGCTCCTCAAATGCGGTAAAACTTTAACGACCTCCGGAATCACATCGCCTGCTTTATGCAGGATCACGGTGTCGCCGATTTTGAGGCCCAAACGATGAATTTCATCCTCGTTGTGCAAGGTCGCGCGTGA
The DNA here is from genome assembly GCA_041644975.1 of Candidatus Doudnaibacteriota bacterium. Classification (GTDB taxonomy): domain Bacteria; phylum Patescibacteriota; class JAQUNI01; order JAQUNI01; family JAQUNI01; genus JAQUNI01. The sequence continues at coordinate 5,189 of JBAZQX010000018.1, read as the reverse complement.
AACAGTGCTCCCCGCCACCCGCACTGGCTCCAAAATCGCCACGGGCGTTAAAGTCCCCGTGCGACCAATTTGGACTTTGATATCTAAAACACGCGTCGTCGCCTCTTCCGCGGCAAACTTATAAGCAATCACAAAGCGCGGCCCCTTGCCGACATAACCCAGCATTTCTTGTTTCGCGTGCTCGCTCACCTTCACCACAATGCCGTCAAACCAAAAATTTTGGGAATCGCGCTTCTTTTGCCAATCTTTGTAATAGCGGAATACCTCATCTAGATTGCGGCAATGGACATAATTTTTATTCACCTTCAAACCCAACTCTTGCAGTTTTTTAAGTTCCCTCGGTTGGTTTAAAGGCAAAGGAAAAGAAGCGGCATCAATTTTATAAACATACATATCTAGCCTGCGCTCCGAGGCAATCTTGGGGTCAAGCTGTCTAATCCCGCCCGCGGCGGCATTACGAGGATTCGCAAGAAGCGGCTTTTTTTCTTTTTTAAGCTTTTTGTTTAACGCGTTAAAAACTTCTTTACTCATAAAAACCTCGCCTTCGCAAACAATATCCACGGGCTCCTTCAAACGCAAAGGCACAGCCTCAATCGTTTTCACGTTGAGAGTAACATCTTCACCCACTCTCCCGTCGCCGCGCGTCGCGGCGCGGACAAAAATCCCCTTCCAATAGGTCAACACAACGTGCAGTCCATCAATTTTAAGTTCACAAATATAATTTAAATCCAAATTCTTCCCTTGTTTCGCTAAAATCTTTTGCAACCGCTCTTCCCAATCGCGCATTTCTTCCTCTGAAAAGGCGTCATAAAAAGACCACTGCCGCACAGCGTGTTTTACTTTTTTAAATCCTTTCAGGGGCGCGCCATCTATCCTCTGGGTAGGTGAATCCGAAGTAATCAATTCGGGAAATTGCCGCTCTAACTTCTCTAGCTCATTCTTTAAAGAATCTAAAGCGGCGTCAGAAATCTCGCTTTTATCTAAAACATGATAGCTGTAGCGGTAGCGTTCAATCTCTTGGCGGAGTTTTTCTATTCTTTTTTGGGCATCATCTTGAGTCATAAAAAATGTAAAATTTAAAAATCAAAAATTGTTTTTGGAATTGAGAATCTCTCTGATATCCACTTGATATAGTTAGTCTAAATAATGACCAATGACCAATTCAAGCGATCGGGCGGACACATTGGTCCGCCCCTACGGGGGTCACCTCGGCTGTAGGGGTTGACCTATGTGTCAACCCGCGGAGATGGGGTGAAAACAGATCTGAAAACGAACGGATATATTGTTGTTCTCTAACTGGACGGGCCGAGGATTTTTACATTTTGCATTATTATCATTATACAAAAAAACCCGCTATTTTGGAAGGAGCGAGTTTTGGCTTTTTAAATTTTAAGTTTCAAAAAATATTACGGCACTGGATCCAGAGTAGGTTGCCAGGGAGGCTGGTTAATATTCAGGGTATTAACGGTGACGCGGGGAGAATAGGCGGAGCAACTGCAGAGATCGCACGCCGCCACTTCAAGCCAATAGCTGGTATTAGGAGTAAGACTGGATTGTAAATAACTTGTGACATTGCCAAGATTAACTGGGGTATTGTTATTAAGACGCGCTAAATAATAAGTGGCGCCAGAAACCGCATTCCAAGCCCAAGCGATGGAGGTGGTGGTTTGAGTCGTAGAACGCGCGTTAGTAGGAGCAGAGAGAGAGGGACAGGTGACAGTAATATTAGTTGTTGCGGTGGTGGTTAACCCTCCACGCGTTACAGTAATACTGGCAGTTTTAGTCCCAGGAGTAGAATACCTGCATCTAAAAGAGCCACTATCAATACGAACATTATTAGGGGTACCATCGGCGCCGCAACTATGACTATAATAAGAGATCATACCTGTGGCCGTGCCACCGACGCTAGTAGTTAGGTCAGATCTTTGACCAGTAATAACATTAGCTGGGCTAGCTGCCAAGGTGGCAGTTAGTGTGCCCGTGACCGTAATGCCAGATGACGCTGTTGTAGTTAACCCAGCCCGCGTTACCGTAATACTGGGGTATTTGTAGCCAGGCGCGGAATACGTACAGCTAAAACTGCCATTAGTATAATTGATGTTGGAAATCGTACCACCCGTACCGCAGCTCTGACCAGAATAAGTAATGGCGCCTGTGGCTGTGCCGCCAACCGTGGTGGTTAGATTAGATACTTGACCAGTAGTAATACTAGTTGGATTGGCAGACAAAACAGCAGTTAAGGTAAGGCAAAATTTTGTACCAGCGCAAGTGCCGCCACAACCGTCAGAACAAGTAGAACCAGTACAGGTATTGGCAGCACAAGCACAACTCGGTGACTTGGTGCCCGCGCAGGTGCCTCCGCAGCCATCAGAACAAGTGGAGCCAATGCAGGTTGAGGTAGCGCAAGCACAACTCGGCGATTTGGTGCCAGCGCAAGTACCGCCGCAACTATTATAACAAACCGAACCAATACAGGTTGAGGCAGCGCAAGAACAGTCTGTAATTCTACAACCAACGAAATAAGTGGCGCCACAACTATCAGAACAACTGGAACCGGGACAGGTTGTTATAGCACATTCAGAACTATGTACGCAACCATCACTACAATTCCCGCTAGAAAATGTCTGGCCGTAAGTTTGGCAATACCCGCCACAAGAGGTGTCCTGCCCGTAACGGCTGAAATAATCAAGTCTTGCAGTTATGACGCTGCCCTTAGAGCAAGTCAAAGACGGCGTAATGCAACCAATATAATTGCCTGGATTGCTTCCTGTGCACGTAGAATCAACAAAAGTTTGGCTACATATTGACCCGCCACCACCATCAGTACAATACACGCAAGTCCATCCTTGATTACAAGCAGTATTACACGTGTAAGAATAGGCAGCATCAGCTGTATGGGTGCCAAAAATAAGAATACCAAAAAAAATAGCAATCAAAATAACAACGTATTTACCTTGATGGATCATAAAAATTATTTTTTATAAACAGCTTTGGCCACGAAAGAATCCTGGTCAGAAATGCCCTGCTCGCTCAAAACAATAACCGTATCACCAATTTTAAAATCAGTAAAAACTAAAACAGGCCAAGAATCTGCTTGACTTTGTGTGGAAGTACCCGAACCAAGACTAACTATTTCGGTTTGATTGTTTTTTTTAATAATTGAGTAGGCACCACTCAACCGTTTCATTAACGTTTTATCCGCAATTACCACCGCAAAGGTCTTACCCTTGAAAACTGGATTAAGCTCTTCATTATAAGATTTAACCATCAACATCTGAGCTGATGTATCAATATTTTCAACCGTGCCATTTAATACCGTGGCAGCGCCGGGCTCATATTCAAAGTGTTTGACATCGGCTTGTTCTTTGCCAGTCGTAGATAATGGCGCCGCCTGATTAGTGTTATCGGGTGATGTTTTAGAAGGAATGACAAAAAATATCCAATACACCAAAACAGCCCCTGCCAGAACCACTGCCGCGATAATAATAATTGTCAAAGTCTTTTTCCCCATAAAATAAATAAGTATCCTATGTATAAAAAGGATATTTTATTAGTTGGCTTCACAGCCCCTCGCTTCGCTCGGGGACTATGGAGCCAAAACTTTTATGAAATATTACGGCACCGGCTCCAGAGTGGGCTGTCCGGGAGGCTGGTTACCACTTAGGGTATTAACAGTGACGCGGGGAGAATAGGCGGAGCAACCGCAGAGATTGCACGCCGCCACTTCAAGCCAATAGCTGGTATTAGGAGTAAGACTGGATTGTAAATAACTTGTGACATTGCCAAGATTAACTGGGGTATTGTTATTAAGACGCGCTAAATAATAAGTGGCGCCAGAAACCGCATTCCAAGCCCAAGCGATGGAGGTGGTGGTTTGAGTCGTAGAACGCGCGTTAGTAGGGCTGGGAAGAGAGAAAGTGGTATAGCACTGTCCGTTCATTACATAGTCGTTAGCATTGCAACAAGCCGCCGTGCCGTCGCAAGCGCGAGCATTGGTGGGACTAATATATACTTCGCTGGCATCGTCGCTGCAACATTGAGCTTGGTTATTGGGCGGGGCAGACTCTGGAAATTGAGAAGAGAGAAGCCAAACTCCGGTGGCTGTGGCTTTATTCGGGTTAGTCGCCGTGTTGTCCCAAAGGCTCGTTGCTCCTGTGCAGCAAGCCTGGCTTGTGTCAGGGGCGCAGGTGGCGGGGGCAACGCAGTTCACTGTGCATTCCTGTTTTTCATTAATATTACCACCTGAATATGTATTAGCGGGACAGGTAAAACTACCAGTGTCGGCAAAGCAACCGGCAGTAATCTTGAAATTGCCAGCAGCGGCAGGACATTTCACGGTTCGCGATTCACTGCTCCAAGATCCTTGACCATTGGTGTTAGAAGATTGACACCAGAGCACATCCCCCGAGCCAGATGTACATCCCGCGGCAGGTTGAATATTGGTAAGTCCCATCCTGACCTCATAAGGAGAGCTAGGTCCAGTGTTAAAATATTCATAAGAAACATTAAAATTGGAACCGACATTGGCGCTAGTCGGACAGCTTAAATTGCGTAAGGAGCAGGTAAGATAATTAGTGCAATCTTTTGTGCCCGCGCAAGTGCCGCCGCAACCATTAGAACAAGTGGAACCAGTGCATGTGTTCGCCGCGCAAGAACAATTAGGAGTTTTTGTGCCGGCAGGACATTTCTGACCACAACCATTATCTGGCTCCTGGCCTGGACAATATGTGGAAGGGGCGGGACAGGAAGGGGTGCAAGGGGCGCTTTGACAGACTCCCCCGACACAATTGTGATTGCAACAATCTCCGGTAGAAACACAGCCTGAAGCGCCATCATTTAAACAAGGGCCGCAGCAATCGCAGGTTCCAGAGGCACAGGCGCTTTCAGGAATTCCTTTGGCGGACAACAAATCTGAACAAACATTATTCCCGACTCTGCAAGAAGCGCTTGTTGCTTGGCTGGTACCCGTATAAGAGCACCAATCCACATTACAAGTACGGCATTTGCCGCCTTCGCAAAAGAGCCCGCTGCAACACTCTGTGGCTGTACTACACGAATCACCAAGGGATTTGCAGGAGGGACATTCGGAGGGGGTCACGGGCGTGCATGACCCTTCTTCCTCTCTTACGCAAATACATGCTGTTCGATCTTGTATGAGGTCGACCGGCCCAGGTTTACATTCATAACCA
>JBAZQX010000004.1:0-101100 GCA_041644975.1 Candidatus Doudnaibacteriota bacterium | reverse complement strand
ATTCCTGATTCACAATTCCTAATTCCTTATTCTAATATTATGGGTAAAAAGAAGATTAAAACAATTGAATCTAACGCGGATTACGATACAGAGCAGAAAGCCAAAATGGGCGTGGCGAAACCCGAGGGAAAACGCAAGAAAATTCGGAAATACGTGCCGCAAGGTCAAGCGCATATTTATGCTACTTATAATAATACCATTATTAGTTTGACCGATTTGCATGGTAATGTGATTGCCCAAGGTTCTGCTGGACGCTTGGGATTCAGGGGAGCAAAGAAATCCACGCCTTATGCCGCTTCTAAAGTAGCTCAAAGTGCTTGCGAAAAATCACAGATTTATGGTTTAGAAAAGGTAGATGTTTTTTTAAACGGGATTGGGTCGGGGCGTGAATCGGCAGTGAGAGCGCTCGCGGCCAACGGTTTAACTATTCTATCTATTCAGGATGTTACGCCTATTCCTCACAATGGTTGTCGGCCGCGCAAAGCAAGAAGAGTATAATTAAAAGAATTAGGAATGAAGATGAATAGCTTTCTTCCTTCCTAATTCCCGATTCATAATTCCTTATTCCTAATTTATGGCTAAATTACTAGGTCCTAAATGTCGCCTTTGTCGTCGTGAGGGAATAAGACTTTTTTTGAAGGGTGGGCGGTGTCTTAGTCCTAAATGCGCGATGGTGCGCAAAAATTATATTCCTGGCAGGACAGGTCCTAAAGCCTTTAATGCCAGGCTATCCGAATATGGTCTGCATTTGCGCGAGAAACAGAAATTGCGCCGTCTTTATGGTATTCTGGAACGGCAATTTCGCCGCTATTATAAAGTAGCAAGTCAAAAAAAAGGAGTTACCGGCGATATTTTGTTTCAAATTTTAGAATCCAGATTGGATAATGTCGTTTATCGGGCGCAGTTAGCTCGTTCGCGTCAGCAGGCGAGGCAATTAGTGAATCATGGATTTTTTTTAGTCAATGGTAAAAAGGTTAATATCCCCTCTTATGAGGTGAAGGAGAAGGATAAGATTACCTTAATTCCCCGGGCGCAAAAGAATAAGTATTTTAAAGAATTTGATTTGCCCGTGGAAGCGCCCGTAACGTGGCTTTCTGTAGAGCTTAAAACTAAGGCGATTACAGTTTTAAAAAAACCAGGTCGCAGAGATGTCGATCATTCCGTAGATATGGCGTTGATTGTGGAGTACTATTCGCGTTAATAACATTTTAGATAAAAAGCGCTTCAAGACTTAGAGATATAAATTTACCCTAGGTCTTCAAGAAGTGTCTTTTAGAACCAAATAATATGGAGGAAATTCAATTACCGCAAAAAGTGGAAATCATTAAATCCCAAGGGAATCGGGCGACTTTAGTAATTGAGCCCTGTTTCCCGGGATACGGTTTAACCCTGGGCAATGCTCTGCGGAGGGTGTTGCTTTCCTCTTTATCTGGAGGGGCGGTGACCGCAGTGAAGATCCAGGGGGTGGATCATGAATTTTCCGCTTTGCCTTTTGTGAAAGAAGATATGGTGGATATCATCTTAAATCTGAAGCAGTTGAGGTTCAAGGTGTATAAAAGAGAACCAGTCAAGATTATTTTAAAGGTCAAGGGTGAAAAGGAGGTGAAGGCGCTTGACATAAAAACGGGGAGCGATGTGGAGATCGCTAATCCCGATTTGCACATTGCGACCTTGACGGATAAGAAAGCGGAACTGGAGATGGAAATTACAGTGAGTCAAGGGAGGGGGTACAAACCAGTGGAACAAAGGGAGGAAGAGAAACGCGAAATTGGTGAAATTGCTGTTGATGCAATTTTTACCCCCATTAAGAACGTATCCTACAAGATTGAGAATATTCGGGTGGGAGAAATGACGAATTTTGATAAGTTGAATATAGACCTGGAGACGGATGGCACGGTGAGCCCTAAAGAAGCTTTGGAAGAAGCGGCAAAGATTTTAGTGAATCATTTTTCTTGTCTGGCAGGGTTAAAACTGGCTGAAGTCAAGAAGATGGCTAAAAAGACTCCGGGGCGGGACGTGGGGAACGAGGAAGAGAAAGCGGATTTAGCAAGTGCCGCCTCTTTAGAAAATTTGTCTTTAGAGGAATTGAGGTTATCTACGCGGACGTTGAACGCTCTCAAGAAGAAAAGAGTTACCAAGGTGAAAGATTTAGCTAAAATGACTGAGGAGAAGTTGGGCAAAATCCCCGGCATTGGCGATTCGGCAAGAAAAGAGATAAAAAGAATCTTAGGTCGAAAAGGAGTTTTGTTGCAACAAAAGAAATAAAAGGATTTTATTATGCGTCATTTAAAGAGGGGAAACAAATTAAAAAGAACTCCTGATGAAAGAAAAGCTTTGCTTAGGCAGTTGGCTAATGCTTTAATTTTACATAACCAAATTGTGACAACAGCGGCCAGAGCGCGAGCGGTACGGCCTTTAGTGGATAGGCTGGTGACCCGGGGGAAAGAATCGGAGAGTTTGGCAAACCGACGTTATGTTTTGCGCTTTTTAACCAAAGAAGCGACTGGAAAAGTTTTTAAAATACTAGGTCCGAAATATAAAACGCGCCCTGGCGGTTACACTAGGATAATTAGACTTTCCCCTCGCGCTGGTGACAGCGCAAAAATAGTGAAGATGGAATTAGTGTGATTTTTGTAAATTATATTTTAATTTTCATGCTGTAAGTGATTATGGATAATCAAGATAATAAAATTCAAAGGCACTGGCATCTTCTTGATGCCAGAAATAAAGTGCTGGGACGTCTGGCAGGTGAGATTGCTATTCTTTTAAGGGGTAAAAACAAGCCCCAATTTGTTCTCTACGAGGATCGGGGGGATTGGGTGGTGGTCATTAACGCGCGTCAAATAAGGGTCACGGGCAAAAAGGCCGAGCAAAAGAAATATTATCGTCACAGTGGTTATCCTGGCGGTTTAAAGACGGAAACATTTAAAAAGGTCTTTGGCCGCGATCCGTCTTTCGTGTTAATAAGAGCGGTTAGAGGAATGTTGCCTGATAATAAATTAAGGAAGCCAATGTTAAGACGATTAAAAATTTTTACAGATCAGAAACATCCTTATCAAAGTAAGTTTACCCCTGTTAAATAGTTGCGAAGCAAATTTAACGGGGCTTATCTCGTTATCAGAACGTCACAGGTCGCTTTAGGCTTTAGCTTGTGGTAATGGCTTATTATTTCTTAAAAAGCTTTTAGTTTTAAGAGAGCAACCAACATTTATGCAGAGTCCAAAAAAAACGAAAAGTATTTCCAAGAAGGCGAAGGGCAAATCTAGATCTAAACCAAAAAAAAAGATTCCCGTGCAAATGGTGGAGAAGGAAGCGGATCCGAAGATGTCCAAGGGAAAGGGATCGCGTAAGGGGCGTTATTTTTATGCTGTGGGAAGGCGGAAAGAGGCGACTGCGTGTGTTAAATTAAGGGTCGGAAAGGGCAAAATCATGGTCAATAATAAAGATTACCCAAAATATTTTTTAGAATCCCGCTTGCAAAAGATAGTATGTGAAGCCCAAAATTGCGTCGGTCGTCCGGAGGGTTTTGATTTGGAAGTGAAGGTCAAAGGCGGCGGGGTTAAGGGTCAAGCCGAAGCAGTGCGCCATGGGATTGCGCGGGCTTTATTCCTTTTTGAGCCCAACTTTCGGAAAAGGCTAAAACGAGCCGGCTTCCTAAAGCGCGATCCGCGTAAAAAAGAGAGAAAAAAATACGGGCTCAAAGGAGCCCGGCGCGCGCCGCAGTTTTCCAAGAGATAAAGTATGCGGCGCTGAACCCCCCACCAAAGATTTTGGTGTGGGGGGTAAACTTGAAACCTGAAATTTTTTGTCAATTTGTCAAAGGGTGTCACTCGCGAGTGACACCCTAAATAGCGAAGCCGCCCTTAAGATTATGTTTTTAGGTTTCAAGTTTTAAGATTCTAGTCTTCTATTAACCTCATCTCTATAATTTCTTTTCCTTCTTGACCATTTTGGGAAAGCACAAAGATTCCTTTTGTATCTTTACTCCAGTAAATTTTGGTGTCAGGGATGCGGGTGTTTTTTATCTCGGTAATATAGTGGGTATTCATCTCTGGCGCTGCGTCAAGAAACTTTAATTTTCCTTCCGCAGTGAAGGTTATATATTGTGATCGCGGCCACCAGCCGACATTTTTTAGAATTCTGCTATCTCGCGTTAAGATTATATTCTCCTCGTCTTTTAAGTAATAATTCCCTAATTGATGCTCGTTAAAATAGAGCAATCTTTGGCCGTCTGGCGACCAAATCGCATCTATTACGTTAGACGCGATTTGGAAGGTTGATTCGTCTTGGATTAAAAAAAGATCGTTATCCGCGAGAACGGCAATTTTTTTTGCGCCCGGGATAATCTTATATTCTTCTCGTGCCGGCAAAGAAGCAATCACTTGGGCGCGATTCAGAAGACGGTAATCTTGAGCAACGAGGGAATAATTTCTTTGATCTTCTTGAATCCAGAAAAGGCCGTAAGCATTGGGCGCATAGGCTTTAATATTTTTTTGGAGCAAGGTAATTTCAGGTTTTATAAAGTTCACTTCATAAAGATCGTCTTGGCTTAAAAGAAATAGTCTCTGATTATTACCCGCTTGCCAATGCGCTTCTTCAATTGGTTTTTTGAAGACACTTCCCAAATCTTGAATTTTGAATGAATAATCTGGCGCATCGTTGGCCTTCAGATTCAGAATGCCGTATCTTTTTTGGCTTTTTTCTTCTCTTGTTAAAATCACTTTCTGACTATCCTCTGACCAATCAAATTCATCAAAGTAAATGTCAGAAATTTTGAGATTTTGTTTTTTATCTAAATCAAAGATCCAGAGACCTTTATCCTCGCCCTGCGCGATATTATAAATAATTTTTTTCTGGTCTGGGCTTAAGTTAAAATTGTTGATTTGACCGCGTGTCAATACTTTTTCTTCAATTTTTTCTGGGAAGAGGATAATATGTGTGGCCGAGGTTACCAGCTCTGGCTTCACGGTCAGGGTCGCTTGCCAGTCTTGGTAGCCGGGTTTGGTGACTTTCAGGGTGTAGTCTTTGGGTTTTAAGCCATCAATTTTTGTCGGGCTTAAGTTTGGATCAAGTTTATTGTTCAGATAAATACTAGCGCCGCGCGGAATAGTTTTAATACTGATGGTGCCGGTTTTAGTAAATTCTAAAGCGTGGAAATCAAAACGATACCCTCGAGCGTAAAAACAGACTAAGGGGGCAGCCAATAGAAAGATGAAGATGATCAGAAAGAGAAGAAAGCGGCGGAAAAGGTAGGACATAAATCAATTGTTTGTTATTTAACTGTTTTAGTGTTTGTTCTTGAGAATTTAACCATATTATAATCCAGCCAGTAACTAAATATAAAGGAAGATGAAACGGCATTTAATTTAGCATACTGCAAACTAATTGTCAAAGTCATTTATGGCAAAATTTATTATTCAAGGTGGAAAAAAATTAAATGGTGAGGTTACTGTGCAAGGCGCAAAGAACGCCGCCACTCCCATTTTAGCAGCAAGCCTACTCGTTCAGGGTAGCACGGTTTTGGAAAATGTCCCTAATATTTTGGATGTGGAAAAGATGAAGCGAATTCTAGAACGGCTAAATATGGAGGTCGCGAGTGATTTCCAGAGCCATCGCGTGCAATTAAATGCGATGGCGGTCAAATCCCGAAGCTTAAATTTTCCCGAAGTGCGGGAGATGCGCTCCTCTATTCTTCTAGTGGGGCCACTCCTCGCGCGTTTTGGAAGAGTAAAAATTCCTCACCCTGGCGGTTGTCATATTGGCGCGAGATCCATAGACACGCATTTGGACGCTCTGCGATCCTTGGGGGTGAAAATCCGTCATGAGAAAGATTGTTATGTTCTGGAAACGAAAGCATTGAAGGGAGCGGAAGTGGTTTTAGAAGAATTTAGCGTGACGGCAACCGAGAATTTAATTATGGCGGCTGTGGCGGCCAACGGTAGAACCGTGATTAAGCTTGCCGCCTCGGAACCCCATGTCCAAGATCTGGCGCGTTTTTTAAAGCAAGCGGGAGCCAAGATTCAGGGGGCGGGGACGCACACGATTGTGATTGAAGGCGTCAAGACGCTGCGTGGCGTTCGGCACAAAATTATACCCGATATGATTGAAGCGGGAACATTGATTATCGCGGGTTTAATCACGGGTGGCACAGTGAAAGTAAAGAATTTGGATCCAGGGCATCTGGAGATTTTTTTGAAGAAGTTAGAAGAAACAGGCGCTCGTCTTGTTGTAGGCAAGGATTATGTGCAGACTTTACCCTCGCCCCGTTTTAATGCTCTGAAAATCCAAACCTTGCCCTATCCCGGTTTTCCCACGGATTTGCAGGCGCCATTTGCCGTGCTCTTGACTCAAGCCCAAGGCGAGAGTATGGTTCACGACCCAATGTACGAAGGTAGGTTGAAATATTTAGGGGAACTTAAAAAGATGGGCGGCAGGGTAGAGATTCTGGACGCCCACCGCGCCAAAATTTTTGGCCCGACCAAACTTCGAGGTCGCAAGATTACGAGCCTTGATTTGCGCGCGGGCGCGACCTTGGTTCTCGCCGCCCTCGCCGCTTCCGGACGATCAACGATTGAACGGGCGGAGGAAATTGATCGGGGATATGAAAATATAGAAGGAAAATTAAAGGCTTTAGGAGCGGAGATTAGAAGAGTAAAATAATCTCTCCAAATTATCCCCCCTGCCAAGGGGGGATTAAGGGGGGGTCTGAAAGTCCCTCCCCTGACCCGCCTGACCTCGCGTCATAGTTGGTTCAAGTCTCTGACTTGAACCAGACAACCTTATGGTTCAGGTGAGGACACCTGAACCAACGAAAAGGTCTTTGATTAAAAATCTGGAAGGCTCACGCTTTACCTCGTTCCGACCTTCCAATATTTCCAAGTTTGCAAAACCAAAACTTTGTGAATTTAGAAATATTAAGCAACAAAAAAGACAAGGAAAACTCTTGTCTTTTTTATTTAACCCCTCTCTGATCTCCCCTTATCAGGGGAGAAGTTTATTCCCTCCCTGACAAGGGAGGGTTGGGTGGGTTATTTAACAGGAGGTAGAGCGTATATTTCGCAATTTAAAGTAGTAGTATAATAATATAATAATCCCTTAATTCTTAATTCTAGCTTCTAGAGTTCCTTTGACTCCTTATTTTCCGCTATGCTATAATCAAAGCGTAAAACAACAAATAATTTTAAACTTTACATTGTAGTTTTGCGTTTTACGCTTTTCGTTTTAAGTTTTTAATATGTTCACAAAGCGCATTGGCATTGATCTTGGCACCGCGAACACCCTAGTCTGCGTGCCGAAGAGGGGAATGGTGATTAACGAACCGACAGTGGTGGCGGTTTCTTTGGATGACAACAAAATTTTAGCGGTGGGATTGGAAGCGAAGCAAATGCTTGGTCGCACCCACGAAAATATCAAAGCTTCCCAGCCGATGCGCGATGGGGTGATTGCGGATTATCGGATTACCGAAACGATGCTGCGTTATTTTATTAACAAAGCGACTGGCGGGGTCAGGTTATTTCGCCCGGAAGTGATGGTCTCTGTGCCTGTGGGGATCACTTCCACAGAGAGGAGAGCGGTGGTGGACGCCACGATGAACGCGGGCGCCAAAGCGGTTTATTTAATCAAGCAGCCGGTGGCGGCGGCAATCGGAGCGGGGATTCCCATCGGTCAATCCGTGGGGAATATGATTATTGACATTGGCGGCGGAACGACCGAAGTGGGGATTATTTGTTTAGGAGGGGTGGTAACCTCCAATTCTGTGCGCGTGGCTGGCAATAAATTTGATCAAGCGATTACAGATTATGTGCGGGCGAAGCATAACTTGGCTATCGGTGACGCCACGGCGGAAGCGGTGAAAATCAAACTCGGAAGCGCTTTGCCTCTTTCGGAGAATAAAAAGACGGAGATTCGCGGTCGCGACATCATCGGGGGATTGCCGCGCAGCATTGAAATTACCTCTAATGAAGTAACCGAGGCGATTCAAGATCCTTTGCGGGAGATTATCAATGTGATTAAATCCGTGCTTCAAAAAACACCGCCCGAGCTTTCCGCGGACGTGATTGATCGGGGGATGGTTTTATCCGGTGGAAGCGCCCTTTTACGCAATATGGATAAACTCGTGAGCAAAGCGATTGGCGTGCCTTCTTATGTTGCCGAAGATCCCCTTCTCTGCGTAGTCCGCGGCACGGGCGTAGCCCTAGAAAATTTGGAATTATACAAGCACAGCATTCTTTCCTTGAAGACATGATTAATAAAATAAGATATTATGAAGATTTCAAGCTTTGCTTATCTTTTGTATTTTTTATCCACAATTTCTTTGGCCATTTCCATATCGCGGATGGCTAGAGAAGAAAGGTGATATTTTGCCCGAAGGTACTGGGAAAGGTCGGGAAGGTCGTATTCATCGCTATCAATTAAACCGGCTTCCTTTAAGATTGAGATGGGCGGGATATTATAAGTCTTAGAAAGCTTGATTAGCGTATGGACACTGATACCTAAAAAAGTATCGCCAGCTTCAATTTTGGAAAGGTAACTGGGAGCGAGTCCAGATTGTTTAGCCGTCCCTCTAATAGATGAACCAGCCTCCTCTCTTAATTGTTTGAGGTAATCTCCTAACTTTTTCATTGCATAAGGAATCACTTTTTTAGGTTTTCTAAAAGGCTTGGGCATAATGATTTAAAAATTGACCCTTGCCCCGCACCAATTTTGCCATCCCATTCTCGTAATATTTATTATGTTTCAAATAGGCTTTATAAAACTCTCGCGACACCCGGGGCCGAACCCCGAAGTATAACCTTCGGTTAACTACGGGGCAAGTAGGCCTTTTATCTTAATCTTATATTTATTGGAGCTGTGCCCCGTATTGAATTTGTTCTGGTACGGAGAGGGTGTCGCTGCGGCCTTTCTCGCAAAATTTGGTGCTGGGGTGTGGATAACTCTAATTACCTATTTTAGTTTACTAAATCAAAAAAGTTCTGTCAATAGACAATTTGTTCTCTAAAATCAACATTATGGCAAATACTACAATTTCAACCGCCCGTATTTTCTCTAATTTGAGGTATTGTTTGATTTTTGATGTTTGATTCCCTTTAGGTCCCCAAGATAAAAGTTCTTTTAAAGAACAAATTATATATTTTAAAGAACGGCTACTGTTGGCCTTGACCCCTTGTTTAAAATGAGATAAAATATAAGAAACTTATGTTAGTCAGAATTTTCAATCCATTTTTATACTTTTACAAAGTTGGTACAGAGAGAGACGAATTTTGTGTCCGGCCCATAAGCCCCGCTCGGGGGGGGGGGGGGTGGAAGCCTTAGTAGAGTTTTATCGTTAAAAGAAAAACAAATCTCCATTGCTTGCCCTGTACCGAGCTTGCTCTGGTTCGGGGTTAATTTAGTGAGGGAGATTTTTTATTTTTTAAAAACATTTCAGAAATTTAGAAGAACGTGATTTTTAAGAAATTTTGAGATAATAAAAAAGCCTTTAATTGTGGTTGGATACAGTTAAGGGTTTTATTTGTTTCGGAATTTGAAAAATTCCGAAACAACAGAAAGGGGGTCGGGGAAACTGGGTGTTTCCCCGTGTCGGAAAACAGCGAGCCGAAGGCGAGCGCCAGAAACCGATGGTTTCTGGGGAGCGGTGTTAGCCCGAGCGAACTAAAGGTGAGCGAGGGCGTGCCGCGATGTTTAGATACTTGGACGGGGTGTAGGAGGGCTAGGAAAATCCAACCACATCCCACACCCCATCTAAATACCCAAAAGAACATAGTCGCTCGCTATCGCTCGCGAGCTATGTTCTCCATAGGGCTTCTATCACCCAAAGAAATTTCCTAATTTCTTTGGGAACCCGATAATCCGCCCTCTGGTGCTCGTCCGCCTTGGGCGGACTCGCTGTCACCCCCACGGGGAAACTTCGTTTCCCCGACCCCCTTCCTTTGTATAGGAATTTCAATCCTGGATTGAAATTCCTATACAATCAAATCATTTCATTTCAGAATAGCATAGTGAGAAATTTTGTCAAACCCTTCACCTTTAGCTAACCCTTCACCTAAAGCTTTAGGTGATAGGGCTAAAGGTGAAGGGTCAGCCCCTAATAATTGTTAAAGGTCGATTAGGGCAAAGATAAAGATAAAAAATAATCAACTTCGTTTAGTCATTTTTAATTTTTCACTTGACTGAACGAAGTGAAGAAACATGGCTGTAGAAAAATCAATGTCTAGCTCTAGCTTGGTAGAGGTAGTGGACCGCATTTTAGACAAGGGTGTGGTTATTGACGCTTGGGTAAGAGTCTCCTTGGTTGGTATTGAGCTTTTGGCAATTGAAGCCAGGGTGGTAGTAGCTTCAGTGGAAACCTGGTTAAAGTACGCAGAAGCAGTTGGTCTAACCGCTACCGCTGCTGCCTAAGCCCCGTTAGTATTAGATTATCTGGCGGGAAAGCCTCGTTAGGTGTTAATTACAAGAAAGAAGAGTAATTAGATTAGATAAGAAAGGGTAAAAATATCTAACAGGGTGAATTATTTGGGCATCCTTTATCTAAAGAAAAGCACTTAAAGTCCTTTTCTTAAATCTAAGATTAAAAGCATAAAGCATGCCTCAAATAATCTTTTAAGTCTCGGCATTTGTTCTTGTATTGGAATTTCAACCCCAGTAGTATAAATCCTTCGGATGTAACTACGGGGCAAATGTACCCAATATTAACGTTTATTCCAGCAATGCTCGCCCCGTACCATCCGAACGGAGTGAGGATTGGTTCGGGGTAGATTGAAATTCTGACAGCACCAAAGCAAGGCTTGGTGCTGGACTGCGATAGGCGCTACTCTGCCAGATACGACCCAGCACCTTTGTCAAAAGGTGCTACCCGAAGGGAGAAGGAGCGCCTATCTGGTAATTTTCCCAAGCAGACTGCAAAGAGCAAATACTGGTATTTAAACCCCACTAGAAATTATGGAAGCACAGTAGTTTTTCTAACGTAATAAATCCTATGCCCGGAAATAACAACTTTAAAATTGCCCAAGATATTGTTATTTCTTATGGGACGCGGATAAAAGTGGTCCGGGAGGTGGTTGAGGATACCAGAAACCTGCTCAAAGAATTTAGAAAGCGAAGAGAAAAAATGAGCCAAGAATTAAGAGAGACTTTAGCCAAGCATAAATCTTTGAGAAAAAAAGATTTTGACGGGATGATGGGAGAAATTTTAATTGCGCAAGCAAAACGCGAAGAGAATGTAAAACAGCTATTAGCCGATTTTCAAGATCAAGAAATGGCGGTGGTGAAAAACCTTAGAGAAATGCTTAAGAAAGGAGAAAAATTAAGGCTTAAAGATTTTAAGAAAACATTGGCTAAAATTAGAGAAGAACAAGAAATTCGTCAAAAGGAAACTCCTACTCGCATTAGTGAAGAATTAATTCAAATGCAATCAGAAGTAGCAGAAATGCTTGAGAATTTTAAAAAAGAGCGAGAAAAAGTAGCCTCGGAATGGAAGGGCTTGACAGCTTTTATGGCTCAAAAAAGAAAAATAAACCAATAAAGGTCCACAATAAATTAGCCAAAAATAATATGGCAAAAAAAGCACCAACCCCGAAGCAAAGCAAGCTTGCTACGGGGCAGGTTAAATACAAAATGATCACCTGTGCTTTCTGTAAAGGTAGGGGAAAAGACCCTTTTGGAATTCTTTCAAAGCTTTCCAAATGCCAAACCTGCTGGGGCAAAGGCAAAGTAGCTATTGCTGATATCCCTCACGAGACCTGCGGGGCTTGTCAAGGAACAGGAGTTTTTGAACATCATAGATTGCCGTGTTCAGTCTGCAAAGGAAAGGGAGTTGTCCCCAAAGACGGAAAGAAAGGACCAAAAGGGATGGATCCTGATACCGGACTTCCGGCAATAGGTAATTACTAGAAAATTCACCCTGTTAAATCCCGCAAAGCGGGAATTTCGCCAAAGGCGAAATTATTTAACAGGGTAAAGGTCAAACTTTAATTAAATAATAATTAAATTTCGTTCATTCATTTTGCATTTTTCATTTTGATGCATTCGGCAAGCTCAGCATCATCCTGAGCTCATCGAGTCTAAAGACTCATCAGAGTCGAATGACCTGTCGAAGGATGAATTTTGCATTTGAGCGAGCGAAAGTAAGCGATTATGTGGGCACAAGAAATGCAGAATTTAGCAGCTGAAATTAAAACTGGTCATAAGGATAGGACAGCCAGGATTGGCGGGATTAAAAGGGAAACCTGTAATATCTTGGGCGCAGCTGATGATTATATGAAAGGAGTTGCTGCCGAACTGAAAGAAATGGCCAGAGAGCTAAAAGATTTTTTGGCCGAAAGCGAAGAGAAAAGAGCAGCTGATTTTCAAGTAATGATCAAAGAGGTTAAGGGAGTAGTGGCGCAGATAAAAAAAACAACGAAAGGACTACTTGCCGATTATAAAACAGAAAGGAAAGAAGCTGCCGAATATTGGGTCTCTCTGGGAGCTAAAAAAGCAGCACCAACATCAGAAGAAAAGAAAGAAAAGAAAGAAGAGAAATAAAAGCAATTTAAGGTCGAAATTTAACTAATTAAAATTTTGGATTGTTGGTTATGTATTTATCACATTTATCACCAGAAGAAGAACAAGCAATTATTGAGCCTCGGCCAATGGCTGATTTTGTGGAGACGCCTTATATTAAGCAATTCACTCGCCGAGCTTTAAATTACCTCAAAGTTGGAATACCAGTCCATTTTAGGGGTCCGACAGGAACCGGTAAAACCACTTTAGCTTTGCATCTGGCAAGTAAAATCGGAAGGCCGGCGGTTCTTTTACATGGAGACGATGAATATAAAACTTCGGATTTGGTGGGGGGCGAGCACGGATTTCATTATCGCTACCTAAGAGACCAATTTATTCACAGCGTTCTCAAGGTAGAACAAGATATGTACAAACGTTGGATGGATAATCGCCTGACTCTTGCCTGCAAACATGGATTTACTATGATCTACGATGAATTTACCAGATCAAAACCTGAGGCGAATAATGTTTTGCTTTCCATTTTACAAGAAAAAGTAATGGACTTGCCGTCCCAGAGAGAAGGAGAGGAAGCTTTTTATCTAAAAGTCCATCCTAATTTCTGCGCCATCTTTACTTCCAATCCGGAAGAATATGCTGGAACCCATAAAGCCCAGGATGCCCTAAGAGATAGAATGGTTACTATAGATTTGGATTATTTTGATCGCAAAACTGAAGTGGCAATAACTCAAGCTAAGTCCAGCCTTTCAAAAGAAGACGCGGAGAAAATTGTTGATATAGTGAGATCGATGAGAAGAAATAATCCCTGCGAATTCCCTCCGACTGTAAGATCGTGTATTACCCTTGCCAAGGCTTTGGGGATTAATAAAGGAAAGATTTCGACTAAAGGTAGGGTCTTTAGAGAATTGGCTAAAGATGTGTTGGTTTCCCAGACCACTCGAAGTCCTTGGTCACCGAAGCGGAAAGAGATAGAAAAATTAGTTGAAGAATTAATTAAAAAATATTGCTAATCCTTCGGCAGGTCATTCGACTCTGAGAGTCTTTAGACTCGATGAGCTCAGGATTAACACTAAGCAAGGTCGAAGTGCTAATCAAACATGTCGAAGTGCTAATCAAACATTATGCAAACTTCAATTAAAGACCTTCAGAATATTAGCGGCCTTCATGATCTAAGAACATATACTGGAGCAGTTCGAAAAAGTGGCAAACCAGCTTTACCTACCACTGCTATTTTAGACTTATATATGCGAAGAAATGAAAGAGATAGATTGGAAAAAGAATTGAAAGGATTAAGGAGAAGAAGGGTGCAGTTGCAGAGAAGATTGAGGGATGTTGAAAAAGAGATGACCAAACTTCTTGAAAAAGCCACTAAAACAGCAGTAGAAATCAGAGGGAGAGCAGTAAGAGGAAGAGTTAGCCCAAGTGGCAGATTGGAGAAAAAAGGGAAATTAATTTTAGGATATTAAATTCCACTCCTACTCACTATGACTACGAATGAACTGAAAGTTTTATCTATTATTTGGGATTGGGGAGGTGAGGCCTCAGTTGATATTATTGCTAGGGAAGCCGGTATCAGTATTGATTATGCCAGGATTTTAGGTGAAAGTTTAAATAGAGAAGGCTGTATAGATTTTTTGCATTCAAAATTGTGCAAGATTAAAAGTAAGGGAAAATTAGCAATAGCAAGTAAAAATGGCCAGAATTTTTACCCGCCAAAATTTTCCGAAGGAAAACTTAGGCGGGTAAGAAAAATTGTTATCCCTGAAAGGCCAAGTAAATTCGGTTTAGGTAAGGATAAAAGAGGAAGATTTATTTTAAACTATGGTTAACCCCGTTAGAAATCATAGATTTCTAAACGGGGCTAATGGGGACCAAAAAATATATATTATGGCAATAAAAAGGGATATTTTTAACGGGGTTCAGAAACACAAATTTAAAACCAAGGAGGAGAAAACCGATCGAGCCAGGGAAGAATTGAAAGACTTAGAGGATTTACCTTTGGTTGGTGGATTATTTAAGGGATTGGAGAAATTCATTGATTTAGCAGGAAGGGTGGAAGAAGCGGGGGGAGGAATTGAAAGAAAAGGAGAGATAAAAGGATTAGGAGGAAAAACAAAAGGGATTTATGGATTTTCAATAAGGACTGGTATAGGAGAGAGACCAAAAATTCAAACTTTTGGGAATATTCGTCCGGTTAAAGAAAAAGCCAAACCCCCGTACCAGAACCCCGCACGAAAGCAAGCTTCATACGGGACAGGCAAGTTCGGTACGGGGCAAGCAAAAATTAAAATCACCGAGGAAAGAGAGCCAATTGTAGATGTGTTTGATGAAAAAGATCATATTTTGGTTATTATTGAGCTTCCAGGGATGGGGAAAGAAAGTATCAAATTAACCCTTAAGGGAGATATTTTAACCTTAAAAGCCCATTCGGCAGGTCATTCGACTCTGAGAGTCTCAGACTCGATGAGCTCAAGACAAGCTGGAAGTGAAAAAAGGAAATATTATAAAGAAATTTTACTCCCAGCTGAGGTAGATATTCGTACCAAAAAGGTTTCTTATAGAAACGGATTATTAGAGGTCAAAATTAAGAAATTAAGAAAGAAAAAATAACTGAAACATTATTTTTTTATGACTCCCACAGAAGTAGAAACTCTTGAAATCATTTGGCAAAACAAGGGAAAAGCGTCATTATTTGAGATAGCTAGAGAATTAAAAGTAAGCACAGATTACTGCCGTCTTATTTGTAGAGGGTTATTAGAAAATAAAGTCATTGAGCTTTTTCAACGAGAGTATAGAGTTACAGATCTGGGCAAAGAGAAGTTAGAAGAATTTCAACTAATAGAAAAAGCCCCGCAGGCAAAGAGAGTTGTGAGACCCAAAAAACTCCGAATTAAAAAAGAGAAGGAAAAAGTAACTACGTACCACAGCAAACCCCAAATCAGATCAAGGATCGGTTTAGGACAGTCCAGAATCAAGCTCCGCTCTAATTCTAAACTTAATACAGGGCAGGCTATTACTGAATTATCTAATCTTGCCCCGGAGTCAGTAGAGGTTCTTAGAGAAAAAGGTTTCCTAACCTTGGAAGATGTAGCAACTTCCAGTGTAACTAGACTTATGGAAGCGCTCAAAGGTCTAGAACTCAAACAAGCGGCCGATATAATTAATAGGGCCAGGGCTAAACTCCGAAAAGAGGGGAGAGAATATTTATGGGAGGGGCTTGAACTATGACGCAAAAAATTATCCCTAAAGAGAGAAGTAGGCAAGCATTTTATAAAAAAGGTGCAGGGTTTACTCTAAAGGTAGCTGAGGCTCAAAGTAAAGATGTGGGAAGAGGAATTGGAAGGATTGATCCTAAACAATTAAAAAAGCTTAATTTAGAAATAGGAGATGTGGGGCAACTAGAGGGTAAGAAAAAGACAGTAATAAAACTGATGCCCACTTTTTCCGAGGACCGAGGGAAAGGAATTATCCAAATTGATGGAATAGCCAGAGAAAATGCTGGAGTTTCGCTGGGAGAGAAGGTTGTAATTCAAAAAGTTTCTTTTCAAGGCGCCCAAATAATGGTTCTTTCTCCTCTAACTTCAGATTTTTTTCGGGAAGAAGATCGAGAATACCTGACAAAACTATTAGATGGGTTGGTGGTAATAAAAGGGAATAATATAAGGGCAACTTTATTTGGTTCTTCTTTTCAAGAATTTTTAGTGGAAGAAACTGATCCCGACGGTCCAGTTTTAATAAATTGCAGCACTTTAATAAAAATAAAAGGCGAAGCTGAAAAGAAAGAAAAAATAGGGATTACTTATGAGGACATTGGCGGACTTAAAAAGGAAATTGGCAAAATTAGAGAAATGATTGAACTTCCCTTAAAATATCCTGAGGTCTTTGAAAGATTGGGAATTTCAGCCCCCAAAGGGGTTTTACTTTATGGTCCCCCGGGTTGCGGAAAAACCTTAATTGCCAAAGCAGTGGCTAATGAGACGGATGCTTATTTTACTTCAATTTCGGGACCGGAAATTATGGGCAAGTTTTATGGCGAATCGGAAGGCAGACTCCGAGAAATCTTTGAAGAAGCTCAGGCAAATACACCTGCTATCCTGGTGATAGATGAAATCGATGCCATTGCTCCAAAGAGAGAAGATATGGGTGGAGAAAAACAAGTTGAGCGAAGAGTAGTGGCCCAACTTTTGGCTTTAATGGATGGTTTGGAAGCACGTGGAAATTTGGTCGTAATTGGGATCACAAATATTCCGAATACTCTAGACCCCGCCCTAAGAAGACCTGGCCGATTTGATCGAGAAATTTCAATTCCCATTCCTGATAAAAATGGCAGGAAAGAGATTCTGGAAATTTATAGCCGAGGGATGCCGTTGAGGGAGGACGTTGATTTAGAAAAGTTAGCCGAAATTACTCACGGATTTGTCGGAGCGGATTTAGAAGCCTTAGCCAGAGAAGCAGCAATGTCAGCCTTGAGAGAAATTATGCCGGAGATTGAGTTTGAGAAAGAATACATTCCTTATAAAAAACTTTTAGGGCTGGAGGTGACTATGGATCATTTCCGCGAGGCATTAAAAGAAGTTGAGCCCTCGGCTTTAAGAGAAGTATTTACCGAAATCCCCAATGTTAAATGGGAAGATGTTGGGGGGGTGGAGAATATAAAGCAGATTTTAAAAGAAACCATTGAGTGGCCATTAAAGTATCCAGAACTTTTTAAAAAAGCTAAAACCAAACCACCTAAAGGAATATTACTCTATGGAGCGCCCGGAACTGGGAAAACTTTACTGGCTAAAGCAGTAGCCTCCCAATGCGGAATTAATTTTATATCAGTAAAAGGGCCGGAACTTTTATCTCGTTGGATTGGCGAATCAGAGCGAGGGATAAGGGAGGTATTTAAAAAGGCTCGTCAAGCCTCTCCCTGTATTGTGGCCTTTGATGAAATTGAAAGTTTAATTCCCAAAAGAAGCATTGGCGATTCTTCAGGGGTGAGTCAAAGAGTAGTTAGTCAATTCCTTTCCGAGATGGACGGCTTGGAAGAATTGAAAGGAGTGGTGGTAATTGGCACAACTAATAGACTAGATTTAGTTGACGAAGCCTTCTTGAGGAGCGGTCGATTTGATTTTCTTTTAGAGGTGCCAAAACCCGATAAAAAAACAAGACAGGAGATATTCAAAATTCATACTAGAGGGAAACCTTTGGCCCAAGATGTAAATTTAGAAAATCTAGCCAAAGAAAGTAAAGGATTAGTAGGTTCTGATATTGAGGCAATTTGTCAAAAAGCTTCAATGTTGGCGATTAGAGAGGCGGTTTCCCACAATCCCTCCAACCCCGTTAGAAATAAATTTCTAAACGGGGCCGAAAATTTAGTAATTAGTTTTGAACATTTTACAGAAGCGTTAAGGAATCTTAAACCCCGTTGGAAACCCATAGTTTCTAAACGGGGTAAACAAATATGATTTCCGGTTCTATTTTAATAATCATTGGAATAGTATTTTTACTTCAAAACCTCGGATATATTTCGGAAGGCGCCTGGAGTACTATTTGGCCAGCTATTTTAATTATAAGCAGAGCTTGAAATTCTTGTTCGGTGAAAATGAAAATAAATTTTCATTTTCTCCTCACCGCGAATTATAATAGGACTAGGTCTAATTCTCAAAAGAAAAAATCATGAATTTTTTCTTGCCCCGTTAGAAAATTTTTGGAAAAAGAAAACTCAAAAGTCCTCCGAAGAATACTAGGGGTTTAGAAATATTTTGGTTGAAATTCTTGAATTTTCTAACGGGGTGAAGGAAGAAAGATTTGGCTGGAGAAAGAAAGACTACAACCCGCCCACCACATCCTCCCGTTCCTCGCTTCGCTCGGAACGGGCCCCTATTAAAAAAGGAGTAAATTCAAGGTCGTGCTCCTAATGTAAGCATTCATTAAACTAAAAACTAAAGATATGAAACCTGCTCTTACAACCATTGGACATTGGGCTCTTATTGTTGGAATCCTAGTGGCAGTACTGGCTGGTTTTACCAAGATTCCTGCTCTACCAATTATACTTTTTATTCTCGGTTTGATTGTTGGGTTTTTGAATATAAGAGAGAAAGAAAGTACTCCCTTCCTAGTAGCGGTGATTGCCTTATTACTCATTGGAGTGGCTGGTTTGCAACTTGGAGAATTAACACCAATAGTAGTTTCAATCTTAAATAACTTTATCGCCTTTATAGCAGCTGCTGGATTAGTTGCGGCTTTAAAACAGGTTATTGCTATGGTTAGGCCGACTTCATAAAAAGTAAACCCCATTAGAAATTTTACCTGCCTATTTATTACTGAAATAGATTTTCTTTAAAATTTCTAACCGGGCAAAAAAGTGAAAACTGAATTAGATGTTCTAAAAAAAATTTGGGAAAATAATGCTAAAAGTTACCCGAGATTAATTTCTCACCAGACAGGACTGGGAATAGATTACACTCGGTATGTTTGTAGTTGTTTACTCAAAAAAGAATTGATTAAGCCCGATAAAGAGGAGCGGGACTGGTATAGAATTACTCCCCAAGGAAAGAAAGAGTTAAGATTATGGCAGATTATTAAACCAAAAGTTTTCTCAAGGATAATCCCAGTAGGAAAACTCATTGACTATTTCCCTAGAAAGTTCAAAATCCGATTATCAAAGAGTAATTTTCAAAGAGGCAATTTAATTCACCCTGTTAAATCCGCCAAAGGCGGAGTGGAGCAATTTAACAGGGTTAAGCCTGGAGAGAAGATATTGAATTTAGGTCGCAGTATAGGGAGAGCGGTTTCTTTTTTGAAAAAAAATAAAAGGTTGAACAAAGATTTCTAGAAAAAGGGGATATAGAACAAAGCCAAGAAATGAAGAGTGGGCAGTGATTGTTTTCTGGCTGTATAGGAATTCCAATAATTTGAAATTCCTATACAGAGGAAAGAGAGGGTCGGGGAAAACGTAGTTTTCCCCGGGGAGGAAAATATTAAAAACCGAGAGGTTTTTAAGAACATAATGCACGAGCGAAGCGAGTGCTTATGTTCATTGGTGGGGTCCGAATTTGAAAAACCTCTTCCCATTGCTGATAGAAAAAATAAATTATCGCAGCTATGACTGGAGAAGGAAAATATATTTATAGCATAATTAGAGAAAGTAAAGAAAAGAGCTTCGGCACTACTGGAATAAATAATCAAGAAGTAAGCCTCCTTCATTGTAAAGATATAGCAGCAGTAGTCAGCCCAATGCCTATCATTAATTTTGATCGTTTAGATAAAAAAGAGTTAACAAGGCATGTTGCCGCCCATCAAAGAGTTAATGAAGAGGTAATGTCCGCCAAAGGCGGATCCGCTTCGGGCGGAAAAGATTATGATGTCGTTCCTATGAAATTTGGGATTATTGCCCCTAGCCCCGAAGAAGTTTTGCGTATTTTAGAAAAAGCTTATCTTCAATTCAAAATAGCTCTAAAAAATATAGCCGGCAAAACAGAATTTGCGGTTCAAGTGCGGTGGGATCCCAAAAAACTTCTTGAAGAATTAGCTAACACTAATCCAGAAATCCGGAAATTAAAACAAAAAGTGGCTTTGAAAGGAAGTATTTTGGGAATGCCAATGAAGTTGAAATTAGGAAAGTTAATACAAAAAGAAGCAGAAATTCAAAGACGAACTTTTATTGATGATATTCATGCATCCTTAAGAAACTTATCCCTTGATTCCACATCGAATAAATTAACTGATGAAGAAATGATTGCCAACCTTTCCTTCTTGATAGAAAAAGTTAAGGAATCTGAACTTGATAAAAAAATGCAGGAACTTGGGAAAAAATATGAAGGGAAATTAAGGTTCAAATATATTGGTCCCATGCCGCCCTACAGTTTTGTGAAAATTAATCTTAGTTTAGGTAATTTTGAACTGGTAAATAGGGCAAGAAAACTTTTAGGGTTGGTAGAAGAAGCCACCCTTGATGAGATTAAAAAGACTTATTATGCACTTGCCCATCAATACCATCCGGACAAGCACCAAACAGAGCCTGAAAAAGTCCAAAACCAAATAAAAAAAATAATTCAAGCTCACAGTATTTTAGAAAATTACTGCCAGAGTTGTGACGAGCTTGCCCCCCACCAAAATTTGGTGGGGGGTGAAGGAAAAGTAGAGAATCGAAAATACTCTTTTAAAGAAGAAGATGTTAAAAATTCTTTAATCATTAAATAATTTGTTCTCAATTTATATATAAATTAAATCAATTAAGGAAACAAAAAATATGCAAGATGTCATTGCCTTATTTGGAACTCTTCCAATGAAAGTTATTCTCGTTTTAATAGCAATTGATGTTGTATTGGGAATTATTGTTGCGATTGTTAAGAAAGATTTTTGTCTTAGGAAACTGGCTGACTTTATGAAAGGGCCAATTTTGGCTTATGTGTTGGGGTTTGCCGTAATTGAGATAGTAGGACAAGCTCTGCCTCGTTTAGGATTTGTTCTTGTGACAGCAGTGTTTGTTTTAGTGGTGATTGCCCTTTTAGGCTCCATTATCAGAAATTTAGGAAGGGTGAGAGTGCCTTTACCAGGCTTTCTAAAGAAATAAAAATGGGGAAGGATTAGTCACCCACTAAAATATGGAAGGAAAGTATCTTTATTGCGTCATTAAAGAAAGTAATCCAAAGAAACCCCGCACCAGAGCGAAGATCGGTGCGGGACTAGTCCAGAATCGAAACGGAGTTTCTGGTTCTGGGTTTAATATTTCAGGGCAGGATGGAAAAGAGGTTTATACCATCAATGCGGGAAATTTGGCAATTGTTGTGAGTGATACATCAAAGGAAGAATTTTCATTTATCAAAGAACATTTGACAGGACATCAAAAAGTTATTGAGGAGGTAATGAAAGGAGGATATGATGTTTTACCGGTTCGTTTTGGGACAGTGGCAAAGTCAGCAGAAGATGTAAAAGAAAAAATATTAAAAGCAAAAAGAAAAGAATTTTTAGAAACATTTCCCATAGTGGAAGGAAGGATAGAGTTGGGCTTAAGGGCATTCTGGAAAGATATGCCGGGCATTTTTCAGGAAATAGTCGCCGAGAATAAAATAATCCAGCAAGCAAAAAAAGAAGCTCAGAAAAATCCGCTTCAAATGAAAATTGCCAGTGTAGGAGAGTTGATTCAAAAGGCGCTTGATGTCAAAAGAGAAAAGGAAGCCCAAAAAATTCTTAGCCCTTTGAAGAAGTTAGCAGTAGATTTTAAAGAAAGAGAGCTTCTGAGATCTCCAGAGCCCTTAAAAGATTTAATGATTTTAAGTAGTGCATTTTTGGTGGGAAAAGAGAAGGAAAGAGAATTCGATGAAAAAGTAGGTGTATTAATTAAGAAATATGGCGATAAAATAAAGTTTATATATGTGGGTCCCATTCCTCCTTTCAATTTTGTAGAATTAATTTTACACGTATGAAATATGCCCCGTAGAGAAATTTCGAATGATTATGTTCTACTATAATTATATTATACAAAGTACAAAAAATGGAGATCTCTACGCAGGGTATACAACTGATTTACGGAAAAGACTGAAAGAACATAATCAAGGATTAAATAAATCAACAAGACCATATAAGCCCTGGCAACCAATATACTTCGAAGCTTGTCTAAACGAAGAGGATGCAAAGCGCAGAGAACATTATTTAAAAACAAGCCAAGGCCAAAGATTATTAAAACGAAGACTTAAGGAATATTTCTACAAATTGAAGGAATAATTCGAAATTCTTCTATGGGGTATGTTTTTAATAGATGATATATTATTAGCTCCAGTTAAGGGTATTGTTTGGATAGCTGAGAAAATCCGGGATATAACTGTAGAAGAGTTAGAAGATACTCCGGAAAAGCTTCAGAGAGAACTTTTAGATTTACAAATGGCTTTGGAAGCAGAACAAATTACCGAAGCTGAATATCAAAAAAAAGAGAAAGACATTTTAGGAAGAATGGAAGCCTTAAAGGAACCCTCCTCCGCTAAGGCTACGGAGGGCAAGGAAGAAAAGAAATAAATGCCAAATAACTTTTTAACAAATAAAAATTTAGAGCTGATTCTGTTTGGTGGAAAAGGAGGAACAGGAAAGACTACTTCAGCTACAGCCACTGCTCTCCACTTAGCTCAAACTACAAAGAAAAAGATTTTGATTGTTTCTACTGATCCTGCTCCTTCTATTGGAGATAGCCTTGATCTTAAAGTGGGGAATAAAATTACTCAAATTAGAGAAAATCTTTGGGCCCTTGAAATAGAAGCCTCGGAATTGTTAGAAGATTTTAGAAAAAAGAATTTAGGAAAAATAAAAACTTTAATTGTACGAGGCACTTATTTAACCGAAGAAGACATAGAAGTATTTGAGAACTTGGCTTTGCCGGGAATGGATGAGGTGATGGCAATAATAAAAATCGCTGATCTTTTAAAAACCCAAAAACCCGCCCGCCTTGCTTCGCAAGGCGAAGCGGGCGGGTATGACTTAATTATTCTTGATACTGCCCCCACTGGTCATACCAAAGTTCTCCTGTCTTTACCAGAGAAGATGGAAAGATGGATTGGGATAATGAATTTAATGCAAGAGAAACATCGTTTCTTAAAGAGGCATTGGACAGGCAGAAAGTATGTTAAAGATGAATATGATAGATTTTTAGAAAATTTAAAAGCAGATATAACTGGAGTTGAAGATCTTTTAAAAGATTATAATCTAACAGAATTTGTTCCAGTAACTATTCCTGAGCCAATGAGCATTTTAGAAACAGAAGCCCTGCTTGAAGATTTGAAAAGAATGGGAATAAAAGTAGAAAGTCTTCTTGTTAATCGAGTGATGACTTGCCCCGTTAGAAATGATATTTCTAACGGGGTGCAGGAAAAATGTCCTCTCTGCACTTCCAGAATGAAAGGGCAAGAAAATTATCTGAAAATAATTGAAAAGAAGTTTTCCGCCAAAGGCGGATCCGCCTCGGGCGGAAAAGATTATAATCTTGTAAAGATGCCTCTTTTCCCCAGAGAAATTAGGGGTCAAGATTCTTTAAATGAATATGCCAAGATTTTGTTTGAGGAAAAGAAGTTTGAGATTGCTTTGGCGAAAATTCCGCCCAAATTTCCAAAAATTCCCGAGGCTAAAATGGCTGAATTTTTAAAAAAGGATTTGAATTTTATCATCTGCGGGGGAAAGGGAGGGGTAGGAAAAACTTCGCTCGCAGCCGCTACCGCCATCGCTTTAGCCAAAAAACATAAAGATAAAAAAATCCTAATTACTACTACTGATCCAGCCCATGCTCTTTCCAATATTTTTGACCAGGATATTCCTTTGGACACAGAAGCTGTTCCCATAGAAGGATTTGACAACCTTTTTGCCCTAGAAATAGATACTGAGAAAAAGTTTCAGGATTGGAAAAATGAATACCGGCAAGACATTAAAGATTTATTTGAAAAATTTTTACCTGAAGGAGTAGATATAGCTTATGACCGAGAGGTTTTAGAAGAACTAATGGAATTTTCTCCGCCAGGATTGGAAGAATTAATGGCTCTAAGAGAAGTGATCGATTTAATAAAGGGAGCCAAATATGATTTCTATGTTTTAGATTCAGCAGCTTCTGGTCATTTGCTTCGATTTTTGGAATTGCCAAATCTGATTCGAGATTGGCTTAAGAGTATTTTTAAAATACTTCGTAAATATCAGGGACTAAAATTAGAAGGAGTTGCTCAAAGAACAGTTGACCTGTCGCGAGATATTAGAAAAGCTCAAGAAATTCTATTTAACAATCCCAAGACAGAATTTATCTTATTGACCATTGCTGAGGAAATGGGATTACAAATTACGGCTGATTTAGCTAAATCTTTAGAAAAACTTGGCGTTAATTATAACTATATTGTTGCTAATTTTATTAACCCGGCCTCAAAATGTAATTTCTGCTTAGCCAAAAGAGCTGATCAAGAAAAATATATTTCAAGAGTGAGAAAAGAATATCCTAAAAAAGAAATAGTTTTAGTTCATTTATTTCCTTGCGATATAAGAGGAATAAAGAGCTTACAAGAATTGTCTAAATTTATTTTTGGTTAAAAGGTCGAGAAACAAAAACATTAATAAAATTATTATGGAATCAAAAGAAATTACAGAGAAAGCAAAAAAAATATTAGCCGATTTAACCGGTTTTAAAGAACCGGCCGGAATTGGATTAAAGAAAGAAAAAGAGGGTTGGGTGGTGACTTGTGAAATTGTTGAAAAAAAATCTATTCCCGAGGGAATGGACGTCTTGGGAACCTATGAAGTCCGCTTAGGCGCAAAGGGAAACGTGCTCGGCTACGAAAAAATCGCGATGCGAAAAAAAATGGATACCGAGAGTTTTGAGAAAAAGGAAGAATAAAATTTCTAATGACTAATGTCTAATAACCAATGACCAAAAAGATTTTGGTCATTAGAAATTGGGTATTGGGATTTAGTTACCTGCCCGCCATCTCTTCGCTTCAGGCGAGGCGGGCAGGGAAATTAGAGCAATTAGAAATTTTATGCGAGGTTTGTATCTTTATTGTATTAGGGAAAAAAGTAATTCTAAATTTTCTACTGAAGGCATAGGTGGAGGTGAAATTTTTGCTGTTCCTTATCAAGATTTGGAAGCAGTGATTAGTGAAGTTTCTTTAGAAGAATTTGGTTCAAAAGAAATTCAAAAGAAAGCTCAAGAAAACTTAGGATGGATAAAAAGAAAAGCCCAAATTCATGAAAAAGTGATGGAAGAGGCGATGGGACTTCAATATCCTCCCTTTCCTTTAGGAGAAGATCCTCTGAAGAACAGAGGCCTAAAAGCGGTAATCCCAATGAAATTTGGCACCATTTTTAAAACTAAAGAAAAATTAGTCCAGACTCTTAAAAAATATTATTCCCAATTTAAAGAAAATTTAAAAAATTTAAGTGGCAAGCAAGAATGGTCAGTAAAAGCATACTTAAATCGCAAAGCCTTTGATGAGGAAGTGAAGAAAGTTAGCCCCGTGGTTCAAGAAAAAGAAAAAGAGATTGGCGCAATGCCCGAAGGAATGGCTTATTTTATGCAAAAGCAGATAGATGAGGCTGTTTCAAAAGAAGCAGATAAAGCTCTTGAAAATTATACTGAAAGTTTTTTTGAAACTCTAAAAAAATATGCGGCTATGGGAACCAAGGGCAAAATTTTGGAGAAAGAATTAACCGGAAAGCCCTTGCCTATGATTTTAAATGCTATTTTCCTCATATCAGAGGAAAAATTAGAAGATTTTATAAAAGAGATTGTTCAGTTAAACCAAGAATATAAATCCAAGGGTTTTAATTTTGAATATAGCGGCCCTTGGCCACCCTACAACTTTGTGGCATAGCCACAAAGTGGAAATCACAAGCACCAAGCACCAAATTCCAGACAATATTCAACGACCAAAATTCCAATAACTAAAACAATTTGTTTCGAATTTTGAAAATTGGAATTTGGAATTTAATCATGAAGCATCTTCAAATTAGAACTCCAGAAAGTAGCGTTAAGAGTCCTATGGGCAGAAAGTCCAAAGATGAAATAGTAACCCTTGTTGATGCTTTAGACAAGGTTCTGGAAAAGGGAGCAGTGATACAGGGAGATGTGGCAATAAGAGTAGCCGATGTTGATCTTATCTATTTAGGATTGAGAGTTATTTTAACTTCTATTTCTAAAGCCGAGGAAATGTCTGGCAAAAATTGGAGAAGTTTTGGCAAGGATTATTACCCCAGCCGCGAGCCTACAAAAGAAGAATCAGAATATATGGTAAAGCTAGAACAAGAAATAAGAAGAGCAGAAGCAAACATCCCCAAAATTATTGATGCCAAAAGTCCGAAAAAAGCTGAACAGGGAATAGCTAAATTAGTTTTAACTCTTGTTGAGCTCCTAAGAAGATTAATGGAGAGAGAAGTTATTCGGAGAATGCAAAAGGGGTCTCTTTCCAATGTAGAAATTCAAAAGCTGGGACTGACTTTTAAGGCCATGGAAAAGAAGATGCAAGAACTAAAAGCAGTTTTTGGAATTGAAGATGAAGAATTAAATTTAGATCTAGGACCACTTGGAAATTTAATGTAATTATTATGGCTGAAGAGAAAAAAATTAAAAAAATTAAATGCCCAATATTTCAATCGAAGAATGAAGTCATAGGAGGAATTACTAAGGCGCTAAATGAAGCAAAGAACGTTATAAGAAAAGCCTATTTAGCCGATAGGTTAATAAAAGAAGTAGAGGCGCTTTTATCCTGTGAACACTTTAATAAAAAAAGAGGCGAGTGCAAGATTTGCCATTATATTGCCAATTTAAGAAAAAAGACCGCAAATTTAATCACAAAGGCTTTACCCTGTTAGATGTTTACTATCTAACGGGGTAAGGAATTAAAAACTAACCCCGGTACTACAAATCCCTTCAGGATTTGAGTACAGGGCAGGTATTGAGATATTCGTCGGATTCTCTAATACTCGCCCCGTACCATCCTGAACGAAGTGAAGGATTGGTTCGGGGAAAATAAATAAACATGCCTGAACAAATTGCCCACGGTATACAAGCCACAAATTTAGCTGATATTTTAGAGCGGGTTTTAGATAAAGGAATTGTTATTGCCGGTGATATTCAAATTAAACTGGCTGATGTTGAATTACTAACCATTAAAATAAGATTGTTGATTGCTTCAGTAGATAAAGCTAAAGAAATGGGCATTAATTGGTGGGAAACTGATTCTTATTTGAGTAGCCAGGCAAGAGAGATTGAAGTAAAAAAAGAGAAAGCAAAATTAGAGAGAAGAGTGAAACAACTTGAAGCTAAATTAAAACCTAGAAGTCGAGCTAAATAATAATTAATACAATTATAAGCGGAGCTTGAAGGATGTCGCTCGCGAACGACTATCCTGAAATTCTTGTTCGGTGGAAATGAAAATGAGATTTTCATTTCTCCCTCTACTAGCGAATTATAACAAAGTCACGATAAATCTTACTCCTTGGGGTGGAAACCCTGGGCCCGCGGCACGGGCGTAGCCCTAGAAAATTTGGAATTATACAAGCACAGCATTCTGTCTAGTAAAACTTAAGGAAGTTATATAGCTTTATTTTTTAAGAAAGAAGAGAATGATGGATTATCAAACACATTTTGGTGTTTGATAATCCTATTTGGAGGGTATAAATGTTATTGATACTAAACTCACTCATTGTAGTAAGCCTTGGAGCGTAAAACCAATTATTGAAATTCTGTACCTTGGAGAAATAAAATTTTTATAATTATTCCACAGACGGAAACTTAGATCGCGGATATAGACTTTTTATGTTTAGGTGCGGTCAATTAGCCCGCACTTTTTTTATTTCAAAATTATGTTATAATAAATTAAAGCCCCTTTTTGGCAGGCTATTAAAAAAGCCCTACTGAAAAATTGTAGCTTCTTGCGCACCCGCCGCAAAGACGGCGGGGCGTTCAAAAAGGCGCCAGATAAAGAAAATATGGCGAACCCTCCAAAGAATGTTTTTTCCGGCATTGCGGGACATAAAATTCAGCTTGAAATTTTGAGCCATATTTTGGTGCGGAAAAATTTTGCCCATGCCTATCTTTTTGCGGGCGATCCTCATTTAGGGAAAAAAGCAATCGCAAAGCGGTTTATTGCGGAAATTTTGGATTTGGAAGACAAGGAAAAGATAACTGTTCATCCAGATGTGAAAATCGTGGAGGGAGAAAAATTGGTGACGATTGACCAGATGAGGGAATTGAAACATCATCTTGCCCTTACTCCTTATTCTGCTCCTTATAAAATCGCCTTTCTGCCCTACGCGGAAAAGATGAACCGACCAGCGGCGAATTCTTTTTTAAAGCTTTTGGAAGAACCAGCGGGACAGACGATTTTAATTTTAATCGCTCCCTCTATAAAAATTTTATTGCCCACGATTGTTTCGCGGTGCCAGATTTTTAAGTTTTACCGCGTCGCGCGGGTGGAGATAGAAAGCTTTTTAAAAAGCGCGGGAGCCTCTCCGGAGCAAGCCCGCGTCTTGGCTTATCTTTCGGAAGGGCGTCCGGGATTGGCTTGGACTTATTTTCAAAACCCCGAGGAAGTGGAAAAGAAAATAAATTATGTCCGCAATCTGATCCAATTAAAAAGTGATTCCTTAGCTCGGCGTTTTATCTTTGCGGAAAAAGTCTCTCGTGACGGCAAAGTTTTAGAACAGATGCTAAGAGAGTGGCTTGCTTTTTACCACGAT
The DNA here is from genome assembly GCA_041644975.1 of Candidatus Doudnaibacteriota bacterium. Taxonomy (GTDB): domain Bacteria; phylum Patescibacteriota; class JAQUNI01; order JAQUNI01; family JAQUNI01; genus JAQUNI01. The sequence continues at coordinate 72,417 of JBAZQX010000004.1, read as the reverse complement.
TTAATCTTAGCCAAGAATAACTGCATGGATTTAGTGAGCAATCCTGATTTTACTCCGGAGATTGCCAAGGCAAGCCAAGCTTACGCCAGCCGAGAGGTTTTGTCTCTTGCGCAAACGACGCAAACCATTTTGAAAAATTTAAAATTTAATATTAGTAAACGTTTGGCTTTAGAAACATTGTTAATTAATATCTAATTTTTATGACCCGAAAATCGTTCCTTCTTTTGCTCCCTATATCCCTCCTCTTTTTAGGTTTGAGCCTGCCAGGTTGTTTTCAGTCAAAGCAGGCGGGGATTTGGCGATCGGATGACGGGGGTGAGACCTGGGCCTTCAAAGTGAAGATTGATGAGAAACAGAGCATTGCCACTTTAAATATCTTAAAGATTATTTTTGACCCCACGGACCCGCAGACAATTTATCTCGGGTCGGAAGGCAAGGGAATGTATGTTTCTCATAATAACGGGGACACCTGGGCGACAACGAAAATCACCATTGGGGACGTTTGGGATATGGCTATTGATTCTGACGACCCTAAGATTATGTATGTGAGCGTGTTTTCGGGCGGGGCAGGCCGGCTCTACGCGACGCGTGACGGCGGAGAAAATTGGGAGATGGTTTTTGCCGATGCGATAGCGGGACAGCCTCTTTATAATGTTGTAATTGATTGGTATAATCATAATAATATCATTACCACCACGGGTTGGGGCGGGATTTTGAAATCAGAGGATCAAGGTAAAACATGGACTAAATTAGCAGAACTTACGGCGAAGACAGGAAGGCTGCAGATAGACGAGCAGGATTCTAGAATGATGTGGTATGTGACATCTACCGAGGGTATTTTTAAAAGCGAGGACGGCGGCGTTTCCTGGACGGAGATTGCCCTAGAGGGTTTAAAGCCCTTTAGGGGCGGGTCGGGGATTTACCAATTAGAAAGGGATAAGCGGAATAATACTTTTTATCTGGCGACGAGCTATGGTTTGCTTCTAAGCCAAGATGAAGGCAGGACTTGGACGCCGATGAAGACTTTAACACCCTCCGCCTCTTTGCCGATTGTGGCGGTCGCGGTGAATCCCCAGAATCAAGAAGAGCTGTTTTTTATCGCTGGGAATACGGTTTTTAAGTCGGTGAACGAGGGCGAGTCTTGGCAGGTGCGCAAAATGTATGCGGCTGAAGCGATCCACATCATCAGGTATCATCCTGTGAATTCCAACACTATTTATTTAGGTTTGAGAGCAGTTAAAAAATAATTTTTTTACCCCCGTTAGAGAAAGTTCATCCTGTTACAAATAAATTTGTAACGGGATGGTGGGAAAAATATAGACGCTGACCCCGTTAAAAATAAATTTTTAAACGGGGTTAGATAAAGAAATTCTCTAATGGGGTTCACTATATGTTTGAGTTAATCTTTAAAAAATACGTCTCCGAGTTTGAAGCGGTATTAAAGCATTTTAGTGAAGAGTTGGCGGGGATACGGACGGGCAGGGCAAATCCTTCTTTGGTGGAAAATTTAGTCGCCGAGGTTTACGGCTCGCGGATGCAGATTCGGGAACTGGGCAGCATTTCCGCGCCGGAACCGAATATGTTAGTGGTGAGACCTTGGGATCAAAATGTGATCAAGGAGGTGGAAAAGGCTATCGCTAGCTCCCCCCTCGGTTTAAATCCCAGCACAGAAGGGGATGTCATTCGGATTAAACTCCCTGATCTTACGGAGGAGAGGAGGAAGCAGCTCGTCAAGGTTTTGAGGGGAAAACTGGAGCAGAGTCGGATTACTTTGCGGCATTGGCGCGACAAAGTCAGGGAAGAGGTCCAAGAAGCGACCAAACAAGGGACTATGTCCGAGGATGAGAAGTTTCGGGGTTTGGAGGAATTGGATCAGAAGACCAAGGAATATACCCTGAAATTGGAAACGATGAGCGAGAAGAAAGAGAAGGAAATAATGCCTCATTAATCTAATGTCTAATTAGTCTAATTAACCGTTTCGCGCTTTGGAGATCCGCTCTTCGAGTCTGAAGACTCATTAGAGTCTGAACGACCTAATGCGGGCAATTACTCGTGTTGCGCTTTCGCCTGCCTGCCGGCAGGCAGGCGCGACCTCTTAGGTCAATTAGAAATTTCTATGTTTTTTACTCTTTTTGTTTTTATTTTAATTTTGGGTTTGCTGATTTTTGTCCACGAGTTGGGCCATTTTGTGATGGCGAAGAAATTTGGGATGGGGGTAGAAGAATTCGGTTTCGGCTTTCCCCCGCGTCTTTTTGCCGTGCGGCGCGGGGAGACGGTTTATTCGGTGAATCTTATTCCTCTAGGCGGCTTTGTCAAGATTCAGGGTGAAGACGGAGGAGAAGAACAAGATCCGCGCAGTTTTGCCTCTAAGTCTTATGGCAAGCGCGCTCTCACCTTGGTGGCAGGGGTCGTGATGAATCTTGTTTTAGCTGCTGTCTTAATTTCCGCGGGCTACAAGATTGGCGCGCCACAGACGGTGGAGGGCGAGGTTAAAGGCAATGTTAAGGATCCTAAAGTGCAGATTCTAGAGGTGAATAAAGGTTCGCCCGCCGAAGCCGCAGGTTTGGAGGTAGGCGATACCGTGCGCGAGATCAATGGCAAGGAGATTAAAGAAATAGAGGATATGCAGCAAATAATCAACGCATCGCGCGGTCGCGAAACCACCTTTTTTATTGAAAGGGGTAAGGAATTAATCACCCTCAAAGGGACGCCGCGCGTTAATTTTCCCGAGGGCGACGGTCCTATGGGCGTGGGGCTTGTAAAAACCGCGATTATTTCTTATCCCCTGCTACAGGCGGTGAAAGCGGGAATTATAGATACTGCCTATGCTGTGAAATTCATTGCGCAGACTTTGTATGATCTCGTTTCGAACATTATTATGACGGGAAAAGTTTCCGCGGATCTGTCTGGCCCCGTGGGCGTGGCGGTGATGACGGGGCGCGCGACTGCTTTAGGGTTTGTCTATTTAATGCAGTTTACCGCTCTTCTTTCTATTAATCTTGCGATTATCAATATCCTTCCTTTTCCCGCTTTGGATGGCGGGCGTCTGCTCTTTTTAGGCGTGGAAAGCATTATCCGCCACCCTTTGAATCGGAAGTTTGAAAGATGGGCTAATACAGTGGGTTTTGTGCTTTTAATGGGATTGATGTTAATGATTACGTCGCGTGATGTTTTAAAATTCGGCATTGTGGATAAAATTAAAATGTTCTTCTAATTTTTTTGCATCCATATGATTAAAAATAAAACCGAACAAGCGAAACAAATTACCAAAAAGAGCAAGGATTTAAGAAAGTGGTATCAAGACGTTATTTTGAAAGCGGAGCTCGCGGATTACGCGCCCGTGAAGGGCTGTATGGTTATTAGGCCTTATGGTTACGCTTTGTGGGAGAAAATTCAAGCCTTTCTTGACACTTTGATTAAAGCTCATGGCGTCCAAAATGCTTATTTCCCCCTTTTTATTCCAGAAAGTTTCTTAAATAGAGAAAAAGAACATGTGGCGGGATTTGCCCCGCAGACGGCCATCGTCACGGAGGCAGGCGGCGAGAAACTAAAGGAGAAGCTTGTGATCCGTCCCACCTCGGAAACCGTGATGTATGAAATGTACAAGAAATGGGTGAGGTCTTGGCGCGACTTGCCGATTATGATTAACCAGTGGAATAATGTAGTGCGCTGGGAGAAAAGAACCTATTTGTTTTTAAGGACTTCGGAATTTTTGTGGCAGGAAGGGCACTGCGCGCACGCGACTTACGAAGAGAGTCTGGAAACAGTAATGTGGGCGCTTCAAACCTACAAAAAAGTCTACAATGAGCTTTTATCTCTTTATGGTATTGCGGGCGTGAAGAGCGAGAGTGAAAAATTTGCCGGCGCGGCAAAAACTTTTAGCTTTGAAATTTTGATGCCGGACGGCAGGGCTCTTCAAGGCGGCACTTCGCATGATTTGGGTCAAAACTTCTCGCGCGCTTTCCATTGGACCGTGCAAAACAAAGATCGGCGCAATCTTTATCCTTGGCAGAACAGCTGGGGTCTCTCCACGCGCAGCATCGGCGGTCTTGTGATGGCGGGCGGCGATGATAATGGTTTGGTTCTCCCTCCGCAAATCGCGCCCATACAGGTTATTATTATTCCAATATTCAAAACAGAAAGTCAGGACAAGGTATTGGGTTTTGCGGAAAAGGTGAAAGAGTCGCTCCAAAATTTCCATGTGGAAGTGGATTTAAGAGAAGGAGAAACTGCGGGTTTTAAATTCAACAAGTGGGAATTGAAAGGGGTGCCCCTGCGCGTAGAAATTGGCGAGCAGGAAATAAAAGCGGGAGCGGCGACCTTAGTCAGGCGCGATAATTTTGTCAAAGAGAAAGTAAACCTTGCAGAGTTGTCATCCCGTGTTCACAAGATCCTGGAGATAATGCAAAAAGAGATTTTCGAGCGACACCAGAAATTCACGGAAGAGCACACTCATCTTATTGATTCTTATTTAGAGTTTCAAGATATTATGAAGAAGGAGCGGGGTTTTCTGCGCGCCTTTTGGTGTGAGAAGAGCGAATGCGAGGATAAGATTAAAGAAGAAACTCGCGCGACTGCGCGATGCTTAGAACTTGACGCAAAGGAAGAGACAGGTAAATGTATTTACTGCGGCAAAGACGCAAAACATCGCTGGCTCTTCGCTCAAGCGTACTAGGTCGGGAGGGAGGAATAATGAATAATGAATCAGGAATAAGGAGTCCTACAAATTACGAAATTCTTAAAAAGGAGTGAGTAGAAATTGGAGATAAACACTTAATTCCCGATTCCTAATTCTAAAATATGTTTAATCGTCTTTTAGGCGCTTTTTCCCGCGACATCGGTATTGATTTAGGGACAGCGAATACTTTAGTGTATGTGCGAGGGAAAGGCATCGTCATTAATGAGCCTTCGGTTGTGGCTATGAATACAAAGACGGGTCAGGTTTTGGCAATTGGCAATGAAGCGAAAAAGATGGTGGGAAGAACACCGATGCATATTGTGGCTACCCGTCCGCTTGTGGACGGGGTGATTTCTGATTTTGAAGTGACCGAGCAAATGTTAAAATATTTTATTCAGAAGGTGCACCAAGGAATGTTCACTCTCATTCCGCGACCTAGGGTAGTGATTGGCATTCCTTCGGGTTGCACCGAGGTGGAGCGGCGAGCGGTGGAGGATGCCACGCGTACGGCTGGCGCAAGGCAAGCTTTCTTAATTGAAGAACCGATGGCCGCAGCCATTGGTTCCCGCCTTCCCGTGCAAGACGCTTCGGGAAGTATGATTGTGGATATTGGCGGCGGCACAACCGAGATGGCGGTAATTTCTCTGGGCGGGGGCGTGGTGGCGCGATCGTTGCGGATTGCGGGAGATGAATTAAACGAGGATGTTATTCAATATTCCCGTGACCACTTTAATTTGTTAATCGGGGAAAGGAAAGCCGAAGAAATTAAAATCGCCATTGGCTCGGCCTGGCCTTTAAAGAAACCTTTGGAAGCAAAGTTGCGCGGGCGGGACATCGTCACGGGTCTGCCGAAGGAGGTGATTATCAATGATAGTCAGGTGCGCGAAGCCTTATCACGTTCCATTAGAAATCTAGTTTCTAATATTAAAGGAACGATTGAGGAAACCCCTCCTGAACTCGTCGCGGATATTATGGATCGGGGTATTATTTTGGCGGGCGGAGGCGCGCTCCTGCGTGGTCTTGACCGTCTCGTCGCGCGGGAGACGCAGATGCCCGTGCAGATCGCCAATGATCCATTGACTTGTGTTGTTAGAGGCACGGGCATGGTTTTAGAAAATTTAGACCTTTTGCGCGAGGTGTTGGTGGACACACAGTATAAATAAATTCAAAGCTTAAAACTCAAATCTCAAAATTAATGAAATCTCAAAAGTTTTTAGTTTTAAGTTGTGGTTTTAAATTTTGAATTTTACGTTTTGAGTTTATATTTTATGCCTCGTTTTTTTCGTTCTAAGTCGGGTATAATTTTATTAGCAATGGGCGTGATTACACTGCTCATTTTTTTGCATTATGTGAAAGTTTTGCGTCCTGTAGAAAATGCGATTTTTGTTGTTACCGCGCCCGTGGAAAGAGCTGCTTTTAAAACAGTAAATAAGATTGATAATTTTTTTCATCTCTTGACGGCGATCCGAGATCTCGCGCGGGAAAACCAAGATTTAAGTGGAGAGAACTATCGTTTAATTGCGGAAAATGTGAGGTTGAAAGAAATAGAGAAGGAAAACGCGTTTTTACGTGATCAATTAAAATTTAAAGAGAAGGGAGGAGTGAGGGGAATTGACGCTGATGTCGTTGGGCGGAATCCGGATAATCTCATTCAGAGTCTAAAAATCAATCGCGGCGCGCAAGATAATGTCAGGGTCGGCGCGCCCGTGATTTTTGGGGAAGGATTTTTGGTCGGCAAGGTAATTGAAGTTTTTTCCAAAACAGCGACTGTTTTATTAATTACTGATCAAAATAGTGTGGTGAACGCTTTAATTATTGATTCGCGAGCAAGCGGTAATATTTATGGTCAGCATGGTTTGGGGTTAACAATGGAGATGATCCCCCAAAACGAGATTGTGCAGGTAGGGGATACAGTCATTACCTCCGGGCTTTCTGGCGAATTGCCCAAAGGGTTAGTGATTGGTGAAATTGTGAAGGTGGAAAGTAATAGCGGTGAACTCTTTCAAAAAGCCCAAGTGCGGTCTTATGTGAACTTTTCAAAATTAGAAAAGGTGCTGGTAGTGACGGATATCAATCCTTCGACTACGCTCCAGGATTGATGGTGAGCGAAGCCGAACCATCAATCCTTCAGATTTAAAGGTTTTAAGGGGATAGACGTGATTAGTGCTTTTTAAATAGCCTTTAATTACGAAATGGAGTGATTTATAGATTTTGAGGGCCACGGGCATCTTGCTCTTGGCTGAAACTTCGGGCGGGGATGCCCGAAGTCCTCAAAAAAATGTATTTTATAATTCAAAGTGAATAGAGAATCTTGCCTCAAGCTTAACTATTATGAATAAATTTTTTTTCTTGCTGATTTTATTATTTTTATTTTTTCTAGAGTTGGTTTGGGGACCTCATTTAAGTATTGGGTTAGCAAGGCCAAACTTTATTTTGATTGGTTTCTTAATTTGTTTTCTCACCCTCGGAGTCAAGACAACCTTGAAATGGTATTTCCCATTTTTGCTTTTTTTAGACCTTAGTTCTAGTCTTCCTTTCGGGGTGGTAACTCTAAGTTTTCTTTTAGTTATCTTCTTGATTAGAATATTATCTCTTAAGTTATTCAGAGAGAGGGATGTGAGCGCAATTATTCTCGTGACTATTTTAGGAAGTATAATTTACAATTTAGCCCTAATTATTTTGGTAAAACTTTTTAGCTGGATGCGTTTAAGCGATCTTCAGGTAGATTTATTTTATGATTTAAAATATCTAGTTTTGCCCACAATATTTTATAATTTAGTGGTGACAGTATTGGGCTACAGGATATTAAGATATTGTTATTCTGTATTATTAAAGACAGAAGAACAAATTAAATAAAAAGGGGGGCGGGCCGCACACGCTCTGGAAGCTAAGAGCGTTTGCCGAGCGGGCTTATACTTTAATGAATTTTTTTAATTTTTCAAAATCCGAATTTAAGATTTCCGAAAAGTTTTTAGCGGAGAAGGATTGGGAGGGGCAGGAAGGTTTTGCGCAAGAGGATGATTTAAGGCCGGCGGAGTTGCGCTTCCGCTTAGGGCGCTTGAGTCTTTTAAGATTAGTAGTGATTATTTGTTTTTTGATCTTGGGTTGGCGTATTTTTTCCCTGCAGATTTTAGCTGGAGAGTCTTACACCAGGGAAGCGGAAAGCAATCGGATTCGCACTTTAAGCCTGATGGCTCCTCGGGGCGTTATTTATGATCAGAAGGGAAACTTATTGGTGCGCAACATTCCCAATTTCGAGGTTGTGTTCATTCCTGCGGATTTGCCTCCTCCTCCTGAGAGAAAAAGTTTTATTGAAAATTTAGCCCAGATTTTAGGGAAAGACGCGACAGAGATTGAAATCGCGTTTAGGGAGGCGGATCCTCATTCTTATGAACCGGAAATCTTGGTGCGTAATTTAGGACGCGAACAGGCGTTAATTCTGGACGCAAAATTATCTTCTCTGCCAGGGATTAGTCTTCTTAGTTCTCCCGTGCGGGAATATCTAGGCGGGGAACTCATTGCCCACATTATAGGTTATACCGGCAGGATTTCGCCGGAAGAATACGCCGCAAATAAAGAACAGGGTTACTTTTTAACCGATTATATTGGCAAACAAGGTGTAGAATATTCCTACGAACAAGTCTTAAAAGGTAAAAATGGTCGCAAGATTGCGGAGGTAAATTCGCGCGGGCAAATTGCCAAGATCATAGGGCGAGAAAGTCCCGAGGCGGGTCGCAGTTTACAGCTCTCTTTGGACCTAGAATTAGAAAAAAAGATTGCCGAGGAAGTTAAGGCAATGCTTTCCCAAACAAAAACAGAAAGAGCAGCCGTTGTGGCTATGGATCCGGAGAATGGACGCATTTTAGCGCTGGTCAGTTTCCCTTTTTATGATAATAACCTTTTTACCCAAGGGATTTCCGAGGAGAAATTGAACGAGTTGAATCGTGATCCTAATCAGCCTTTGTTTAATCGAGCGATTTCCGGCGAATATCCCCCGGGTTCCATTATTAAACCCCTCATCGCCGCCGCCGCTTTAGAAGAGAAAATTATTACCCCGTCTCAAGTGGTGAATTGCCCGGGGAGTCTCACTTACCAAGGTTGGGGAGGGACAGTTTGGAATTTCCCGGACTGGAAAGCCCACGGCGCGGTGGATGTCAGGCGCGCGATCGCCGAGTCTTGTAATGTGTTTTTTTATACGGTAGGCGGAGGGAATGAAGACATTGGAATTGAGGGTTTAGGAATAGATAGAATAAAAGCCTGGACCAGCAAGTTCGGTTTCAATGTCCCTCTTGGCGTGGATTTACCGGGAGAAACGGCGGGTCTCGTGCCTGATGCGGCATGGAAAGAAAAAGTCAAAGGGGAACAATGGTACATCGGCGACACTTATCATGTGAGTATTGGTCAAGGGGATATTTTAGTTAGCCCATTGCAGCTTACTAATTATATTGCTACCATTGCGAATGGCGGGATTCTTTACAAGCCAAAGATGGGCTGCAAGATGATTGATGAGATAGAAAAAAAAGAAACAGAAATCCCATCTGAGATTATCCGAAAAGATTTTATTAGTAGCAAAAGTTTAGAGGTGGTGCGGCAAGGTATGCGCCAAACTGTCACCGATGGTTCTGCCCGTTTGCTTAATAGCCTTCCTGTGGCGGTAGCGGGAAAAACAGGCACCGCGCAATTTGCGGGCAGTGGACAGCCTACCCATGCTTGGTTTACTGGTTTTGCGCCTTATGACCGTCCTAAGATTGTGCTGACTATTCTGGTCGAGGGCGGTGGCGGCGGTGAAACAGCAGCTGTACCTATCGCAAAAAATGTGTTAGAGTGGTATTTTAATAGGCAGTAGGAAGAATGAATCAGGAAGCAGGAATAAGGAATAAGGAGTCCTACAAATTACGAAATTTTTGAAAAGGAGTGAGTAGAGCAATTAGAGACAAATATTTAATTCCTGCTTCATAATTCCTAATTCATAATTCCTTATTCCTGATTCCCAACATTATGTTCCAGATTTTAGATGGTAAAAAACTAGCCCAAAAATTTTTTCGTTATCTTCAGAAGGAGATAAAAGGTCTATCTGTAAAACCTCGCCTCTTAGTTTTGATGGTCGGGCATGATCGAGCCTCCCAAATTTTTGTGCGCAGGAAAAAGGAAATTTGCCATTCTTTGGGGGTCAGCTTTTCCTTAGTCACCCTGCCTGCTTCTTCCCCCGCTCCAAAGATTTGCCAAATATTGCGTTTGGCGATTAAACAAAAAGAACCTCACGGCATAGTGGTGCAGTTGCCCCTGCCTAAGGGTATTGATAGAGATCAAGTTCTGAAATGTATACCTAAGAAGATGGACGTAGAGGGTTTTAAAAATCGTGCCATAGTCTCGCCTGTGGCTTTAGGAATTGCCGCGCTCCTCGCCGAATATAAGGTCGCGGTGGAAGGTTGCGAGGTGGCGGTAGTGGGAGCGGGAAAATTAGTGGGTGAGCCGGCGGCGCGTTTAATGCAAAAATTAGGCGCAAGCGTAAAGGTTTACGATCAAAATACAAAAGCTCTAGCCGCTCAAGTTAAAAAAGCTGATATTATCATTTCGGGTGTGGGTAAACCCAATTTAATTCGCGGGACGATGATCAAGAGAGGAGCCGTCGTGATTGATGCCGGTACGAGCTGGAGGGCGGGAAAAATTCAAGGGGATGTGGAAGCGGCGAGCGTGAAGAAAAAAGCTTCTTTTCTGGCGCCTGTGCCGGGCGGCGTCGGACCAATGACTGTGATGATGCTTCTTATGAATCTGGTAGAACTGGTAAATAATGTAAAATGTAAAAATCAAAATGCAAAATGATCATCGCTTTGCGAGATCTCGCGAAGCGAGACAATGTAAAATTTTGAAATGAATTACGTTTTTTGAGAATTCACCATTTATGGTTTTAAAACCGAGGTTTTTTATAGGGTTTTGCCACGCCTCCCGGGTGGTCACTGGAAAAAGGTGAAAAGGATGCCCGCTCGCCATCGCTATGCTTAGGTATAAGCGGGCGAGAACTCTGAATTCCCAAAATAATTTTAACATTTTGATTTGTTATTTTAATTTTTGATTTTTAAATTTTAAAATTTTTTATCCCCTTGACATCGCCTTTTTCTTGGATTATTATGATGGGGATAATTAAATTAAATAGAGAACTCTAGAAATGTGCTTATATAGTGCGTAAGCGCATTTTAAAAAACTTACAAAATATGACCAAGAAATATATTACTGCCGAAGGGCTCAAAAAATTAAAAGAAAAATTAGAGTTTATCAAGACAGTCAAAAGAAGAGAAATTGCCAATCGGATTAAAGTAGCCAAGGAATTGGGCGATCTTTCCGAAAACGCGGAATATCAAGACGCAAAGGATGAACAGGCTTTTAACGAAGGAAAGATCATAGAGATTGAAAATATGATCAAAAATGCGGTTATTATTGATAAAAGTGGTCAGCATAATATTGTGGAAGTGGGAAACAGCGTGAAGGTGAAAAATAATACCAGCGAGAAAGAATTTACCATTGTCGGCTCCAATGAGGCTGACCCTCCGTTGGGGAAGATTTCTAATGAAAGCCCGATTGGTCAGGCGCTCCTTGGTAAGAAAAAGGGAGATACAGTAGAGGTGGAGACGCCGGGTGGCAAGATAGAATACAAAATTTTGGAAATATCTTAGGGAGGGATGATGAATATTTTATGCGTAGAGACGTGAAATTTTGCGTCTCTGTTTTTGTTTGGTGAAATTTATGATTTTTGATATAATATATTAAAGACCTTGAATTGCGAAATGCGTCGTCATTGCGAGGAGGGCCCTTTAAGTCAGATCCTTCGCTTCCGCTCGGGACAGGCTCCGCAATCTCATCGAGCTGTATTTATACAGATTTAGGAGATTGCCTGCCCGCTCACAAGCTTCGCTTCAGGCGAGGCGGGCGGGCTTCGGTCGGCATCAAATGCCTCCCTCGCTAATAGACCAAAATGAATTTTGTAATTCAAGGTATAATAAAATATATGCTTCAAGATTTAATCCAAAATCGCAAAGAAAAATTGAATAAAATTTTAAAGGTCGAAATCAATCCTTACCCTGATTCTTCGCGTCGGACGCATACAATAGGGAGGATACTGGATGATTTTGAAGCCATAGAAAAGGAAAAAGGCGAGATCGTGGTCGCGGGGCGTATACGCGGCATTCGCGGACACGGCGGCTCTACCTTTATCCATATTGATGATGAAAGCGGCAGAATCCAAGCCTATCTTAAACAAGACATTTTAGGTCCGGAGAAATACAAATTCTTTAAAAATTTTGACATTGGCGACTTTATTGAACTCCAAGGAACCGTTTTTGTCACCCAAAAAGGGGAAAGAACCCTCCTTGTTTCCGATTATAAAATTCTCGCTAAATCCATCCGTCCTCTGCCGGAAAAATGGAAAGGCCTCTCTAATCAAGAGATCAGATTTCGGGAACGTTATTTGGATCTGCTTGTTCATCCAGAAGTGCGTGAGCGTTTTCGGAAGCGCGCGGAGATCTGCGATGCCCTGCGTGATTTTCTAACAGAGAGGGGTTTTTTGGAGGTGGAGACGCCAGTGCTTCAAACCAAGGCTTCGGGCGCGCTCGCGCGGCCTTTCATTACAGAGCACGAAGCCCTGCAGATTCCCTTGTATTTAAGGATTGCGCCGGAAACATATTTGAAGCGCTTAATTGTGGGCGGTTTGGAAAAGGTTTTTGAGATGGCGCGGGTTTTTCGCAATGAAGGAATGGACACCGCCCATCTTCAAGATTTTACGATGCTGGAATTTTATTGGGCTTACAAAAATTATGAATTTTTGATGGCGCAAACTGAAGAGATGTTGGTTTATCTCTTAAACCGCGTTTTCGGAACCTTGCAAATTGATTACCAAGGCGAGAAAATAGATTTTACTCCTCCTTGGCAGAAAAAAAATTTTAGAAGCTTGATTTTGGAAGATTGCGGCATTGATATTAACAAGGCTGATACCGCGGAGAAGCTTAGAAAGGAAATACAGAAGAAAAAAATTGAAATTGAAGACCTTGGCAAATTAGGCTTTGGGGGTTTAGTGGATCAATTATATAAAAAGGTTTCGCGGCCGAAAATTAAGGGTCCTCTTTTTCTAACCGGTCATCCCATTGAATTATCGCCCTTGGCGCGCAGAAACGATCAGAATCCAAAGATTGTGGATCGTTTTCAGCTAGTGGTTTTAGGGCAGGAATTAGTCAATGCTTATTCCGAGTTAGTTGATCCTTTGGAGCAGCGTAGGCGTTTTGAGGAACAGGTTGAAATGCGGGAAGCGGGGGACGCGGAGGCGCATATGATGGATGAAGATTATGTGCGGGCGATGGAATACGGAATGCCGCCGATCGCGGGCTGGGGGATGGGGGTGGATCGTCTGGTAATGTTTTTAACCAACGCTCCGAGCATCCGTGAGGCAGTGTTCTTTCCTCTAATGAGACCATTAAATACGCAGAAGGTCTGTCCAGCGACAAAAGCGCCCACTCAAAACGAGGAGGCAGTTAAGTCAGGGATTACGCGCGCCAAAGCTTGGGATTTGGTTTGCCAATATGTAAAGAATGAAAATTCGCGCAAACATATGTTGGCAACGGAAGCGATAATGCGCGCTCTCGCCAAGCATTTTCAAAAGAATGAGGAAGTCTGGGGGCTTACTGGTCTTCTGCACGACCTAGATATGGAGATGTTTGACTATCGTGAAACGCCGGAAAAACACGGTCCGACCACCGCGGGGATTTTAGAGCAAGAAGGAGTGCATCCCGTAATTTTAGCTGGCATCAAGGCGCATAATGATCAATGCGGCGCACCTCGCAAAACCTTAATGGAAAAAGCGATTTATGCCGTGGATCCTTTGACTGGTTTGATTGTGGCTGCCACCTTGGTTTTGCCATCGAAAAAATTATCCGATTTATCGGCGCAATCTGTCTTAAAGAGATTTAAAGAAAAATCTTTCGCCCAAGGCGCTAGACGCGAAGTGATTGCTTCCTGCGAATCTTTTGGTCTTGTGCTGGAAGAATTCATTCAAATCGGCCTTCGGGCGATGCAAGATATATCTCAAAATTTAGGACTTTAATATTCACGTTATAAAGATAAAACTATGATTGATATAAAATTATTGCGCGAACAGCCAGATCTCTGGCGGACGGAATTTAAAAATCGCCATTTAAAGGCAATGCCATCAGAAAAAGTGGATGAATTTTTAGAATTGGACAAAATACGGAGGAATCTGATTGGTATAAAAAATAAACACGAACAAGCTAAGAATGAATTTTCCCGTAAAATAGTGAAAATTGAAGATGAAAAGGAGCGTCAGAAAATGATTCAGAGAATACAGAAAAAGAGTGAGTTTGAAAAAGGGTTAAAGGAAAAATTAAAGGAGAAAGAAGCAGAAATCAAAATTTTATTAGATCAATTTCCTAATCTTTCAGATCATTCTGTGCCAGTGGCGCCGGATGCTTCCGGCAACGCGGTGGATCATAAATGGGGAGAGCCATCAAAGTTTGATTTTAAACCCAAATCTCATTATGAATTGGGGGAGGCTTTGGATTTAATAGATATTGAAAAAGGCGCGCAGGTTTCAGGCGCCCGTTTTTGGTATCTAAAAAACGAGCTTGTGAGCCTGGAATTTGCTCTTATACAATATGTTTTGGATATTTTAATTAAAAAAGGTTTTACTCCGATCCTGCCGCCTATGCTCGTGCGCGAGGCTGCGATGTATGGCACAGGCTTCTTCCCCGCGGATAAAAATGAAATTTATGAGCTCACGGGTGATGAAAAAGAAAAATTATATTTGATTGGCACCGCCGAGGTTGTGCTTGCAGCGTATCATATGGACGAGATTTTGGGGCTAGCCCCCGGGAAACCAAAACTTTATACGGGTTTTTCGTCTTGCTTTCGGCGGGAGGCTGGCGCTTATGGCAAGGATTTAAAAGGAATTTTGCGGGGGCATCAATTTGATAAACTGGAAATGTTCGCGTTCGCTACGCAAGAAGATTCGTGGCAAGTTTATAAAATGATTGTCAAAACCGTAGAAGAAATTTGGCAGGGCTTGGGAATTCATTATCAAGCAGTGAATATCGCAACCGGCGATCTGGGCGCGCCTAATGCTAAAAAAATTGACTTGGAAGCTTGGCTGCCGTCAGAGGGTTGTTACCGCGAGGTAGTTTCGGCGAGCCACGACACGGATTTCCAAGCGCGCCGCCTGAATATCAAATACAAAGACGAGAAAGGGAATAAAAAATTTGTCCATACCATCAATTCCACTGCTATTGCGATTGGCAGGGCTTTAATTGCGATTATGGAAAATTATCAGCGCGAAGACTGTTCTATTGAAGTGCCCAAGGTTTTGCAAAAATATTGTGGGTTCAAAGAGATCAAGAGGTAGAAAGACCCCCTCTTTTCTCCCCCTTGGCAAGGGGGAGTGAAAATTTTCCTCCCCTTGACCTACGGGAGGCTGGGGAGGGGTCTAGTAGAATAAAAAAAAACCGTAGATTTTTAGTCTACGGCGAGCGTGGGCCCTATTGTAAGCGAATTCTGTGTTAATAGTTTAGAGGAATGACGGGGAAGCACTATTTCTTTTCTGATTCGGAAACGGGGGCTTACTAAAGCTAAACCTTGTTTTCCCTCTCCAGAAGCTAGTTCTTCTTCTAAGACTGATAGTACAGTCAGCGCGTCTAAAATCAAGTTTTTTGGTTCTATTCCCCTTTTTTCAGCCATTCTTTTTATCTCGGCGCTCCAGTTCTTACTAAATGTGATACTCAACTCTGACATTACTAAACCTCCTTTAAGATGATGTTTTTTGTATTGAAATTATATTGGTATGAGCGGGTAGTATTGGAATATGGTTAGGGAGGATTATTTCCTTATAAACTTCTCCATTGTTTTTCACTAATGCTAAGGCTACTCGGTCAGGTGATGAGTCTAGCTCACCCTGTACGGTTTCATATAGGTTTAGAGCGACAGTTATTATTTCTTCTCCTGTCATATTTTCTTTTCCAGCAATTAATCTTACTGTTAAGCTTTGAACAGGGCTTAGTTTTAAATTTAAACCTTCCGCCATTTTCTACCTCCTGAAGATATTCAAGGTGCATTAAGGGTGCGTTCAGGAACAAACCTGTTTATATTAAAGCAGAAAATTAATCACAGAGCAAGTGTTTGGGAAATTGCATCGTAAAAAATCATATTTCAATTTTTATAAAAAAATCCGCAACTTTTAGGGTTGCGGCATGGATGTAGCTTTCATCAATCCCATCAAAAGCACTGGATAGACTCTTTTATCTGGAGGGAGCCACATGTCCTGTTTAATGGTTCTTATATGGCTATCCCCACCCAAAGAAAAAGACACGTTAGTATCTAATCCTTGGGTTATAAAATCGTCCTCAGCCCCTTCTATTAAAGAGGCTATTTTACATAGTTTTTATTTCTTTTCAGTAGGGATAAGAGAGGATCCTTCCGCGAGACTATAATACTCACGTTCCAGAGTTGTCCATGCTTTTCCAATGGTTTCCTCTGCTTCTCCTCGCTTTCCTTGCTTAAGGAGGGAAAGGATCTCTTTTAACAATTCCACAGAGTTGAGTTGCACCAAATTAGCAGAGAGTTCTTCTATTTCTTGTGTAATCCCTTCTAATTTTTCTGCTACGACTTTTTTCTTCTCTTGGGGTATTATTATATCCCCAAAACTATCATATATATCGTTATTAAAAGACATAGCGTCTCTCCTTATAATTAGGATTTTTTATAACTGTTCAAAGCGCAACTAAATGTAGAATGTACCATCAAAGAGCGAATTAATATTATATAATAAACCTTAGCATTTTGTCAAGTGTTTTCTCACAAACCCAGCCGCAAAAAATTATACTTAAATCCGTATAAACAAAAATCCCGCAAAAGGAGAGTGGAGTGGAAGCGCGGGTTTTTTAGGAAAAAGCGGACCCTGGCGAGCCCCAGGATTTATCTCGCGACTCCTCGTTTTCGCGCCCGCGAGTCTTCGGGACATTTGCAGCGGAAAATTGCCTTTTTTCTTTTTTTGCTTGCGTTAGGTTCGCTCGTTTATTTTTTATTCTTTTTTCCGTTCTGGCAAATCAAGGAGATCGTAGTGGTGGGCAATGTTAATGTCAAGGGTGAAGATGTGGAAAAGTTGGCGCGAGAGAATTTAAAGGGACGCGCTTTTATTTTTCCCAAAGAAAATCTGATCATTGCCGGTAAAAAGCATTTAAGTAGCGTAATCTATGACCATTTTGCCCAGATTGAGAAAATAGACATTAAAAAAGAATTTCCGGATGTTTTAAAGATTACCATTACCGAGAGGGAGCCGAAAGCGATTTGGGCAAATGGCGCGCCGCAGGATTTATTTTTACCCCCTGAAGCTTTTGCCAGTGATTCTACGAGTAGGGAGGAAATCGGGGAAGTTAAAGATAAGGAGTCGCAAGCCATCTTGACTCAAACCTCCTATCCCGAAAATCCCACTATTCTTTATTACTTTTTAGATGCAGAGGGAAGAATTGGCGAGGAAATTCCCGAGGAAACGGTATGGGAAAAGGGATTACCCGTTCTTTATGACCAGTCTTTTAAAAAAGTAGAGCCGCGTGAGCAGATTTTAGATCCCTCTTTCTTGCGTTTTCTTTTTCAAGTGCAGGATTTGTTATCTTTAAAGACGGATTTGAAAGTCCAAGAATTCATTGTGCCGATCTCTGATTCCCGCGACTTATATATCAAAACGGACAAAGGTTATCAAATATTTTTTGATACTAAACAGAGCCTGCAAAACCAACTTGAAGCTTTAACCTTAGTTTTTAAAGAGGATATTGGGAAAAATAATAAAGAAATTAAATACTATATTGATTTGAGAGTGCAGGGATTGGTGTATTATAAATAAATTTTAAATTCTAAATTTTAAATCAAATCCAAATTTCAAATCCTTAATTTTAAAACTTTTTATTCTTTGTTTTAAAATTTAAAATTCAAGCATTTAAAATTGATTTAAAATTAAAAATTAAGAATTTAAAATTTACTTTTCTGGTATATAATACACAAATATGGAATGCCCGAAGATTTTTTCGGGCTTTCTTAATTCCAGATAGTAATAAGAGGTGGCAAGGGTGGAATCTTTGCGATAAATACTTTCAGAAAAATAGTTGGTGCTGACAGCAATCCAACCCGTTGTTGGTCCATTCTGCGAATGCCATTCTTGATATTTATCGCCAAGATAATAAGAGGGTACTCCGCCGCCAAAATAATCCACTTTAATCTTTTGGATATCAGGGTTAGCGTTCACCCATTCCGCCATACGTCTTAAATCCTGCCCCCAGTCCAGATTGGAATCCGTGATAAATTTGTAACCATTCTTTGAGCCGCCAGTGAGTTCGCTATAATAAGCAAGGTACGAAGGATAATTTATCGTGACTTCCACGCCAACCCAAACAAGGAGAACAATTAATATTCCTGTGAAAAGTTTTTTGTAGGCGGTTTCTGCTGTACGCCGTTTAAATTCTTTAATGATTAAAATGTAGATAAAGGGGAAAAGGACCATAATGTGGCGGACACCTAAGTTCAGTTTGCCCTTCATACTGACCACCCCATAAACAATGATAAAAACTACCATTGAGATTTCCGCCAGATGACAAAGCGCGTATTCCCTAAGCCAAGGAAGCCATTTGCGCGAACGATCTTTTACGAGATTGGTGGCAAATTTACGAATCACAAAAAGCAAAGCTAATCCCGTTAAGATTAAGACCGAAATTGTTTCTTTTAGAAAAAAACAGGTTGGGAAATAATACCACCACCCTTGATTAGAAACCTGACCTAAGAAGTAATTGGTGTTGCCGCCTCCCACGCGGGCAAAGACCATCACAATACCCAAGATGTATTGAGCAAGGCCTTGGGCGCCTGGGATTTTACTTATAGCGAGCACAATATTTTCAATTTTTTCCGGCCCGATAGAACCGCGGATTAACTCTTGTTGTTTTTCTAAATTGAAAGCCCAGACCGCGGGTTGATAGACAATGAGGATTACTCCGAGCGCAATCAAACAAATCAGAATAAATTTGCCGATATGGTTTTTTGTTTGCTTGAGCCACGAGGTTTGAGGAGGCCTGTTCAAAAGGAGAGAGACAAGGGCAAGAAGAACAAAACACGGGAAAAGAAGAACCGCCGAAAATTTAGCGACCTCGGCTAAACCCAGAGCAAGACCAGCCAAGAGAGTATTCTTAAGGCTCGGTTTTTTTAAATAATGAACAAAATAATAAAAGGCGATAAAGATAAAGCATGTCGCGGCCAAATCAGTGGTCACATAGTGGCTATGGGCAATGATCGTGGGAGAGAAAGTATATAAAAACAGAACCGCAAGCGCCCATTTTGCTCCCAGAAGTTCTTTCGCCCATTTCCAAACATAGATCCCCAGCAAAATTAAAAGAGCGATGATCGGCAGGCGCGACCAGAGGAGTATTTTATCCGCGTCATTGCCAAGGTGGTATAAAAATTGATATCCCGCTTCCCATTGACCATTCACATCGGTTGTCCAAGAGGGATGATTTAAGGGGAATTGGAGGTGCAAGAAAAGGAGAGGAAGAGCAGCCAGCATTTTCGCTAAAGGGGGATGCTCGGGGTTTAAGCGGTAATCTTGATATTTAAGGTAGGAATAGCCAGCAGGGATATGGGCGACCTCGTCCATAATCGCGGAATCCTGGCGGACGGAGAAGAAAGAGATCAAGACCATTATGATAATTAAGAGAGGGGGGAGAATTTTAGTCAGTTTAGACATAAAATTTTTAATTCTTAATTTTAATTCAATTTTAAATGCTTTAATTTTAAATTCTAAAACAAAAAAAGTTTTAAAATTAAAAAATTTAAAATTTGGATTTTCAAATTGATTTTCAGCCCTAGGTCGTTCAGACTCTGATGAGTCTTCAGACTCGAAGAGCTGATCCGCCTTGGGCGGAAAAATTTAAAATTTAGAATTAAAAATTATTGTGTATACTTCAAATGCTTTTTCCCCAAACCGATTGTATTCTTCATAAATTAATCTCGCTTCCGGGAAAATGTTCTGGAAGGAAGCCAAGCGATTGAAACTTAAAGAGGGAAAGATAATTCTTGCGCTCTCGGGATAGGTCGTTTTTATCTCTGCGTTTATTGGTATTAAAATATAAGGATTCGCGGGCGCAGTCAAGAAGCGGACTGTGCGGTCAGCTTTGTCATCAAGCACAAGGAAAGTGTTGGCGCTGTTAATGGTAGGGAATTTAGCATTACTCGCATTAATTTCGTTGATGTAGCGACTTGCCAAAGTTAAATCGCCATAATAGGAGGTATAATATCCGTAAGCATTTTTAGCTACTTGAAAATATAGCCAGAGATTATAGTTGACCACAAAGACAACTGAAAGAAGGAGCAGAAAGCCGAGCATCACTGGTCGGTAGCGGATGCGTAAGAAAAGGGCGCGCAGACCCAAAGCGGGAAAAATAAACACGACAGGGATAATACCAATGCTGCGCAAGAAATGCGGGATTGCTTCTTCTGTCGCCATCATCGGAACAAGGAGGCTGAAAAACCAGCCAAAAATAAGAAGATAGCCGGCAAAGGTTTCGCGCAAAGCGATGTCTTTATGTTTTAAAACTTTTAAGCCTGTTTTTAAAAATATAGTCGCTGCGATGATCAAGCCGACTAAAAAAAGAACGCCAGTCACGGGGTCAAAAAATGGCGCTTCCGAAAGGTTATGGCGCCAATTGGCATCGCCATAAACATTAAACATAATTGCGGTAATGCCAATATTGCGGAGGAGATAATAAAAAGGGCCATGCGCTAGATTGGGATTCAAAATAGAAACATCATTGGCGCGGCCGAAGAAAGAAGATGGGTGTTGGTAGAAATAGAAGGCAAGAGGCGCGATGGCAATCAGAAAAGCGATAAGAGCGGTGAAAATTTGTTTACGGTGGGGGACAATGAATCCTTTTGGGTTGCCAGTGCGGCGGGAAATAATTTCAAATAGGATGATGAGAGCGATGATGCAGAAGGGGACAATGCGGAAGGAGATATAGGTATAAAATCCTAAGGCTAAGAAGATGCCGGCTAAAAAAGAATAAAAGTATTCATCCTTTTTATCTTTAAGGGTCTTAACACAGAAATAAAAAAGAAAAACCGAGACAAAAGGCAGCATATTGGCGCGGAAAGCCACGCGGCTCAAAAAAGTATAAGGAATAGACACCGCGGCAAATAGAGAGGCTAAAAGCGCGATCGTGCGGTTAAAAAGTGTTTTGGTCAAGAGATAAAGGCCAATAATCGTGAGGATCCCTAAAATCCCCGAGACGATTTTCATTTGCCAGACACCAATGCCAAAAATTTTAACCGAGAGAGCGAGCAGGTAGAAGAATAATCCCTCCCGACCGTAGTTGCGCTCATAAAAGACATCGCGGTTCTTGCCGGATAAGATATCCAAAACATCCAACCCGTTCGCGCCTTCATCCGAGTAGAGTCCGCCAGGGAGATCCCGGATTTGCCAAAAACGGAAGATGCCAGCGAGAATCAAAATCAATAAAAATAAAACTATGGTGATTTTACTTTTTGTGTGCATTGTTTATTTTATACTGTCATTGCGAGAAGTCCCGAGCTTGCCGAGGGACGACGAAGCAATCTCATTGATAATTTTTATCTTCATCTTTATTATAAACTACGTATTATTTTTCAGCAATTGTTTTACTCCCTCCCTGATAAGGGAGGGTAGGGGTGGGTTATGAAATCGAAAATATAAAAAAAGACTGATTTTTAAATCAGTCTAGATTTTTCAGTCATTGAAATTATTTTTTATGGAATACTGCATCCCAGTCTGTGTCGTCAGGTTCTTCTTTTAGTTTCGCTAAAGCAATACTATAACCCCGTTTTTTACCACCCTTTTTTCTTATATCGAAGGATATATCGTCATTCCGCATCTTTAAGTTCGTAATTGATTTAGAAGGATCAGACTGAAAATATCCTTTGGAAGATCCATAATGAGGATCTGCATGGCTCATTGCTACAAATTCTCCCGTTTTCAACATTCCTATGTAACCGATACGCCTACCATCCGGGCTGAATTGTAATCCTTTAATTTTAACGTAACCTGCATTTAAAGGTGTGCCGTCAAATATTATACTCGTATCCCCATCTTTTATAAAAGCCATTGCATATCGTTGATTATGTACTATTGGTTTATAAACCTGATCGTAGTCTTTCCCGATATACTCACCTTTGTTTCTATCGAAAATTTCCCATTTGTCTCCTACATTTTCTACTCTGATTAAGCCGATTAAGCCGAAATCTTGCGTTTTCTTCACTTTTGTCATTCTCATTTTCTTACTCCTTTTATTGGTTCAAGTCTCCCGACTTGAACCAAAGTCTTCTACAGATTCTTAGATCCAACCTAGATACGCCATCATTGAGCGCACCTTAGCATTTGTATTCAGTAAAAGATTCTCACCCTCCATGGCTATAGCTGGATAATCAAGATCCATCCCCTCATCTCCAAATCCAATCTGGATAGGGGTTTTCATTTGTCTTTCTGCTATAACCAACACCTTCCTGTTTAGTAAAAATTCTCCTCTTTCATCATCGCTACCGGTTTCCAGATCTGTTATTAGCCAACCTTTTTCTATTATTGGCAGACTTATTGAAGTTAGTAGTGTAATTTCAGCGCTTCCAGAATTCTCTTCCCCGGACAGTATCACAGAAAAACCATTAAGGCTATCTCGCGCTTTTAATATATTTACCATTTCCTCCTTAATTGGTTTAAAATCAGGACCGCCGAAAAGTTGCCAAACACTTTTCTGTTCTTGATCTAGCATATCTTGATACTGTGAATATTCTACTGGCAATATATATTTTAGCCAACCATCAACATCATAAAATCCAATTTCCACCATTTCCTTTATCGCTCCTGCGATAAAATCTTTTTCTTCCAAGATCCCAGCACAGGTATCTTGCACCAGCCAAGTGCCTCCTGCTCTAATATTACGGCGAGGACCAATAATTGCTTTCTGTTTCAGAGATTTAACATTCATCATAAATTTTTCCATCCATTTTTCCTGTGTTAGTCTTAAGGTATAGAGACTAAATAAGATTATCCCCGCACCAACACCGGGACGCACTAAAGTGTTGATTTTCGCACGAGGAATTCTGGAATTCAGTAAAGCAATTTGCTCGGGATCTGCGCCAAAGTCTTCGGCTTTTGCTGGTCGTCTTCCTTCATAAACTGTAAGATCGGTTAATTCACCATTTATTGCGCCATTATCATTCACTTCAGCCACCAATCTTCCAATAACATATTTCTGTTCAGCCATCTCTCATTCCTCCGTATGATTTTTCCCAATCTTCTCCCAAAATCAGGAAACTTGTTTGATAAAAGATCAATTTGGGGGAGAAACTACATTAAAGCACAGCTATTTTTATTTGTCAATATTTTGTTTACCCTGTTAGATAGTAAACATCTAACGGGGTTTACTTTTAAGGCTTTTTTAGATATAGTTATAGCAAGATGCAAGAGGTCCAAAATCAAGAAAAACTAAATATTTTTAGCCGTTTCCTGGCTTATGTCCAGAGCTTTTTTCGCGCCCAATTTTGGCGCAATAAAACTAATTTAGGATTTTTTTTCGGGAGCTTATTTTTTAACATTTTAAGTTGGATTTTTTTGGCTTATTTTATCAAACCCTCGGAATATCCCATTCCTCTTCATTATAATATCTATTTTGGTATTGACTTAATTGGTTCCTATCGCCGTATTTTTACCCTCCCTTTAATTGGGCTCTTCATTATTTTAATGAATTTTGTCCTCGGCTTTTGGTTTTATTTGAAAGATCGTCTTGTAAATTATATTTTACTTTTAACCGCGTTCACGGTGCAAATTTTTGTTTTAATCGGGGCAGTAAGCTTGATTTATATCAACCAATAAAAATGTAGAATCTCAAATATTATTTTACATTTTTCATTTTCAATTTTACATTTTCTTTATGGACCCTAAAGGTATCGCTCACTACACAAGTTTAGATAATCCCCGCGATCGGATCCTTTATCGCAGTTTAGAAATTCTTCCTGCGGCTTTGGCTTGGGGCACGCTTCTTTCTTGTATTATATTCTCATTTGTGAAGCCTATCTGGGTGGCGATTTTTATTATTGCCTTTGATTTGCACTGGCTCTTGCGCGTTTCTTATCTTTGCGTCCATCAGATTGCTTCTTATTTTCGCATGAAGCGCTATTTGAAAACGGATTGGTTCTCAAAATGCCAGAGTTTTCAGGGTGATAAAAAATGGAGCGAGCTTTATCATTTGATTATCCTGCCTACTTACAAAGAAGAATTGGAGGTTTTAGAAACCACTTTTAAAGCCCTAGTGGATTCCGATTATCCCCCGAAGAAGATGATTGTCGTGCTCGGCGTGGAAGAGAGGGATCGTGAAAACGGTTTAAAAAATGCGCAGGACTTGGAAGAAAAATTTGGCAGCGAGTTTTACAAACTTATGGTCACGGTGCACCCTGGCGATATTATCGGCGAACTTGCCGGCAAGGGTTCTAATGAGACTTGGGCGGGTCGCGAGGTCCAAAAATGGCTTGATAGAGAGGGTATCCCCTATGATAATGTAATCGTTTCCGTTTTTGACGCCGATACCTGTGTCCACCCCAAATATTTTTCCTGTCTTGCCTATCATTATCTTGCGACATCAAATCGGACGCGTGCTTCCTACCAACCCGTTCCTTTCTTTAATAATAACCTTTGGGATGCGCCGGCTCTCGCGCGCGTGGCTAGCGCTTCCACTACCTTTTGGCATATGATGGAGCAGGAGCGGCCAGAGCGGATGGGAACTTTTTCTTCCCACGCGATGAGCTTCCAAACCGCGGTGGAAATCGGTTTTTGGCAAACAAATATCGTCTCGGAAGACTCGCGCATTTTCTATCAATGCTTTTTCTATTATCGCGGGAACTATCGCGTGATTCCTCTTTATATGCCGGTCTCTATGGATACGGTTTTGGGCAAATCCTTTTGGGAAAGTATTGTAAATCAATATAAACAGCGGAGGCGTTGGGGTTGGGGTGTGGAAAATTTGCCTTATGTGATTTTTCGTTCCATAAAAACGCGCGGCATTCCTTTTTTTAAAAAGACGCGCATTATTTACAGGGAGTTAGAGGGGAAATATTCTTGGGCGGTAACGGCAATTATTTTAGTGGTCGTCGGTTGGATGCCTATATTTCTGGGGGGCGATGATTTTCGGGAAACAGTTTTAGCGCGCAATCTTCCCTATTTGACGCGGCTTTTAATGACTCTTTCTATGATTGGGATTTTCGTTTCCGCGATTATTTCCACGTTTTTAGTGCCGCCACGGCCCAAGCAGCATCGGCGTTATAAATATTTTTATATGGTTTTGCAGTGGCTCCTTTTGCCGATTGTGACCATCTTTTTTGGGAGCGTGCCCGCGATTGATGCCCAGACGCGGCTTGCCTTGAAAAAATATATGGGCTTTTTAGTAACGCCCAAACCGCGGTTACATAAAGCCGAAAATATCAAAGATGCAAAAGCCCATTCTAGCGCGCTGTTTAAGAAAGTATAAAATATTTCAAAACTCAAATGTCAAAAGTCAAAACCTAAAACCTCGAAGCTTTTTTATTTTCAAGTTACAGTTTTGAGGTTTGAGTTTTACATTTTGAGTTATTATAATGTCCACCATTTGGCACTATAATTTAGCCAGTTTCATTCTTCCCTTTTTCATCGGGGCTTTGCTTTGTTTGATTTTGACTTTTTTAGTGCGCAAGTTGGCTTTGCGTTTTAGGATTTTGGATTACCCAATTTTACCACGCAAGATTCAAAAGGCGCCGATTCCGCTTTTAGGCGGGCTGGCGGTTTACGCGGCTTTTGTTTTGGTAGTTCTCTTTTACCTTTTTTTTACGCATAGTTTAGCCACAGGCACGATTAGGTTGAAAAATATGATTGGCATCTTAGTAGGCGGCTTATTTTTAATGATTGGAGGGATTTTAGACGACAAATACAATTTAAAACCGTGGAAGCAGTTTATCTGGCCGCTCCTTGCCGCTGCCGCCATCGTAGCTTCCGGCATTGGTATCAAATACGCGACTAATCCTTTGGGCGGGCTTTTTTATTTTGATCAGGTGAAAATCGAGATTTTCACTTTAGCGGGTATTCCTTATTATCTTACTTTGTTCGCGGATTTGTTTGCTTTTTTCTGGATTTTGGGTATGATCTACACTACGAAATATCTGGATGGTTTGGATGGTTTGGCTTCGGGGGTTACGACGATTGGAGCAGTTATTTTGTTCTTTTTAAGTTTAAGCCAAGCCGTGCACCAGCCAGAAACGGCTCTGTTATCCATAATTTGCGCCGGCGTATTCTTGGGGTTTTTAGTTCTGAATTTCCATCCAGCGAAGATTTTTTTAGGCGAAGGCGGGAGTACGTTCGCTGGTTTTATGCTTGCGGTACTTGCTATTTTAGCGGGAGGAAAAATCGCAACCACGCTCCTTATTATGGGGATTCCAATTTTAGACGCATTGTGGGTGATTTGCCGCCGCGTCTTTTTTGAGCACCGTTCGCCATTTAAGGGCGACGCGAAACATCTGCATTTCCGTCTTTTGGGCATTGGCTTTACCCATCGTCAAGCCGTGCTCTTTTTGTGCTTTTTATCTTTTGCCTTTGGGGTTTCGGGTTTGTTTTTGCAAGCTAAAGAAAAACTTTTGGCGCTTATCATTATGGTCGTTGTTATGGTTAGTCTGGCTTTAACCTTGGTTTTACGGTATCGCCGTAAGGAGGGGCGCGATGCTTCTTTATAGGCGCCTTTTCTAGATCAGCATATTTTATTTTTATTTGACCAATTTTTATTTTTTTGCTATAATCTAAACCATATCATTATTTATCTTATTTTATGTTTGCTATTATTCGTGTTCAGGGAAAACAATATATGGTTTCGCGGGGTGATGTTTTAGAAGTGGATAAAATGGATGTCAAAAAAGAAGAAACAATTAATTTGGATGATGTTTTAGTATACGCGGATGATAAAGGGATTAAGGTTGGCCAGCCGCGCGTCTCTGGCATTTCGGTTTCCGTCAAGGTTTTGGAGCCGCTCAAGAAAGGTAAAAAAGTGCATATTTTGAAATTCAAAGCGAAAAAGCGATATACCAAAAGACAAGGCTTTCGTCCGCAGTATACAGTTTTACAAGTGCAAGAGATTGTGTGTAAACCCCGTTAGAGAACTTCGTTCTCTAACGGTTTCCGCTGACGGTAGCATTAAACCACCGTCAGCGTCTATATCTTCCCCGCCACCGACTTTGTCAGCGTGTCCCGTTACAAATTTATTTGTAACAGGATGAACTTTCTCTAATGGGGTAAATAAAAAATAAAAAAATTGTAGAGACCAATTTGAAACCTGTCTCTACAAAAAATAGAATCAATATGTTGTAGAGGCGCGATGATTTGCGTCTCTACATTTTGTATTATAGCTTTATTTCTCTCCGCCCTTGCAGAGCGTTAATCAAGGTAATTTCATCCGCGTATTCCAATTCGCCGCCTGTGGGCAATCCCCGGCCAAGGCGGGTAAGTTTGATCTTAAAATCTTTTAAAACTCGTTGAAGATACATCGCCGTTGCCTCTCCCTCAAGAGAGGGGTTGGTCGCGATGATAATCTCTTCGGGTTTATTTTTTTTAATACGGGAGATTAGCTCGGGGATTTTTAAGTGTTCGGGTCCAATTCCGTCCATCGGTGAAATGATACCGTGGAGGACATGGTAAAGCCCGCGGTATTCTTTAGTTTTTTCTAGGGCAATAATGTCCAATGGTTCTTCCACTACGCAGATTAGATTAGAATCGCGGTTAACATTATCGCAAAAAGGACAGAAGTTATTTTGAACCAATGTAAAGCAAGTGGGGCAAAGATTGATTTTTTGCTTTAGATTTTGCAAGGTTTCGCCAAAACGCTCCAGTTCTTGATCCGGCTGTTTCAATAAATAAAAAGTAAGCCTAGCCGCGGTCTTAGGACCGATGCCGGGTAGCTTGGCAAATTCATCTATTAAATCTTTTATGGATTGGGGAAGAAGAGACATAGAAATTTCTAATTAACCTAATGTCTAATTAGTCTAATTAACCGTATCGTGCCTTGGAGGTCAGACCTGCCCGCCATTGGCTTCACCAACAGGCGATGGCAGGCGGGCGAGAGTCTGACAGCTACTCGTGTCGCGCTTTTCATGGCTATGCCAGATCTTCAGACACACGACCTCCAGTGTCAAGCCTTCGCCTGCCTGCCGGCAGGCTTGACCTCCAAATCAAGAAGAATGAGAATAATTTCAAAATGGTAATTAAAATAAACCGCCGTTTTGCATTTTCCGCGCCATTGCCATTTGCATCTGGGTAATACATTGGGTAATCGCTTCTTTGATGCCTTTTTCAATTTTTTCCTTGTTTTCGGAAATAAGCAAATCCGGTTCTATGCGCACAGCCTTCACCTCTTGGTTGCCGTCCATCGTGATTTGAATTTTGCCATCTTCCGCGGTGCCGATCAAAACTTCTTTACCTAATTCTTCTTTGATTTTTTTGGCTTGTTGTCTTAATTGGTTGAGATTCTTGAGAGAGTCAAACATAAGACCTTTTGTGAAATAATTTTTCGTTACGAAATTGACAGATTTCGAGCGAAAATGTTGAAGGGCGAGGAAGCCGTATTTGGTTAAAATACGGCAACGAGCCCTGAAACATTTGCAGCCGAAATCTGGCAATTGCAGTAGAAAAGGTTATTTTGTAAAAGGTCTATAATATGCGAGGAGTCCGCCTTCGGCTGGACTAAGTTAGAGCCTTCGACGTGACGAAGTCCGCCCGAGGCAGGTCGCTCGCGAAATGACAGTTAGGTAGTTAGTTCGCTGTGTTGTCTGTCTAGATTTTTAAATGAGGCTTGATTTTCGTTAAAATAAAGTTCCAGTTGGCCAGTGGGACCATTACGGTGTTTTTTAATAAAGATGTCGGCAATATTGGCGCGTTCGGTTTCCCGCCTATACATTACTTCCCGATAGATAAATATTACCACATCGGCATCTTGTTCAATGCTGCCCGATTCGCGTAAATCAGAAAGTTGAGGAATGGCTGGTGAGCGCGATTCCACGGCGCGCGAGAGCTGGGACAAAGCGAGAACGGGGATATTGAGTTCTCGGGCGATTGCCTTTAGGTTGCGGGAGATTTCCGAAACTTCCTGCACCCGATTGTCGGTTGTGCGGCCCTCCATCAACTGCAAATAATCAATGATTAAGAGTCCCACTTTATGCTCCATCTGCAGACGGCGGGCTTTGGTGCGGATTTCCATAATATTACTGGTTGCGGAATCGTCTAAAAAGATTGGCGTTTCCGCCAAAATGCCCATTGCCTCGCCAATATATGGGAATTCATCCTCTTTAATTTTACCGGTGCGCATCTTCCAAAGGTCCACGCCTGCTTCAGCGCAGAGGAGACGGTCCACAAGCTGTTCTTTACTCATTTCCAAACTAAAGATGCCAACCGGCACTTTCGTTTGTGTGGCTACTTGGCGGGCAATATCCAGGGCTAAAGAGGTTTTCCCCATTGAAGGTCTGGCGGCGAGGACAATGAGGTCAGAATTTTGCAAACCCGCCAAAAGATTATCTAAATCTGTAAAGCCTGTCGGCAAGCCGCGGAGCTTGCCCTTCTGTTTGTGGAGTTCATCAATGCGGTCAAAGGCCTCGGTTAAAATACTCTGAATGGGAATGAAATTGTGTTTTAAATATTTCTGGGAAACGGCAAACAACCCTTGCTCTGCTTTATCTAATAATTTTTCTAAATCCTCTTCTTCCAGATATCCTAACTCCACAATCTTTTGACCAGTTTGGATGAGTCTGCGCAAGGTCGCTTTTTCCCGAACAATCTTTGCATAATGCAAAATATTCGCGGCGCTAGGCACGCTATTCACGAGGCTTGTTAAATACGTTGAGCCCCCCAGCTCTTTTAATGTGCCTTTGTTTTCTAGACAGTTAGATAGGCTTAAGATGTCAATTGGTTCTCGTTTTTCATAGAGCTCAAGCATTACTTCAAAAATTTGCTTGTT
Organism: Candidatus Doudnaibacteriota bacterium; assembly: GCA_041644975.1. Classification (GTDB taxonomy): domain Bacteria; phylum Patescibacteriota; class JAQUNI01; order JAQUNI01; family JAQUNI01; genus JAQUNI01. Next base: position 42,672 of record JBAZQX010000004.1, on the reverse strand, counting down.
TTTTTCCACATAAAAATCTTGGGCATTAATCGTGTCCGCGATTTTTATGATTGCGTCTTGATCAAGCATCACCGCCCCTAAAACCGATTTTTCGGCTTCAATATTTTGAGGCGGCATTTTTTCTATTTCTTTTTGATTTTGTGTTCTGGCCATAGGCTTCTAGATTTTGCCTGCTAATTCATTTTAGTATAACATAGAAAAGGAAGGGATTCAAAGGGCGCATTTATCAAAGAAAGAGGGTAGGATCATGCTTATAATAAGGTTGCTCATCATTCTTTTAGCCGTAATTTTTTGCGCTATGATTGTTGCGGCTAATTACTGGGAAGATAAAGGAGAGTGTCCTCCAAGTCTCTAAATGTTTCAATTTTAGTAAGTTTTTTCCTTGTTCCTTTGGCGCCCTCAAAATCGTGGAAATACCATAAAAGGTGTTTCCGCATTTCCCGTATTCCCTTCTCTTCGCCTTTGAGTTTAATCATCAATCTTGCGTGCTTGAGGGCGGTTTTTATTGTGTTTGGTAATGAAGGGGCGAAGACCCTCTCTTTTCTACCCTCTTTACCAAGGGGGAGAGTATTTCTTCCTCCCCTTGGCAAGGGGAGGCTAGGAGGGGTCTTTCTTTTTAAGGCTTTTTTAATTTTTTCAAAAACCCACGGTCTCCCCAAAGCTCCTTTGCCAATCATTACGCCATCAACTCCCGTTTTTTTTAACATTATTTGGGCGCTTCTTAAGTCCTTAATCCCCCCATTTCCAATCACGGTTTTATCACCCACAATCCTTTTGATTTTTTTAATCTCCGTATAATCAATGGGTCCGGAAAATCCTTGTTCTAAATAACGGCCATGGACAGTAACGGCGGCTAGTTTTTGCCAGTTGATTTTTGAAGCGAAACTCGCCGCTTTAATCCCTTCTTTCCCAATTCCCGCGCGGATTTTAATGGAGAGCGGCAGATCGGTATGCGCGGTGATTGCGGCAATAATTTTATTAACGAGACCAGGATCGCGCATTAAGGAAATTCCCGAACCGTGAGTTTTTACTTTACGCGCTGGACAACCTAGATTCAGGTCAACGCCATCTGGTTTTTTCCCAGGCGATAAATTCTGAATCACTTGCGCGGCGCGTCCAAAACTCTCTGGATTTTTACCAAAGAGTTGCAAGATAATAGGTCGTTCTTTGGGAGAAAAAGCGGTGAGCTCTAGAGTTTTATTTTGCTCACGGCTAAGTCCTTCAGCGGAAATCATTTCAGTAAAAACCACATCCGCGCCAAATTCCTTGCAGATTTGACGAAAAGGGGAGTCAGAGATCCCGGCCAAGGGCGCCAGACAAATAAAGGGTTTGGTGAGTTTTTGCCAATGAAAATTAGACATTTTTACAAAACAGTGTTAGAATTTTAGATTCTAGAGGGCTCTTTTTCACAACGCTATAAACCAATAACTCTCTTTCAAGGAGGTCCAAGATGGGAAGTCTATTAGAACGTCCGTTGGTTCTGGTCCCCAGTGTTTTTCCGCATTGTTACCAGGGTGGAAAACTAAGGGCGCAATTCTTTGGCGAACCTAGTCCCCGGGATGATCGCCGCCCGGAGGGCTGGTTTTTATCTACGAACAAGGCAATGACGCCAGGAAGAACGAATGAGCCCCACGAGGGGATTGGGCGGGTTGCGCTTCCTGGGGGCGGCACTGTCCTTTTAACTGAACTGATTGCGCAATTCCCAGCCGAAATGTTAGGACCCAATCATTTAGTAAAATGGGGGCAGGCACTGGGGATTTTAGTAAAGATTTTTGACACAGCAAGCTATATCCCCGTCCACTGGCATCCGGATCGCAAATTTGCGCAAAAGTATTTAAACTCTCCTTTTGGGAAGACGGAAGCCTGGATTATTATAGCAACGAGGAGAGATGCCAAGGTATGGGTAGGCTGGGACCGTCAGATCACTCGCCGTGACATTACTGAATGGTATCGGGATCAAAATGGGAACGGGATGCGTAGCTGCATGTTCATCTATGAACCAGAAATTGGGGGGGATATCTTCTATATTCCAGCGGGAGTGCCGCATTCGCTGATAGGTTGTTGCGTCCTTGAGCCGCAGGAACCGACGGACTGGAGTATCTTTGCCGAGTGGAAGATGCTTGGTCTGCCTCGTGCTGCCGACGGGCTATTAGGATTGGACTGGGAAACAGCCCTAGATTCTCTTGACTTTAGCTATTTCAACAAGAAAAAGTTTGAAAGTGAAGTGTTTATGAAGCCCCGCACCATCTGGACGGAAGGCGGAAATAACGAATGCGACATCCTGCCAGAGAATACGGGGCAATTCTTTGGCGCTTCTCGCCTTACGGTTAATTCAGAGGTTGAGATATGTAAAGAAGGCTTCTACGGAATAGCCGTGACTTCTGGGAGCGGATATTTGAAAGGGTTCGGTTCCGATCTTTATTTAAAACCGGGCGTGACCCTAATGATGCCTGCTTGTCTGGCAGGGCACGAGTATACGATTGTAGGCAATCCCCACGTCCAGTTATTCTTTTTCTACCCACCCCTGTCCTAATTTTAAGATTCTGAATCAAGATAAAAGGTGGTGAGGAGAGGATGAAAAAATTTTTGAATTTTTTTGCAGAATACTGGTTTTGGTTATTGCTGGGACCACTGTTAGTGTATCTTGGTATTCTCTTGGTTGTTTTGGTGATTGTTTTAGTAGTGCTGTTTATACTTCCAGCTTACCTTGCGGATATCATAAAAAATGCATATAGGCAAAACCTATTCGCCTAGTGAAGTTTGTTCCTTAATTTGGGCACTATTCCATCAGTGCCCTCTTTTTTTAGTCAAAATCGCGCCTTTCTTTGTATCGCGGATCAGAAATCCGGCCTTTTTTATCTCCTTTCGCAAGTTATCCGCTTGCGCGAAATCTTTTGCCTCGCGCGCCTTTTCTCTTTCCTCTGCCATCTTTTTTATTTTTTCTGGAATTTCCTGCTTTTTTTGACCCACTTTGTCTATTCCCAACCCCAAAACCCGATCCAAATGTAATATAAATTTATAAATCGGCTTTGCTTCGCGCTTGCGCAGAGGAGCGAGATTATTAATTTTTCGTATAAAATCAAATAATACGGCTACGGCTTGGGGCGTATTTAAATCGTCGTTCAGCGCTTCTATGAATTTTTTTTCGTATTCCTTTATCAACTTTCGGATTGCTTGGGGCGAAGCGCCGCCTTTTTCGTGTTCGCCGGATAAGAGCATAGTTTCTGTAAAATCGTATATTTTTTGTAAGCCTTCTTGCGCCGCGTCAATCGCCCCATGGGTGAAATTGAGATGGCTTTTGTAGTGCGATTGCAAGACCAAAAGCCGGAAAGCCATCGGCGAGTAGCCAAGTTTAACAAGATCGCGCAAAGTGTAAAAGTTACCGCGCGATTTGCTCATTTTTTCGTTGTCCACAAGGAGCCAGCTTGTATGCGCCCAATAATGGACAAAGGGTTTGCCTGTTAAACTTTCTGATTGGGCGATTTCATCTTCGTGGTGGGGGAAGATATTATCCTCTCCGCCAGTGTGAATATCTAATGTTTCGCCAAGGTATTCCATGCTCATTACCGAACATTCAATATGCCAGCCCGGGTAGCCAACGCTCCAAGGTGATTCCCAGCGCATAATATGGTCCTTTTCCGCTTTTTTCCAGAGGGCAAAGTCAAAAGGATTTTTCTTATCCGGATGGGGCTCAATCCGCGCTCCTTGTTTTAATTTTTCCAAAGTGTTGCCGGATAATTTGCCATAATCTTTAAAGCGCGTAACATCAAAAAATACATTGCCATTTTTTTCATAGGCATAACCCTTTTTGATTAAACTGGCGATTGCTTTAATCATTTCCTGAATATGCGCGGTGGCGCGGGGATATTTGTGCGCCGGGAGGATATTAAGCCGTGCCTCATCCTCTAAAAATTTTTCCATGTAAAAATAGGAGATCTCATAAGGATCCAATTTTTTCTTTTTTGCGGTTGCTTCAATTTTATCCTCGCCAGTGTCGGAATCAGACGTTAAGTGTCCCACATCGGTAATATTTTTTACGTTTTTTACTTCATAGCCTGAATATTCTAAAAAACGGCGCAAAATATCCGCGGTTAAATAGGCGCGAAAATTGCCAATGTGGGCGTAATTATAAACCGTTGGACCGCAGGTATACATCGTTGCTTTGCCACGATGCAGAGGTATAAATGTTTCTTTTTTCTTGGTTAGAGTGTTGTAGAGTTGAAGCATAAATTTGTAAATTTCTAATTGCTCTAATTAACCTAATTGACCTAAATAAGCCCCAATGCCTAAATCCCAATAAACAAAATCAATCATCAAGTTAGATTATTGGGTAATTCAAGATTTGGTCATTATTTAGAATAATTAGAATAATTAGAATAATTTTTAACTCTTCTCCTATTTTACCTCATTAAATTGATAAAAAAAAGGGCCTTTGTTTCAAAGCCCGTTTTACACTCCCTTAATTTGAGGATATACATTTTGATAATGTTTCAGGAAGCTTAATATGCCTACAGGGATAGCTCCATAGAGCAGGATATAATATCCCACCTGCCCAATACCCGGAATAAGGTAGTCTGCCAAGACAAAACTGATACTAAAACCCTGCAGCCAGGTTTTGAACTTTCCGTAATGGTTGGCTCGAAGTTGCATTTTGTATCTCCGAGCAATCATCCAGCGGAAGATTCCTAGAGCGATATCTATAATCAGCATTGTAATGGGCGCCAGATAGGCCCTTTGTAAGTACATTATGAAAAACATACTTGGTATGCATACGGCCTTGTCCGCCGTATTGTCAAACCAAGAGCCAAAATCTGTATCTTTTTTCTTTGTCCCTTCCTCTGCTTCCACGCGAGCCCATTGTCCGTCAAAAAAGTCAGACGCGTAGGCAATGATAGTGAGGCTTAACAGAAGGGGGAGAAAATGGGTTAAGCCCCATCTTATTCCTAAAATAAAGAGCAAAACATTCATAAGGGCAATTACCAAACGCATCGCCGTCAATATGTCCGCCGTGATCCATTTCAAAATTGGCCATTTGTGGATCGCGCGCACAATCCTGAATACGAATCTTCCTTGGGTTTTATGTACTCTACCGATTAGCTCGGAACCCATATGGAGTGCTGCTGTAGTTTTTACAAGGTGCATCAGTTATCCCTCCTTTCCGGTATTTGTTGTCAACGGCACATAACAAATAAAGACAGCTATTTTTTAAAAAGCTGCCTTTGTAATATAACGTAAGTCAATAGATTTTACAACCATTTTTTCTTTTTAAAGATGACAATCAGCGAAATAGGTGTGAAGAGGATTAATAAAAAGACAACGAATAAGCCGCCGCCGGTCGTAAGCAACGGGGCTGATTCATAGGACATTCCAAAAATTTGGGTGATTAAAGCGGCGGGCAGCAATATAGACGAAACAACGGTCAAGGTCTTCATAATTTCGTTTAAACGATGAGAAATCAGATTTTCATTCGTCGTCTCTAAAGCGGCGATCGTTTCCGTGTGGCCGTCAAGGATGTCCCAGATGTCTTGAATCTTGTCAAAAAGATTGTCAAAAAGAATTTCCTTGTTGTTAAAGCGCGCGCCGTTTAAATTCAGAAAGAATTTTTCGCTGTTGATCAATTTTTTCATCAGTGGTCCGTGCGCTTTCATAATCTTGCGGAAATTAATCACATTTCTCTTGATGCCGGCGATAATTTCCACGATTTCCCTTTCTTGGCCTTTGAACATTTGATTTTCTACGCGGTCAATTTCAGAGCCTACGGCATCCAGAAGAGAATAACAGCGGTCAAACATCCGATTTAAGATTTCATATAATAAGAAGCCGGGTCCAAATTGAAAATATTTTTCCCGAATCGCGCGATAATTTTGGCATTCGCGGACAAAATCTTTCAAGGTGGTGCTTTTACCCTGATGCACGGTAACGAGATAATTTTGTCCCACAAAAATATCTATCTCCAAAGCGCGGATGACTCTTTCCTCCTTTTGGTAGAAAGGGATACGGACAACTAAAAAAATATAGTGATTATATTCTTCAATCTTAGGACGTTGCACCGGCGAAACGCAGTCTTGAATATCTAGGGGGTGAAATTGAAAACGCTCCCGTAAAAATTTATATTCTTTTTCTCCCGGCGTTTCCAGATCATACCAAGTCAGATTATAAGATTTAATGATTTTGATTTTTTTAGTTTTCATTTTTTGTATCCGCCATAGCTCACCAGAGCGAAGGTGGACTTGCCCGCCGAATCCACCTAAGGCGGAGAAGGCGGGTTTATCCGCCATAATTCACTAGAGCAAAGGAAGGCTTGCCCTCCGTAGTTCATTAGAACGAAGGATGGCATTATTCATCGTAACTTCAAAAAGTACAGGCAAGTTTCGTGCCGTTAAATCAATTATAAAACTTTATTTCTGGAAGGTCAACCCCGTTAGAAACTCGTGCGAGGCATGAAACCCAACCGCACGAGTTATCATTTCTACCCAACCGCTAGCCTAGCCGCGGGGCATGTTTCTAACGGGGTCAAATACAAATCATTGACCTTTCCCCCTTTTTTTGCTATATTATTTTTATCAAAAAGTCGCAAAAACAAAAACTAAAAATTAACAAGTAATTTCTCCAAAAATAAAATAAAAGAGAAATTGCAAAAAAATGGCAGATTTAGAAAAAATCGCTTTAATTCGTGAAATATTAGAGCAAGCGGAGTCCAATCTCTCCCAGGCTAAAAAGGTTCTGACTGAATTTTTAGGGGGGGATGTGGAAAGCTCCAAGCCGAAAATTAGTAAAAAACAAATTTTAGAAAAGGCACAAGAATTAGCCTCTTCTGCGGGGAAAACGCGGATTATTCAGGGTATTTTTAATGGTCAGAGTATGGTCGCGCCGGACGACACAGAATACCCCGTGCCTGCCAATTACGCCTCTAAATCCAAGATTATTCAGGGTGATACCCTTAAACTTACCATTACCGAGGACGGTTCTTTTATTTATAAACAAATCGGGCCCGTGGAACGTAAAAAGGTGTTAGGCGTGCTTTCCCAGGATGATAAAGGGGAGTATCAGGTAATCGTTGAGAATAAAGCCTACAAAGTTTTATTAGCGAGCGTCACTTATTTTAAAGGTGAAGCGGGTGATGAGGTAACATTGGTTATTCCCGTCCAGGGCGAATCCGAATGGGGCGCGGTGGAGAATATTATCAAGAAAACGAGTTTGAAAGATATGGTAGAGAAAAAGGGAGATGAGACTGCTGTGCCTTCTGCCGAGGTGGAGAAAGAAGTTGTTCCCGATCAGGTTGTGGACGACTTGGACAGCGAGCTGGAAGGTTTGGAAGGTTTGGTAGATGATGAGGAATAGTAATAACAATCACGTATCCAAGTTTGATCGTTGTTTTTTTTACTGTTGTAAAAAAAATAGCGAGCAAGGCGTTGACATCAGGGTGGTTAAGTATGATTGCGGTGAAGGATGCTAATTCGAGAATTTACTTAATTGCTAGATTCTCTTTTTTTTGTTAGAATAAAATTGTTTAATTTTAATCAGATAAAATAAAATTATGGGTCCAGAAAACAAAAATCTTTTGCAAAAGTATCCCATCATTGGTCAATTCTTGCGTTTTGTGGTTGTCGGTTTTATAAACACGGGGATTGACTTCGGGATTTTAAATTTAGAGATGTGGATTTTTAGTATTTACCGCGGTTGGCCAGTTTTCGTTTTTAATGCGATCTCTTTCGCGATTGCTTCCACGAACAGTTTCTTCTGGAATCGCCTGTGGGCTTTCAAATATAAAGGGGAGGAGCGGGCGGTTTTCCAATATGCCCAGTTTATTTTTGTGACGATTATAGGAATGGGGATTAACAGTTCGATTGTTTATTTGGGCACTACCATGGTAAGCGCGCATTTCGGGCTCTCGGTCGGATTATGGGCGAACGCGGTCAAGGTTGTGGCTACCGCGGTTTCTTTAATCTGGAATTTTGTGGGCTATAAATTTTTTGTGTTTAATAAAAAAGAAGCAAGTAAAAATATAAGTAAATAGGGATTATGCTAATTAAACATCTTGATTTTAGGGGAATTTGAGGCTATGGTATTCACCGTGCCTTTCACTTCTAAGAATTATTCTAATTGTTCTAATTGATCTAATTAACCTAAGAAATGACCAATGACCAAATCATGAATAACCAAAATTAATTTTAGGCATTGGTCATTGGGTATTGGGATTTATTTAGAATAATTAGAACAATTAGGTTAATTAGAATAATTTTGAATGGTTAATTCCCAAGGCGTTATTTTAAGAGAATAACTAGCGCAATTCATAAGTGATGAGTGAACAGAAAAAGAATTTTTTTTACAATCTTATTCTTGATTCATAATTCATAATTCCCCATTCCCAATTTATGACTTTATATCGTAAATACAGACCGCAAAAATTTTCTGAAGTGGAGGGACAGACTGCCATTATCCAAACTTTAAAGAATGAATTAAGCTTGGGCAAAATTGCCCATGCTTATATTTTCGCGGGTCCCCGCGGCATTGGCAAGACCACCGTGGCGCGCATTCTCGCTAAAGCGATTAATTGCCAGAACAAAAAAAGCGTGCGCGAGCGCAGGCTCGGGAAAGTGGAACCCTGCAACCGTTGTGTGAGTTGTCAGGAGATTACGGTTGGCAGGTCATTGGATTTAATTGAGATTGACGCCGCCTCCAACCGCGGCATCAATGAGATTCGCGCTCTCCGTGAGAATGTGCGTTTCGCGCCCCAAAGAGACAGTTTTAAAGTTTTTATTATTGATGAAGCGCATATGTTGACACGGGAAGCCTTTAACGCTCTTTTAAAAACCTTGGAAGAGCCGCCTCCGCGTACTCTTTTCATTTTAGCGACGACAGAGGTGCACGAAGTGCCAGAGACGATTCTTTCACGCTGTCAGAGATTTGACTTTAAAAAATTAACAGTCGCTGAAATTGAACACCGCTTAGCGCGGATTTTAAGGGAGGAGAAGCGCGCTTTAAACCCCGAGATTTTGAGATTGATCGCCATCAAAGCGGACGGCGGGGAGCGGGATGCCGAAGGTATTTTAGGTCAGATTCTTTCTTGGCCCAAAAAAGAGCTCAAGTTGAGTAAAGTGGCTGATTTTTCAGGCACGGTCGATTGGTCTTTAATATCCGATTTCGTGAATATGCTGGCTTCTTGCGACAGCGCGCAAGCTATTCGCAAAGTGAACGAGATCGTCGCCAATGGTCAAGACCTATTTAATTTTACAGACGAGCTCGTTGATTATCTCCGCAGAATGATGTTGGCTAAGGTTCAGCCCGCTTTATTGGATCACGCCGGGCTTTCTTTTTCTGCTGCCCAAAAAGAAGAATTAGTCGCTCGCGCCCAAAATTTCTCTCTGAAAAGTTTAGCCTATTTAGTAAGGCTTTTTATGGCTGCGAAGAATAGTTTGGACGCGGCTTTAATTCCTCAATTGTCTTTGGAGTTAGCCATTATAGAATATAGTGAAGCAATGGGCAAAGTAGCGGAAGCGCGGCAGACCCACCCAAGTTTGTCAGCAAACCCGCCAAAATTTGAAAGCAAATTTAGGCGGGCAAATTTAGGCGGGCAGACCGAGGAGAAAACGCAAAGCCCGAAACTGGGAGAAAAAGAAGAAGAGCCATCAATGCCTTCCTTTGCCCCGTTAGATAGTAGACATCTAACGGGGTTGCCCGAATATCAAAAGCCGACAATGAATTTAGAACAGGCAGTAGGTAAATGGAGCGAGGTATTAAAGGCGGTGGAACCTTTAAATTATTCTCTATGCGCTTTCTTGAAACTCTGCCAGCCAGTCGCTTTTCGCGATGGCTCCTTGGTTTTGGGTTTCCCGCGGGATTTCCATAAAGATATGGTTTCTCAAGCCCGCAATAAAAAAATAGTGGAAGGGGTTTTAGACCAAATCTTAGGTGGCAAATGGCAGATTCAATGCGAAAAGGTGGAATTGCGGCAGAATAATAATTTAACTAGAGAAGCGTTGGAGGTTTTGGGAGGGGAGATTGTGAAATAGGGAATTATGAATCAGGAATTGTGAATCATGAATAATGAATTTCATTTTATCTTCCTAATTCATAATTCCTTATTCCTGATTCCATTTTGGGGAGTAGCCAAGTGGTAAGGCAGCGGCCTTTGAAGCCGCCATTCGCAGGTTCGAATCCTGCCTCCCCAGCCACCGTGCACGAACAGAGGTTAAAGCCTCTGTTTTTGTTTTATTTAAGCGCATTTTGGCTGGTTCTAACCTTAGATATTCTTTTTCTAAGGCAGGATAGCCATTTTTGATTGGTTGTAGCCATTCATTCGGCTCAATATAGAGCTTTTTGTCCTTTATTATCGCATTTTTCCCTAATGTCATCAGTATTTCTTTCTTTAGTTCTAACCCTCCTATCAAAAATGCTTTTCTAGCATATGTTGCAAAATTAAAAGTCTTCTCTGTTAGCTCCAGCCATCGCTCGGCTCGGCTTTCGGTTTCTCTTAATTTTTCTTTAAGCTGGGTGATTTTGGTTTGTAATTCATTACGCTCTTTGACAAAAGTTTCATCATCAATTAACTGGCGGTATCTCATTTTAGTAAGCTCGTCCAATCCTTTTTGAGTTTCAGTTAAAGTTTTATGTTGCATTTCATAAATTTTTGTTCGGTCTTCAATTTCGGTGTCATTTTTTTTATTCAGACCCTCTAAAGCCCAATGTAAAAATTCTGGGAGAATAGTGTATTTTTCTAATTCTTTTTCAATTTGGAGTTCTAATTTGTTTTCTCTAATAAATTTCCTTTGGGTGCAGTTAATATCTCTTTTTTTTCTGGTGCAATGATAATAAGTATATTTTTTGATTTCGCCAGTGCTTTTGATTAGTTTTTGTTTTGTTTCAGCAGTATAAAGACAGCCGCACTCCCCGCACCGAATAAATCCAGTAAAGGCAAATTTGTGCTTTTTGGGTCTTGGCTTGCCTTTTCTCCCAAGCAACATTTGCACTCGGTCGTATTCTTCAAGGGTAATTATCGGCTCGTGTTTCCCCTCATATTGCACCCCTTTATTTTCAATAACCCCCGCATAGAACAAACTTGTAAAAATTTTATAAATCCCGCTTCTGGACAGAGGACAGCCGCCAATCCTTTTGAATTTTCGTGTTCTAAAACCCCACTCCTTATTAGCAATATCTAAAATCTTTGGCGGCGTATAATTGCCCGTGAGCATTAAATCCCACATTTTGCGGACGAGATTAAAACGCTCTGGGTCTTTGATAATAGTTTTGTTTTCTTTGTCATTCAGATAACCCAATGGGGCGATGCCATTTTGCCAGCCCGTATTCAGTTTTTTGAGAAGTCCCCGTTTAGTATCACGGCTTAAATCCAAAAGATACTGATTAGCCTGACCAGTCTCAACATTAAATAGTAGAACATTGTCATCGGGTAGATATTGTCGTTCTATGGTTTGAATGGATTTGATTACTCCTTGTTGCAAAAGCCAACTTAATTTACCGCTATCAATTGGGTTGCGTGTCAATCTGTTTAAGTGCCAGCATAAAATTCCATCCGCTTCGCCATTTTCAATTCTCTGTATCATTTCATCAAATAGGGGGCGGTTGTTTGGCTTCTTGGCTGTTTTTGATTCGGTATAGATTTTTTTAATATCCAAACTTAAATCTTTGGCAAGTTGTTTAAGCCGATTTACTTGGTCATCAATGGACTGCACCTGTCTATCTTCGCTTTCTGATGACTTGCGGGCATAAAGAAAATATTTATTTTTTATGTTTTTTTGTGTAATTTGTGTAATTTTTGTCATATTTATTACTTAAAAGGACGGTCTGGTTGACCCAACCACTTGCTCACAAGGAGTAGTAATGCTGGCAGACCGCCCCTTTAGGGACAGCATTACAAATAAAAATCCTTGTGAATTGCTTTTGCGGCGGGTCAACACATCTATAATACCATACTTAAAACTTAATGCCAAATTTTAAAGCCGCTTTTGCCCACGAATTATCCATCTTTTGTCTTAATCGTAGGTAGCGTTTATATTTTCTTGTTGGTTTGCCGTTGTAGTATTGCAATTTCACTTCGTTGTATGCTTTTTCAACATCTGGTTCAAAAACTGAACCTGTGCGAATATTACCGCCCTCAAACTGTGATTGGTATGCAATATTTCCACAGTGTCGGCAACCGAACCACTTGCCAATACTGAAAAGCACCCCTACCCGCCGTCCACAATACTTTCCATCCTTGGTTAGTGGGCAGATAAACCAGTATCGTTTGCCGCCATAGTTACAAGGAGTTGTAGTAAGTTCAACCCTGTAATCCATACTTTCTTTTTCATCAGTTCCTCGGCTCGTGTATGTGTATTGTAATCTGATATTGTCGCCCTCATCCCCGTTAATCATAACATTGAAGCCGATACTGCTTTCATTGCCGCTCATCCCATAAGTCCACTTAATACTCCCATACTGCCAGCCGCCATCAAGATAGCCGTGCTTCTTTAGCCAGAAAATACTTAATCTTTTACTCCATTCTGCTTCTTGCTTTGCCATAATATTTTTTCTCAAAATCCGCCGAAATCATTAGAGATTGATAGGTTTATTTTTTGAAATTAAAATCAATTTTTCCGCTTGAATAAAGAATAAATTGTTGTTCCAATTAACCTTACAAAAAAAGCCACCAAAAGCCACCATTTTTGCGAAACAAACCCATTTTATTAATCAGTAGAAACATCAATATCCACTGCCAATGGGGCGGGCGGTTTCTCTCCAGCACGAGCAGATTGTATCCGTTGCAATTCGTGAAGGGCTTTATAAATTCCTCTTTCAAGCAGTGTCTCATAGCGGAAAAATTTATCACAATCATACATTAACCCTCCAGTGTCAGAGATAACATCGTGTTGTTCTATTATCATTGCTCTTCGCAATCTCCAAAAATTCGCTACAATCCTATCAACTAACAATAGCTCAAGTTCCGTATCTGGTTTTAACTCTGTCCGCAATCTTTTTCCGAGTTCAATAAGGGATTTTTCGTCTTCTTCATTAAGTAATACCTCTTTACTTAATAGTCCGTGTTTTAAAGCATTTAGCTTACTTACCGCCTTGCCCTCATCGGTCTTTACTCCGCCGAGCTTGGCGTTTTTTTGGTTTGCCTCTAATTGTTTTTGTGATACTTTTGTCATATGTTAGAAGTGTTATATGTTTTTCGCCCTTTTTTATAGTGTCAGAAAATTCCTAAGTTTGGAGTTACCCCACCCTGCGTTTCACTATTGTTTTCCTCGTTGGTGCTCACCCCACCCCCGTTCTCACTATTGTTTTGGTTCGGAGATTTAGTGGTTAGTGCGGTAGGGGAAATCAACATTTTTCGTTTGTCGTTTTGGTCTGCCTCTTGCACGATAAGCCCCGCCATCTCCAGCATTGGCAAAATCTGCTGGCGTAGCTGGTTTGTGTCCAACATCCGCCCATAGACCTCAAAGTGCTTTTGCAGTAGTTCCTGCCGTGATAAGCCGAGCAGTCCCGTTGCCTCGCTTCTGTTGCTATTTTTGTCATTCCACGCCTTCAAGATAACTTCTTGGTAGAGATTGTAGATATACGGTGGCAGACTAAGCTCTTGGCTTATGCAGATAGCGTCCCAAATCTTAAATGCCTGTTCAATGTCATCCTCATTGGCGGTAATGGTTGTGCCGTTTTTTTCCCGCCACCAGAGATTGATTAAGGCAAAGGATTTTATAATTGAGACAAGGCGTTTAATGTCTCGCTGGTGTCGGGGCTTGAGCACCTTATTTTCGCTCAAAAATCTATCAACAACCTTTTGATAACTTGCAATTTTTATTTCACGGATACCTTCCAGTTTTATTGCCCGTATCCGCTCTTTAAGTAGCTTTCGTTCGGGGTTTTCATCCAGCCAGCCCTTATAGCTCTCGGCGTCTGCTTCTTTTTTAATGCTCTCCAAAATCCCTTGCCTGATTTTCTCTTGGTTAATCTCTGGGCTTAACAGGAGAAATCGTGTTGCTTCCTGCTCGTTAATCAACAATCCTGCCGTGCAGAAAATCACTGCGGGGTATCCTTTGAGTAGGATATTTTTGGTCTTCAATCCAAACTTCTGCGTCTTATCAGTAATTTTCACCGAAATCTCCTTTTTATCGTGCGAGAGCAACGGACGGAGATGTTGAAGAAGTAAAGTATGTGGTTGGTCAAGAAAAATCAAAATTTTGCGAGACAAATCCACGACATATCCTTTCATATCTTTGTTCCATTCGCCGACATCGTGAAAAAATGCCGTAGGACTGCAATAGGCAAGCTCCATTACATCTTCTTCTGGGAATAACCGAGCAATCTCGGTGGGGATATAGCTTTTACCCGTAGATGATGGTGCGTTAAAGCTGATGTTGAATTGAGCGTTTTCCGTATATGCCGATAACTCGCAAAGGAAGGTTACGATTTTATTTTCATCATCCTGCTTTATCGTCAATCCAAGTATTTCAACCAAATCCTGCGAGGATAGCGGCTTGAACTGCGAGGTATCAATTCGCTCTGGATATTCTTTTGCTAATTTGTAAATCAATTCATCCACATTGCCGTTGTATCTTAGGAAATAATCGGTTATATCTTTGCCGTCAACCATTCGTTCTGGGAGCGTAATTTTGTAAATAGCAGTATCAGATAAATGTTCAGATAAAAGTTTAATGAGCCGCTCTGCTCCTTTCTCACCAGCTTCATCTTTATCAAAGCAAATATAAATTTTTTCCAATTTTTTCAAGTATTCAATCCACTCTTTTTTGAAAGTTCCAACGCCAGCCGTGGAAGTGATAGCGGGAATAGCATTTTGTAACAACACTAATTGGTCAAACTCACCTTCGCAGATTACAATGGTGCCTTTGTTATTTTTCAGCATTTTCCATCCATAGATAGTTGCGCTACTCCCAGCAGGATAAAATTTATATTTATCTGGATTATTTGTATCTTCTGGGTCTTGCCGTAATTTGAGAAAAACAAAATTTCCATCAATATCCTGAATAGGAATAGTAATCCACCATTTGCCGTAGAATTTGCCCCAACCAAGCTTGTATGTGTCTATAATGGGGTCTGTGATGCCCCGTGCGTTCAAATACTGGCGGATATTGACTGAAAGTGCTTGATGACAGGTTTCAACCAGCTCTGCGTCAAATTTCGTGGATTTTTGTGAATTTTTAATGGGAGCTATTGGATTAAGGGCAATATCATTTATTCTATCGCCAAGATGTTTAGCAAGGGTTATGAGGTTGCCTTTTTCGCCGCACTTTTTGCAGTTGAATTGCCCTGTTTCTGCGTCAAAATAAAGATGAGCTTCGTTAGTTTTGCTATTCTCATCACAGCCGTTAAAAAGGCAGTGGGTGATAAGCTCTTTGCCGCTCTCACGAAAGGCAACGCCTTTGCGTGCCAGATACTCTTTAATTGTAATGGTTTGTAATTCTTGCATAATTTTAATGTTAAATTTTATTAAATGTCGTCAGTTTTTTGGCTTTGGCGGCGTTTCTGCAATTCCTGATATTCATTTTCTTTCATCGGTTTGTAAATCAACTCAACTAATCGGATGAGTTTTACTCCCATATCAAACGCTTCCTCTCGGCTGATTGTTTTGCCAAAGCGATTTTTGTAAAGTGTCTGGAATTTTGCAATCTGCACATCGGTTATCATAATTTATTCCGAGTAAATGCGGTTCTTTAACATTTTGATATTATCAAAGAACGCCCGTGCTTTAACTTCTAATCTGTCAGCCCAGTAGTCATCCACGACTTTTTCAATGCCGACTTCTCGGCGAAAGATGAACTGGACTTTGCGTGGATTAGCTTTATCCAAAGTGAGCAACTCAAAATCTGCCGTTATCAAAGCGGCGGCACATCCTAAATCGTAAGTGGCGAACATCTCGTCTGACTGACTTTTTTGTGATTTTTTAACCATATAATTTAATTTTGGGTAATTGTGATTTTTTTATTTTTTGCGACCTTCTACTTATAGATGGCGAATTTCACGCTCTGTCGCAGAAAAACAAAAAACTCCCCATTTTGTGAGGAGTTTTATGTAAGAGATTTATTAAAAGCTAAAGGTTAACTTCGCTACTGGTCTTCATAAATTTGTGGAGTTTGTTTATTGAAGTATTCTTTTATTCCTAAATCGTCGTTATCGTCTTTATTAGTATCAGCTTTTTCTTTTTTGTCTGGTGGCGGTATTAGGGTAATTTTAATTTTATAAGAGTTGCCGCTTTTTTCTGTTGATGAGTGATAAGGATAGAAGGGGTCATAATCAAGTAAGAAGTATTTTTGAAGTGCTTTTGCTAATAATTCTTTTTGTTTTTTATATTTATCTCTCGCTTCGGCGTCTTTTATTGTCAGTTCATTATTAACTTGAGATAAAACTTTCAGAAATGTCCACGCTTCGCTTGGATTGGGATTTTTGCCTCGTCCGACCATTCCCATCTTTCTGTAGTCAGCACTATACTTAAATTGTTTTACTTGGATAAAAACATTTTCATCATCCTCAAACTTAATAGTAAAATTTTCCCATTTCGTTCCTGCTGGTAATTTATAAGGAAATTGATTTTTATCTTCTTTTTTGGTCTGGGCGATTGCTTTTAATCCATCCTGCAATCCTTCAATTTCTATTTTACCTCCAACAATTTCAATTTTTTGTGTTGGTTGTTTATCTTCAATATTTTTATCGCTAACCCTTTCTCGGTAAATCTTGGCGAATTTATCATAAATAAGCCCTGTTTTTTTGTAAGTTTCTGCAAATAGGTTGTGGTTTATGTTTTTAATCTCATAATTCTCCGTTCCTCTACACCAATCAAAACAGCCATCATCTTCAAAGCCGTTTAATAGACCTTCAATTTCAAGAATGATTCTATCTTTAATAGTTAGTCTTTTAATAGGCACAAGTAGCTGATTTGGTTTGTTGTTGCTTTCATAAATAGTCCATATTACTTGCAATGTGTCCCATTTTTTCTCCCACGCCCTTCTTGAAGCTGTGTCTGTATAGTCTAGGGCTTCATTTTCCTTTTTTATTTTTTTCTCTTCACTTCTAAATTTTACCCGCCTATTATATGTTGTTATCAATTGTTCGTAAAATTTATAAAATTTAATTCTATTCAGCGATATTTTGATTTCAAAATCCCATCTGTGGAAGTTTCCATAAGCTTGATTCAATAGCTTAAAATTTTTAATATATTCATTATCTCTTAAATATATTACTGCTTTCCATCTCAAATCACAGTATCTATCTCTTAAGTTAATACTGTCTGCTGGCATAAGATTAGAAAATCTGACAATGGATGGAAAAAGCGGTATCACTGTTTCATCCCCCTTGGTCATTTGGAGCTCGTTCATTATGTCTGTCGCTACATCAACTACGGATAAAAAATTATCACCTGTCAGCATTCCTAAACTACCAAAATATTTGATATGAGCATCTTCTAAAATTTTATTAAACTCGTCGCTGTCAGTAATTTTGCATTTGTAAAAAAAGCTTTTTTGATAATCTGGTTTTTTCTGAATATCCACCACTTTGTAATCCTTAACTAACTTTTCCAAAATTTGTTCGTGCTCTTCTCTAGCCATCAACTTCTCTAAGTCTTTTGCGTTCAACAGTGCCAAATTTTTGCTCGGGGCAATTGTAAGTGCATCATTTAGATTTTTTAAAATTAGCCAAATTTTTGCTTCTGGTGTCATAGTAATTTATAGTAATTTTCATTTTAATATTTGCAGATTATTTTTTTCTGCTGTATGATAATGGTATCAAATGTTAAGTAAAAAATCAATGGTAAAAGTAGTAAAAAACAGACAAGATATGCCAGAACTTCTTACCCTCAAAGAGACTTGTGATATTTTAAAATGTCATCCTAACACCTTGCGCCAGTGGGACAAAAAAGGTATTTTGGTTGCAATCAGGATTGGTGAAAAAAAGATAAGGCGTTATAGAAAAGATGATATTAAGAGGTTGTTAGAGAGAAAGCACATAACATAGTATTTTGAAAATTAAATTGCCTAACCCTGATAGTTTTGCTATGAGGTATGGCATAAAACCGACTAAGGCATCAAGCTCCTCGTTCAGAGCACCTTAGTCGGTCATATCTCGAAAGGGATATGGGTAGCCGCAAGGCTATCGCTGGCGGGGAGCTTCGTGTTTCTGGTTAAATAGTGATGCTTGAAAAATAATTTAAAAATATGAAAAGATTGCATTTTACAAAATAATAATTATCTACTGAAATTAATTTTATGATTAAAAAATTAGAGCCAAAATCATTTCTTAAAAATAAAACAAATTTCATATTAGCAATACTTTTAACAACCTTCTTTATTTTAATTGCCCTTTTTTCCGTTGAGGGATTTCATTGGAAAAATTTAAAATATACAGGAGACGCAATCACATCCGATGAATTATCACATATTCCAAGTGGATATTATTATCTAAAAACGGGTAGATACTTCATAAATCCTGAACATCCTCCTATTGTTAAAGATATTGCCGGCTTACCCCTGTTGCTTATTAAACCTACTTTTCCGGAGATTTCAGACAAAATTAATCTCGGTTCAGAATTTACAAGATGGGATTACCCCTTTAAAAGCTACATAATGCCGAAAAAGCTGGAGGTTGGAAATGCCCAATGGGATTGGGGGAGACTTTTTTTGTTTAATCCAAATAATGATCCTGACAATATTGCCTTTTGGTCTAGATTAGCAGTTATTGTGTTTAATGGATTTTTTATTTTTCTGCTTTATATTTTCTTAACAAAAATATGGAGCAAAAGAACCTCATTGATAGGGATTTTTTTAATGGTCTCTTCTCAATTTGTTATTTCAATGGGTTCTCTGGTTATAATGGACTTTATGTCGTCCCTACTTCAAATAATAGCTATTGTATGTTTTGCAATTTATCTTAAAAACTATGCACAAAAAGGTAAAATTTTAGCTTGGTTTCTATTCTCGGTGTTGTTCACCTCGCTGGCGCTATTAGCAAAGTTTTCTTCAGTCCTTATTATTCCAGCAATGTTTTTAGGGGGATTAATTTTTATAATTTTCGTTCAAAAGAGCAGAAAAGAAGTGGGTAAATTTTTAATTCGTTATTCTTCGTTTATTCTTTCCGTATTCTTTATTGTTGCCATTTTTTATTCTCTTCACGTTCGCAATATGACTAATGATGAAATGATAACCCAAATAGTGCAGACATATCCGCAAGAACTACCATCTCAAGGGGTAGAAATATTATCAAGTTTTGTAATTAGCAATCCGCTAACAAAAGGGATAGCAGAATATATACTGGGCGTAATAATGGTTGGGGGAAGAATGTCCTCTGCCTTACAAAAAACATATTTTATGGGTAGAGTTTATGGTTCAGAAGGAGCCGGAGCATTATATTTTCCGATTCTATTTTTAACGAAATTGTCCATTAGTGCCCTTATCTTAATTTTCGTTTCTCTAGCTTTAGCAACTTGGAAATTTATATCTTCTAAAATAGACATTAAAACCAGATTATCAACATTCTTGAAAAATCCATTATCTTTTTTGCTCTTGTTATTCTCGTATTTATATATGGTAATTACTCTATCTTCAAACTTACAAATTGGATTGAGACATATTATGCCCGTAATTATTTCCGTTATACTATTAACGGCGAGGGGGATTGATTTACATTGGAACTTAAAATTGTTCCGCGTCCTGAAAACAAAATCTTTATTCTTTCTTTTGGCAATTGTCATTTTAGTATCAACTATAGTTTTTTTTCCATATTATTTGAGTTATTACAACGCTTTTGCCGGAGGAACTAATAATGGTTATAAAATTGCAACGGATTCAAATTATGACTGGGGCGGTCAGGATGTAAAAAGACTAGCAGAATGGGTAAAGGATAATAATATAAATAAAATTTATGCTCATATTTTTACTAATGTTCCATTGCAATATTATCTGGGGAAGGGATATGAGCCTTACAATATTGAATGGGGATGGATTCCGACTGATTCATATATCGTCGTTTCTATTTTTGAATATCAAAACAATGTTTTTAATGATAAATTACCCGAAAACAAAAAATACAATAGGATTAAAGATTATTTCTATAAAAAAATAGGAACAACAATGCTTATTTTTAAAACTCCTGAAAAAGTTAAATAAAAATCCTGTTTCTAAAAATATAAGTGAATGAGGGGTGGGGTAAAATATGTAGATTCCAAAAGAATATGAATATCAAATTTGTTAAATGGACAATTCTCCTACTAGGTTTTTTTGTTTTGGCAGGATGTGCAGAGACTACTCAAACTAGCCAACATCCTAAAGAAACTGGCGAAACCAAGATTGAGGATACCGCCAATCAAGAACAGACAATAAATGAGCCGCAGGAGGAAAAGCAAGACCAGCCCCTAGCCCAAGCCGTTGAATCCGCAACCCAAGAGCCTCAAAATGAAGCCAGCCAGACAGAACCACAACAGACCTCCCCAAGTGTAGATTCTGCAACAGAGGGGCAATCAGCCCAGAAATTATACAAGGTGATTAAAGTTGTTGACGGGGATACGGTAACAGTTGATATGGACGGGACAAAAGAGACCCTAAGGCTTATAGGTATTAACACCCCCGAAACCGTTGACCCTCGCAAACCCGTTGAATGTTTTGGTAAAGAAGCCTCCGATAAAGCCAAGGAAGTTTTGAATGGCAAAAGTGTAATTTTAGAAAACGACCCAACCCAAGGAGAAAGAGACAAATATGGTAGATTATTGAGATATGTCTTTTTAGAAGACGGGACAAACTTTAATAAACTAATGATTGCCGAAGGCTACGCTTACGAATATACTTACTCCACACCCTATAAATACCAATCAGAATTTAAAGAAGCTCAAAAAGAAGCAGAGAAGAATAAGCGAGGATTATGGGCTGATGATGCTTGCGTAGCTGATAATTCAGCAAACCAAGCCCAAACTAGCCCCACAATTCAAACTACGCCTGCACCCACCACTACTACAACGGAAACAGTTTGCAATTGCAGTAGTAATACCTATAATTGCCCTGATTTCACAACACAAAAACAGGCTCAAGCCTGTTATAATTACTGCATAACACAAGGCAGGGGAGATGTGCACAAACTAGACCGAGATAAAGACGGCGTTGTGTGTGAAACTTTGCCTTAAATTTATGAAAGAAAAAATAAAAAAGATTAATTGGTTCAAAGCTACTTTAGCAGCCGCCGTATTATTGATAGGTTTTGCTATTTTTTATCATTATGTTATATATATTCCTAATAAAGAAGACTTAATACGAATTGAGGAAAAAGTGGATAAAGAATTAAATAAATCAATGCTTGAGGCTTGTCTAGAAGACGCTAAAACTACATCTCGCGACCAATGGAATGAATATTGCAAAGTAGATAATAGGGAAATCGGCACAGATGGTAGTTGTTTATTGGCTTCAAATAGAGCAGATGATTTAAAGAAAGCCTATCAACAAATCAAAGATGAATGTTTTAAAAAATATCCTATAAAATAATTAAAAAGGGAAAATTATGAAAAAACTTATTGTTTTATCAATTATTCTGTCTTTCGTTTTTGGCTTGTTTGTCTTTTCTGCCGAAGCACGCACAATCAGAGTTAGGAGTTATTACAAAAAAAGCACTGGCACATATGTCCAGCCATATTATAGGACTAGCCCCAACAGAAGCAGATTAGATAACTGGTCAACGAAAGGAAATTACAACCCATACACAGGCGCAAAAGGATATACAAGCCCCTATAAAAGTTATAAGTTGCGTTATTAGCTAGAAATTAAATAATTTCTAATACTAAAATATAATTTGTGGATTTCAAATTCAATCATAAATTTTATGCCATAACTGTTTTGCTTATTTTGTCAGGTTTGTTTTTATTTCACATTAAAATCACTCAAAGCTACGGTGAGTGTTCTCAATACGGTATATGGGCGACATATAATTCTTTAACAGATAGCTGTAAATGTATGAGTGGTTATGTTTTTGGTAAAGATATTCTTGGTAATGCTAGCTGTGTATCGGCAGACCAAATGTGTAAAGATAAATATGG
Source organism: Candidatus Doudnaibacteriota bacterium (assembly GCA_041644975.1). Classification (GTDB taxonomy): domain Bacteria; phylum Patescibacteriota; class JAQUNI01; order JAQUNI01; family JAQUNI01; genus JAQUNI01. The sequence goes on along the minus strand of JBAZQX010000004.1, from coordinate 20,651 downwards.
CTTTAACTCAAAATATAACTCTTTAAATGATTCTTGTGAGTGCGGATATGGATATTCTTTGGGAAAAGATGCAGTAGGAAGAACACAATGTATTTCTACAGAACAGCAATGCAAAGACAAATATGGATACGGCTCGACATACGATTCTTTGTCTGATACTTGTAAGTGTCGTTATGGGTATATTTTTAGTGAAGACCTTTTTGGAAAAACAAAATGCATAGATACAACCGAATATTGCCACAATAAACTTGGGTATAATTCGACATACAATTCATTATCTGATGTCTGTGAGTGTCGAAACGGCTATATTCTGAGGCAAAAAACTATAGGCGGTGGCAATGAATGCGTCTCTTGCTTCACTAAATATGGTCTTCACTCTTCTTATAATTCTTTAAATAAAAAATGTGAATGTGATAGTAATTATACTTTAAATGATGATAATCAATGTGTTGAAAAACAAAATAATGTTTATTTTATTTTAAAAGAACTTAACACAGATGAGAGGCAGGCTATTATCAAAAGTGAATATAATTACCAATATTACCTAATCACTTATGATTCTGGATGCTATACATCCTCTATTAAGAGATATTTAAATGATAGAATTGTAGTCAATTTAGGAATTGATTTTGATGTTGATAGATGGGATAAGATTGTTTTGCAAGATGACGATGAAACCTGCGACATTACAAGTTTAGAAAAAATTGATTCTGATTACACTTTAAAAAAGGAAGAGGAAGACAGTTCTCCCCCTCTAGACTTTGCGATCCCCCCAGTAACGAATAATCAAACCAAGATAACGCAAGAACAAAACAGCCCAGAAAAAAGAAAAACTTGTAGCGCGGGATATGCGCTTTCGTTGAATAAGACTGAATGTATTAAAATACCCTCAAACGCACATCCAGTAACGGATAGCCCTGCAGATGTATGGCAATGTAATGAAGGTTTTAAAGAAGTTGGAAATAGTTGTTTGGAAATCACTGATAAAGCCGTGGTAGTTGAGAAAGAAAAAAATGCCATAAGCTCGCAAAATACGATAATGACAACGGATGAGCAGGGTGCGGAACAAGAAAATAAAGATAATAGTAACAGTAGTCAGGAAAGTAGCGTATCTATAAATAAAAATGACAAAATTTTGTCATTTATAAAATCGACCTTTTCGGACATTCCAGCAAAGATCGGTAGGGTCTTCAAAAAAATTGTAAATTGGTTCAAATAATCAAAGTTATGTTGCGAGGTAAGCAAAAGAAATCGGCTTTAAGGAGTTCCAGCAAGCAAATAAGAACTTTGAATACCGTATTATCTTTGACGCCTCGCTTCAAAAACGCCAGCAGGAGTTACTGGAAGCTATAAGAAAAATTTGATATAATTTGATTGGAATAGTGAGAGTTGGTATTTTTCGGTCTTTTGGCTGAAAACGGTGTTGTGCAATAAGTCCGCCTTGTGCGGTTAAAAGCAACATTGGTTTACGGACATACCAAGAGCCTCGTTTGAGGGAGCGAACAAAGGGCGAAACAAGCGACGAAATCTTGTTTTCCTTTTAAGTAGCTTGCTATTCCAACAAAAAAACTCCCAGAAATGGGAGCTTTTTGTTTTTAAGAAATAGTGAGTAGCGGGGTAGGGTAAAATCTGATAAACTAAGCTTGTGGACTTAAATCTGGTATGTAAATATACTCATTTTGTCGTTGTAATATAGTTCTAACATTAGAGGAGATTTTAAAAATCGGACTAAAATATATTTCAAGATAAAAACACTTCTGTGCGGAGCGACTATAAGAATTCTTTTATTCGTTAGATTTTCAATCTGGCACTCCCTACCCCCCTTAGTAATATAGTGAGTAGCGGGGTGGGGTAAAATAACAAAGAGCAAAACAATAGTGAGTAGCAGGGTAGGGTAAAATTTGATATAATGATTTTAAGCTTGTAGACTTAAATTTGGTATGTAAATATACTCGGTTTGTCGTTGAAATATGGTTATAACATCGTTCACGATGCCCAGCACCAATTACACTCCCCCTGCCCGAGGGGGAGATGGAGGGGGTGGGAGTAAAGCGCTCCGTAGCCACAGGCGCAGGGCACCTATCTCCCTTAGCCGTTAGATAAAGCTCTAGCTTGGCTAAATTATGACTAATAATAAAAATTCTAGTCTTCATGGAGCTTGCCGATTGCAAAGGTTATGGCCTTTAATTAAAAAATTAATAAGTGATTTTATGAACCTAATACAATCAAATCTGGTAAAGGTTTTAAGAGAATTTGGCGTTATTGGAGTGATAACCTATGTAGGTGGATCAGTTATTGTATTTGGTGTCTTCAATGAGCAAAATTTCCGGAAACAGATTTTATTTGGCGTGTTAGGATTTTTCATTTTGGGTCTTTCTGTGGTAATTGCTTATTTTAGAATTAAGGCACAAAGAGACAGAGAACAGGCTTTAATAGATATGGTTAAAAATATAGGTAATAGGTTAGCAGAGCAAGTTGCTAAAAATTTAACTAACGAACAAGTTGTTTCTATTAGCCAAACTATTTGGCAAAATCAAAAAGATTTAATAATGGCGATACTTACTGATAGTGAAAGGGAGTTTAAAAAGAGTTCGTTAGCTTAAGTCTCTGATAATTCTGCAGAAACTAGTGGTTCAATTCGGGAGAATTGAATCAACGAAGAAAATACTATGGATTTAAACAAAATTATCAAAATCGTAGCAATTATAGTCATTTTAATAATCGCTGGTTCAGTTTTTTATTACTATTTATTTTTCTTGCCTAATCAACAAAAATTGGGAGAAGAAAGAGCACGGAAGGAAAAATTATTAGGTTACCGAATAAAATTTCAAGAAGAGTGTGATAGAAAGTATGATGAAGTATATGAAAATTGGAAGCAAAGTATGCAAACTAATCCTGATTTGACAGGCTTTTTCCTTGAACAGCGAGAAAAAATGTGTAAAGAAAAGGTTGATTGGTTTGATATAGATAGTTATATTTTTTGTCAAAATGGTAATGATTATGGGCATACCAGAGATACTTATGTTCCCGCCTGTATTGAATGGAAAATGAAACAGATAGACATATGAGAGGGAAAATAAAGATTCAAACAATCAAGGGGAAATTTGGGGTCAGGTCTTGAAACTTGACCTTTTTTTTATTTCCAAGATATAGTGAGTAGCGGGGTGGGGTAAAACTGTGATATAATGAAATAAACTAATATATTTGACAAATATAAAAAATAAAAAGCAAAAAGACAAATAAGAATTCTAAAATCCATTTCCCTTGACTTCTATTGACTAAATAAGCTATGTTACTTTATCCACAACCTTGAGGTGGGAAGTCTTACAAAAATTAAATATAATTACACTATGTCTAAAACACCAAGAGAAATAGTGCTTGCGGCTTATAAATATCTAGCAGATATAACACCACCGACTCAAAAGATATCTGAAGTCAGAATTGAGGAATTTGTGCCCGTAGGGAGTGGCATTAAAAAAAAATGGATGGTTGTTTTGAGTTACGACAATATTGGAGAGTTTCCATTTGATAAAAAGAGAGAGTATAAGGAGTTTGAAATTACAGATGGAGGTGAGGTGGTTTCTATGAAAGACAAGAAAAGCAGAAAAGAGTCGGAGTAAAAATTAATCTCTGTGGTTAAATACTTATCAGATATAAATAAGATTGGTTATTATCGCTTCAGACACCCTGAGGCGTGTTTAATTCTTGATACAAATATATTACTTCTTTTTTTAATTGGTATATATGACAAGGGCTATTTAAAATATTGCCCATTGATGACAGATAATGGCAAAAATTATACCGAGGAGCACTTTGATTTATTAGAAAAAATCTTAAAAATATTTATTGGCAGAATAGTTATAACACCTCAAATTCTTGCAGAAGTAAACAGTCTCTCTCGTATAAGACTATTCAAGGGGAAAAAATTAAATGAATATTTCCCCAGAATTATTCAAGAGATAGAGAAATGGGAAGAAAACTATATTCATTTTAGAACCCTTTTAAAAGAGCGAGAGCAAGTCATACAATTCGGATTTACGGATATTTCTATTATTGCAACAGCTAAGGACAAAGGTTATGCTATCTTAACTGATGAACTTGATTTATATAGAAACTTTCTTGAGCAGGTCGCTATAATATCTTTTTCTACAATTGTGGCTTACGAGTTACATAAGGTAGGTATGTAAATATACTCATTTTGTTGCTGGATAATAGTTCTAACGTTGTCCACGATGCCCAGCCCAGACAAACGGGTGTTTTTTTATGCTCGTTTTTTCTCTCAAACAAGCCAAAATTGGTGGTTCGAAGATTTTACTCCTCCTGATACCCAGACCGTACGGTTTTCCTGAAAAATCCTTAGATTAGCCTAAATGTTTGGTTCGAAGGCAAAAATCAAATCTAAAAAGTTGACAATTTCTGTATTTTTTGGTAATATAATTATCAAAACATGAATAAGTCAATTTTCTCCAAAGATATCACTCTTAAAATTATCCTTATCGTTTTAGGTGCTTTTTTTGTTTTGATAATATCGTATAGTAGTCTGCAAATTTTCAGAGGAAAGGGGATTAATTTCAATTCACAAGAACCCATTGTAATTCATCCCATAAGTTCATCATACGACGAATTTGAGCCTTCAGAAAAACAACAAGAACCATATAGTTTACCAAAAAAAGAACTAATTGGAGTAATTTCAGTTAATCCAAAAACAGAGTGGAATATATATAAAAATAAAGAGTATGGATTTGAAATTCAATATCCTCCCAATTGGGAAATCTTAGAACACGGATTACATCCCGAACTCGTAGGTAAGGGAACGCCTTTCATAATATGGCACGCACCTTCAAATTCTGAGGAAACCGCTTGGTATGAAGTGACATTATTTATTGAGGAAAATCCAAAAAACCTTAATTCAATTGAATATGTCAATAAGTTAATCCAAGAAGCAGAAAATGAATATAAAGCAGGCAGAGCTCCTAATCCCTATTACTATGATACGATTAAACAGATTAAAGTCAACGAGATCCAAGCCGTAGCGCTTGACGGAGTATTTGTTATTGAGGGATCAGAAGAAATAATTTTTTTAGCCAATAGTGATAAAATGTATAGCTTTGAATTTCCTGTGGCAAAAGAAAATACTAATTACTCCGAACCCATAAAAAATAATAAAATTTCACATCAGATGTTAGATACCTTCAGATTTATTGATTAAGCTTCCCTAATTCTCATTTCTCGACTAGCAAGACAATGTTTCTAATCCAATAATTTCACCCCCCATCAAGCCAATTATTTGAAGTTGTTCAAGGAAACAACTGAGGCATAAATTTTCCGAACCCTAACCTTTTTCCTCTCCACAAACTCATTTTTTCATTCATTGAGCATAAAAAAAGTTCGAAGATTGTACCTTATGCCCAGCTCGAGCAAAGTGAGACACTGAGGAACTCCGAGGAGTGAAGCGACGAAGGACGACGAAGTGAGGAAGTTACAAAGCGAGTAGATAAAAATGTTATATTATACTTACATTCTTGAATGCGTCGATAATTCTTTATATGTTGGTTGTACAAATAATCTAAAAAAGAGATTGCAAGAACATAATCAATCAAAATATGGCGCCCATTATACTAAAATTCGTAGGCCGGTTGTTTTAAAGTATTCGGAGGAATATAAAACACTAAGAGAGGCAAGACAAAGAGAAGCCGAGATTAAGGGCTGGCGGCGAGAAAATAAACTTAATTTAATAAAAAATCAGAGTTGACCTCATTTTTCCTAAGTCTACTATTATGCGCTTTGTTGATTCAGGTCTCCTGACCTGAACCAGATAATTCTGCATAAACTAATGGTTCAATTCAGAGAATTGAACCAACGAAGATTCTTATTCTGACTAAATAAAAAAAGATATCACAAGGATATCTTTAAGGATGTCATTCGCGAATGACATCCTTAAACGGTTAATAGTAGGGAGATTATTCTTTTAATCTCACCTCTAGTATGCCGTTTCTCAAGGTGGCTTCGGATATTGTTCCAAAGCCCTCGGGCAAGGCAATTGTGTTGCGGTAAGGGCAAAGAGACAGGTGGCTCTGAAGGATGAGCTCACTTTTTCTTACAGCCACTCCAATCTTCTCAACCTCATCGTGACCATAGAATTCTACAATAACCCTCAACCAGCCATGTTCTAGCATCAGTTCGGGGTCGTTTCTTGCTGGGAAAGGCAGCAGCTTTATCCGCAAATCCTTGCGCCTTGCTTCTGGGTGTATCTCCCATTTTTTTTCAGGTGCGTCTGTAAAGCGCCTTGAATCTTCTATATTCCAGAGAGGCCCCAAACCAAGACCCAAACTTAACCGAGCAATGGAGTGGCTTCTTAAAGAATTTAAAGGATTTGTGTATCGCGGTTCATTAGGTATATAGAATTTTCTGCCGCAACCTGGGCATTCAATAATTTGCTCCACTTCAGCAATTACCAAGAACCCACACTTCCCGCATCTTGCTTTGCCTCGCGGCATACTTTTCACCTTCTTTCATAGATAGATTATTTCAAAGTTGTAGGGCGGTTGGGTTAGCGGTTTTACCACATTGTGCATTCTGCCGATGAAAATAATACCTATTTCTTCTTGGGGCACTACTTCGTTGATTCGGTCAATTATCGCCTTATCGCGATTTTCAAGGAGCTCTTTTTCCTCTTGGGGGTTCCTTTGTCGCTCGCGCCCGACCACAGCTTTCCAATAGTTGACCTCTTTAATGAGTCACTCAAGATTTTCTGTGCCGTGCACTTTTGCGCCGGCTGCTTGCAGTTTGGCAATAATCTGGTAGGCAGGGATTTCCCCTGAAGCGATTAAGCTCTATACTGTTTTCTGGATCAGATCTTCTGTGCCATTGGGTAAGCTGTCTACAAAAATGTGCAGGGGAGAGGCAGTTTCTCTTTTATAAAGCGCGACTTTTTCAATTCTCTCTGCCACCAATCCCCAGTATTCTTTTATCTCTTTGAATAACACCTCTGTTTGTTGGGCGCCAAACAAACTCTTGTGCGCTTCTGTTAAGGTTTCTTTTAGCTCGCCCAGCTCTTCTTCCGTATGTAACAGTAACATTGGGATATAATATAGCCCTCTGGACATCTTCCTTACCTCCTTTATAGATTTACAGTTCCTAGTATGCAGTTGTCTATTGAATTTTTACACTCCGCCGTTTGCGGTAGGGGATTCAAGAGCTGTGTATAATAGCACGAAGGCGTAAATTTGGCAAGTAAAGTTAATTTTTTTTGTCGCTATTGTCATTTTACAAAAATATAGTATAATCTAAGTAAAGAAAGCGAGGATGGAACGGAAAAATTCCCCCCTTCTTTTGTAAGCGGGGTTTTTTTATCAAAAACTTTATTAAATTTTTTTATGGAAATTAGAAATATCGCCATTATTGCCCATGTTGATCATGGTAAAACCAGCCTTACCGATGCCCTAATGCGTCAAACCGGTGTGGTGGAAGAAGGATTTAGTATGGACTCCAATGATCTTGAAAAAGAGCGCGGCATTACAATTTACTCCAAAAATACCTCCATTTTTTACAAGGGAACTAAAATTAACATCGTGGATACTCCAGGCCATGTCGATTTTGGTTCCGAGGTGGAGCGCGTTTTGCGTTCCATAGATTCCGTCATTCTAGTCGTGGACGCGCAGGAGGGTCCTATGCCCCAAACCAAATTCGTTCTTAAAAAATCTTTAGAGCTCGGATTAAAGCCGATCGTAGTGATTAATAAAATAGACAAAGAAGCGGCGCGGTCAGCCTGGGTGCATGATAAATTAATTGAACTTTTTATTGATCTTGGCGCCAATGAAGAACAAATTGAATTCCCCTTAGTCTACGCGATTGCCAGAGAAGGCATTGCTAAAAAAAACCTAAGCGATGAATCCAAAGATTTAACCCCGCTTCTTGACCTTATCTTAAAGGAGGTCCCGATCGCTTCCAAGGAAGGATTAAGCGGGAAGAAGTTGAAAGTCCAGCCTTTTAATCTTGCTTATGATAATTTTATGGGACGATTGGCGATTTGCCGCGTCTATGAAGGCACTATTCACGCGGGCGATAAAGTTTATGTTAAAAAGGGAGGCAGCGCGGCGCGTCCGGGCAAAATTGCTAAAGTCTTTACCTTTCAAGGCTTGGAAAGGAAAGAAGTGGCGGAAGCCTCTGCCGGCGATATTGTGATGCTCGCCGGTCTTCCTGATATTGATATCGGCGAAACGGTCTGTAATGATCCCGACGAGGAAGCTCTTCCCGCGATTAATATTGATGAACCGACAATCTCTCTAAATTTTTCAGTTAACAATTCACCCTTTGTGGGCAAAGAGGGCGCCAAAGTAACCAGCCGCCAAATTCGGGAAAGATTAGAAAGAGAACTGGAAGTGAATGTAGGTCTCAAAATTGATTTTTCGCCCGGAGATTATTTTAAAGTATATGGCCGCGGTGAATTGCATGTCGCGATTTTATTAGAAAATATGCGGCGCGAAGGCCACGAGCTTCAGGTTAGCGAGCCCCAGGTCATTATAAAAGAAGAAAATAGGGTGAAGCTTGAACCGTTTGAAGAGTTAACTCTTAGCGTGCCGAATTTTGCTATGGGCACGGTAATTGAGAAATTATCCCGAAGAAAGGGGATAATGACTAGTCTAATCCAAGAAAAAAATTATACCCGCATTATTTTTGAAATTCCCACTCGAGGATTATTGGGTTATCGCGGCGACTTCATGATTGATACAAAGGGCGAAGGCATTCTTTATAGTCAGGTAATCGGTTTTAAACTATTTGTTGGTAATATTAAAAAGAAAAAAGTCGGCTCAATGGTTTCTATGGCCCGCGGTACCGCTGTCGCTTATGCTTTGTATAATTTGCAAGAGCGCGGCGCTCTTTATATTAACGCGGGCACTGAAGTTTACGCGGGCATGATTATCGGCAACACAGCCAAAGGCGATGAGATGGCGGTTAATCCCACTAAAGGCAAACATTTGACTAATGTGCGCTCCAAAGGCGCCGAGGAAGCGCTTATTCTAACTCCACCCCTTCAATTAACCATTGAGAGAGGATTAGAAATTGTGAACAATGATGAATATTTGGAAATCACTCCTCAATCCGTCCGCCTAAGGAAAAAAATATTGACCGAAATCGACCGCGTCCGTGATAAAAGGAAGAGATAAAAGACCATTATGCCCAAGCCCCAATTACACTCCCCCTGCTCGCCTCGCTAACGCTTCGGACTATGGAGCCAACAACTTTTTTTAATCTGTCAATGGTTGCGGGGATTGATCCGAACAAAAATAAGGTTACTAAAGCAAAATTTTCTGCGCCAGAAGCCTTAGCGCTTTTAGATTCTTTTGAGACAAGCATTAAATAAAAATTTAGTTAATAAAAATAAAGCAGCAGGAATTTTTCTGTTGTTTTTTATTGCGGTTAAAATTTTTTGGTGCTAAATTGCTAAGGTGAATATTATTAAATCAAAATTAAGTGAAAAGTTTATTTGGACATTGCATTGTCAAGAAAAAATGCGTTTTTATGGTTTGTCGGAAAATCGGCTGAAAAAAGTTTTGCGAAATCCCAATCGCATTGAAGAAGGCGTGGCGCCAAAAACTGTGGCTTTAATGCAGCGCGCTGGCAGCAAAAAACATCCTACGGAAATTTGGCTGATGTATCAGAAGCACGGCGCCAAGCTGCGGCTGATCAGCGCTTGGCGGTATCCCACTGTTAGTCCAGCCAATCAACCGCCGCCGATTCCAGAAGATGTTTAACGGGATTTGCCCCGTTAGAAACCATCCTTTACAGATTTCGCCAAAAACGCGTTTTGATAAATTATGCTGTGGTGAAGTTTCTAATGGGGTTTGCCCAAATTTTTATAAATAATATAATAATTTTGCGACACGGAAATTGGGAAATTTGGGGTCAGGTCTTGAGACTTGACCTTTTTTATTTCCGTGAGTAGTAGACCACGTCGCTCGCGAGCCCCGTCGCTCTTGAGCGACAGGGCGAGCGACGTGGCAGGGTGGGGTAAAATATGATAAATTAAGCCCGTGGACTTAAATCCGGAATGTAAATATACTCGCTTGAGGGCAGGCTATTGTCCACGATGTGGAGCCAGTTACTGCTTACTCCATAAACGCTTTAAGTTCTAAGTAAGCGTTTAAAGAGTGGAGAAATGTGATTCACAATTCAAGACCTGACCCCATTCGCCTTTTGTATAGAAAGGCTGGAGAAGGCAAAATCAAAGATTTTACTGGAGTTGCTCATCATTATGAAGAGCCACAAAAACCAGCTATCCATTTAAAAACTGACAAAATGTCCATTAATGAAAGTGTTAACGAAATTTTAACTTATTTAGAGAGAAAGAAGTTAATATAAATTAATGTAAAAATAGGCAATAAAAAAGGCGGTTTTTTGACAAACCGTCTTTTTTATTTATCCACAGGCTTCCCCCCCCTTGACGAATAAAATAACAAAGTATACTATGTTTATAGACAAAGTAGATATAAACAAAAATATGAGATTAACCACTAAAAGCGAATATTCCTTATTGGCCTTAATCTATATAGCCCGTCGCGAAAAAAACGGTTTTATCAAGATAGAAGATATCTGCAAAGAATACGATTTATCCAAGAAATATTTGGAGCAGTTATTATATATTCTGAAAAACAGCCGCTATATAAAAACTAAGCGAGGTACAAGTGGAGGATATCAACTAGCCAGGAAAGCCAACCGGATCACCGTAGCTGAAATTATTAGGTTGATGGATGGCGCTTTGGCACCGACCGAATCAGTTAGTCATTATTTTTTTTCTAAAACACCCTTAAGCCAAGAAAAAAAAATTATAAAAGTTTTGCGGGAAATCAGAGATTATATTGCTGATAAATTAGAAAATTTAACGTTAGACGATTTAATTTAAAATTATATTATTAATTTTAATTTTTTTAAATACTATGCGTAAGATTCTTTTTTTCATCTTGGTTTTTGTCTTAATTTTTAGTTTATCAGTTTTTTTTATTGTAAGATATCAACATAAAAAAGAGCAAACTGCCAATCCTCAGGAGGTAATAAATAAACAGACGATTAGAGTGGGTTATTTTCCCAATATTACGCATTCGCAGGCTTTAGTCGGCATGGCCCAGGAGACATTCCAGAAATTTTTAGGTGATAATATTACTATTAAAACAGAGACTTTTAATGCTGGGCCTTCAGAAATTGAAGCCTTGTTCGCCGGGCAGATTGATATCGGCTACATTGGTCCCAGCCCGGCCATCAACGGTTATATTAAATCAAACGGTGAAGCTTTAAAGATTATTAGCGGTGCGACCTCGGGTGGCGCTTCTTTAGTCGTCCAACCAGAATTAGCTTCTTTATATAAGAAGGAAGGCCTTAAAGCTTTGGAGGGGAAAAAGATTGCTTCGCCCCAACAGGGCAATACTCAAGATATTTCTCTAAGGCATTATTTAAAAGAAAAAGGATTATCTGATAAAACTAAAATAATACCAATTGCCAATGCTGACCAATTAACGATGTTTACTCAGAAGCAACTTGACGGCGCTTGGGCGCCAGAGCCTTGGGCCTCACGGTTAATTATAGAAGCAAAGGGACAGCGTCTAATTGATGAGAGGGAATTGTGGTCAGAAAAAAAATTTTGCACTGCTAATATAATTGTCAGCACTAAATTTTTGAAAGAGCATCCCGATTTGGTGAAAAAATGGATTGAAGCCCATTTAGAAATAACTAATTGGATCAAAACGCATCCCGAGGAAGCCCAAGAGATTGTTAATGCCGAGATAGAAAAATTAACAACAAAAAAATTATCCCCCGAAGTTTTAAAAGATGCCTGGCAGATGTTAAATGTTGATATTGATCCGGTGAAGAGTTCAGTTTTCACTTTCGCCGATTGGGCATATGAGCAAGGATTTTTGGGTGAAATTAAACCTGATCTTAATAATCTTTACGATTTAACTATCTTAAATGAAGTTACAAATACGAAATATTAGCAAGAAATACTATAATCCTAGTGGTCATATAGAAGCTTTGTCGAGTATTAATTTAGAAGCTGTTCAAGGAGAATTTATTTGCTTAGTGGGGCCTTCGGGTTGCGGCAAATCTACTTTACTTAATTTAATTGCTGGCCTAGAAAAACCAACCTCGGGCAATATTGTCATTGATGGAAAGTTTGGCTTTATGTTTCAGGAGCCCACTCTTTTCCCTTGGCTTAAAGTGAAAGATAATATGGCTTTTGGTTTAAAGATTGCCAAAAAAGATAAAAAAGAGATTAAAGAAACTGTTGATTACTTTTTAAAATTAGTTCATCTTAAACCTTTCAAAGAGGCCTACCCACATGAGTTATCCGGTGGCATGAAACAAAGGGTTGCTTTGGCCAGAACTTTAGTTTTAGAACCAGATATTCTTTTAATGGATGAACCATTTGCGGCTTTAGATGCTCAAACCCGGGAAATCCTTTATAACGAACTTCAGGAGATATGGCAGCTTACCAAAAAGACAATAATTTTTGTCACCCATAATGTCCGGGAAGCAGTTTGTTTGGGAGACAGAGTATTAGTTTTTACTGCTCGTCCTGGGAAAATAAAAAAAGAATTCAAGATTACTTTTCCGCGGCCGAGAGAATTGGGAGACTTGGAAGTAATAAAAGTTAGCAATGAGATAAAAATGGAGCTAAAAGATGAAATTGAAAAAGTTATTAGAGAAATGGAACAATATAACAAATAGCCTTAATATACTAAATTCTCAGCTTATTATGAAAAGAAGAATCAACAAAGCAGTTAAAATATTAGCCATTATTTTTCTTATATTTTTTCTATGGTGGCTAATTTATAGCCTTAATTTCTGGCCCGGTTGGTTATTTCCTTCGCCGCAGACCGTCATCAAAACTTTATTCAAGGGGTTTTTAAATGGAACATATATTTGGGGAATATTGATAAGCATGAGGCGGATTTTTATTGGTTTTGGCATTTCCCTGCTCTTTGGTACAGCCCTTGGATTTTTAGTTGCTAAGATAAAATTATTAAGGCAGACAATTGACCCTTTAATTTTAGGATTGCAAACTTTGCCGAGCATTTGTTGGTTGCCTTTGGCTTTGTTATGGTTTGGGCTGAACGAAAAAGCAATTATTTTTGTAGTAGTGATGGGGACAATTCTAAGCATTACTATTTCCGTGAAAGGAGCAGTAACCAGTATTCAGCCCTCTTTGATTAATGCCGGTAAGATTTTGGGAGCCCGAGGGGTTAATTTGTACAGATATATTATTTTACCGGCAATTTTGCCTTCGTATATCACGGGTGTTAAACAGGGTTGGTCTTTCGCTTGGAGGTCTTTGATGTCTGGAGAAATGTTATTTATTACCGCGGGTTTAGGGCAGTTGTTGATGTTTGGAAGAGAGCTTAATGATATGGCTCAAGTGATGGCTGTAATGATGGTAATAGTTATAATAGGGGTGATATTTGATCAGTTTATTTTTGGGAATATCGAGAGCAGGTTAAATTATAAATGGGGATTGTTAAAATAAAATTTTTGATGAAGAGCCTTTGGAAGTTTAGAATGCGAAATACAGGTTAGAAAATTCCACCCGTCGCGATTTAATTTGATTATATAATGGACTCAACCACTCTGGACTGAAAGTCCAGAGTGGTTGAGTTTTTTACTAAAAGAGTGCTGAAAAAGATCCGAGAGGTGATTGTGGAGATTCCCGATGACTTAGGGATGTAGAGTCATCTCTATATACTTAAGGCGACTTTTAAGGGGAAATAGGGGGAAATAGGGGTCAGGTCTTAAAACTTGACCCCCTTTTTTACTTCCGTGAGTAGTAGACCACGTCGCTCGCGAGCCCCGTCGCTCTTGAGCGACAGGGCGAGCGACGTGGCAGGGTGGGGTAAAATATGATAAATTAAGCCCGTGGACTTAAATCTGGAATGTAAATATAATTTGGAAACTTGGGGTCAGGTTTTGAATCTTGACCCTTTTTTATTGCCAACAGATTCTAGCCCTAAACCACAAAGAGCGCGCAAAATTGACACTATTTTTGAAAATGGTATAATTTCTCTAAGAGGAAATAAATAGCTGATTAAATTATGGCTGCGCTTTCTAATAAAGATATTCAAAAAATCATTACTGCTCAAGAAAAGATTTTTGCTACCAAAGAAGATTTGGAAAAAATGCAGGAGAATAACAGGAAAGATTTTTCTGATCTGCTAACTGCTGTTGATAAATATGGTCAAAAAGCTGATACCTATTTCCAAGAAATGGTTATGTTGAGTCATAAGATTCAAGAGGCATGAAAGATGGATCCAGAAAATCGCGGAAAAGGTAGGAGTGGAATTAACCTCTTAATCTTATTTTATTATAAACGTGAAGCCAGCAATATTGGCTTTTTTTGTTTCTGGCAGAAGACAATTCACAATTTCCTGACCTGACCCTATTCACACTAATGTGTTATACTTGTTCGCTATGTCCAAAATTCAAGAAAAATTTGATGTGGCGGTTATCGGAGGTGGACCCTCCGGAATAATGGCCGCGATTAAAGCTGGCGAAAGAGGCGCCAAGGTTGTTTTGATTGAAAAAAATTCGATTCTTGGCAAAAAACTTTTAATTACCGGGGGCGGCAGATGCAATATTACGCAAGCCCCGTTAGAGGCTTCGTCTTTAACGGGGCAAGCCGAGTTTAACGCTAAAAAGTTTGTTGAAAAATTAGGAAAGAAAGGACGGTTTCTTTTTTCCTCGCTTTTCGTTTTTGGCCCCGAGGAAGTCATAGATTTTTTTGAAAAAAATGGTTTGAAAACAAAAATAGAAAGAGGGGGCAGGATTTTTCCCGCTTCCAATAAATCTCAAGATGTTTTGAATGTTTTGTCGCGATGTTTAAATAAAAATAAAGTTAAGCTTTTACTTAACCAAAAAGTTGTCGGCTTTGATGTAAAAGAAGGAATAATTAAAGAGGTAAAGCTAAAAGAAAAAGAAATAATTGCCAAGGCATTTATTTTAGCCACCGGCGGGAAGGCCTATCCCGGAACTGGTTCAACCGGCGATGGATACGAATGGGCTCAAAAAATGGGGCACAAAATTATAAAACCAATGCCCGCTTTAGTGCCGATAGAAACCAAAGAAAATTGGGTTAAGGGTTTGCAGGGCTTAACTTTAAAAAATGTTAGTGTTTCTATTTTTCAAAATAACAAAAAGCAGGACTCAAAATTTGGAGAAATGATTTTTACCCATTTTGGTTTAAGCGGGCCGATAATTATTGATTTAAGCAAGAGAATTGGAGAATTAATGGCTACCGGGGCAGTATGTTTAAAAATTGATTTAAAGCCGGCTTTGGATGTTTTAACATTGGATAAAAGATTGCAAAGGGACTTTAAAAGAAATAAGAATTTTAAAAATTATTTGCCGGAACTTCTCCCTCGAAGATTGGGCGATTTAATTATTAAGTTTACTGGCATAAGCCCGGATAAAAAATTAAATTGTATCAACAAAGAAGAGCGAAAAAAAATTATTAATTTTTTAAAATGTTTAGAATTAAATGTTTCGCGGTCAACTGGTTTTAGCCAGGCGATTATCACAAGCGGGGGAATTGATTTAAAAGAAATTGAGTCAAAAACAATGCGATCAAAAATTATTAAAAATTTATTTTTTGCCGGTGAAATTATTGATTTAGATGGTCCAACAGGCGGTTATAACCTGCAAATTTGTTGGAGCACTGGGTATGCGGCAGGCGCTAACGCGTAATGCCGCGGAGTTCAAATTTTAATTAGTTTGACTATTTGGTTTTTAGATGTTAATGTCATCTAAGGTAAGATAGTTGCTTAATAAAAAATTGAGATGGCTACAAAAGTATTTCGTAGCGAAATTTTAGATTTTTAGGCGAGGAGAGGAAGACGAGCAAAAAGGTTTGAGCCATAGCTGGAGCTATGGTGAAAAGCTTTTTGCGATGTCTGACGAAGCCGTAGCCAAAAAGATAAAATTGCAGTAGGAATAATTTTGTAGCCAACTCACTAGTCGAGTTTATTCAAGGAACTAAACTTTAGGATAAAACCTTAAAAAATTAATTAAACTAACTTTACAACTATGGAAGGAATAATTAAAACCCTTACAGATAAAGGATTTGGATTTATTACCGTTGATGGTGAAGAAAAAGATTTATTTTTTCACAGTAATGAGCTCAAAGGCGTAAGCTATGAAGATTTAAAAGTCGGTGACAAAGTATCTTTCGAAAAGGCTGACTCTCCAAAAGGACTCAACGCGGTAAACGTATCCCGCGTTTAAGAATGGAAATATAGATCATTCAAATTCAACAAAAAGCTCCCAACACGGGAGTTTTTTTGTTCGCAAATATAGAGTCCCCCCTTGTAGAATTAATTCTATGCTTATTTAAAAAACATTAGACAAATTGGGAAAATTAGAGCATTATTATATCAATATGCTTATTGATGATGTAAAAATTAGGGTCAGGGCTGGCCGGGGTGGGGACGGCAACATGGCTTTTAATAAGACAAAGATGTCTCTTGGCCCAACTGGGGGAAGAGGAGGCCATGGAGGAAGCATTTATTTTAAGGGCGTTGCGGACTTGAGCGTTTTAATTCAGTTTCGTTATAAAAAAGAATTAATAGGAGAAGACGGAGAAAAAGGAGGGCGGCAGTTAAATGATGGAGCGGATGGCAAGGACTTGGTTTTGAAAGTGCCGGTTGGCACGGTTGTTCATAATTTATCAAGTGGCGAGGATATTGAAATAGTGGCTATTGGGCAGAGTCTATTGGCGGCCAAGGGGGGCAGGGGCGGAAAAGGCAACTTTATGTTTCGTTCGCCAATTAATACCAGCCCAATTCAGTTCCAAGAGGGATTAGTTGGTGAGGAGCGTGAGTTAAGGTTAGAATTAAAACTGATCGCTGATATTGGCTTTATTGGTTTGCCAAATGTTGGCAAGTCAAGTTTGTTAAACAGTTTAACTAATGCCAAAAGTAAAGTGGCTAATTATCCCTTTACGACTCTTGAGCCGAATCTTGGAGTTTATTTTGAACTAATTTTAGCCGATATTCCGGGCTTGATTGAAGGGGCGTCAGAAGGCAAAGGGCTTGGCATTAAATTTTTACGGCACATTGAAAGAACTAAAACGCTTTTTCATTTTATTTCCGCGGAATCGCCGGAACCAATAAAAGATTATGAAATTATTAGAAACGAGCTTGAAGCTTTTAATAAAGAATTATTAGATAGAACAGAATATATTTTTTTAAGTAAAATCGACTTGGCGAGTGAAGAGGAAGTTGCTCAAAAATTGGAAAAATTAAAAGTATTGAATAAAGAGGTGATTCCAATTTCCGTGATTGATGATAAAAGTATTGCTCGGGTTGAAAAATTGTTGCGCGAAATCATAAAGCAAAAATGTGACATCAGTTTAGTTAAATAAATTATCTAAAGAAAAAACTTCTCGTGGACGGAGGTTTTTTGTTTAGGGTATCGTGGGCAACAAATTGAGTAATTAAAAAAATCCCGAATTGAGGCGGTTTTTAAACCAAGAAAAAGTAAATAGGGGCCAGGTCTTGAAACTTGACCTATAGTTGGTTCGGGTCTTCAGACCTGAACCGATTTAAGGAGGTCAAGCGAAAGCTTGACACGAGGAGGTCGTGCGTCTGAAGATCTGGTATAGCCATGAAAAGCGCGACACGAGTGATTGTCAGGCTCTCGCCTGACCTCCAACTTTACTCCCACCCAATCAAAATTTAAGGTGGGTTTTTTATTTATTTTTTAACAAAAATTTGCTATACTAACTAAAATTAAATTGGAATTTATGATTATTTGGTTTTATACCATTATTAGCGTGGTGATTGTGAGCTTCATTTCTTTAGTGGGGATTTTTTTTCTTTCTTTAAATAAGGAAAGATTGCAAAAAATATTGCTTTATCTCGTGAGTTTTGCCGTGGGTGGTCTTTTTGGCGACGCTTTTATCCACCTTTTGCCTCAAGCTTTTCAAAGTGAGACAGACCACCTTTTAATTTCCCTTTTGATTTTGGCTGGGATCTGCCTGTTCTTTATTTTAGAAAAAGTGGTGCGTTGGCGGCATTGTCATATTCCAAACTCCAAAACCCATATTCACCCTGCGGTGCCGATGAATTTAATTGGCGATGGATTGCATAATTTGACTGATGGAATGATTATTGCGGCAAGTTATAGTCTTGATTTCTCTTTGGGGCTTGCTACCACCTTGGCCGTAGTTTTACACGAAATCCCGCAGGAGATTGGGGATTTTGGTGTTTTAGTCTATGGTGGTCTTTCTGTTAAAAAAGCGGTTATATTTAACTTTCTTTCCGCTTCTATGGCCATTTTGGGCGCGGTGATAGCTTTATTAGTTGGCTCGTTCGTGGCTGGCTTTTCATCCGTAATTCTCCCTATTGCCGCCGGCGGCTTTATTTATATCGCGGGCGCGGATTTGATTCCGGAATTACATCATGAATTTAACCTCAAAACTTCCATAAAACAGCTAATGGCTATAATTTCAGGAATTGGCATTATGGCTGCCTTGTTGATTTGGGGGTAAAATTCCAATCTTTAATATTTTTAACAAATTATGTTTCTGGGTTATCCGGTTATTGATCTCCATACTCATTTAAGAAACGATATCGCAAAGCACACCAAAATCGCTAAAACGTGTGGTATTGACGTTGTCGTTTATATGGCCAATACTGATCCTCCTTTGGATAACTTAGCGGCTATCAAGCGGTCTTTGAAAAAGAAAAGATATTGCGAGGCGCTAGCCGTAAGCGCAATCACTAAAAATTTGTCTGGTAAAAGGCTAGTAGCGGTAGAAAAGATTAAGCCTCGGGTTGTGGGTTTCAGCGATGACGGACAATATTTAGAAAATACGAATCTGTTGGCTATGATTTTTAAAAAAGGTGTGCTTGTGTTGGCGCATTGTAGTCCTTCTTATGAGAGAGGTGTGAAGCATCCTCGCCTTGAAACGGTATATATAGAGAGGTATCTTAAAGTCTTACAAAAAGTTGGCGGCAGACTTCATATTCAGCACGTGAGCAAAAAGGCGAGTGTCGCTTTAATTCGCCGCGCCAAGAAGCAGGGTTTAAAAATAACCTGCGAAACCTGTCCCCATTATTTCACCTACACTAAAGATGATTTAAATGTGAAAGTGAATCCTCCTTTAGGATTAAAGGAAGACGTGGCGGTAGTGAAAAAAGGGCTAGCCGACGGCACGATTGACGTTATTGCGAGTGATTATGCTCCCCTGCCGCGCAAAACGGGCATTGCCAATTTTTCCTCTTTCCTTCCCCTTTCCTATGGTTTAGTTTTGGAAGGAGCGCTCTCCAAAGCGCAATTAAAAGAAAAATTATTTTTAAATCCCAAAAAGATTATTGAAAGCGGGGGATATAAATTTAATTTATGACTCGGACCACTCTATTTAATTTTTTCAAAAATACACTGCCCGTGTTGGCAGAATGCGGGCATTATGCCTTAAATATTCAGAACAGAGTTCGCGCCCAAAAAAATAAGTTTTCGTGCGATCATGATCCTTTCGCTATGGCTTTGACCGATGCTGATATCACTATTCAAGAAATCCTTTTAGCCCATTTTCTGGCTGAAGGGTATCATTTTCAAGTTTTTACCGAGGAAGCAGATAAAAGTTTGAATGTAAGATATTTCCCCCCGAAGGATAATGTTATTGTAGGCATAGATCCCATTGATGGCACTTTACATTATAAAAAGAATTTACCTTTATTCCGGATTATTCTTACGGTTTTTATCAAAGGTAAGCTAGAAGGGGCACTCATTCATACCCCTTACGATCAAAAATTTTATTGTGCTATCCAGAAGCTTCCTAAAAGTTTAGTTTTTACTCCAGCTTCTCAAAAAGGGAAGTACATTCAAGAAAATTTAACATTTTCTAAAAAAGGTGTAAATATAGTCTTGACCTACAAGCTTTCATCCCGCAGAGTGCAGAGAATTAAAGAGGCGGGATTAGAGGTGATTCAAATGGGTAAAGACGACTTGCAACGGCTAAAGACGCCAACCTCATTTTTTAAAGGAGAAATTGATGCCTTTTTTCGGGATAATGCCTTTGCTCTAGATTGGGGACCCTTTGCTTTGATTGCCGAAAAGGCTGGAGCGATAGTGAGCGAATTTAACGGCCATCAAAAAGATATTTATCAATATTGGTGCCGAAGGGACGGTTATCAAGACAGTCGGGTGCCATCTCTTCTTGTTTCCAAAAATAAAAAAATTCATAATAAGTTGGTTGGCCTTTTAAGGTAGTAATTTGTATTTAGTTTAATTGCCTTAATACTTTTATATTTAGGGGCATTTTTTATTTTCAGGAGCATTGACCAAAGTTTAAAAAAGATTTATAATATAAACTCAATATTAAAATTTAAAAGAGATGAAAAAACGCGCTAAATGGATTATGCTGATTATTATCGTTTTGGTTATTGGCGGTATATTGGCCGCGATTTTTTTGCGTCCTCAAAAACAACCTCAATATTCTGTGGAAAAAGCGGCGCGGGGGGATTTGAAACAAACTGTAAGTATTAATGGCGCGGTGAAGCCGCAGAAATCTTTGGAATTGTCTTTTGAAAATGCGGGTGTGGTGAAAAAGGTAAATGTGAAAGTAGGCGATGAAGTGAAAGCAGGGCAGCCCTTGGTTCAATTGGATA
>JBAZQX010000017.1:0-21321 GCA_041644975.1 Candidatus Doudnaibacteriota bacterium | reverse complement strand
AGAGAAATTAACAAAGTGCAGCAGCTCCTGAACGGCAGGCCGCGAAAAGTTTTAGACTATCAAACACCCTATGAAGTTTTTGGTCGATTAATCAACAATATGTTGCAATAGAAACTTGAAACCAATAATAAAAAAAGGTTATACTTTAACGCATAACCTATTTAGCCGACATCAACGGTGTACAATAAAGATTCAAGATCCTTTTCTGATATTTCTTCTTGGTTATTCGGGTCGTGAAATATCGCTTCAAATCTTACTTCCCGGCTCTTATTGCCTGTGTAACTGAAGGATTGGACTATTTTTCGTCCACCTGATCCACAGGATACTTCGCCGGAATATGTAATCGATTGATCAAATACGCCTGAATCAATGAAACCATAAAATTTGATAACAGTTGGCATATTAATCCCGCTCGCGACAAACCTGATTGTTGTAACAATTTCTTTAATGAATGAGCCATCTTGGATAACTTTCATACTCAAGATATCCGTTATATATCCTTTTTTGGTTACAGTAGCTTCCCCCATTTATTTTTCGCCTCCTTTTTCTGGTAATTTCATTACTTCGATTTGCAGTGGTGGATTAGGAGCAGAAACCAATTTGATACTATTAGTATCCCAAAGGTATATATTGGCATTATTCCCAGCTGGTGTAGAGAGATAACAGTCCAATTTACCTATTGGCTCTATATCAACTTGATATAGTAATCCGTATCTGAACTTGATCTTTCCTGCTGATTTAAACTCAATCATAACATCCTTACCCATACAGTTTCTAATATGATCCAGATCCACTAACACTTGATTATTAGTACCTATTACCGCATTGGACTTATCCTGTTCTTCACACCCGAATGATGTTAGTATCATCATTAACATAAAGATCATTACAAATCTTTTCATTTTTTACTCCTTTCAATTCAGTAAAATATATTTGACAATAGAACACTTGGTAATGATTAGAATAACATAAAGTAAATAAAAATAACAACGCAACAATAAAACAATTTAACAATGAACTTCATTCCACCTTTCGTTTTTTTAACACTGCCATTGGTGTTTTTAGGAAAATCCAAAGATCTAACCGCGGCGACCAGTTCTCAATATAATATGTATCTAGTCTCACCTCCTCTTCAAAATCCAAGTCGCTTCTACCCGAGATTTGGGCGAGCCCTGTAATCCCCGGCTTAATCTTTAACACCCTTTTGTGGTGTTTTTTATATTTTGCCACTTCTTCAGGCAGATGCGGCCGCGGACCGACCAGACTCATTTTACCAATGAAAACTAAAAAAAACTCCGCTAATTCATCAATGGAAAACCGTCTAATAAATCTGCCTACGCGGGTTACACGAGGATCATTTTGAATCTTAACCATCGGCGTGCCTTTGCGTATATTATGCTTCGCTAAGACCGTGTAACGCAAACTGTCGCATTTCGGCCGCATAGAACGAAATTTAAAATAACGGAACAACTTGCCGTACTGACCAACCCGCTTTAGGGGCTGTCCTTTATCAAGATGGGAGAAAAATGTTGGTCCCTTTGAATCAAGCTTAATCGCTATCGCAGTGGCAATCATAACGGGACTTGCCAAAATAATCAAAATTATAGAAATAACTATGTCGGCAATGCGTTTAAAAATCCGACCCCAACCGTCCAGAGGGGTATCTTTTAACTCCACAATCGGAATACCGGAAACAGTTTCAATATCTAATTTAGTCACTTGGGCGCCAAGTATATCCGGCACATATTTATAAACTAAATGATGCACATCGCAATAATCCACAATTTTTAAAACCTCTGTTTGCGACAAATCCAAACTGCATTGAATTACTTCATCCACACCGCGCCGTAAGCGTGCCAGATCTAGCTTTTTAATAACATCGTCCTCGGGCAAAATATGGGTCATAATCTTATAGCCTAAACGCGGTTCTCTTTTGTATTTTTCAGCCAAAATTTTGCCAGCATTGCCATTGCCGATTAAGGCGATACGATGCACACCATAACCATATTTTAATAAAACCCTTTGAACCGTACGGATTATAAAACGTCCTAAAATTACAAAGACAACCGAGAGAAGCCAAACAGCCAAGAAAATAAAGCGCGAAGAAAAAAGTTCGCGTTGAAAAAACAATAAAACGATTAACGCCATCATCGCCGTAGAGATGCTTATAAAAACCCGATAAGCCTCGCGCAAACCGCCGCGCGTGGTTTTTAAATTATAAAGTCCGGTCAAAGCAAAAATTCCTAAACAAATTAAGGCCGCAACGCCGCCCCAAAACATATACTCGCGAAAGGAAAAGTTGTAAATAACCGGCTTAATCTCCGTAATGCTCTCTGAAAATCTTAAATGATAAGCGAAAAAAACCGCGAGGAGAATCATCGCAAAATCCACGGGAACTAATAAAAAACTAAAAAAAAGTTCTGATTTTTTCATAATCATGTATGGACAGACCAGTGTGTCTGCCTATAGTAAAAAATCTAGAGAAGAGGTCCGTCCTCACGTTGAAATGTCTTCAAGTAAGCCTGTAAGCCGAATTCTGTTTGGAGAGCCACGAGGGCGCTTCTTGATGATCATCTATCTAGGATATATATTGCTATATATCTCAAGCGTCTCCCCCCCACCTAGAAATGATACAAATTTTATTTTATAAAAATTTGCTCTTTCAGGATGTTTGAAGTAACAACCTAAATTAGAGGAAACCGAATAAAACCATAATAAATCATTTCTAGGTGAGGGGTACAGACTTGCACCAGGCAGGGTTTAGCACTAGCTTTAAGTCACCTTAAGCCAGAGAGGGGTCTTACTCCCTCACTTTTCACCCTTACCTCCCACCTATAAATGATACAAATTTTATTTTATAAAAATTTGTGGATTAATTTCTGCTATATTGAGAAAACAATTATGTATAGCTTTCTCGCAAAATTAGTCAGAAGTAAATCATTTATAGGTGGGGGGCGGTTTTGTTTCTGTGCCACTTTCCCTAGGCTTCGTAATATTTCAAGTCTTAAGAGCTTAAAATATCACTACTCCCGGTCGCTGTTAACGACTGCCACTTTCATCCTTCACTTTATCAAAAGTGAGGGGTTTGGTGTTCGGACTTTCCTCCCAGGTATGTCAAATAAATCAACATACCAGAGCGATCATCCGGCTTACTTGAAGACAAGATTATTATAGCCCAGATTATTTAAAAAGTCAAATAACGAAAAATTAAATAAAAAAAGCGCAGATCTAAAAATCTGCGCAAAGCATATATTTCAAGGAGAGGGAATGTTTTCTATTTGCTTTCCTTCCCATCTTGCTTCTGTCTCTTTCTGCTGGCGTTTCATTTCCAACATTCCTTTCTGTTCGGCTGACATTACCTCTTTCTGACCAAGGATCTTATACCGGAAAACAGGAACCACACGTTCGCTGGTCTCTTCATATTCAAGCTGAATTCTGTCTCCGGGTTTGGCAAATTCTATTGCCGTACTCATCCCGTCAGCAGTAAGAATACCACAACTGAAGGTTGGCAAGGCATCTTTAAGTTGAAAACGAAACTCGGAATTACTTTCCTCAATCACTTGGGTAATAGCGGAGATAACTCCCTCAAGGGCAGCAAGTTTGCTTTTTTCGCTCAAAGCTACTTCATACCCAATTCCGAGTTGTTTTTTTAAAAGCAACAGAGCCTCGTTTTTGGTGTCGCCTATCGTAACTTTGAGAGTGTCGCCGTCTACAATGGCGACACGGAGCAATTGACCGCTTTGTCCGCTTTCCGTTGCTTCATGGCTCTCGTCTCGCCTGCTGGAAGCGATAACAGGCACAACCCAACTGTTTTTCTTACCGTACAAATTGTACGGCACAGGGCAACCAATCACTACAGCCGTATTCAGTTTAGGAAGAGCCTTCTCCACCGCGTTAGCAATGGCTTCTTCGTCGGAGCCAGAGCTGGGCACGAAAAAGTACTTTCCAGTGCGAGAATTGATGAATCCTTTCCCGACCAAGGCTTTGTCTTCTTTTTTAAATGAGGTAAACCCGGAAAACCAATAGGGCTCCCCATCCTCACCATAAACCATACGAACATCCGTATATCCCTTTTTATAATGTGTCGGTTTCATATCTTCTTTGTATGGCTCCCAGGATTTTACAAACCGCCAGCCGTGGTGGTATTTTCCCCACCATTTAAGATAATCCACAGCCACTTCCTCGGGGATAGCGCGATCCACCCAGGAAGGAACATTATCAAGGGTATATTCTTGATAATCGCCTGTTTCCGGGTCAACAATGATCACGCCCAGAACTTGCCAACCGTCGGTAAACCATTTTGTTGGTCTAACCCAGGTTGCAACTTGCCAGGTTCGCAATTCTTCGTCCACTTCAAAGGTGAGATCCATAAACCACTGCCCTGGAAACTTAGCCCTCAAGTAGCGATTCAGATTAAGACCCCAAGACGAATGGACCATATATCTTAACTTCATTTCGGAGCCATCAGCATTCTTAGTGGTTAATTTTGGTTCCTCATCATAATTTTCAGCCGAGACCATAATAAATCCCGGTGAAGATTTCTGACTCCACTGCCGCCCAATACCACCGAACTCCATTGGCGCGCACCAATAAAGGCGGCCATTGACCCTCTGAATAATCATCGTATCGGCGCAGAACTGGTAAAAAGCGCCATAATTTCCACCCTGGCTGATCGCTCTTTGCGCTTTCCAAAGAGCGGTTTCTTTGGATACAACCACTATGTTCTTTTCACTAATCGGATCCTGATTAAACGCTTTGGATTCCAGCCGCTGCGACTCCGCCAGTTGAAATAGGTCATTAGCATACCAAGCATTACAGCTTGCTCCCCAAAAACATAGGAAAAGGCCCAAACAGACACAGCTAACAGTAAAATTTGCTGTTTTAGCGCCTCCTCCTTCGCCATATCCCCAATCTTCAAGGCCCCAACGAAACCAATCTATAACGCAAGTTACAAACAACAGAATTAAAGACATGAGAACGGTCGTACGAACAGTGAAAGGTATGAGCGCCAGCCAGTTGATCAGCCACATAATCAGGGTATAACAGATAAAACGGAAAATCCACCAAAACCAATAACGACCGGCATCATACGCCGCGCTCCACGCCCCGATAAAACTCACCAATAAAGCAAATAAGAAAATCATTTTTCCTCTCCTCCATAGGTTACGGACTTCTGGTCTGTAATGCTTTTTCCACTACCCAGAAAAATCTCCGCAAAATAGATATAAGCTCCTTCTTGATGGAATACGGTCTTTTTGAGTATTCCGCCGCGATCCCAGTGACCAATAACTTTGCTGTTTTCGTACAACAGAATTTCACTAGCCGCAAGCGGCGCTTCCACTGTAATTGTCGCTTCTCGCATCCCTTTCTGTCGCACTGTAATCTGACCTTGCGCTAAGGAAGTAACCGCTTTAGCTTGCGGCTTAGAGACATTAGTATTTTGTCCAACAGAACTGATGATAAAAGCTATCCCGACGATAATTACCGTAACAATAGTCACAAAAATAAAGGTGGACTTATGCACGCGAACAAAGTCATTAAAAGACAATAATCTCTTTTTCGCGCGCTCTTGCCAATCTTTCTGTTTAACATGCTCTTCAGTATGCCTCGCAATTTCCTCAAGATAAGTATCAACCTCATTTGTAATCAAATCTCTGGTTTTCTGGTCTATGTCCCCTCCTTCACCACTAAAGAAAGCAAATGCTGCCGCAATCAGAGGTTCCCGATTTTCCGCTTTCAATTTTTGGAGAGTATCTTTGACTTTATCTGGACTTTCCTCCACTCGTTTTAAAAGGTCACTCACGCTAAGTTTTTCTTCAAACAACTTCTGTAGTTCTATAATCTTTCCCATTAGTCGTTCCTCCTTAAAGTTAGCTTAACTTAATATTATAAATACCAACCGGTGAACATTTTTTATACCTGAATTTTCAAAGAACGCGAATTTTTACCCCGTTAGAGAAAGCCACCGACAAAGTCGGTGGTGGGAAAAATATAGACGCTGATCCCGTTAGAAATAGATTTCTAGACGGGGCTAGAGAACAAAGTTCTCTAACGGGGTTTACTTTACATTAAGATTATGAATTTGTCAAAAAATAAAAAAAGATTATTAACCTGAAAGGTTAATAATCTAATATTCTAAAAAGATCAAAAGAGTTCGCTGACAGATTCCCCCAAATATATTCTTTGAATTGTCTCGGCTAGGAGTTCAGAAATATCCACCACCTTAACTTTTGAGTTAGGAACTTGGGGTAAAGTATTGGTTACAATGACCCCCGTGAGGTCAGATTTTTCAATATTAGCTATGGCATCGCCGGCAAAAATGCCGTGAAAGGCACAGCCATAAATCTCTTCCGCGCCCATCTTTTTTAATTCGGAGGCATCAGTAATGAAAGTGCCGGCGGTGAGAACTTCATCATCAAACATTATAACCTTTTTACCATTCACAGCCTCTGGATCGCCGATAAAATTCACTTTTACTGTGTTAGGATCTATCCTCTTTTTATTAAAAAATCCGATCAAAGGAAAGCCTCTTTTAGCGGCTATATCGCCATTTAACGTGGTGCCTCCCTTATCAGGCGCGATAACGGCGAAATCCCCATCCTGCAGAATATGCTGATCCTGAAAGGCAGCACATAAAAATTTACCAGCCTGGAGATTGTCAAAGACTTTAAAGTATCCTTGAACTTGCGGGCTATGTAATTCAACTGCAACGATTCTGTCCGCGCCCGCGCTTTTAACCAATTCGCAAACTAATTGCGCTGTGATGGAGATTCGGGGTTCATCTTTTTTATCCGAACGGACATAAAAGAAATAAGGGGTAATTACTGTGATTTCTTTGGCCGAACCTCTACGGGCGGCGTCAATCAACATTAGAAGCTGCATTAAATGATAATCAACAGGAGGAACAGCAGTTTGAATGATAAACACTTCTTTTTTGCGGACACTATCAGATATTCTAACCCACTGATTGTCATTAGGGTATTTTCCATAGTCTATCCCCACAGGCGCGATTCCTAAATGTTGACATACTTTGGAAGTCAGATCCAGATGTGAAGAACCGCCAATAATTTTCAAATCCTTAAGATTACTCATCTTACCCTCCTTATTTAATTCAGGGTTTTATTGTTTTGCTTTTAATAAACAATTAAAACCACCAAAGAGCGTCTTTATCTTAGCACAAAAATAAAAAGCGTCAAAATCTTGGTTGACGCTTACGGAAAAAATTATTTTTCGTCATCATCATCAGAGAATAGGTCTAAAATAGCTTTAATGCCATACCATTCTATAGAAGGTCGAGGTAATCTCTCCAAAGCGACGCCCAAATCCAATTTCAATAAAGGCCAATACTGTCTCACTTTAGACACTAAAGGTATTATTATGAGGTAGCCCACAAGAAACGCGGGCGTACCAACAAGAAAAGTATAGAAAAGAACTGACAATAAAATTTTCAACTTTTTCACCTCCTCTTAATACGTCTTGACGACCTCGCCATTTTGATCCAACTCCACAAAATGATGCGCTTTGCCCTCGCGGAAGGCGGAACATTGGTTTTCGGATTTGTCATCCACCTCTTGCCGCGGATTATGCGCTATGTCGCAAACCCAATCCGGAATAATTTCATTGGAAAGACAAGGGCCTTTTGATATATCCCGACCATCTGCCTTTTCTCTTTGAAACAATTCTTTGCATTGCGCGATTGCTAAATCTTTCTCGGCTTCTTGACCGGTTCTGACCGTGCTCGCGCCTGTTAAATCATCAACCCTTTGTTCCACACCTTGCTTACAGCCTGAAAGAAAAACCATTATTAAGATTAAAGATAAAATAAAGATTGCTCTTTTCATAATTTTCCCTAAATTGTGGAATGCACCGTCGTTGCGAGGAGTCCCGAGCTTGCCGAGGGACGACGAAGCAATCTCCTTGAGTGATATAAGTGCTAATTTATGAGATTGCTTAGGTGGAGGGCTCTTAACTCCCACCCCCTCCCCGCCCGCCTCGCCCGAAGCGAAGCGATGGCGGGCAGGCATCTCCCCCTCTGGCAGGGGGAGTGAATTTCGAATTCAAGGTAGTTTAAGTCACAAAGTTGTAATCGGCCGGCTTTGGACGATATAAACTTTGCCTTTCTCTATAGCCCATTCAATATCGCAAGGGAAACCATAATGGGTTTCAATCTTTTTGCAAATTTGGGCAAGTTCAAGAATTTTAGGAAGAGGGAGACATTGTTTGCTGGCGCGGCTGGGAGAAACTTTGATTTCTTTTGTCTTTTCGCCTATTCTTTTTATTTCTATTAATTGTTCATTAACCGTAATATCTATAATCTTCATTTTTTGTTTATCCACCACATAACAATCCGGCGTCACTTTGCCTCCGACGACTGCTTCTCCTAGCCCCCAACTTGCCTCAATCACCATTTGATTTCTATCGCCCGTCACTGGATGCACGGTAAAACAGACTCCCGCCACTTCTGATTCCACCATTTTTTGAATCACAACCGCTACCGAAACTTTTTTACCGTTTAATTTTTTCTCAATGCGATAGAAGATCGCGCGGGGCGTAAATAAGGAAGACCAGCATTTTTTTACCGCGTCAATTAATTCTTTTTTTTGAATCCCCAAATAACTTTCCAATTCTCCAGCCCAAGAGGCAACACGAGAATCTTCGGCTGTGGCGGAAGAACGCACGGCAACATATCGGGCTTTCAGTTTATTAAAAGCTATTGCGATTTCTTTTTCTATAACTTGGGGCATTGGATATTTGCCAATTAAACTACGCAACACTTCCGAAGCATCATCTATGGTATGGGTCTTTTTAGGATCAGCTTTTTTGAGTTCGCTTTCTACTTCCACGTTAAGGTCAGTCTGTTCTAGAAAACTATCAAAAACCGAAGCTAAAATGACAAAACCTGGGGGGATGGGAAAGCCAGCCCTTGTCATTTCTCCTAGGGAAGCGCCTTTGCCGCCCGCTGAAGCGATATCATTTTTAGACAAAGCAGATATTTTTTTAATCAAAGGCATAATTTAGAATTAAGAATATATCAGATTAAGTTTTTAAAAGTATAATAACCTTACATCCCATTTCTTCGGATTTGCGGCGGGGATAAATCGGGATCATTTCAATTATTTTTAACCCCGTTAGAGTTAGTTGTTTTTTAAAAATTTTTAAAGAAGTTTTAAACTCCTCCACCCCTTGGAGACTTCCTTTTAAAGAATTCTGGAAAGCATCTAATGTTTCTTTTCTTGCGCCGTGGGTTTTAAGATAAAACATAAAGAGAGAATAAAACTTTTTAATAGACTTAATTTTCTCTTTCTTATTCCGAAAAGATGAAATAAATTCATCGCCTAAAATTAAAATTCCCTCGGCCTTTAAATTTTCAACGGCGCTTTTTAGGAAAGTCAACTTCTTTGCGTCGGGAATATGATGATAAGTAAAACTGGTGACAATAATATCTACTGGATGAGGATGTTTATAAGATATTGCATCTTTTTTAATCAGCCGCACTTTTTTGTATCTTTTCAATCTCTTTCGGGCACAAGAATAAAAATCTCCGCTGGGATCAATTCCGGTAAGATAAGAAACTTTTTCTAATTTCGCTATTTTTTCAGTTAAAAGACCGGTACCAAAGCCAAACTCCAAAATCTCCACCTCTCCTTTACTTCCAATATAATCTTTCAAAGCCAAAAGTATCTTGTCAAAGGTTTTTTCCACATAGGGAAAATCAGATAATATACGGTCATATAGATCCGCTTTTTTCATATAAAGAGGTTTAGAAGGTATCCGTGCCATACTAGATATTTTGGGTTACTTTAGGGATATTTTGATTAACTTTTGGCTTAAACATGGTAAAATACTATATTTTAGATCTAAAAATCATTGACTTTTTGTGTTAAATATGCTATTATAAAAATTATCAATTGGAATATATAATTGTTCATTGTTATTACGTGTATCTCGTAGTTGTTTCCTATAAAATCTGAAAAGGAGGATTCCAATGTTATATTATGCAATTCCCGAAAATACCGTGTTTACAGTTGGAGAGGATACAGGAACTTATTATCAAAAAGTTACGCCAAATCCACTTGATAATACCATCAACAGGGCGCAAAAAGTCAAAAAAGGAAAAAATGGTTGGGTAGCGACCGGTTCAGAGTGGGGTGGATTTGATGATAATATTGAAGTTAGAGTTGAGGAAGCTCTAGATCATGTGGTTGAATAGGTTGGAGGAATGAAAAAAAGCTGGAAACGACAGGAGAAAGAATAGTTGAATGGGTGGGACTTTTAGTAGAGATAAAACTTCTCTAATTAGCACATCGTAAGGCATCTATATCAAGATGCCTTTTTTAATTAAATTTATTTTTCAAATACCGCTAGCGATAGCAATGTCTTTTTTGTAATTTGAACGAAAGGAAGAGTAAATCGCATAAATCCTATTGCTTAAAAAATAGCTTTTTCATATGGTTAACTTTATTTTTTCGGCCTTAAAACCATATCTCTTCTTAGACGATAAACAGAATGAGATGAATCAATATAAAAATCTTCTACATAGAAATAAGGGAATAATAATTCATAAATTTCCCCCACTGTCGGATCTACCTCTATATAATTACCAAGTATTTCTTTCTTAATATCTCCTTGAATGGGCCAAATTTTTCCTAGCACTTTAGATTCTATTTGATTTCTGGAAGCATAAGCTTTCAATTTCTCTTTTAAGTCATGAAAGGCATAGGCTCTGGCCTCCGAATTAAAAGAATAATTAGCGAGAAGGGAATAAAATATATCTACTTGATTTTGAAAATTCCTAAAAAACTTTGGATTATGTTGATACTTTTTGAAGACTTTTTCAAAAGTAATTTTTTGATCTAAATTTGCAACCATTGTTGAAAAAAAATAAAAGCCATTTTTTTTCAAAATTATATTTATGTCTCGAAAATTTTTCCCCCAATCCTTTAATACCATATTCACTTGGGTTTCATCGCTAAAAACAATGTCAAATTCTTCCTTCTGAAAGAATTGATCAGTATTTTCCCATTTGCCTTGGATAAATTTTTCTTTTTTGGGATCTTGTCGCATCATTTTTTTCATTCCATAATACATCCCTTCATTAGCGTCAAAACAGGTAACATTTAATTTTAGTTTAGCGCAAATATCTCTGGTTTCCGGTGTAGAACCAAAAATCAGCACCTTGGGTTTCGGCTGTTTGATAAGATATTTTTTGAGATATTTCAAATAAAAATCAAGCTGATTTTGATTCGGCCGCCAAGGTGGTTGGATTCCTTGCCACAGCTCAATATATGAGTTCCACTTTGGATTATAGATTTGATTGGGTTTGGACATAAAGTTAAAATAATTATTATTTTTTCTCAATAATTTTTCCAATCCATCTTCTCACTCGATCCAAAGGATAATCGTGCACCTCGGTGTCTCTGCCGCCGATTTTTTCCGGCATCTCAAATTCTTTAAGATCCTTGAAAACAATATTGCCTTTTTTATTTAATTCTTTCATCCGTGTAAAAAACGGCAGGGTTTCGCCCTGCAAATCAATGTCGGCATCAGCCACAGACTCCACGCCAACCAAACGCACATTGAAAGGTAAATCCTCGGCGGTCATTTTCCCTATTGCCTCTCCGTCGGAAATTAAATCATTCATCACTGCTTCCGCGTCCATTCCCTTAAAATAATCTTTCCCCGCTTCACTTTCAAAAAATTCACGATAGTTTTCAAATACCTCCGGCCGCGTTTCCAGCATCGCGCCCATTAAAATGACATTGTCAATTTTTTGCTCAATTTTTTTCGCCGCTTCACTTGCATCCTTATGCAATTCTGCCATTGAATTGACAGCAATACTGCCGCCCCAAGAATGACCGATAATATCTATCTTACCGATATCATCAATCTTATTCCCCAACGACTTAAGCGCGGTTAAAATTTCTCCATTTGCTTTATTCCAACTAAATTTTTCCTTTTTGCCAATGTATTTTTGCTTTTTTTCAGAAGCTTCCTCTTGCTTTTCCGGGCAATGAATATAATTTTTCACATCATCGCCTTCTATCCTTAAACCATTATGCCGCAAAAAAATCACCGCGCGACCATCTCGGCTAAAATCATCGGCATACTTTGCTTCCTGCAGGGCAAAATCGCCTTTGTATCCTGGACTAATAATTAAAATATCCTTCGCCACCCCGTCTTTGGGCAAGTAAATCTTACCTTCCACGACCTCATCAGAATCTGGATTTCTAAATTCGGTCCAATACGATTCATAATCGCCGAGTTCGCGCGGCTCATTATCTTCGTCTAAATCTTTTTCCAGTTTAATTGTTTTCTCGGGATTAAAATTTTCCCCAAAAAGTTTTTCCAGAGCCTCAAATTTTGGAGTGGGCTCTTGCTCCATAAACTTTTCTTGTTCCATAGTTTTATGTCATTGCGAGGAGGCGACCAAAGAGAGCCGACGAAGCAATCTCATTAAAAACTATATACCCATTAAAAAGATTGCTTTGTCTCCCTTACTTACGCTTGGGTTTCTTACAATGACAATACTGATTATTTCTTTTTTAATACATATATCGGCCCATATTTCACAAAAGGATGATCGGAGGAATAAACCTTGCCTTCAATGATGAAAAATTCTTTGAATTCCCTCTCGCTCTCTTTTTTCGATAAAACAGACCAATGATAATCAGCAGCCATCGGGACAAAGTTGTCTTCATAAAAATTGATGAGTTCCTCAATAATGAGGCTATATTGATGATTTTTCAAGCTCTTTTCCCATTCCCTACGCATAATCTTCAAAAGATTCGCCATTGTGTTGTCAAACTTTTTTATGGCGCTGCTGTAATAAAACATACGCAGATACAAAATATTCATCGCGAGCTGAAAACAATATTCGCCTTTTTCTATTTTTTCCCCTGAATCTAATAAGATTTTACGGACGCTGTCTTCCTTGGTTTCGGGCAAATAAACATTATGCCGCGTAATCCATACGCCGTCATTTTTTAAAACGCGGCTTATTTCTTTAAATAACGGGGGGTGCAATTTCGCGTCCACATTACAAATCACTTCATCGCCTACAACCAAATCAAAATGCCGGCCGGGAAATTGAGTGGCAAGCCAAGAGCGGGGGAAAAACTTCTCTTCAGAATGGCGACCTTTTGCTAAAAAATTCGTCATCACGCGGTACATCGTAGGGTTGATGTCCACGCAATAAACTTTGGCGCCAGCCAAGCTTTCATAGGTATATAAAATCCGCCGCAGTTCCGGTGTCGCGCCCATCACCATAATTTTAGGATTTTTTCTGTTCTTTAAAAACTTGGCGATCAAAATGCCGTAATTTTTACAATCTTCAGGGCTCGGACGATTGGGCACTAAAATTTTACAATATTCACCGGCGACTTTTTCCCAGGCCGTAATTTTCTTTTTAATGGTTTGAGTCATATTTTTTTCTGACAGTTAAAGCAAAAGGTAGAAAATATGCTTGTAGAGTTTGGGAGCGAATACGATATAATTTAGTTTGTAAAAAATAATCACAAAGTACTTCCCTTAAGCGTAAAATTTCGCCTGCTTTCTTGATACCAGCAACGCAATCTATACTTAAATCTAAAAGATCCAAAACACGCCAGAAAGCAGCCTCGCACTCTTCCTTATTCGCGCTTTTCCGCCAATAAATTAAACGGGAAACTTCGCTGCCAATATTAGCCAGCTGGCTTAGAATGTCCATCTTTTGCCATTTTTTTCTTAAAGAAGTATTGATCATTATTCAATAAATTTATTCACTATTCTTTTTATCTTTTTTTTGATCGCTTGATCTTCAATCTCCATGGAACGATTCGCCACACTCGGCTTAATATTAATTAAAGCAGTGAATTCAATTCTGTCTTTTTTAGGATGGTCCAAATGAATATTGGCGCCCCAAATATATCGCGATTTTGATCCTTTCTCTAATAATTTCTCTTCGGCATCAGAATGTAATTGTCCGCCTAAAGCGATAATTCCCTTCTGCACATCCACAGCAAATTTAACCATTGCACCATAGGTTTCTTGGGCAATCTTTTCTAGCTCGTGACGGTTAATTTTTTCAATCAGTATTTTAATCATTATTTTTTTTCCATTTTTTGGCAAAATAAATCCGATAACATTTGTATACTGGGTGTTTTTTATTGATATCGGAATCTATGATTTTAAAATATTTCTTTAATGCCTTTTCAAAAATTTTACGGGGCGGGACAATATATAAATATCGGCGGGGGAAGAAAATATAATCGGCAATGGCGCCAACTTCTTCAGCCCTAGTTTCTATATTACGCGCGCGGGCTTGATTTAAAAGTTCATTAATAGACAACCAATAATGACCATAGTCCTTTTTATGATATAAATCACTATTAAACATCAAGGCATATAGCCAGTACCATTTTTCCTCTTTATCTTGGCGCAACTTTTTATCCTTGCGATATTTGACTAAAAATTTTGGAAAATCTATTTTTTCTTTGATTTCTCGTAAAACTACATTAATAACACAATATCCATCAGGATTAAGATGTCTTATAATATTTTCAAAAAAAGGATTATATTTAGAAAAAGGTATATTACAGAAAAGATGATCGCCGCAGGCGAGGTCAAATTTTTCTTTTACTCTGAATTCTAACCAATCGCCCCAGACTTTTTTTTCTTTAGGATTTTGGCGCGTAGTGAGCTTATCCATTGCCGAAACCATTTCCGGATTAATGTCAACCATGGTAACACTAAGATTATATTTGGCAAATAAATCTCGTAATTCAGGAGTGGCGCCGAACAATAGAACCTTAGGCTTTTTGCCTAATTTTTTGATTATTTGTTTTAAGAAACGTTCATAAATTTTAATTTCGCCTCTTGATGGCCGCATCGGCGGCTTTAAATCCTTCCAAACTTCCGCCAGACTTTTCCAAGAATATTTTTGGGTTTGCATAAATTTCGTGGTCTCACCTTCCTTAGAGGGAGTAAAATTTGACTTTACTTTATTATACCTCCAATTCTGCAGTAGAGACAGGTTTAAAACCTGCCTGACGGTAGGCAGGCCTGTCTCTACTTAGGTATTAAATTAAATTATTTTTTCTTCAAAACATAAATTAAATATCTATCACCAAAAGGATGATCGCGGACAGATTCAATTTTTTCAATTTGGAAATGTTTTTTAACTAGACGCTCGTGAGCAGGTTGAGTCATACCTACCCACACCTTATCATCTAAAACTGAATGATAGTCCTTAAGAAATTTTCCCAAAAATATTTTTTTCAAAGGATCCTTAATTTCTTTTCTCAACTTTTCAAAATCGGCAATTAAATATTTAAGACTATATTCCCCTTTTTCATTCAAATAATAGGTTTCTTGCACGATCGCGCTATAAAAATAACCTAAAGTATCCCTTAAGCTTAATTGTGCCTTTTGATATTGCTGAAAATATTGATTCAAAACTTGAGATAAATTAAAATTCCTATTTCTGTTTTCTTTATAAACCAAAATGCGGGTCACAAATCTGCCTTCTTCTTTTAAGAGCCGCTTTATTTCCTTTAAAAATTTTTCCTTATCTTTTAAGGCGAGATTTGTGATCACTAAATCTCCAATAATGAAATCAAAAAATTCTCTTTGGAAAGGCATCTTAAGCCAGTTGCAAGGTTTAAAATACTCATTTGGGTTGTTAAAATTCAAAAAAGCGCGCATCGCACGAAACATCCCTTTGTTAATATCCGCTAAATAAACTTTAGCGTCTTGGGTTAAAGAATATTTAAATAACAGATTGCGGATTTCGGGGGTTACGCCAAGCACTAAAATATTAGGACTGCGCAGAGTAGATAATGTTCTTTTAGTCCATAATTCATAAACCTTGCAATCTCCTAGGGAAGGGCGAGAAGGCGCGGTAAAATTAGCCCAATTTCGGGCAATCTTTTGCCAAGTTTGAACTTGAGTCATTGTACGGGGCATAATAGTATAATCAATTTTTGTTATTTAATCGTTGCACTTTTTGGGTTTTTTGTCAAAGAACATTTTTAATCTAGAATCCCCTTTAGGAGGGGAATCTTTACTCCCTCCTTGATAAGGGAGGGGTGGAGTGGGTTATAAAGGATGTGCTCTCTGATAATTAACCCCTCTCTAATCTCCCCTTATCAGGGGAGAAGTTTTATTCCATGACAAGGGAAGGAAATATTTTAATAGTTTCGTAATTCAAGGTTATTGATCCTTTCTTTAAACATAGCAAATTAGCAATAAAAAAGCGCCGAGCAAATGAAGCCTATCGCAATGGGCTCCATAAATCGACGCAAGAAAAAAGATAACTATAATTGCGTAAGAACATCTTCAAGAATGTCCACGCCTTCTTTAGAATGACCCGCCGAAATACGAATCAACGCGGGGTCATAATCTTCCGCAATAACGCCTAGCGGTATAATCCGCCAGTCTTCAGCGCCAAAGGAAGGAGCAATAGACCAATGGTCGTAAGCACTTAGCTTATCTGCCAATTGTATTGCCGCCTCTTTCCCACCTTTCATCAGAGCATAGAAAATGCCACCAGCCAGACCATCAAACTGGGAATGGACAAGATTGTAGTCAGGATGTGAAACCAAACCCGGATAGAATACTTCAACCTTGCTGGGATAATTTGCCAATATTTCTGCGGCGGCAATGGCGTTTTCACAGTATCGGGGAAAATCCCGCTCCAGCCGTGCTAATACGATTTGTTCCGCCACAATCGGCTGCATTACTACCTGCCGATAGTAATCATAATCCTTGATGCCTTGGATTATCTCCGCGGAACCCGAAATTCTACCGCCAGCGACTACTCCGCCCGATTCCCATTTAGACAGCGATCCGACTTCAATTACCTTTACACCCCAGTTTTCTTGCGAACAAGAATGAAAACTGGGAATCAAGGTGGTATCCACGACCGCAACGGTCTCTGTGCCCGTCAAAATATCCAAAGTGGCTTTATAGTTCACTACCGGCATCCCCGGACTATTACCGATCATCTCAAAGAAATAGAACCGCGGCTGCTCTTGCTCTATCATCTCTTGTAGCGAAACGACATCTGCAGGATCGATAAAATGAACCTTTATCATATCTATTTTCTGCCCCAGATTTTTTGCAAGCCGTATTGTCCCCGGATATAACGCTTTAGAAAACAGAACGCAGTCACCCGGCTGAATTAAAAAGTTCACTACTGCCCCAATTGCCGCCATACCGCAATTAGTGACAGCGCTTGCTTCTGCGCCGGTGTATTTAGAGATCTCTGTTTCCAACTGTAATTCTTGCGGAGAATTCACAAGATAGTGTCCTTTAAAGAAAAGTTCCTGAAGGGCATAACAATTCACAAATTGTCTACTGATTCCATCCCAACCTATCATTTTCCTCACCTCCCGTTTTTAGAAAATGCAAAGATCATCAACCTAAAGACACCTTAAAGTTATTTTCTTTAAGGTGTCTTAATATAACATATATCAAATAAATTATCAAATAGTCCGTAATAGTTCAATACTTTAAAAACACCCAAGGCATAATAAAGGTATAAAAAGTAACCATTACAAACTCTTGACTTTTATTCTAAAGTATACTTAAATAAGGTGTCTAGCTCATATTGGGTGGGCTAGCGAAATAACAGAAGGAGGAAGATTTATAAGTTTATGTCCAGTTTGCGGCAGAGCAATGTGTGATCACACTCTGGAAGAGCGGAGACAGACATATAAAGAAATGATGCGACCGCTTTCTTCTAAAGAGGAAAAGGTATGGCGAGAAGAGCCGAATGGTTCTCCAAAAGTAATCAGGGTTGCAAAAGAACACGCTCATGACCCAGTGGAAGGAGATAGATAGAAGTGCCAAAGCTTGAAATGGAAATTAAAGAGCAGGAACAGAAAGGACCAGACACTGTCCTTAAAATAAAACTCAGCGAAAGTCCGGAAGATGGGAACAAAAGCACTACAGTTAAACTCACACTTCACAATGTGAAGAGCAGCAATGTTGGAAAGAAACAGGGCGGCATTCTTTTTTATACTGAAGACGGCGCACCCTGCATATTGAGAATTGACGCGCCTCTTAGCGCACCAGATCTCTAACAGTCACGGATGGTTGACGAATTTCAACCATCCTTTTTTTATTTTAAAAAAATGAACAAAAATTAAGTTTTTATTGAAAAATTCCCTTTAATTTAGCTGTTGAGTCCCTCCTCCATCGGGACGAGATGACCACGAAATTATTGACCCCATTAGAAACATGCCCCGCCCCGTTAGAAAATTTTTTCTAACGGGGCCCGCAGCTAGGCTAGCGGTTAATGTAAAAATATAGATAACTCGTGCGGTTGGGTTTCATGCCCCGCACGAGTTTCTAACGGGGTTGACTTTTCAAAAGTGGTGGTGCCTATCAAATAAAGTCAGAACTTATTATGCCTGCCCGTCCGAAGCTGAATAGCGAAGGCGGGAGCAAAATCCCGATATTGGCTAACCCCTGACTATTGCATAAAAATAAAGTCCACAGTAATTCTTGCTTACTGTGGACCTTTGATATTCATCTTGTCCTCGGAATTATTTTAAAATTCCCGGGGTAACGAAGATTACTAACTCTACATCCTGTTTTTCAACTTCCTTTTTAGAAAAAAGAAAGTTAAGAACAGGAATTCTGCCTAAAACAGGCAACCCTCTCCGAATCTCTCTGGAAAGTTCCTGATGCAACCCACCAATAACGATGGTGTCGCCGGATTTTACTCGGACCACGGTTTTGGTTCCTCTTCTCTGAACCACAGGAAGTTTGCCGTCATCCGAGGGCTGGTCCATATCAGAAACCTCGGTTTGCAGAGTAAGCGCTATCTCGCCCTCACGAGAAATCTGCGGTTTCACTTTCATTGTCACTCCGCTGGCTATGGGCTTTGCCTCAAATCGCTGATAGTAATAATACGGCGTATTACTACTACTGGGGAGTTCGCTTCCAAGGGAGACATACTTATCCCTCACAATATTGATCTCTCCCTCTTCTCCGTTGCAAACAACAATTTTTGGGTTTGCCCGTAGCTTTAATGAGCCCTGCTCGGCTAACATCTGAATGGACGAAGCCAAATCCCCTTTCAACCCGCCGGTATATGTCCATTCAACCCCCCGTTTTAAATCCGCAGCGCCCGAAGCGGAAATATTGAGTATTTTACTCCAGTCAATCCCAGCCGAGCTTCCTTTAGTTGCCCTTACCTCGGTTACTAAAACCTCAATAACCACCAAAGGTTGAGAAGAGTCAATGGTTTCCAAATCTTTCTTAATTCTTTTGGCAATGTCTGCTGGCGCGTTGATTGACAAGATATGCCCGCCTTTAGCTGTTTTTACGAACAGCGCAAGGTCAGGCGACAACAGCGCAGCCACCTCTTCAGCCAAACGATTCGTTATAATCGTTTCGGTTTCTGAAAGCGCTAAAGCGCTGGGAGTGCCGGGCGTGCCAGAGCCCACCAGATAATGCGTGGAGTCCATTCTCTTAAACACATAGCCGCGGGGCTCCAGAACCATTCTTAGTGCCTGTTCTAATGGCACATTCTCTAACTTTAGAGTAACCGTGCCCTCCAGTGTTTCGTCCCAAAGTATATTAACCCCAGATTCAGCGGCAATATCCTGCAGAACCGTTTTAATATCCATATCCTCCCAAACATTGGTAACCTTTGGTTGTTCGGCTAAATTCTTTTTAACATCCGATTCAGCAACAACGGGCGAATTGGTCTTTGTCGTATCACCTGCCCTCACAATGGACGGCAAATCCGATTTTGGATACTGCATCGGAACCTGTTTGGTAGCCGCGCAGCCAACCATTAAGGAAGCTACCAAAATAATTAACACAAACTTTTTCATCTTACTTCTCCTTCTTTTCCTTCTTTGTTTCAGACACAACAATGTCCACAACCACGGGTTTGCCTCGTTCAGGCGTTAACACAATCTTGCCAACTCTTGCCACCGGCTCGTTGGCTGGCACGGAAATCATAATTCTTAAACTTTTCTCACGACCAGAGCGAATAGTAAATTCAGCCGGCTCCACTACAATCCAAGGAACTTGAGAAATCGCCTTAACAACCAGCGGCTCAAAATCAAGATTAAAAATCTCAACAGATCGAGCCCTGAAAGAACCGGACAACATTTGCGCTTCAATTGGGTTGGGTTCAGCAGTCAGAGTTAAAAACTCTTTCTGCTTGTCGCCAACTTCTTGGCTAACCGTAAATTTTGCCTCTGACTTGGCTTTTTGGGAACGGTAGCCATAAGCGAAAGCAATTTCAGCCGTATATTCCTCCCCGGCTGGCAAAGGTCTCTGAACTGTTCCAGAAAATTCTCGGCTGCCCATTGGATAAACCAATGCTTCGCCTTTGGCGTTTTTGCCGGCTCCTTGGAGAACAAATTTGTCAAAAATCCTGTTTTTAGAATTCTTGATTAAAACCTCTCCACGAGCGTCAAGATGCAACGCGCATTTGTTCGCCAGAGTGGCAATTATTTTGATGCCCTCTTCCTTGTTTTCGGCTGAAGGCATCTCCACTTTTACTTCGCCGACCTCGGCTTTTTTAGAAATAGTTCTACCCGGCACTGTAATCCTCACAATACAGCCCAGCCGAAAATTAACGGCAATAACAATTTCTTGACCTTGGCTGGTTTTGGCTTTGCTCGGCGCTTGGGTTTGCGCAAAAATACAGGCAAAATAGTCGCCAGGTTTCGCGGTTTTGGGCACCGCTATTATAACCTCGGCTTTCCCGGAACTTTTGGCAGGTATATCAAACTCGGCTGATTTGGCTTTAATCCAGCTTGCGGCGGAATAATCCGGTGTGGCATCTTCAAATCGCTGTTTGCCGTCTGACAAAACTTCAAAACCGGTTACGGCTATTTGGCACAAAATCGGCTTTTCAGAATCATTGTTGACATTGAAAATCTGCGTCTTGCTTTCGCCTCTCTTGACTTCCAACTCCAGAGAAGCCGGACTCAAACTAAACGCGCCAACCTGATTTACCGACAAACTCAACCCGACTAAAACCATTAAAATCAAAACAAACTTTTTCATCTTCCTCATCCTCCCTTATGGATTATTAGTTACAGTAATTGTCAAGGTTGCTTGACGAGTACCAGGCGCATCTAAGAGAACTATGGCTACACTTACATTCACTGCGCAAGCGGTAATCCCTTGCGGCACATTCATCGGAGCAACTGAAGTTGCAGCTGTATTGGTCAGGGGTGGCGTGAAAGCGCTAATAGAGCTTGCCACTGTCGCCCCCGCGGGCCAGTTAATCCCTACCGTAAAAATGTCTGAACCGGTATAAGCGCCTGGGGTTGGTCCGAAAAGCGAAAAATTATCCAACCCCGTAATCTC
>JBAZQX010000016.1:0-22563 GCA_041644975.1 Candidatus Doudnaibacteriota bacterium | reverse complement strand
GATTTGAAACAAACCGTAAGTGTTAATGGCGCGGTGAAGCCGCAGAAATCTTTGGAATTGTCTTTTGAAAATGCGGGTGTGGTGAAAAAGGTAAATGTGAAAGTAGGCGATGAAGTGAAAGCAGGGCAGCCCTTGGTTCAATTGGATAACCGCGAAGAAGCTCTCCGTCTGGAGCAGGTGCAAGCAAGTTTGAATCTGGCGAAAAGTAATCTTGCGATGGCGCAAACCAATGACTTGCTGGCCGCGGAGACGACTTACAATGAGGCTCATCAAAGTTATCTTAATCTTAAAGAGAAGAATAAACGCGATCTTCGCGAGGGAGAGGTGAGCTTGGAAGAAGCGGAAAATTATACGCGTGATTATCAAGAGTATTTTAATGATATTGAAAAGGATTATGAGGATGGTGATATTACTCTCACCCTGCGCGATCTGGCGCGGACCAATCTTACCAATATTCAAGCCCAAGAGCGCAAAGCGCGTGAAGCCTTAGCGACCTTGGAATTAACCGCTAAACAAGCGGAAGATCAAACTTGGTATAGAAAAGAACAAGCGCGCGAAGCTTTAGAACGGCAGAAGGCTTTAGCCCAAAACTGGGAGAAATCTAATCTTTTGCACCAAGTGGATTATGATCGGATAGCTTTGGAATTAGCGCAGTTGCAGGTAACAAAAAATTCATTCGTGAGCCCCATTGCTGGCATTGTGAGCAAGATTAATATTGAAGAAGGAGAGGTAGCCTCTGCGTTTTCACCAGTAATGACTCTGATCGCGCGGGAGCGGGAGATTGAAGCAGAGGTGCCCGAGAGCGATATTAACGCGGTCAAGGCAGGTCAAGAATGCGAAATTACTTTGGATGCTGCTTCAGACCAAACTTTTAATGGTCAGGTTGCCTCCATTGAGCCAGCCGAGACGATTATTGAAGGCGTAACCTACTATAAGATTAAGATTAATTTTCAAGATCTGGGAAGGTTAACCCGCTCCGGTATGAGCGCGGATATCAATATTAAAATTTTAGAAAAGGGGGATGTTCTAAGTGTGCCGTTGCGCGCCGTGAAAGAGAAAGACGGAAAAAAATATGTTGAGATACAAGAAGGAGAAGATAAACCCAATAAACAAATTTTCGTTCAAACAGGATTAAAGGGTGATGGCGGCAGAGTTGAGATTTTAGAAGGCTTAAAAGAAGGGGATGAAGTGATAACATTTGTTAAGCAATAAAGCAAGTTCCAGATCAATCGCAATATTAAAATTCAAGACCATTTTATTTTGGATTTTGAAAATTGAAACTTTGAATTTATTTGTCTGGCTTCGCCAGACTTCAGTCCCGAGGACTTCAATCCGAAGGATCTCGCGGAGCGAGAGAATTTTGAATTTTTAATTTAACAATTTATGTCTTTGATTGCGCTAAAAAATCTAAGTAAAATTTATCAAAATGACGGCGTGGCCACTGTCGCTCTGCGTAATATTAATCTTGAAATCAGAGAGGGTGAATTTGTCGCCATTATGGGCCCTTCCGGTTCCGGCAAGTCTACTTTAATGCACATTATGGGTTTTCTGGATCGTCCAAGCGAAGGTCAATATATTTTTGGCGGCCAAAGCAGCGAGGGATTGGATGATGAATCCTTGGCTCATTTGCGCAATGAAAAAGT
Organism: Candidatus Doudnaibacteriota bacterium; assembly: GCA_041644975.1. Classification (GTDB taxonomy): domain Bacteria; phylum Patescibacteriota; class JAQUNI01; order JAQUNI01; family JAQUNI01; genus JAQUNI01. The sequence goes on along the minus strand of JBAZQX010000016.1, from coordinate 20,920 downwards.
AGGGTTTATTTTTCAAGCTTTTAATTTATTGCCTCGGACTACGGTTTTAGAAAATATTAAGCTGCCTCTCATTTATTCTAAGGTAAAAGATAGGGACGATTTAGCCAGAGTAGCCGCTCTTAAAGTGAATTTAGGGTATCGCCTGAATAATTTGTCCAACCAGTTATCCGGCGGAGAAGCGCAAAGGGTAGCGGTTGCCCGCGCGCTCGTTACTAATCCGAGTGTGATTTTTGCGGATGAGCCGACGGGCAATTTAGACAGTAAAAATTCTGATCAGATTTTACATCTTTTGCAAAAATTAAATCAGGAAGGCAGGACGATTATTATGGTCACCCACGATCCGGACGACGCGACGCACGCCCGAAGAATTATTCGGCTAAGGGACGGAGAGATAGAGAGCGATAGTCAAAGTAACCCCCAAGAATTCTAAGAATTACGAAATGCGTCGTCTATTAGCGAGGAGTCCCGAGCTTGTCGAGGGACGACGAAGCAATCTCATTGATCTGTATTGATACAGATTTAGGAGATTGTTTCGGTCTCCGCTTGAAGAGCGGATCCCTCGTTAATGGACAAAAATGAATTTCGTAATTCAAGATTAATTAAAAATTTATGAAAATTTTTGATATTTTTAAAACTTCCACCCGTGCCCTGACCCGCAATAAATCTCGGAGTGCTTTAACAATGTTGGGAATTATTATAGGCATTACCTCCGTGATTTTAATTATGTCTATTGGCGCTGGCGCACAGGGATTTATTCTGAATCAAATTCAGGGTTTTGGTGCGACTAATATTATTGTTGAACCGGGGGCTTTAAATAAAAATGGGCCGCCGGATATGATGAGCGGAATCAATTTAACTACGATCAAAAATAAAGACGTGGAAGCAGTCAGGAAATTGAATTTAATTACCGCGGTTTCAGGCTACATTCCTGGCAAAAGTCAGGTTGTTTATGAAAATAATGATGTGGGGGCAACCTTTATCGGGGTGGACGCGGATATGGGAAAAATATCGGATTTAAAGGTTATCGCGGGCCGTTTCTTTACCTCCGACGAGGCAAAATCTGAAGCCCAAGTTGTGGTCTTGGGGGCTCAAATTAAAGAAGATTTGTTTAGTAATGAAGATCCTTTAGGTAAAAAAGTAAAAATTAAAGGCAAGAATTTTGAGGTAATTGGTGTACTGGAAAAAATAGGAAGTGCTAGTTTCCAAAGTCAGGATAGTCAAATTTATATTCCTCTTCTCGTCGCCCAAAAGAAACTTCTAGGTATTGATTATCTTTTAGCTTTTATTGCCGAAGCGCGGAACAAGGACGTGATTGGTGAGGCGGAAGAAGATATTCAATGGACAATGCGCGCCCAGCATAAAATTGATAATCCTAGCGGCGATTCATCCAAGGATGATTTTCATACGGGGACGCAAGCGCAAGCTCAAGATATGCTTTCGAGCGTCATGGGCGCCTTATCTATTATGCTCTCTTCTATTGCCGCCATTTCTTTAGTGGTTGGCGGGATCGGGATTATGAATATTATGCTTGTTTCGGTTACCGAACGGACGCGGGAAATCGGATTACGTAAAGCTCTCGGCGCGACTAATTCTGATATTTTAACCCAATTTTTATTAGAGTCGGTAATACTCACGGTTTTGGGAGGAATCGGCGGGATTATTTTAGGCGCCCTCTTCTCTTTGGTTGCCTCTGTTGTCATCAAAAGTCTTGGCTACACGGATTGGGTTTTCTCTGTGCCTTTGATATCCATTATTTTAGCCGTGAGTGTTGCCGCGGCCGTGGGTTTAATTTTCGGTCTTTACCCTGCTCGCCGCGCCGCAGCTCTGAATCCCATAGAGGCGCTGCGCTATGAGTAATTGTGTTGAAAACAATTCAAAGTATTTCTGTTCGGCAGGGCGGAGGCGGGCCCGCCGTGCCGGTCGTCTTGACCCGATTGAAGCTTTGCGGTATGAGTAAACCCCGTTAGCCCCGTTAGAAATAAATTTCTAAACGGGGTTAGAGAACTAAGTTCTCCAACGGTTTTCTCTAACGGGGTAAATAATTTTTTGAAAATCATTTTTCGTGCTAGAATAAAAACAAAGCTTAATCTTTAAAATAAAAAATAAAAAAAACTTATGTTTCGCAAAATCGTCGCCGTTTTATTAAGTATCATTTTCTTTTTTCTCTTTGCGCTCGTTCTCTATGGCTACAATGTCAAATATGTCTTTTTGAAGCCCGGAATTTATAAAGAACTCTTGGAGCAAGGTCGGATCACGAGCGTACTCACTTCTTTAATTGTTAGCTCCTTGCAAAAAAGTCAAACTGAAGGGACGTCGCAAGGGAGTCAGGAGGGGAAACTGCCGATTACCCCTGACGCTATAGGTCAGGCATTAACTAACATAATTAGTAAAGCGGGCTTGGAAAAAGAGGTGGTAAGAGTGGTGGACAATTTTTTTGCCTGGCTTTATTCTGACGATCCTAGTCTTGATCTCGCAATCTCCCTGAAGGGGTTAAAACAAGCTGCGCAACCAGAACTGCAAAAGATGCAGAAACAAACTTTGCTTCAATTGCCGCGGTGCACCCCTAGTCAGTTGAAATCTTCTCAAGGGAAACCTACTGGTTGTCTTCCTCCTAATATTAAAGATGCTGATTTAGATAAACTTGTGAATGAGACGGTTTCTGCCTCTAGCCTCAAAGATATTCCTGATACTTTTGATCTGCTCAACTTGAATCAAAATAAAACACCTGCCTCTGCCGGCAGCGTCAACTCCGAAGAGCTTATAATGTCAGGTTTAAATAAGTTTCGAGATTATGTACATTTAGGGTTTTTCATACTTAATTTCGCCGCAGTTATTTTGGTTATCCTTTTAGTTTCCATTGGGCTTTTAACCTGGCGGCCTTTTGCGGCAGTTCTGAAGAAAATTGGCATTGTTCTTTTGGTGAGTGGTCTGCCAATTTTTCTTCTTTCTTTATGTCTTTATCTTTTTGCCGTCAGTATCAAAATATCCGATATTCTGAAATTAGTTCAGACGCCGATTGCGTTAGATCCTGCCATATTGAACAATATTGGTTCCATTTTTTCGGATATATCTGGACGATTTAATTTATTCAAATCAGTTGAGGCTGGAGTTATTATTGGTTTTTCCATTATTCTTCTTATTATTGGCGCTGTGTTGAAAAAAAGCCGCGTGGCTCAACAAAAATAATTTAAAAGCTCAAAAATAATTAAGAATCCAGATTCTATTGATTCTTAGTTCTTTTTGAGCTATTATATTATCTTCTTGTTTTTTGTTCTTTATTTTTTAAAACAGAAACTATGAGCGTCCTAAGGAAGGAGGTTTAGCGTGAATCAGGAAATAAAAATTACCCTGTTTGACTTTGATGGAGTGTTGCGGCTCTTTTTGACCAATTCTTTAGGGCTTTGTTTTAAAACGGCGTATCGTTTGGGGATTTGGCAAAGTTTAAAGAAGATTCCTTTAATTTTATGTTTACTTTTGCAAGAACTCTGCGCTTATACGGCCTTGCCTTTAAGCGGCAGAAAAGATTTGATTCCCGGCGCCATTGAAACCATTCTCCATTTGAAAGAAAAAGGATACCTTGTGGGTATTGTCACGATTCGGAGTTTGAAGATTTTGAAATGGCACGCCCGAAGATTAGGTTTGGATTTAAATATTTTGGATGTGATTGTGACGCGGGAACAATTTAAAAAGCCAGATCCTCGGGTTTTTACTCCTATTTTGCAGAAATGGCCCATCAAGCCTAGCGAGATTCTCCTGATTGGCGATAGTTATGAATCTGATTTTATGGCAGCGCAAGCTGCTGGCGTGAGGGTGCTAATGATTACCTCCAGTTATATGAAAAGGGAAGATCTTCTGAAGCTAGGTTTGAAACCAGACGAAATTATCGATTCCCTGGCAGAGTTAGAATCTCATCTCAAGCAAGGAGAGACAGCTTCCTGTTTTAAAATAGTACCCCCACCTATACCATAGGGGGTGAAAACAAAACCGCCCGCGGTTTTTGGCATGCCTTTTCGCGAGCGGCTACTTTTTATTTTTTGCCCCTCCATTTTTTTTAAGTGGAGGGCTTTTTTATTTTTTTAGAGCCCATCTTAAAATAGGCTCCATTACGGTTTTATATATTTTCATTCGGAATAAACAAGCTTTGAATATTTTTCCAAATTTTTAAGTTGTTTTTCATTGAGCTGTTTCGCGGCATTAATAGATTCTTCCACGAGTCCCACCGTAAACGTTCGTGTTTCATTGATTCCTAGCCTTTCGGTGCCGGTTTTGTTTTGGAGATAATCCTCAATATAAATTTTTTGTTCGGCATTGAGTTCTCCTCCGCGGTTGGTCTTATCAAGATATTCTTTAAGGGCGCGGCGGGAAAGATTGGTGATCCCTTCTCCTTTTTGCGCGGCAACGACAAATTTATCTTCTTGGCTTTCTATGGCGGGCGGGGTATTTTCTGCGGTACTCGTCGTTACTTCTTCTTTTGCTTCCGTCGTTTTGTCCGTGGATCCATCCGCGCTTTTTTCTTCATTGACAGTAAATTCTTCTAGTTTTGGCGGTTCGGTTTCTGTGGCGACAATTTTATTGTCCTCCTCTTGGACGCTAGTTGCCTCTTTATTCGCGGTTTCGTTTTGATCTTGATTCTCCCATGTAAATTTTTCCAGGGTTGTTTCAGAAGCTGCTCCTAGTTCTCCCGTCTGGTCTTCGCCTGTTTGGTTCTTTAAGCTCTCTCTGATTTGCTCTCTTTTCGCGAAAGAATAAATGCCTAGCCCAATAATAATCAAGATAACGATGGTCCAAAGAATTTTACGTCCGCCCCCGCCGGTTTCTTCAATCGGAATGATATCCTCTTCTCCTTCTTCTAAATTTAACTCGTCTTCAATCTCATCTTTTTTTGAGTCTTTTCCCTTTTTGTCGTCTTCTTCATTAAAGAGAGTATTGTTATCCAAGAATAATCACCTCCTTTCTATTTCCCGTTTCCTTCCCCTGTAAACCCCGTTAGACCCCGTTAGAAATTTATTTCTAACGGGAACGGGGTAAATTATCAAAGGAAGAAGGAATTATTTTATTTTGTTTCTAAAAGTTGTGGATAAGTATTAATAAATCATATCACTATAGCATATTTTTAAAATAGGGGATAGAGGGTTATCCACTTTTTTTATGAATAAAAAATAATGAATTTTGAATAATAAATTTTGAAGGAATATTTTTGTGTGTTAAAATTAAGCTATTCCTGCCTGCCCACCGACCTGTCCGCCGAAGTTTTAACGAAGGCGGAAGCCCGAAGGGCGTAGGCGGGATTCATAATTTCTGAATCATGATTCCATTTAATAAAAACTTTTGGTACGCCATATCCCTTTTGATAGGCACCATTATCGGTGCGGGTATGTTTGGTCTTCCTTATGCAATGGAGAAAAGCGGCTTTTTTTTGGGCGCACTTTTGTTATTTTTGGGAGGCTGTCTCACTCTTTATTTACATTTGCTTTATGGAGAGATCGTGTTGCGTACGCCGGGTAAACGGCGCTATATTGGTTTCATCAAGAAATATTTCTCCCGCAAAGTCCAAATTTTTGCCACCATAATGAGTGTATTTGGGCATATTGGCACTCTGCTTGCTTATTTAGTTATTGGCGGCGTTTTCCTTCAGAGTATTTTCCATTTCTGGTTAGGAGGCTCGGTAGAAATTTATACTTTATTTTTTTTCGCTCTCGTCGCTCCTGGCGTTATCTTTGGGGTCAAATTTCTGGGTAAAATAAATCTGATCTTAGTTGGTTTGCTCCTTTTAATGATTGTCATTTTGGGATTTTGGGGGTTGCCTTATATTCAGGCAGATAATCTAGCCAAAGTCAGTTTGGCTGATTTCTTCTTTCCTTATGGAGCAGTTTTATTTTCTTTAAGCGGGGGATGCGCTGTGCCGGAGATAGTGGAAGTATTAAAAAGAAAACCCTTCAAGATTAAAAGGGCAATTGTCATCGGCACCCTAGTGCCTTTATTTGCCTTTTTCTTTTTTGCACTTCTTGTCATTGGGATAGCTGGTCCAGCCGTAACCAAGGATGCGATTTCGGCTTTAGAATTATTTTTAGGCAAATGGGTGGTGATTTTTGGCGCCTTTTTGGGTCTTTTGGCTGTAATGACTTCTTTTTTTCCTATAGGATCAAATTTTAAAAAAATTCTTTGGTATGATTATAAAATCAATCAGCATTTAGCAACCTTTATTACCCTTATTGTCCCACTGTGTTTATTTTTGGCGGGAGCGCGGGATTTTATAGAGATTATTTCTTTAATGGGTGTTTTTATCGTTGGAATTGAGGGCGTCTTGATGATTAAGCTTTTTTACGCCGCGCGGCGTAAAGGGAAGAAGAGGGCTTCTTATCGCCTGCCTTTCTCTCGCTGGATGCCGTATGTTTTATCAGGAGTTTTAATTCTGGGTGTGGTTTTAGAATTATATTTTCAGGTCTCTGAACAATTTTTTTAATGATTATCTCGGCTAAGAAAACCATCTTTTTAGTTTTAACCTTGAGTATTATTGTCGCGGGGTTTATTTTATATTGGAGTAGGGTGGAGGTAGAATTTTCAGAAGTACAGAAATCCGCGCAACACAATAGTGATTTGCCCTCAACCCCTGAGACTGTGGAGGTAAAGGAGCAAAAAGACACGAGTAGTTTATCTCAAGATTCTTTACCTCTTGCGCCAGCAAAGATCCCTCGGGAAGAAGAGAAAATACCCTCGGAATTTTTATTAGATGTGCCCTTCGCTTCTCAATCCCCTTATGCCAAGTGGGACGAACGCGACGAGGAATCCTGCGAAGAAGCGAGTATCGTGATGGTGCATTATTTTCGGCAAAAGAAAGTTTTGACCAAAGAGTTAATGCGGCGGGAGCTGGACGCGCTCATTGAATTCCAGATTAAGCATTACGGCGATTACAAAGATAGCGACGCCGAGGATATTGCCAAATTAGCAGAAGAGTGTTATCATTATAAAGAAGTAAGGGTAAGCTATGATATTAGTATTTCTGGCTTAAAAAGAGAAATTGCGGCTGGTAATCCCGTTATTGTTCCAGCAGCGGGCCGCCTTCTCTATAATCCTTATTTTACTCCGCCCGGTCCTTTATATCATAATTTAGTCTTGATTGGTTTTAATGAAAAGGGATTTATTACTAATGACCCCGGCACGCGGCGCGGTGAACATTACTTCTATCCTTACGATGTGTTATATAATGCGATTCACGATTTCCCCGGGACGAAAGAGCAGATAGAGCAGGGAAGGAAAGCGGTGGTAGTTATTCAATGATAGGAGGTGTGCGGAATGAGGATGGTTTTAAGTATTCTTATAGCCCTTTTTTTGGTTGCGATTGTGGTTTATCCTCTTTGGCGAGGGATAAAAAATGCTCCGCATTATACTGGTCCGCCCGAGTGCTTTGATTGTCGTAAAACAAGAGTGGACGCTTGTCAAATGTGTCCTTATTATGTAGAAAAGGAGTGTTAGAATGGAATGGATTTTTCCTATTATCTTAATTTTTTTATTTGGCCTTCTTTGCGGTGGCGGTTACATTCTCCAAAGGGATAAATATTGGAAACGCGTCTGGGAGGAATTAGGCAAGCCGGAGGTATCTGGTATCAAAGAATTAAAAAAAACTTCAAAAGGAGAGAAAGAGATCTTAAAATCCTTGAGGGCATATGTTTTAAAAATATATGCCCTTTTTTATTTTCTGAAATATGTTATAATCAAGCTAGCTAAATATTTTTAATGTTGGCGCATATTTTTAATTTCCATATTTAACTTAAAAACAAAAATGATGTATCTGAATAACGCTCCCGCGGACATTGATCCTGAAGAAGGAGAGATGCCTGCCCGCCATCGCTTCGCTTCAGGCGAGGCGGGCGGGGAGGGAGATAACGAGGATTTCAGCCTCAACTTTAAGAGAAAAGAGATTAATCCCCTTAATCCTCAAAAACCCCAAATTAAAAAAGTGATGCCTTTGGTGGCAGTGCAAGATGCGGTGATTTTTCCAAAACTAGTTTTACCTTTAATTATTCGCGAGAAAAAAAGCGTCGCCGCCCTCGAGGAAGCAATAAAGAAGGATCGTCTTGCCCTTTTTGTCACCCAAATTTCCCAAAAGAAGGGAGAAGGGGAAAAAGAAGAGATAGAGGGAGTGACTTTGAAAAATATTTACAAAACGGGCACGGTGGCGATGATCGCTCAAGATTTATTATTGCCGGACGGTTCAATAAAGGTAATTATAGAAGGTATGGCTCGCGCTAAGATCTTGGATCTCGCGCAGGAATCACCCTTTTTCAAGGTGAGGATTAAAGTTTTAGAGCCCAAAGAAAAAAACACTCTGGCTGTCAAGGCTTTGATCCGGAATATTCTCGCCCAATTCAAAGAATGCATTTCTATGGGCAAGATGGTTCCTTTGGATGTTCTTGTCGCGATTTTTAATGCCAAAACCCCTGATCAGATGATTGATCTTATTGTTTTTAATTTAGATTTATCCTTGGAGGAACGGCAGAAGATTTTAGAGACAGTGGGTATTCAGGAGAGGCTGGCATTGCTCTCTCGCCATCTCGCGCGCGAGAAACAAATTTTGGAAACCGGGAAAAGAATTGAGCGCAAAACCCAGAAGGAATTAGGCAAGATGCAGAAAGAGATGTTTTTGCGCGAACAATTAAAGAGCATCCAGAAAGAACTGGGCGAAGGAGAGGGTGCGGGGGGCGAAGATTTGCAGGCGAAAATCAAAATAGCGAAGATGCCCGAGAACGTGGAGAAAGTCGCCTTGAAGGAATTAGCCCGTATGGAACAAATGCCTTCTTTTTCGCCGGAAATTTCTTATCTGCGCACTTATTTAGACTGGCTCATTGATTTGCCTTGGTCGCGGGAAGCGAAAACCGAAATTGATATCAAAAAAGCAGAGAAAATTTTAGCCGAGGATCATTATGGATTGGAAAAGATTAAGGAGAGAATTATTGAATATTTAGCGGTGCAAAAAATGGTCGGCAAGATTAAAGGACCGATTTTATGCTTTGTGGGACCGCCCGGCACGGGTAAAACATCCATTGGCAAATCTATCGCGCGCTCTCTTGGCCGAAAATTTTTTCGGATGAGCCTAGGCGGGGTTCGCGACGAAGCAGAAATTCGGGGGCACAGGCGCACTTATGTTGGCGCTCTTCCTGGACGCATCATTCAAGGAATGAACACGGTAGGCGAGAAGAATCCGGTTTTTATGCTTGATGAGATTGACAAGGTCGGCAAGGATTTTCGCGGCGATCCTACCTCCGCGCTTCTGGAAGCTCTAGATCCCGAACAAAATTATGAATTTTCCGATCATTACCTGGAAGTGCCCTTTGACTTATCCAAGGCGATGTTTATCACCACCGCCAATGTTTTAGACACGATCCCTTCTGCTCTGCGTGATCGGATGGAAGTGATTCACTTTCCCGGATATACCGAGGATGAAAAATTAAAGATTGCCAAAAGACATCTTTTGCCAAAGCTGTATAAATCACACGGCTTGAAGAATAAAGATTTACTAATTAACGATGCGGTGATTCGCGCGGTGATCACGGAATATACGCGGGAAGCGGGCGTGCGCAATCTGGAAAGAGAGATTGCCACCTTATGTCGCAAGATTGTGCGCAAGATTGCTGGAAATGGCAAGAAAAAAAGCTATCGGATTAAACTTGCGGAACTTAGTAAATACCTTGGACCAGCCAAATTCGCCATCTCTTTGACCGAGAAAAAAAACGAGATCGGGGTGGTGACGGGTCTTGCCTGGACCCAGGCTGGCGGCGAAATTTTGTCTATTGAAGCCACGACGATGGTCGGCAAGGGCAATCTGATTTTGACCGGACAGCTCGGCGATGTGATGAAAGAATCTGCGCAAGCCGCTCTTTCCTATGCGCGCAGCAAGGCGCGGGCATTGGGAATTGATGAGAACTTTTTTCAAAAGAATGATATTCATGTCCATGTTCCTGCCGGCGCCATTCCTAAAGACGGACCATCAGCCGGGATTGCGATTACCACCGCCTTAATTTCCGCCATTTCCAGGCGTCCTGTGAAGAGAGAGGTGGCAATGACGGGCGAGGTGACGCTCCGCGGCAATACGTTGGAAATCGGGGGTCTTAAAGAAAAAGTTTTAGCCGCTCATCGGGCTGGGGCTAAAGTGGTCATTATTCCCAAAGATAACCAAAAGGATTTAGATGAAATTCCGAAAGAAGCGAAGAGTGAATTAAGATTCATCCCCGTTTCCAATATGGATCAGGTTTTAAACGAAGCCTTGGTTCCGGATAAACCCATCAAAGAGATAAAGAAGAAAAAAGTTGGTAAATTAAAAGAGAAGATCGCGGTGAAAGGCGTTCAGATTAAGATGAAGAAGAAAGCGGGATAATATATCTTATTATCCTTGAATTGCGAAATTCATTTTGTCATTGCGAGGAGTCCGCCCTAGGCGGACGAGGCACTTTATAAGGCACTAATGCCCACCTCTTGGTTACGCAAGTTATTTAGGGTGTAAATATTATCTTTGGCTATGGGTGTTTATATAATCCATAGCCCAATCTCCAAAATCATAAGAAATTATGGTTAAAGAGAGCACATTGTCAAGCTCGCCTCTTAGGCAACACCTATAAAGCGAGCTTTTTTATTTTTACCCTTCTTACATCTCCCCTTGTCAGGGGAGAATTTCATCATATATTTGTATATCGCTTATTTTAGTGCTAAACTAAAAGAATGAAATTTTATGAGACAGAAATATACATTTAAAAAAGCAACTGCTAATGATTTCAAGCTATTTTATATATTCTTTAAGCAAAGCGTTCACTCTCAATTTCCACAATATTCAATCAAAACCCAAGAGCACTTTTTAAAAAAAGAATACGATCCGGTCTCCTTGTCCGCGCGTCTTAAAAATAATAATATTGTTATTTATTTGGCTTGCGCTAATCAGAAAGTAGTGGGCTATCTTGTTGTTGGCGTTTATGTCGGCGGTGTATGTTTGATTATTTGGATCGCAGTGGATCCAAAGCACCAAGGTCAGGGGATTGCAAGTAAGCTCTTAGAATTATGTGAGACCGATTTAAAGAAGAAAGGCGTGCACAAGCTTCACCTTTGGACCGATCAGGAGAATGTAAACTTTTATAAAAATAGAGGATACAAATTGCTAGGTAAAATAGCAGAGAATTATTATGGCAGCGATGATTACTTCTTTTATAAATCTCTGCAAAAACCCAAAGAAAGTAATTTTTTGAAATACCCGAAATTGTAAAAATTTTTCTCACCCAAAAATCGACCCTGAAAAGAGTCGATTTTTGTTCCCCTTATTTTTCAAACTAAAAAGTAAAAGCTAAAAACCACAATTAAAAACTGAAAACTTTTGAATCTCATTAAATTTTTTTTATCCCTCATTACCTGTTCTTCGTCTCCATGTTCTTTAACCGCCTACAAGTAGGTGTAGAAGTTAAAGACTCCAAAATTTTAGATTTTAAATTTAGTTTTAAGTTTTTCACTTTTAGTTTTTAGTTTATTTTATATATACTTTCTCATCACCGCCCTCACGATCCCTTGAATCGCCGGATTCTTCACATAGATCGGTTTCATTGTGCGATTGGCGGGCTGTAATCTTATTCTATTCTTTTCCCGAAAAAACTTTTTTAATGTAGCGTACTGGTTGTTTAAAAGCGCAACCACTGTGTCTCCATTTTTCGGCGAAAAGTTGCGTTCGGCAATAATATAGTCGCCATCTAAAATTCCGTCTTCAATCATTGAGCTGCCCTTTACTTGCAAAACAAAAGAGCGAGGTTTGTGATCTACAAGCCCCAAGGGCACGCAGATTGTTTCATTTTCCTGTATCGCTTCAATGGGCTCGCCCGCGGCGATTAAACCAACTAGGGGCAATTCAATCGCTTTTTTAAAGCGGATGAATTTTCCCGAAGGACTAATGGAACGCGCCTCGCCTTTGACCATTTGCAGATAGCCAGCGTCTTCTAAATTTTTGATATGTTCGTGAATGGTGGCGGTGGAGGCCAAACCAAAATGATCGGCTATTTCCCGAAAGGAAGGGGCGTAGTCGTGCGTGGCAATAAATTCAACCAAAAAGTCCAGAATTTGTTTTTGACGTTTAGTTAATGTCATTTTTATTATTTGTAATGGCTGGGTTGGTTTCTCTCCCCCTTTGTAAGGGGGAGGAGTGATAATAATTCTTGTTTTGCGCGAGGCCCATCTTTTTATATTATAACCCAAACAAAAACCGAATACAAGTTAGTTATCCACAGATGGAAATTTTACCCTCGCGCCAAAATTTTTGGTGTACCCCCACCACCAATATATTAGTGTGGGGGCGTGGGGGTGTATTTTTTTTGTTATTTTGGTTATAATAATAAAGAAAGGAGGTGGTAAATATGGCAGAAGAAAAAAAACAAGCAGAGCGTCAAGAAGAAGAAATTGGCAAAATCACCCATTATTACAACAAAATTGGCGTGGGAATTATTGAGATTACAAAAGGCGAATTAAAGATTGGCGATACAATCCATGTGAAAGGGCATAGTGATGATTTCGATCAAAAAGTAGAATCAATGCAAATTGAGCACAAAGAGGTCCAAGAAGCAAAACAGGGCGATGTGATCGGTTTGCAAATAAGCCAAAAGGTGCGCGAAGGGGATGCGATCTATAAGGTTTTGGAATAAAGATAGCTCTATTGTCAGAGTGAGTTATTTTTTGATTCCATTATTTTTTGTATGGCAAAAGTTTTTCTTGACACATTGCACTGATTTTATGGTTAGAAGAATGGTATTTTTTATCATTAAGAGTTTATGTTAAGCGCTCATAGCTCAGTGGATAGAGCGCAAGCCTCCGGAGCTTGAGGTCGCAGGTTCAAATCCTGCTGAGCGCACTATTAGCTCAATTGGATACCCGCCCGCCATCGCTTGCGCTTCAGGCGCTAGCGGGCGGGGAGCGTAAGCCTCCGGAGCTTAAGGTTCCCCGTTCAAATCGGGGTGGGGACACTATAAAAAGTTAAAAGTAAAATTTCAAAAGTTAAATCTGAAATTTTTAAAAGTGAAACTTTTCACTTTTACCTTGTAGATTTGCCTTTTGACTTTTACGATTTCATTTTATTTTATGCCTAATGTTTATAATCAAATTGGTTCCAATGTCCGTAAAACATGGTTTTTTATTACCTTGTTTTTGCTTGTGATTTTATTTTTAGGTTGGGTTTTGAGTTATATCTTTGACGATCAGTTAATTTTAATAATCGCCTTTTTATTTAGCGTGATTAGTGCGATTTTAAGCTATTGGTATTCTGATAAAATTGTTTTATCCTTAACCCGTGCGGAAGCTATACAAGAGAAAGACGCTCCAGAACTGTACCGTGTTGTGTATAATTTGGCGATTACCGCGGGTATGCCCACGCCTAAAGTCTATATTATTCCCGAAGCGCAACCCAATGCTTTTGCCACGGGCAGAGATGAAAAACACGCCGTGGTGGCGGTAAGTGCAGGGTTATTGCAGAAACTAGAAAGGGTGGAATTAGAGGGGGTGATTGCTCACGAAATTTCCCATATTAAAAATCGTGATACATTATTGCAAACGGTTGTGGTCATTTTAGCGGGTATTGTGACTCTGCTCGCGAATTGGATTTTAAGAGCATTTTTTTGGGGAAGGGGTGGAAATGATGAAGATTCAAGGGGTGGAGGTATTCTAGTCTTGATTTTAGGGTTGGTAACCGCGATTATCGCGCCGATTGCCGCCACTCTGATTCAGCTTGCGATTTCCCGCAAGCGCGAATTTTTAGCCGACGCTTCCAGCGTCCTTTTGACCCGTTATCCTGAAGGTTTGGCGCGAGCTTTGGAAAAAATCGCGCAAGATAAGACGCCGATGCGTGCCGCCCAGAACTATAATGCCCATCTTTTTATCGCCTCGCCTTTCAAGGGGAGGAAAGCAGTGAGTTTTCTAGCCAAACTCTTTTCCACCCACCCCCCAGCGGAAGAAAGAATTAGAATTTTAAGGGAAAAGACGGGATTCTGATAAAAAATGCAAAAATCCCCGGCCCGCCTGAAGCGTAGCTCGTGAGCGGGCGCGGCAGGGTTTCATTTAAAATTATTCTAATTAACCTAATTGTTCTAATTATTCTAAATAAATCCCAATATCTAATGTCCAATACCTAGAAATGAATTTTGGTTATTAGGATTTGGTCATTGGTCATTTTTTAGGTTAATTAGGTCAATTAGAACAATTAGAATAATTCTTAGAAGTGAAAGGACAAAGTATACCACGGTGAATACTATGGCTAAATTCCCAAAGCGATATAAACTTTGATTTATTAACGGGCCTGTAGCCCCTCACCCAGAGACGATTTAAACCTTGTAAAAAGGTTTCAACATTATGAGTTAAATGTCACATTACCGCCATAACATCTTTAGAATTATAGAAAAATCATAAAATGTTTTCAAACCGTATGTTTCATTAAAGCACATTATAAGATTTTAACCCTAATTTCATATCGTCTCTGGGTGAGGGGCCTGTAGCTCATTTGGTAGAGCGCTACATTCGCATTGTAGAGGTAAGGGGTTCAAATCCCCTCAGGTCCACCAAAGATTTTACAGGCAGGACGACCTGTCCGCCGTAGCACGAAGTGCGAAGGAGGAAGCCCCGCCTGTAAAAAACCAAATCTTTGAATTTCAAGTTGTCCTGCTGGGTTTTTCTTGCAAAATTTAGAAATTTCTGTTAAAGTGCAGACAGTCCCTGATGCAAAAAGTCAATTTTTGAAAGCCCAAAACCTATGAGGAATTTTTCCCCACTACCCTCAAAACTGATTAAAATATCATTAGTTGTTTTAGTTGCTTTCGGGATGCTTGGCTTTGGTTTACCTGCCTCTATTTCTTCCGGGGCAGCTCAAGAAGGGCTGCCTATTTTTGTTCAAGAAAAACCGTCAAAAAAACTAGAAAAACCTCTTTATGCTCCCGATGAGATTATTGTTAAATTTAAGCCAGGGGTGGCCCCAGATTCAATAAACCAAATCCTTAAAGGGCAGGATGTTTCAGAAAAATACGAAAGCAAATTCGCCAAATTTAAAGTTTTAAAAATTCCTAAGGGAGGGTCAGTTGCTGAATTAGTGGAAGTTTTCAAACAAAACCCTTCAGTGGAATACGCTGAACCCAATTATTATGCTTATGCCTCAATGGTGCCTAATGACCCCCTTTATTCTTACCAGTGGCATTTTGATAACCCAACCTATGGCGGAATTCATATGCAGCAGGCCTGGGATAAAAGCACTGGCAGTCCCAATGTAAAAGTGGCAGTGATAGACACCGGAGTGGCTTATGAAAATTATAGAGGGTTTGAGCAGGCGCCAGATTTAGCTAATACTTCTTTTGTGGCTGGTTATGATTTTATAAATAAAGACACTCATCCCAATGATGATGAAGGTCATGGTACCCATGTAACTGGTACCATTGCCCAAAGCACAAATAATAATTTAGGGGTAGCTGGCGTGGCTTTTAATACAACAATTATGCCGGTGAAGGTTTTAGACGCCGCTGGTTCCGGCACTTATGACCAAGTAGCCGATGGTATTTATTATGCCGCGGACAATGGCGCAAAAGTAATCAATATGAGTTTGGGTGGCTCCAGTCCGGCAACTGTTTTAGAAGACGCCGTAGCTTATGCTTCCAATGATGGAGTAACTATTATTGCTGCTTCCGGAAACGAAGCTGACGAAGCTGGATACACCGGAGGGATTTCTTATCCGGCAGCTTATGACAATTATGTTATTGCAGTGGGCGCAACTCGTTATGACGAGGGAGTCGCTTATTATTCTAACTATGGCTCAAGTCTTGATTTAACCGCGCCGGGGGGAGATATTACAGTTGACCAAAATAATGATGGTTATGGTGACGGTGTCTTACAGCAAACATTTGGTACAAATCCTAAAGATTGGGGTTATTGGTTTTATCAAGGAACATCAATGGCAACTCCCCATGTTTCGGGCTTAGCCGCTTTGCTTTTAAGCCAAGACCCAAGCCGTACTCCTGACCAAATCCGCACTATTTTGCAATCAACAGCCGAAGACAAAGGAACAGCTGGCTGGGATCAATATTATGGCTATGGCTTAATAGACGCTCAAGCCGCTTTAAATTATATTGTAACTTTAACCCATTCTGATTTTCCAGCTGATTCTTGGCGAATGTTCTCTGTGCCCCTCACTCCCAGCAATCCTGACCCAGAAGCACTGCTTAGTGACGATATTGGTAATGTTTTTTCTGACTGGGTCTTAGGTCAATGGCAGCCATTTGGGGAGGTATACAAATATCATAAAGCGACTTGTTGTCCTTGGGCTCAAAGCACAACCAGCACCTTATCTTTTTCTCCGGGTAGGGGTTATTGGTTAATCACGCGACTAGGACCCTATAATATTGATGCCACTGGCACTTTAGTCCCTAATAGTGACTACTATGTCCATCTTTCAGCTGGTCCTACCCCAGAAGCAGGTGGCTGGAACCAAATCGGCGTGCCTTTTAATTACTCTGTGGCTTGGTTAAACAGCACCATCAAAGTAAAAAATACCGCCACTGGTCAAATAGTTGATTTGGACACTGCCCAAGCCAATAATTGGCTGGAGAATAAAATCTGGTGGTGGGATGGTTCGCAATATCAATTTGCCATCGCTCCGGCAGGACAGTTGGATCCTTGGGCTGGTTATTGGGTGCATAATTTTATAGAATGCGATTTAATTGTTTCTCCAACAGCCATAAGCGGGGCCGGAGCCGCTTCTCTTAGCGCTTTAACTAAAACAAAACCCGAACTTAAAAATCAACTTCCCCGGCAAATTCAGGATAAGGCGGGCTGGAAAATTCAACTTTCGGCTTCAGCGGCTTCAGAGCAAGACGTTTATAATTTTATTGGCATTAGCAAAAACAGCCAAGATGCCTATGACGCCCAAGATGTTTTGGAGCCGCCAACCATCACCAGTGGCATTCAGCTTTATTTCCCGCATCTTGATTGGTCTTTTAACCCGGGCAATTACACTCAAGATATCAAAAAATCTGACCTAAGAGACAAAGAGTGGAATTTTGAAATCAAAAGCCCTTCAGCTCAAGCCATTACCCTTAAATGGTCTGGTTTAGAACAAGTTGCACGTTATCAATTATCTTTGATTGACTTAGATGCCAACCAAACCATTGATCTATATAATATTTCAGAATATATCTATAATTCAGAACAAGGAGGAGTGAGGCACTTTAAATTGAGCGCCAAATTAACCCGTACCTATTCAAAGTGAAGCTCCACGGGCGTAAGCCCGTGGCATCTTCCGATGCTTCGCCGAAGGCGAAGAGCAAAACCCTTCCGAAGCCTACCCTCCTTCGCTCCTTCGGAGCTACGGAAGGGTACCCTCTTCACCTTCATCCACGGGCACAGCCCGTGGCTTTCGGCGAAGGAGGGTAACCTAGATAAACTCCACTTTTTAATTTGACATTCCTTTTTTTGTAATATCTTTGTTATTGCCTACAAACTGTTAAGGCAAAAGCCGCTCTTTAAAAATAGAATAAAGGATAAGGCATTATATCATCTGTTTTGAGTAGTTGTGGACTATGAAAGAGCGGCGCAAAGAAGGCGATGCCGATTAAAGGTTTGGTAGTTTTGTGGTTATGGATGGGCAGCGAAAGTTGCCAGGTTTTAATTGTTGCCGTTGGCGTGAAGGAGGATACGTTATGAAGATCATACTTTTTCTGGACATTTTAAACTAAACTTTGGATAATCAAGTATATATAATTGTTCTTTACTATGAAAGGAAGGTAAGAAGATGAGAAAGTTGTCTGTTTGGGTTATTGTTTTTGTAATAATGATGGCGACAAACCTTGCTATTGCCGCTAGCAAACTTAAACCCTTACCACTGAGAGATGTCGGTGTCCTTAAATTTGATTCCTATGACTCTCCTCAACTGCCAGAGTCGTCTCCCACACTTAATCTAAAAATAATTTATCAAAATGGGAAATCTCAATTAATATCTGGAGCAGATTCGCACAAATGTATTACACTCATTGAGCCGAATTCAATCCTGGCAAGATATATTGAATTAAGGTTTATCCGGGATATTAAAAAGATTAGTGGTCGATTATGGAAGGTTAATCTTAAAAGTGGTCAAAACATTACGGGTTATTGGGTTGAGTATTCTCCGGATATCTATCCTGAAAACGCAGAAAATCCACCTCAAATAACAGTTTATGGTTATTTCAAAAAGCAACCTTCTCCAGAAAGAATAGATCTTAGAGAAGTAAAAGAAATAATTATTGACAGTAGCATGGTACCTCTGAATATCCCTCCTCTAGGTGTGATAGCCCAATCAGTGTGTACGCCCATGACCATTGTCTTAAAAAATAGCTCCAGAGTAACTACTCGTGGTTTTATCATCGATTATTGTGGACATTACTGGGACACTATTGAACATCATAGAATGGCTGAATATGTAGACGGCAATGTTCAAGATACTTCCATCGTGCCAAATGTGCCTTTAATTGATAAATGGAATGAGAAAAAACCAGAAGGTTGTCGTGAAGTATCAATAAGTAGAATCCAAAGGATTACTTTCACTGGTAAATTCGGAGAAGATCTAGAAGGTTGCCGGCAAATCAATGTCTACTATAGAGATGGCACAAAGGAAACGACATATCTCTTTTTAACTGGCGAATCATACAATGGAATTTGTTACCCAAATAACGGCAAAGCAAGGGAGTTAGATTCTATTGCCGGAGTAACCGACTATGATTTCTTTGTTACGCCCCTAGATAATGTGGCAGAGATTATTATCAACGCCAATTAAGTTTTCTTCAGATTAGTGGTGCTTACGACGCTAGGGGCTTTGAAACAGGGGACGATTCTCTTAGCGCTTTACCAGAAACAATGTCTGGGCTGAAAAATAAACCTTCTCGGCAGATTCAGGATAAATCGGGCTGGCAAATCCAACTCTCGGCCTCAACGGCTTCAGCTCAAGATACCTATAATTTTTTTGGCATCAGCGAGAATAGCCAAGATGCCTATGACGCCCAAGATGTCTTAGAACCCCCGGCAATATCCAATGGTATCCAGCTTTATTTCCCGCATCTTATATTTTTGTTCTTTCACAATTCAACCATAAGGAGGAATATCTAGAATGAGTCGGAAGTTTTCTAACTGGTTTCTTAAGAAAGGAGTAATGAGATGAAAGTAAAATGTTTATTGATTGGTGTTGTTGTTTTGTTTGTTGTTGGTTTATTAACTTTTTCAAGTTATGCCAAGATAGACCCAAAAACCTGCGTCGGCATCTGGCTGTTTGATGAGGGTAAAGGAGATATCGCTAAAGATTCCTCTGGAAATGGTCATCACGGAGAGATCAGGGGTGCTAAATGGGTTGATGGACGATTTGGCAAAGCCCTTGAGTTCGATGGGAAAAGTGCTGTTGTTATCCCTCATAATGATGTATTTATTCTTGAATTCTTTACTGTAACTGGATGGGTTAAATGTGGTGATCATGTTGATTGGCAAACAATCATGACAAAAACCGGTGCAGATGAGGGTGCTCAGCCAAGAAATTATGGGATGTTTGTCATTCCTAATCATGGCGGAATACATTTTTCATTGTCAATTACAAAGATTGACAGCAATGAAAAAGTTACTGATGAAGAATGGCACTTCGTGGTTATGACTCGTGACAAAGATAATATGTTACAAGGTTATATTGACGGCATCAAGGTTGTAGAAGGCAATTCCGAAAAGCCTGGAGTTAATAATGAAGCTGTCTCCATTGGTGCATGTGGAGGTGGAACTCGTTATTGGTTAATAGGCTCTGTGGACGAAGTAGCCATTTTCAACAAGGCACTTTCTGAAGATGAAGTAAATTCGTTCATGAATTCTAGTATTGATAAGCTTCTGAGCGTAGAACCTACTGGTAAACTCACAACAACCTGGGCTAACATCAAAGCCCAATAAAAAGCTTGGCTCATAACAAGCGAAAGACCATCAAATTAGATGGTCTTTTTATGTTTTCCCGCGCTTTTGAATACCCCGGCCAAAAGTGCAGGATTTATTTCACTAAACCCTTTGACATTAAAATCAGCCGTGCTATTCTGAAACTGACGCATCTTATATTTTTGTTCTTTCACAATTCAACCATAAGGAGGAATATCTAGAATGAGTCGGAAGTTTTCTAACTGGTTTCTTAAGAAAGGAGTAACAAGATGAAAGTAAAATGTTGGTTGGTTGGCGTTGTTGTTTTGTTTGTTGTTGGCATATTGGTCAGCTCAAGTTATGCCAAAGAAGAGGGATTATTATTGTATCTTTCATTTGATGAGGGATCAGGCAAAATAGCGAAAGATTCTTCAGGAAATGGGAATGATGGAAACCTGAATGGTGGAGAATTAAAGTGGGTAGATGGAAAATTCGGAAAGGCTCTACAATTCAATGGAAAAGATACCTTTGTTGAAGTTCCGTATAAAGATATGTTTAATCTGAATACAGGTTTCACACTTGCCGCTTGGGTAAAACCTACTGTGGCGCCTTTTGTCGGCGAACAATGGCGTGGAATAATAAACGGTCAAAAATCTACTCATGGTCCTTATCTTCTTCAGATGAGCGCGGCACAAGGCGAGATTGGTGCTTGGTTCGGTGGAACTTGGGCCTGGAATCTTACAGCCATAAATATTGATGCAAAGGATTTTTGGCATCTTGTCGGAACTTACGATGAAAAAGTTGGCTTTAGGATATATGTTAATGGCAAAGTCGATGGCGAACAGAAAGGTCCTCAAGGCACAGTTAAGGATAACGTGGACGAGGGGATTGTAATCGGACATAATTACAGCTTTGCCAATAGATGGTTTGATGGCATTATTGATGAAGCTGCCATCTATAACAGAGCTCTGAGCGCTAATGAAGTAGTTGACCTATACGAAGGCAGGATTAAGGGTCGGGT
>JBAZQX010000003.1:0-119196 GCA_041644975.1 Candidatus Doudnaibacteriota bacterium | reverse complement strand
CCCCCCCGTTTTAATTTTTATTTTTTGCATAAAGTTAGAGGAAATGTGAAAAAACAAAAGTTGCCACAAATCATCCATAAATTTAGCAACAGCAATATTTCGCTAAACTCAATATTTTCAATATAGAACAACTTCTACTTTACTATACCACTTTTTAATTTTTAAGTTAAGTTTTTATCCACAGTCTGTGCTTTAAAAGGAATCTCGGCTCTGTCATCCTGAATTTAGTTCAGGATCTCCTTTGAACCTTGAAGATGCTGAAACAAGCATGCCCTGATGGATATCAGGGTTCAGCAAGACAGACAGCGGCTTGTCATCCTGAATTAATTTCAGGATCTCTTCTACAGGATTCCTCTAAAGAATGAAGATGCTGAAATAAAACTTGTCCTGATGGATATCAGGGTTCAGCAAGACAGAAGTTTAATGGAGATGCTGAAATAAGACATCTTAAAAAGACATCTTAAATTAAATCATCATATAAATCTTGCCAATTCGGATTTTCTTTTTCTATTAAATTAATTTTCCATTGCCGATGCCAATTTTTTAATTGTTTTTCTCTTTCAATTGCTCTATTGATATCATCTGTCGCCTCATAATGGACTAATTTTTTAAGATGATATTTTTTAGTAAACCCGGAGACTACCTCTTGTCTATGTTCATCCATTCTTCTTAATAAATCATTTGTTACTCCAATATATAAAACCCCTCTTTTTTTATTTGTTAAAATATAGACATAGTAGTTTTTTGTGTAAACCATCGGTTTGTCTTCCCTGAAGTGAATTCAGGGCAAGCTCTGAACTTGGTTCAGGATCTTTTTGGTTTGTCATCCTGAATTTATTTCAGGATCTACCCCTGAAGATGCTGAAATGAATTCAGCAAGACATTTTAAATTGTCTTCTCTTCAGAGTTCGTTCAGAATCTGAAGATCTGAACGACCTGAACCCTGATATTCATCAGGGCAGGCTTATTTCAGTATCTCGTTGGATTTTAAGATTCCGAACCAAGTTCGGAATGACACAATAGAGTTGTCATGCTGAATTTATTTCAGGATCTCATTAGATGATAAGATTCTGAGCTTGGATCAGAATGACAAAATTATTTGATTTTTATTTTACAAAATTTCCTCTTTCCCACCTGAACAACTTTATTGTTCAGTTCAGAAATTACTATTTTCCAATCGCGAATAATTTCTTGGTCAATCTTCACTGCTCCCTGCTCCACCATATCCCGCGCCTCGCTTTTACTTTTGCAGAGTTTAGTCCTTACTAATAAATCCAAAATATCCAGTTCTTTTTCTTGAAACCTAACCTCGGGAATATTTTCCGGAATTTTACTTTGGCGAAAAACAAGATCAAAGTTATTCTTGCCTTTCTTAGCCCCGTCCTCGCCCCAATACATCTTAGTAATCTCGTAGGCCAACTTTCCCTTAATTTCTTTAGGATTTTTGCCCTCTTTAAGCGCTTTTTGGGCTTCTTCAACTTCTTCTGAAGGCACCCGCGTGCAGTGGATAAAATAAGGAATAATCAAATCATCAGCCATACTCATTACCTTGCCAAACATCTCTTCCGCCGGATCAGTAATATTAATAGTGTTGCCCCAAGATGAACTCATCTTACGCCCATCTAAGCCCGCAATCAAATTATTCATTAAAATATCCTGTGGTTTTTGGCTAAAATGCTCTTGCAATTTTCTGCCGGCCAAGAGGTTAAAGCGCTGGTCAGTTCCGCCTAGCTCCACATCTGCCCTGATAGCCACGGAATCATAGCCCTGCATCAATGGATAAAGCACTTCGCGTAAAGAAACGCGCTTCCCTTCATTAAGCCTTTTTTTGATATTTTCCCGAGCAATAAATTCAGAAACCGAAAAAAGATCAGCTTGCTCCCCTATTTCTAAATAATTTAATTTTTTGAGCCATTCCGAGTTATAGTGAAATTCAAAATCCTTGGTGTCTAGAACTTTACCCGCTTGCTCCAAGTATGTCTGCATATTTTTTTCAATCTCACTGCGGGATAACATCGGCCTTTCGCTCGCTTTATCGCTTGTATCTCCAATTAAACCTGTAAAATCGCCAATAATCAAAACCACTTGATGCCCTAAATTTTGAAAATCGCGCAATTTTAAAAGCGGAATCGTGCGGCCCAAGTGAATATTCGGACTTGTGGGATCAATACCTAATTTTACTCTTAATTTTTTTCCCGCTTGAAGCTTTTTACTCAAATTTTCTTTATCTATTACTTCTGCCACGCCGCGGGTTAAGAGTTCATCGATTTTTTTCTTATCTACAATAACTCTAGACATAAATCTTAATTTTCCGCCTTCTTGGGCGGATTAGCCTATTTAGCCTATATTGATGAATTACAATTTTTAATTTTTATTTCTCCCGCCCGCCTCGCCTGAAGCGAAGCTCGTGAGCGGGCAGGTAATTTTTAACTAATTCTTATTGAATTAACGAATTATTAAAAAATGAAATCATTAAAAATTAAGTAGTTAAAAATTAGTTAAAAAACAAAAATCAAAAATTATTACTTAAACCATCTCAATCTCTTTAAGCTCCGGCATCTTAGCTAAAAGTTCTTTTTTAATAAAACCTTCGCTAGTTAATTGCGCCATCGGACAATGACCGCAAGCGCCTTGTAATTTTAGCTTCACTATCTTTTTTTTCTCGTCAAAATCTACCAAATTCACACTACCGCCATGCAAAGCGAGCTTTTCATTAATAGAATTAATTATCTCTTTTAATTTATCTTGATTCATAATAAAAAATTGATTAATATGTTCTGATTATAACTTTTTTCCTCAAAACAGTCAAAAATTTCTTCCTTGTTCCCTATTCCCTATTCCCTATTCCTGATTCCAAATTCCTAATTCCATTTTTGACACTTCTCCCGAAATCTCGTAGAATTAAGCTATCTATGTTTAAAAATCCGCGAAATAAACGAAAATCTTTGCCTAAACGCAAAAAAACAGGTTACGCGCGCTACAAGCGGGGAGATTTAGTAATCACCCGCGAAGAACTAAAAATAAAAAGGAGGAGGCGCGCAAAAAAAATAGCGAAGATTGTTGTCGCCCTATTTTTATTGGGAATTTTCAGCTTAATCGTTAGCGCAATCTCGGTTTTTGCCTATTTTGCCAAAGACCTGCCTGATCCCCAAAAACTTACGGAACGCCAGATGACGGAAAGCACTAAAATTTATGACCGCACCGGCGAACATCTCTTATACGAAATCCACGGCGAGGAAAAGCGCACCGTAGTTCCCTTCACTCAAATTTCTAATTATTTAATCAAAGCCACACTTGCCGCTGAAGATGATGATTTCTACAACCATAAGGGCATTGATTTCCGCTCCATCTTAAGGGCAGCCTGGTCTGATGTGAAGGGCGGCGGCGTGTACCAAGGCGGCTCAACTATTACTCAACAATTTATTAAAAACTCTATTTTAACCCCTGAACGAACCTTCTCCCGCAAATTTAAAGAGTTAATCCTGTCTCTGGAATTGGAAAGGCGGTTCTCCAAAGATCAAATTTTAGAGATGTATCTAAATGAAATTCCTTATGGTTCTAATGCCTACGGCATAGAAGCGGCAAGCCAAACCTTCTTTAATAAAAAAGCCTCGGAATTAACCTTAGGGGAAGCCGCCACCCTCGCCTCTCTCCCCCGCGCCACAACTTACTACTCTCCTTTTGGCTCCCATCCAGAGGCTTTGGCTGCCCGTAGGGAACATATTTTAGACCGCATGGCTACTCTAGGTTATATCACGCCCGAGGAAGCAAATAACGCGAAACAAGAGGAGTTGCGCTACGCGGAAAATAGAGAAGGGATAATTGCCCCCCATTTTGTATTGTATATTAAAGAAATCCTCGCGGATAAATATGGCGAAGACTTTATTGAAAGAGGAGGCTTGAGGGTGTATACGACATTGGATTATGACAAACAAAAAATAGCTGAAGATCTAGTCTACGAGATGAGCGGTGATTATCCCCAAAAATTTAACGCCCGCAACGCCGCTCTTCTTGCTTCAGACCCGAAGACGGGACAAATTTTAGTGATGGTCGGTTCGCGCGACTATTTTGACCTCCAAAATGACGGCAATGTGAATGTTACGCTTCGACCTCGCCAGCCAGGTTCCTCCTTTAAACCATTTGCTTATGCTCGCGCCTTTCAAAAGGGATACACCCCTGATACATTGCTTTTTGATCTCACCACTAACTTTGGTCTTCAAGGAGGTAAGGATTATATTCCGAAAAACTATGACGGCAAAGAGCGCGGACCCCTCACGATGCGGACAGCCCTTGCTAGCTCTCTCAATATTCCGGCGGTAAAAACACTTTACTTAGCGGGCATTGACGAAACTATCGACCTTGCCAATCAAATGGGCATCACCACACTGGGGGAGCGGTCGCGATTTGGACTTTCTCTGGTTTTAGGCGGCGGTGAAGTAAAATTGATTGATTTTGTGCCTGCCTACGGCGTTTTTGCTAACGATGGCATCCGTCAAGAAAAAACAGTAATTATAAAAATAGAAGATAAAGATGGCCAAATTTTGGAAGAATGGCAGCAAGGAGAAGGCAAAAGGGTTCTCCCTGAACAAATCGCGAGAGAAATTAACAGCGTTCTTTCAGATAATAATGCCCGCGCGATGATTTTTGGAATCAATAATTATCTGAATTTAGGAGGAATACCGGTGGCCGCTAAAACTGGCACGACCCAAGATTACCGCGACGCATGGACGGTTGGTTACACCCCATCGTTAGTAGCGGGTGTCTGGGTGGGCAACAATGACAACAGCGAGATGCGCCGCGCCGACGGGTCTCAAGTGGCCGCCCCGATCTGGCAGGCTTTTATGAAAAAAACTTCAGAGGGCGCTCCCTCTGAAAAATTTACCCCTTACGCAAAATACCAGTCGGACAAAATGATATTGCACGGGAAATATAATGAAACCACGGCGCGGGTCTGTAATGTAAATAATCAAATTCTGCATGAAACCTGCTGCCGCCCCGATCAAGTGGTTGAAAAAACATTCCGCGAGATTCATACGATTCTTTACTATGCGGACAAAGACAATCCTCGCGGCCCCGTTCCAGAGCATCCCGAGAACGACCCTATGTATGAGCGTTGGGAAAAACCCATCCAAGAATGGATAACGCGGGAAAAAATTGAGACAGGAAAGGTGCCCACGGAAACTTGCGATTACCATGAAGAAAAGAATCAACCCACCATCAATATTACCTCGCCAGCCGACAATGACTTAATTGAAGATAATAACATTAATATTGAAGCCGATGGCGAGGCGCCTTTAGCCTTGGACAAGGTGGAATTCTATTTTGATAATAAACTCTTTGATGTTAAAAACGGCGACCCCCCCTTCAAAACGCATTATGCAAATTATAATGAACCCGGTTTCCATACCATTAAAGCTATTGCCTACGACAAAATGGGGAATACCGCGCAAGATTCCGTGACCATTAATCTTAAAAACGAGCAAATCATCTATGTGAGCCAACCCGCCGGACAGCTTACTTTGCAAGACGAAAACTTCCCCTATAAATTAAAGGCAATTGCCTCCCATCCGAATGGCATCCGAAAAATTAATTTTTACGCCCGCGACCTCACCAGAGACAAAAGGCCTTTCCTCATCGGGTCCAGTTTTGAGCCTACGACGCCCGACGGAGAGGAATATGATTTAACTTGGGGAAAAAAACCCTTGCCCGGCCAGTATGAAATCTATACTATTTTGGTCTCCAACGAAAACGAAACTACCCAAAGCGCGAGGGTAATTGCAGAAATAAAGTAGTAGAGACAAGTTTTAAACCTGTCTCTACATCGTCTTACTAATTACCAGTTACTTTAAATATAATTCTCTCCACTACTTCTCTACCGCATAATACATTGAGTTGCCCCACAATTTCCGCTTGAGAGAATTGCAATTGACAAGCCCATGCTGAAGAAGGCACCTCTATGGTCAAAATTTTGTGATGCAAAAATAAAACCCGCGACGCGCTCGCGGCTTTTTGATTGAGAATCTCTTCCACAACCTTTTTATAGGCCAATGGAATCTGGTCTTCTTTTATTGCCACACTAATGCCCACCCTATTGGTGATCTGAGGCAAAACAGATTTTAAAGGAATAAACATATCTCCTGTAATTTGTAACTGTCATATTATATTGTATTATCTGAAAGACTTCAGTTCCTTCGACTGTGAAGTCTTCGGGACTGAACAGCCCGAGGGACATTCAGTCCCGAGGGATCCCTTCGGGTCTGAACGACTTGATGACAAGTTTCAAGTTATATTGCAGTTTTTATCTTCCCCGCCTCTACCTCCAAAATTAAAGCCTCTCTCCGGAGATCAGGGGGGATTTCTTTGAGGTCGGTAGTCGTGATAAAAACCTGTTGATTTTTTACTAAGGCCGCTATCCGTCTTTTTCGTTCCCGATCCAATTCAGAAAATACATCATCCAGAAGCAAAACTGGCCGTTCTCCTAAATTTTCTTTTAAAAAATCTAATTCCGATAGTTTAAGAGATAAAATGGCGCTCCGAAATTCACCTCGCGAACCCTCGAAAACAATATTCTTCCGACCTAAAATAAAAGTGAAATCATCCCGATGCGGACCAGATAAAGTCTGTTGACGCGCGATTTCCACCTCCTCTTTTTTTAAAAGTTCACCGCGAAACCTCAAACTGATTGCCTCCTCGTTTAGTTTAGGCGAAACGTGAAATGAAGGCAAATAATGCAAATTCAACTCTGGTAGCGGGGCGGTCCCTGCCCCTCTAGCAATTTTATTGTAATAAATCTTAGTTAAAGAGGCCAGCCTTTGCGCCATGTTCTGGCGGAATTTAATGATGAAACTTCCTTTTTGCGTGAGTTCATTATTCCAGAAAATAAGCTCTTCGTGATTCCCAATTCCTCTGTTAATCCTAAGCAAAACCTGGTTACGATTTTTCAGAATTTTATTGTACCCCATCAGTGTCTCGCAATAGGTAGAATTTACTTTACAGGCAACAATATCTAAAAAACGGCGGCGGGCGCCAGGCACCGCTTTAATTAAATTGATATCCTCCGGGCAAAACAAAACTGCTAAAAAAGCGCCTAAAATCGCGCGCACAGGCGCCATCTGACCATTAAGCTTAATTATTTTTTGGATATTACCCCGATTCTCCTGTTTTTTAAGAACAACCTCTATTTTAGAATCTCGGTTTTGACTTATGACTCCTGCCTCGATCCGAACAAAATCATCTTTCTCGCCAACCAAATCCGCGTCACTTCTTAAACGAAAAGATTTAGTAATCGCCAAAAGATAAACCGCCTCCAAAAAATTAGTCTTGCCCTGCGCGTTGTCGCCAACTAAAATAATCACCCTCTTTTTTGTCCCTATGTCTAAACTATCATAATTGCGAAAATTAACTAATTTTAGATGGTTCAGGCGCATAAAATGGAATCGGGAATTAGGAATAAATTAAACACGGTGATCTTGTCTGTCTTCGCCAGACTTTAGTCCCGAGGACTTCAGTCCGAAGGATCTTGACGACGCGAAGTCCTTCAAGACTGAATGTCCTGCTTCCTGATTTCCGGAATTCAATTCCGAATAGGCATAATTAGATAAAGGAAAGAACCGTCAGGGTCAACAGGCCTCAAGATTCCAGGTTCATCAGGCCCATTAGTCTCAAAAATGGTTTCCTCGGAAGGCAAATTATTTAAACCCTCTAAGAAGTAGCGATGATTATAAACAATCTCTTGAGGTTCGCCCCGCACCTCGGCTTCTACCCTAGACTCATTGGTGCCTATTCCCACGCTCTCTGCTGAAATCAAAATCTCGTTATTTTTAGGGTCCAGCTTAACTCTAATGTCATTGGTTTCCCGGGCGGTGAAGAAACTCGCTCGTCTTACTGCCTGGGCGAAGTCGCGCGTCTTCACCTTCGCTTTGCAGAGTAGCCTTTGAGGAATGATTTGTTTGTAATCAGGATACTGACCCTCAACCAAACGGGCGGTAAAATCAATTTCTCTAAATTGAAAAAGAACTTGGTTCTCTACAAAAAAGATTTTTACCATCTCTTCACTGTCTTCCAAAATATGAACGAGCTCCTGAATCGCTTTCAGGGGAATAATAGCCTTCGCGGCTTCTTTGTTTATCCGCTCAAATTTTACATATTTCTCTGCCAAACGATAGCTGTCGGTTGCCACCAAGGTTAAATCTTGCTTTCCAAAATTAAAAAAGACACCCGCGATTTCTGGGCGGAGCTCATCTTGCGTCGTTGCAAAACTAACCCCTAGAAGCCCGGACCGCAAATCCCTTTCTTTAATAGAAAACATTATCCCCTTTTTCATTTTATTAACTAAAGCATATTGGAAGGGAAAATCCGAGGCTGGCAAACCGCGCATCACCGCTTTATCGAATACAGTTTTTATCTTTAGATTATCATTTTCTACCTTTAAAGTTACTTTGTTTACAGGAAGTGAATTAATATAATTAGCAATTAAGGAGGAAGAAACGGTAATACTGCCTTGCGACACCACCTTTCCTCGCACAAAGTAGTTAATCCCCGTTTCTAGATTAGTGCTTGCCAATCTTAAACGACCATTTTTGGTTTCCAGAAGAATATTATTTAAAATCGGCAGATTAATATTAGAGGTTGCTAATTTGCTAACTGCGGTTAGCCCTTTATTTAAATTTTCCTGTGTGCAAAGTATTTTCATAAATTAAATTTAATAGTATTTAATAATTATAATATTTAATTATTATTGTTATTATTATATTGTTGATAACCTTCGGATTTCAAATGATATTCCTAAAAAACAAGCTAACAATTCAAGAAAAGAGCGCTTTTTTGATAGAGGATAAATGGCGAATGAGGGAAGAATAACACGTGGATGAATATTGCAAAGAGATGATGGCAGGTTTTTATGTAAGTAAAATTGTGGATAAATGGTTAGTTTCTCACCAGTTTTTACACCTTTTATCCAATATGTTATCCCCATTTTATCCTTCAGGTCTTCTGACTTTGAAGAGTCATCAGACTCTGAAGAGACTGAATATCCCCTTAATATCTGACTGTCTTAACTACCGGGCAAGTAGATATTCTTAAAGTTCACTTCTCACGAAAGGTCAATTATAGAGTCTTTGTTTAATAAGCTCAATTTCTTGACGCAGCTCTTCGTTTTCAGCGAGTTCCCCATTAATTTTTTTATAAGCATGGATCACGGTAGTATGATCGCGTCCTCCTAATTCTTGCCCGATGGAGGGGTAGGAAATTTTAGCCTCGGATCTTAAAAGATACATTAATATCTGTCGCGGGTAAGAGATCTCTTTTCTTCTGGACTCGCTTAATAAGTCTTTAACGTCGAGGTTGTAAAATTGAATGACCGAATCAATGATCTCTTTGGCTGAAATAAGATGGGACCTGGGAGCATTAATCACATTTTTAAGAATTTTCTGCGCATTTTCTAGGCTTAATTCTAGATGATGGAGCTGATAGTGGGCAATGATTCGGTTTAGCGCTCCTTCCAGTTCGCGCACATTGCGTTGAACGTTGATGGCGATGTAATTCAGCACTTCATCGCAGGGCGTGATTCCCATTTTTTCAGCTTTATTTTTAAGGATGGCAATGCGGGTTTCCAGGTCTGGCGGGGTGATATCGGCGATCATCCCTCCTTCAAAGCGCGAAGAGAGACGTTCTTCCAGGGCGGGGATGGCTTTGGGTGAACGGTCAGAGGAAATGACAATTTGTTTATTCTCTCCATAGAGGGCATTAAAGATATGAAAGAACTCCTCTTGGGTTTTTTCTTTGCCGGCAATAAATTGAATGTCATCTATAATCATTACATCAATATTGCGGTATCGTTCTTTAAAATAGTTCACGTCGTGTTTTTCAATGGACCGTACGAGTTCACTGGTAAATCTTTCACTGGCAATATATTTTACTTTCTTATCGTGGAATTTTTTGGTGATTTCGTTGCCTACTGCTTGGAGAAGGTGGGTTTTTCCCAAACCCACGCCGCCATAAATAAATAAAGGGTTGTAAGTCTCGCCAGGGTTGCAGGCGACGGCATGACAGGCGGCGCGGGCTAATTCATTATTTGATCCGACAATAAAATTATTAAAAGTATAACGGGGATTTAGATTTGTGGTCTGGGCGGCGCTAGTTTGTTTGAAAGGAGTAGACATCTCATTCCCATTGTCTGGAAGGTCTTTTAAAAATGTCTCTTTTGTTGGAGACATCTTTTCCCGTAGAGGCGGGGTTTGCGCTTTGAGGCTCCTGACTTCATATTTCACTCCTTCAATGCGTTCACCCACGGCGTTTATCAGGGCGTGCAAGATTGGTTTTTGATATTTATTTTCCAGCCATTCTTTGGTAAAGAGGTTAGGGACACTGATGAGCGCTTGGCGATCCCTATAAGAAACAAGGGCGGTATTGGTAAACCAGGTGGTAAAATTCGCTTTACTGATAGAGAGTTCTAATTCACCCAGAACATTCTGCCAAATTTGTTGATTATCCATATGTTTTTATTTTAGGATTGTCGTTCGCGAACCCCGTCGCTCGCGAACGACGGGGTGAACGACTCCATTTGTGGAAGATGCGCAGCCCCCCTCTTGAAGACTCTAATTATATAATAATACAATATATTTATCCACAAGTAAATTGATCATTAAAAATGGGCTTGTTTTGGCGTTAATCTGGAAAAATCATCTCGTTATCAGACAGGGCTATATTAAAATGTTAATAAGGTGTGCATAAATTGTGGAGTATTTAGGGAAGAAAGAAATAAATTAAATTAAATCAGTAAACCCCGTTAGAGAACTTCGTTTTCTAACCCTGTTTAGAAATTTATTTCTAACGGGGTCAGCGTCTATATTTTTTTCACCACCGACTTCGTCGGTGACTTTCTCTAACGGGGTAAAGTTAGTTGAATAAGTTCAGATACATTGGTTTGACTTTAGGGATAATATCAGTTACACTTTTAAAAGAGGATTTAAGAATTTATGTTTTTTATCCAGCACCTTTTTGAATACCCCGCTGTCTGTTCGGTGGTGCCAGAAAGCTGTAATCTTTTCGGTGATTAGGCGATTAACGCCCCGCCGGAATGCGCTGGATTTATTTTTTCTTATGAAAAGAACTTATCAGCCTAAAGTAAAAAAGAGAAAGAGAGTCCATGGGTTTCGGAAAAGAATGCAAACTAGCGCCGGCCGCAATTTATTGGCTCGCAGACGCCGTAAGGGCAGGAAAATATTGAGTAAATAGAGGTAAATCGTATGTTGCCTAAAGAACATCGTTTGACGGATAAAAAAGACTTTAATTATGTTTTCAGGCAAGGTTGGGGTTTAAGATCTGAGTTTTTCATTGCTAAAATAGTCAAAAATGATCGTGGTGTAGTGAGATTTGGCTTTGTGGTTTCTAAAAAATTGGTTAAAAAAGCAACCGGCCGCAATTTAATTAAAAGAAGAATGAGCGAGGCGGTTAAGTTTTTTTTAAATCATTTACAAGGTGGATGCGATGTGGTCATTATTGCGCAACCAGTGATAATTGGCAAAAAGTTTGAGGAGATTAAAGAGGCGATGGAATTATTATTGCGTCAGGCAAAGATGATTTAAAATTTCTAATTCCTAATAAATTTGACTTCCCCGCCCGCTTAAGTTAGCGGGCAGGTAAATAAAAGTCTGTATTTGGAGGTCAAGCCGAAGGTCCTGGAAGGGCGAAAGCTTGACACGAGTAATTGTCAGGCTCTCGCCTGACCTCCAAGGTGCGAAATGGTTAATTAGCAATTGAATTAGCTATGCGTTTTCTTCTTTTAAAGATCATCCGTTTATATCAAATCACCCTCTCTCCGGATCACGGTTTTCCGGCCTTTCGCCATCCTTATGGCTTTTGCCGTTTTATTCCTACTTGTTCTGAATACGGTTTTAAGTCTATCCAAAGATTTGGCGTTTTGCGCGGATCGTGGCTTGCTCTAAAAAGGGTTATGCGTTGCCATCCGTGGAGCAAGGGTGGTTACGACCCCGTGCGATAACTCTTATCTATTCATAATTCATAATTCCAAATTATGCTCGGCGATTTGTTTCGTACTCTTCTTTATCAACCCCTTCTTAATCTGCTGGTGTTTTTTTATAATATTATTCCAGGCCATGATTTGGGTATCGCGATTATTGTTTTGACCGTTATTTTGAGATTCATCCTCTATCCTTTGTCCGCGAAATCCGTTAAATCGCAAAAAGCCTTGCAGGATTTACAGCCGGAGCTTGAGAAAATCAAAAAGCAGTATCAAAACGACAAAGAAGGAATGAGTCGAGCCACTATGGAATTTTACCGCAAGAATAAAATCAATCCCCTTTCTTCTTGTCTGCCCATTTTGATTCAATTTCCATTTTTAATCGCGATTTATCAGGTTTTAAGGGATGGTCTTAACAACCCGGAGGTGCTTAAACTTTTATATTCTTTTGTCCATAATCCGGGTAAGCTAGATCCCTACTTTTTGAACTTTTTAGATTTAGGAGCGAGGAACGTTTATTTAGCGATTTTAGCAGGCGTGACCCAATTCTGGCAGTCAAGGATGCTGATGAAAAAAAAGAAGCCCGCGGCGCGGGCGAGCGGTAATGATTTTAGCGCTATTGCCGCCAATATGACCAGCCAGATGGTTTATATTATGCCCGTCTTAACTATTTTCATTGCCTTAAGCTTTCCCGCGGGTCTTTCCCTCTATTGGGTAGCGACGACTTTGTTTTCCATTGTTCAACAGTGGTTGGTGATGAGAAAGGATCCAGATAAAGATAAAGAGTCATCCCCCATTTCTTAAGATATTTCTTGCTTTTTAAATAATTTCGTGTGTTCTATCAAGGTTAATGCCAAAAATATGCAAAAAGAAGCATTAGAAAGTTCTCATCCAAAGGTGAATCACCCCCAAATTATTGAAGTGATTTGTGGGCTTACAGAGGGGATGCTGGAAAAGATGTCCCTCTCTGGCAAAGTGAGGGCAAAAATTGTGGATCAGGACAATGAGGAGATAATCTGGGTTAGCATTGAGAATAAGGAGAACCCCAATCTTTTAATTGGACAGCGAGGTTCTAATTTAAACGCATTGCAGCACTTATTGAGATTGGCGGTGAGGCGCAAGGTTAATCAAATTGTCAATTTTATCTTAGATGTGAATAAATATAGGGAGAATCGGATGGTTTATCTTCAAAAACTAGCCCAGGTTTCTGCGGAGCGAGTGGCTAAAACTAAAAAACCCCTTATTTTAGAAGCAATGCCTGCTTATGAGCGCAGAATTATTCATCTTTTCTTAGCAAGTAGCGAGGAGGTGAGTACAGAAAGCGAAGGTGAACAAGAAGAAAGACGCGTGATAATCAAGCCGAAAGAAGAGTAAGGGAGAATTTTTAATTATTCTAATTGCTCTAATTATTCTAAATAATGACCAAATCTTGAATTACCCAATAATTCTTACTTGATAATTGATTTTGTTCATTGGGATTTGGGTATTGCCCGTCCTCCGCAGTAGCAGTAGCTACTGCTACGGAGGATGGAGGATTTATTTAGGTCAATTAGGTTAATTAGAATAATTAGGTTAATTTTTTTATTATGCTTTTATCCGCCCAAAAAATTTTGAACCGAAAGATTAAAGACTCTGCGGGACCCTTTGAAGGAATAGTCAAGGGCTTTTTTATTGTCAGGGAAACAGGAAGAATATACGCTTTCAAGATTAATGAAGAGAGATATGTTTTGTTCTCTAATATTAAAAATCTCGCGGATAATGAAATTGCGGCTTTTTCTAATGCTATTGCGCCAATTGAGAAGGATGCCCATGTTTTAGCGTTAGACCGAGAGAAATTTGCAATCTTAAAAAATCAAGCCGTGACGGAGAGCGGCGATATCCTGGGTGAAATTAGGGATTTTGAGTTTGATGATCTTGATGGTCAAGTGGTCAAATATTATGTGAAAACAGGTTTGCTTGCCAATATGCTTAAGGGACAGCTTATTATTCATAAGGACCAGGTAGTCGCTCTAAAAAAAGAGGCAGTGATCGTTCGGGATAACGTACTGCCGATAAAGAAAGGTTTTAAAATTTGGCAGAAAAAAAGAGAGGTTTTACCTGCCGGAGCGGCGGCAGCGGAAGGATAATTTAACATAGATGATGAAGTTATCACATCGCGTAGGGCAGACTATTTTTTTGACTCCGTAGGGGGTCTTTTTAATATGCCTTAATTATCTCTTCTATTGTTTTTTTGGCTAGAATATAGTAATATTTGGACGTTACGTCAACTAGAAGAGTTTTTTCCAATATGTCTCTAACACGCAAAATTGCTTACAATACTTTAGTGCAATCTGTGGGCCGAGTGCTCTCGGCTTTCATCGGTTTTGGAGTAATCGCGGCAACAGCGCGGTACCTTGGCCGTGCGGGATTTGGTCAATATACGACCGTAATGGCTTTTTCCGGTTTTTTTTCCACTATTGCCGGTATGGGTATTTCTTTGGTTGTTACCAATGAAATTGGCAAGAAAAATTTAAACTTAAATAAATTTTTATCTAACGCCTTCTCTTTGAGAATATTCACTTCGGCGGCTATTTTAGGTTTAGGAGCTTTGGTGGGTTTTTTAATGCCTTACCCCGCGCTTGTGAAGCAAGCCATTGCCGTAGATTGTTTTGCTTTTTTTCTCCTTTCTTTCCGCCATGTTTTTGACGGTTTATTTTTCCGTGAATTAAAAACTTCAAAGCTAGTTTTGGCGGAGATTTCAGGGCGTCTCCTGACTCTGGGGCTGGTTTTGTGGTCAGTTTGGAAAGCAAAAGGGTTATTAAATATTGTTTGGGCGGTGGCTTGGGGCAATCTTGTGCAGTCGCTTTTGGTTTATTTATTTACTCTACCCTACGCTAAAATTCGCTTTCAGACTGATTTTAAGGTTTGGAAATATATTTTTCACCGTTCTTGGCCTCTCGCTCTTTCTATGGTTTTTAACCTGGTTTATTTTAAATTTGACACGATTATTCTGTCTCTTTTAAAACCCGAGGCGGATGTGGGAATTTACGGCGCGGCTTACAAAATTTTAGAGCTTTTAATTGCTTTCCCGATTCTGTTTTGCAGTTTGGTTCTGCCGCAGTTTGCTTTATACCGCCGCAGCGACCCCGCGCGTTTCCAGCGTATTTTCCAGAAAAGCTTTGATTTTTTGATTGTGGGCACGGTGCCCCTTGCCATCTGTATCTTTTTCTTCGCGCCTCAAATGATCCATATTATCTCTGGTCCCGACTTTGATCCTTCCATAAGAGTGCTCCAGATTTTAAGCGTCGCCATTGGGATTATTTTTCTTGCCGCTTTGCCGTCTCACCTTATTGTGGCGCTGGATCAGCAAAAGAAGATGATTTGGGGATATTTAGTGGGCGCCATTTTCGCAGTCTCCCTGGATTTAATCCTGATTCCCCTTTTTTCTTACATCGGGGCGGCGGTGACTACGGTTTTAGTGGAACTTTTAATTTTGATTTGGAGTTTTTATCTTGTCAGAAAGTCCTATTATTTATCCTGGAAGAAAGGAATTTTGGGGCGGAGTATATTGGCAGGCGCGGTACTTTTTTTGTTTTTCATCTTATTTCCCTCTTGGAATTTCGCGGTACGGTTTGTTTGCGGCGCGGCGCTTTACCTGGCGGTGCTGTATCTAATTGGCGGCTTGCCTAAAGATATCCTCAAAGAATCTTTGAGTATTAAAAAATAATGCAAATCTCGGTTATTATTCCTACTTGCGGCAGGACGCGCGAACTTACCCTGTGTTTAGAGGGTTTAAAAAGGCAAACCTTGAAACCTAGGGAGATTATTATTGTTAATGACAGTTGCGCCGGGGCGCCAAATAAGCTTCAAGGAATTAAAGTGATTAGAACCCCAGGGAGGATTGGTCCTGGAATGGCTAAAAACGCGGGAGCGAGGATAGCGCGAGGGGAAGTATTAGCTTTTTTAGATGACGACTGTGTCCCCTCTCCTCATTGGCTTGCGGAGATCGTGAAACCTTTCAAAAATAGAGAGATAGCGGTTGTCGCGGGTAAAATTGTGGAGAAACGTTTGCGAAACAAACAGGGTACATTTTCTGATATAATCTTAAATTTACCTTTTTATCCGTTTTATTTGTTATGTCGCAAAAGAGCAGGCGGCACGATTTATTTTAATGGTCGCGTGGACGCGCGTCTCTCCCTTTCTACCCAAGGCTTTTGCGATTGGGGCGGCGCTGGCAACCTTGCGGTGCGAAGCTCTTATTTTGAAAAGGTGGGAGGGTTTGAGAAAAACTTTTTGCCAGGTCCCAATTTGGAAGAGCCGGATTTATGCTTCCGGATTAAGCAAATAGGAGGGAAAGTTTTTTACAATGGTCAGGCTTTTGTCGTTCATTCCTATTCTCCAGGGGGGCGCCTCGCTCCCCTTGAAGCAGTGAAGAACTTAAAAGCCAATGAGGTTTATTTTGGCTTAAAAAATATTGCTTTTCAAAATATTTTTACTTTTGTCGCCTTCTTCGCTTGCCAGGCTTGGCAGATTTTCATTTACAGTCTGCTTACTCTCATCGAGCGGGAATATTGGCAGCGGGTGCGAGGTAAGTTCAAAGGTTTTGCGCGTTATAAAAGGGTAAGCGGTAGTTAGTATTCGGTAATCAGTAATTAGCAATTTTTATCGTTTACTACCTTGTGTTACGAAATTTATTCTGTCTATTAGCGAGAAACCTGATTACACTCCCCCTGCCCGAGGGGGAGATGGAGGGGGAGGGAGAATGGTCATCTAGCTATAAACATCTAGATATAAATTAGACCCCTCCCCGCCTCCCCTTGGTAAGGGGAGGAAAAATCCCTCGCTAACAGACGATGCATTTAGTAATTTAAGGTTTACTAAATTATTCACAATATGCGTATCGCGATAGATGCCCGTGCGATTGTGGGGGCGCGGGCGGGCAAGGGAGAATATAGTTATCAAATAATTAAGCATTTAGCGAAGATTGATTCCAAGAATCAATATTTTTTATATTCCAGAGAAAAGTTCCCTTGTCGCTTTGGCGCCAATTTCAAGCCGAGAAGAGTGGGATTGCCGGGTATTCTATGGCACTTTTTTGTTTGGCTGGATCTGAAATGGATTTTAAAACCCGATGTTTATTTAGCGCTAGTTAGTTACATCATTCCCGCTTTAGGGATTAAAAACTCGGTTGTGTTCGTTCCTGACTTGGTTGCCTTTTTGTTCCCTCGAAAGCATAATCCCAAGGCGGTTTTTTTGGAGAGATGTTTTTTAAAAAGAGCGCTTAGCCAAAGCCAGAGGGTGATTGCGATTTCTGATGCTACCAAAAGAGACCTGCAAAGATTGTTTTCCCTTCCCTCTTCCAAAATAGATGTGGTTTATTTAGCCGCGAATCAATGTCGGCAAAAATCGCCTTCTTTTTTAGCGGAAGTGAAGCAGAAATATAATTTACCCTCAGAGTTCATTCTTTTCGCGGGCACCCTGGAGCCGAGAAAAAATCTCGTTCGTTTAATAGAGGCTTACCAGAGATTGTCCTTCAAAGAAGAATATGGCTTAGTAATCGCGGGTAAGGAAGGTTGGTATTATAAGGAGATTTTCCAGAGGGTCCGACAATTAAATCTTGAGCAGTATGTGCGCTTTTTGGGCTATATTGAGAGAAGAGATCTCATTGCCCTTTACCATTTAGCCACTGTTTTTGTCTATCCTTCTCTATATGAAGGTTTTGGTTTGCCTCCTTTGGAAGCAATGGCTTGCGGCATCCCTGTAATCACAAGCAATATTTCTTCTCTGCCTGAAGTGGCGGGTCAAGCGGCTTTATTGGTTAATCCTAAGGATGTCGCGGAGATTGCTGGGATGCTCGAACGGATATTGACCGATCAGGAATTAAGGGTTAGATTAGCTAGATTGGGGCGGGAGAGAGCAAAAAAGTTTAGTTGGGAGAAGACAGCGAGGGAGATTCTAAAAATATTAGAGCGGGTCACAATTTCCATTGGAGGTCAGGCGAGAGCCTGACAATTACTCGTGTCGCGCTTTTCATGGCTACGCCAGATCTTCAGACGCACGACCTCCAAATCAGGAATAATTAGAATAATTAGAAATTTTCTTTATGTTTAAACCTGCTAAAGTTATAGTCATTCTTTTATTTACTGGAGCTGTTTCTTTTCTATTAGCTTACAATCCCCTTTTGGGCTTTTTGGCTTGCCTTGGTTTGCTTCTGGGTGTTTTAATTTTTCTGGATTTAAAATTAGGTTTAGTCTTGGTGATTTTTTCTTTAGTTTTAGGTCAATTAGTGCGCATTCCTTTGCCTGGCACGGAGAGCTTTTTCTTGCCCAACGACATGATTATTCCGGCAATGATTATTTTTTGGATTTTTGAAAAATTGGTCAAGCGCGATTTTAAAATTCAATCCACGCCCCTCGACGCGCCTCTCTTTCTTTTTTTGGGTATAGCTTTAATTTCTTTAATCTGGGGTATTCGCAATCTTGCTTGGGAAGAGGCTTTAGTTTCCAGTTTTTACTACCTGCGGTTTTTGGAATATGCTTTGTTGTTTTATGTCGTCTTGGATGTAGCAAGGGGCACGAAGGGGGTTAAAAAATATGTTGCCTGGATTTTTGTTTGTTCCTTTATTTTGGCTATTTTGGGCTTTTTGCAATACATTTTTGTTCCTGATTTTTCCGCTATGGCGGCAAAAGCGGGGTGGGATCCCCATGTAAAGCG
This sequence comes from Candidatus Doudnaibacteriota bacterium, assembly GCA_041644975.1. Classification (GTDB taxonomy): domain Bacteria; phylum Patescibacteriota; class JAQUNI01; order JAQUNI01; family JAQUNI01; genus JAQUNI01. Next base: position 100,523 of record JBAZQX010000003.1, on the reverse strand, counting down.
CCTGCTTTCCACTTGGTTTGACCCGAATTTTATGGGCGGTTTTTTTGTTTTTATTTTGAGTTTTGTTTTAAGTTTTTTCCTGATTGCCCAAAATCGCAAACACAGATTATTCTTGGCTATTTTAGGACTGGTTTTGTTTGGCGCCCTGATCCTTACCTATTCGCGCAGCGCCTTCTTGGCTTTTTTGGCGATGCTTTTGGTTTTAGGCATTTTAAAGTCCAAAAAGTTGCTGTTAGGAGGTCTCGCGGCTCTTTTGATCTTGGTTGGCGTTTCGGATCGTTTGCAAACAAGATTAGCCGGGGCAACCGAGGTTGACGTGACAGCGCAAGCCAGGATTGCTTCTTGGCTCGCGACTTGGGAGATCGCCCAAGATCATCTTTTTTTGGGCGTGGGTTTTAACACTTTTAAATATGTCCAATCGGAATATGGCAAGATTGGATCCGAAGCGAGCCATTCCGATTTTGGCAGTGATTCCTCTTTTTTGACCATTTTGGTAACGACTGGAATTTTTGGTTTTTTAGCTTATTTATGGCTTTTGGGCGCGATGTTTTGGGTAAGTTTCAGGGCGTGGCGTAGGGAGAACAATAATAAAGTCGCCGCGGCTTTGGGCTTAGGAATGCTTGGCGCGTTATCCGGAATGCTTGTTCACTCCCAATTTACCAATAGTCTTTTGTATCCGCATTTTATGGAAGTGATTTGGATATTTTTGGCGTTGGTTATGAGGAGTCAAAATTTACATGAAATGATAAATAAGGAGAATAAAATTTCTAATTATTCTAATTAACCTAATTGACCTAAATAAATCCCAATACCCAAATCCCAATAAACAAAATTAATCATCACAAATTAGATCATTGGGTAATTGGGATTTGGTCATTATTTAGAATAATTAGAACAATTAGAATAATTAGGTTAATTTTTCTGGGTTAATTAGGTTCACCCCGTTAAATTTGCTTTGTCTAAAGATCGCTTTGTGACAATTACTTAATAAGGTCAATTAGAGCAATTAGAAATTGAATCTATGCTATCTTTTGTACTCTTTCTGTTGATTATTCTAATAATATCTTTATTTAAAACCCGCTGGGGATTGTTTTTGATTTTATTTTTACTTCCTACCTATTTAATTCGGGGAGAGATTTTTTCTGTTCCTACCACTTTTTTAGAGCTATCCATTTATTTCGTTTTTCTGGTTTGGTTGTTCAAAGCGATTTTTTCTAAAAATTTAGTTAAAAAAATAAGGCGGGTTTATCGCGTCATCCGTCCTTTTTTAATCCCTATAGCTTTGTTTTTCGGGGCAGCGATTCTCGCGACCGTCATTTCCCCGGATAAAAGGTTGAGCCTGGGGGTTTTAAAGGGTTGGTTTCTTGATCCCCTTTTTGTCTTAATTCTATTTTTGGATCTTATAAGAAGAAAAAGAGAGATTAAGGTAGTTGTTCTCACATTATTTCTTTCCGCCTCTTACATTGCGATCTATGGGCTTTATGAGTATATTTTTCGGGTGGGTCTTGATTCGGATGGTCGGTTGAACTCGTTTTTTATTCCGGCAAATTATGTCGCGATGTATATTGCCCCTATTCTAATTCTGTCCTTGATATTTTGGAAAAGAATCAATTCTAAATTTTTACTCGTTACTTATTACTTATTACTTATTACCATCCTTTTCGCTCTCTATTTCACTAAATCTTATGGCGGTTGGCTGGGATTGTTCGGCGCTCTCATTTTCCTTTGGTTTAGAATTAAAATCCCGATAAAAAGATTAAAATATCTCTTGCTTTTTACTCTGCTTGTAATTTTGGTAAGCGTTAGCGAGTCCGAGTCGCCCAAATTTGGCCGGCTTTTGGATTTTAGCACCCGCACCTCCTCTTCTACCCGTTCGGAAATTTGGCAGACTTCACTTCTTATTATAAAAGAACACCCTTTTTGGGGCGTGGGATTGGGGAATTTTGAAGCCTCCTACCGCGAATATGTGCCGCGAGTTGCTTTTCCGCCTCTGGAATGGTTGGTAGTCAAGCCGCACAATCTGTATCTAGCTCTATGGATTGAGATGGGTATTTTGGGTTTAGCAAGTTTTATCTGGCTCATCATTATCTTCTTCAAACAAGGCTGTCTGAAAATCTCGCGTAGCGATGAGCGAAAGAAAGATAATCCCATAGTGAAATACGCTTTAGCGGCAATGATCGCGTTGCTCTTACACGGTCTCGTGGATACGCCTTATTTTAAAAACGATTTATCGGCGCTGTTTTGGGTGTTAGTCGCTGTTGTCATTGCGAGGAGCGAGTGGAGCGAGCGACGAAGCAATCTCATAGATTAACACAAACCTAGAAAATGTGATGCTTTCTAAAACCAATCCACTTCCAAGTCTTCAAATTTACTACTTTCTACGAATTACGAAATGTATCGTCATTGCGAGGAGCGACCAAAAGGAGCGACGAAGCAATCGCCACGCTAGGAAGAGTGTGGTTTAATACCAATCCCTAGCTAAATCCTCAAAATGGGGATTATCATTTTTAATCAGATCAATTTTCCTTTGTCTTGAGCCGGCTTTAATTTGTTTTTCTCTTAAGATCGCCTCTTCTGCTGTTTCATAGGTTTCATAATAAACCAGACGATTAATTTCATATTTAGCTGTAAATCCTTTAAAAATTTTGTTTTTATGTTCAAAAATTCTTCTTTCAAGATTATTAGTAATACCAGTATAAAATACCGTACTCCATTTATTAGTCATAATGTAGATATAAAATTCCTTTTCTTGCATACAGAGCTTTGTGGATTAAAATCACGGTTATCTTGAATGGCGATTGCCCGCCCGCCTCGCCTGAAGCCACGCCCGCCATGCTAGCCGCAAGGCGTTGCGGGCGGGCGAAGCGATGGCGGGCGGGCTTCGTCGTCCCCCACCTTTTACAAAAGGTGGGGGGCTCCTCGCAATGACGGAGGTGGTTTTGCGTTGAGTGTGCTCCCGGCAGGATTTGAACCTGCAACCCTTTTGGGGATAGCGTTCTAAACGCTACGCGTATACCAATTCCGCCACGGGAGCAAAAAAGAGCTCCTCTCCCCCTGCTCGCCTCGCTAACGCTCTGGCGTAGCGGGCCAGAGGGGGAGGTGGAGGGGGTGGGAGTAGCGTTTCTTTCTATATTGTCAATGATTTCCTCCTTTTTGTCAAAAATAAAAAAGAGACGTTGCAATGCAACGTCTCTACCGTAGGGATTGCTATTCTACAGTATTAGGCAAAGTAGTGGAGTTCGCGGCGCCGTAGATCCAGAAATAAATCGCGTAAGCCAAGATTGCCACAATAATGATGATTATAGAAACCCAAAGCAATCTTTTGGCGTCATCCTTATCCGGCTTGCAAGAGCCGGCAAATACAAACTTAAAAATGCCATAAATCAAAAGCAAAATGCCAAAAATAATGGGGAGACCAATAAGGTAAGTAATTAAGCTCTCATTGGCAAATTGGGAGACTTGGGCGGAGAGGTTGTAAGTATTAATGGAGGGTAGTTTGGGCATTTTTGGACCAGATTATTTTATAAAGTTGGTGAGGGGAAGGTGGTGTTCCCTTGCGCAAGACTTTTAATAAGCTGGATGATCGCATAGGCGCTGATTACTACAGTTATACCGATAATGCCATAGATCAGTCTTTGTTTTGCTTTGGTGACTTTCTCTTCATCTCCTTCCGCTGTGGCATAAGTAACTCCTGCCCAAACAATCACGGCGATACACAAGAAAGCCATAATTGCAAAAAACCAGTTTAAACCGTTAATAACTAAATTTTTAGGCGTATTGGGATTGTAGGCGGGTTGAAAAGGAGCTGGTTCCGGCAGAGTAAAAGCATAACTGGCTGTTAGAAATCGTCCCCAATGTGTCAGTTCAGTATGTTTGTTGTTATTTCTGGCGCTGCTTACAAAATTTTTCATGGTTTTTATTTTAACCTAGCTTTAATCTTTATCCTTGAATTACAAAATGTATCGTCATTGCGAGGAGTCCCGAGCTTGTCGAGGGACGACGAAGCAATCTCATCGAGCTGTATTAATACAGATTTAGGAGATTGCTTCGGTCTCCGCCTAGGGCGGATCCCTCGCAATGACAAAAATGAATTTCGTAACTCAATTTAGCTTTATTATAATGCATCCAGAATAATTTGACAAAACAGCAAAAACAGACCATTAAGTTTAGGGGTCTGTTTTTGTTTTCCGGAAGAATATAAAACCACACTTAATTCCCTATACCATAGGGCAGCAAGGATATTATTTTACAGGGATGGCGGAGCAATATTGGTTCCTCCTGTAAGGGTAGTCTTAATGAAGTAGATGATAGCATAGGCCGCTACGACCACGGCAATACCGATAATGCCATAGATCAGTCTTTGTTTTGCTTTGGTGACTTTCTCTTCATCTCCTCCCGCTGTGGCATAAGTAACTCCTGCCCAAACAATCACGGCGATACACAAGAAAGAAGCGATCACAAAAAACCAATTCATTATATTAGCGGCTATGTTTTTAGGAGCGTCTTGTGATATTTTAAAGTCTTGGAAACCGGCCTTGGGCACATCAGTAGGTGGAGTAACGTCAGCCGCCCTAGCCAAGGGGAGATTGCCGACTATTAATCCAAACAATACCATCATCACAATCCCTGCCCATACTTTAAGTTTGTTGTTCATTAGTTTAATTCACCTCCTTTCTTTAGGATAATATAAAATACTTAAATTTAAACAACTAATTGAGGGGACCGCTTCTACATACAGGCATACCACCAATATTTGCACATACACTAATACCTGCATTTGCTGCTAGCCTACATTGGCAGCCTGCGCTGGCACGTTCAGCATTGCAGGTGTCAAAGGGTTGACCGTCGCAGACATTTTGATTTTGCGTTGTAAGATCTGGCGCTGGCGGAACATTGCCTTTAATAAGTTCTGTAATAAGTTGGATCATAGCGTAAGCACCTACAATGATTATAACTCCAATGATAGCGTATTTTAATATTTTTTTTGCTTGCTCCGTTTTTTCTTCATTTCCTCCGGCAAAGGCATAGCGAAATCCAGCGTAAACAAGAGCTACTGTGCAAGCCGCCCCCGCTAGGATCAGGATCCATTTCACGATTCCGTTAATCAAAGCTTCAAGGTCTCCTGCGGGCAGTCCAGCCGCCGCGGCGTCAGGGCGGTGCAACCCAGTTTGATCTTCTTCCGCCGTCGCGGTAAAAATAGAAAAACCAAAGAGGAGCAGGAAGATGCTCAAGCAGAAAATTTGTGGATATTTGGATTTTTTCATTGGTTTTTTATTTGATTTTAATCTTGTGTTTTTTTAGCCGCTCGCGGCGCCTCATTGCTTGCGCTGTGATTTTATTTTATCACTTCCTGCAATTTTTGCCAGAAATTTTTGATTTGCTCGTCCAAAAGTGGCAGCGCGAAGGCATTAGCGCGGGAGAGGTCTAAACTTGCGGAAGTGGCGGGAATATAATGCACCACGCTAGTGCATTTATAGCTTTTACTGTCTTCGTAACCGCTAACCCCAGCCCAAGCCTCTAAATGATAATATCCTTGGCTCGGTGGTTTAAAACTATCGCCGTACATATCCACGAAAATGCCATTCTGACTATCGGTGACTGTGTTATATGAGAATACCGGAGACCCGCCGCTTGCCGGGCAATTCTCTGACCAAGAGCTGCTGCGCAGCATCTTAACGCCCCAACTCACATTTGCCCTAATCGGTTGACCATTTTGGGTGCTTTTGTTTTGGTAGATAATGCGGTAATTATAAGTCCCGGGGTTATCCGGCGGATTAGCGGTCATGCCGTAAGTAGAGATTTCTGTCTTGTAGTCAGCTGGAGCGGATGGGGGTAGTGCGGGGGGAGATTCGGAAATTGTTACCGTATTGGACCATATGGAATCATTGCCGGGATTAACATCTATATTTTGGTTGCCCAGGCTGGTAATTAAAGAAAACCGATAATCGCCAAGCTCTGTTTGGTATGAGTCATCCTCAAAACATTGTTCACCTGATCCGACCGTAAAACCGCTCATTGAAGCGTCCACAGATTTGATGCCACCTCTTCTTAAAGACCAGGAGTAATATCCTATAAAACCGCTATAAACTTGACCATTTTGAGTGCTGTGATTTTTGACGCATAAACTGAGCTTAAATCGGTTAGCGGCAGGATCATAACTCAATTCCGCCTTACTTGCCTCCATGTCGTAATATATGGCAGGTTCTGTAGGCGGCGGTATTGTTCCGCCATTTTCTATTTTAAGAGGAATAGAGCATTTTTTATTATCCGTTGCGTCCGTATCCCCGGAAACACTTGCCGTGACTACTGATTGGTAATATCCATTTTCAGTTGGTTTGGCGATTTTTTTACTGATTGTAACTTCAGCGCCCGTGGGCATTCCCGTGTTCATACCTTCGCCTGAATTATAAGTAGAAGCGTTTTGTAAACAGCCAAAGCTATCCGTCGCGCCACTGCTGTTTTTATCAATTCTCCAGGCATAGCTAACGTTCGCGTCTTTCGTGCTGTCATTTCTTACCTTGCCATATACGTTAACGTCCCCTGTTTCCGTAAGAGCAAGACTCGCGCTTAGAACCTTGGCGTTATAAGTGGGTATAGCCTCCCCGCCATAGGTGAAAGCCTTGGCGCAAACCACTTTATTGGGTATTCGTTTAAGTGTACTGTGATCCTTCAATACAATCCTTACTCTGTAAGATTTTCCAGGCTGCCAAGTGAACGGATAATTCTCCCTCGTATCAATTCCCAAGTTTTTAATCACAGAGTTGCCGGGAAGAAGATAGCCCTCTAATTGTTGTTCCTGACTATTATATAATCCTTTAGTGGATTCCGCGCAAGATCCGTCAATAAGGTCAATTTTGTAATAAAAATCCGTTGAACCCAGATTAGTGTCGCCCGTTCCGGTGTTCGTGATTTTAAATGAACCGCGATAAACTATTTTGGTATTTGCTGGAGGATCGATATAAGTGATTCTAGTCCCCTGGGTCGGATCATCGTCTAAAGTCAATTCTTTGACCTCCGCGTTCCAGCTAGCGATTTCCACTTCGTACGGTCCGCCCGTATTATCATTCTCGTTGCTTTCATTAACACTGTTGCCCGTGTCTAATTTAATGCCGAAATAGAGATTGCCCGATTTTTCGACTCTGAAATCTAAGGGATATTTCACCATCACGTCTCCTCCTGCCGGTATGCTTCCGTCCTGGTACCACCAAGCGGCATTTCCTCTAGCGCTGCCAGAGTGGAACTTATAGTCTGGATTACTGGTTAATCCAGCGCAGGCAGCCGCGTCGGCGCCATAGCAGGCGTAGAATTCAACGTTAAAATCTTGATTCGCGGCAAGAGCCATCGCGCCGGAGTTCTTAATAGAAAAAGTAGGATGCAGGATGGTGCCCTTGACCACTAGCGCGTTGCCTATTCCGGATCCGAAATCGCCGGCGGTTAAATTCGGTTTGAAACTTGTGTCCAACGGCACATTAAAGTTTGTTGAGGTTACTTTGCTTCCTTGGATCGTAAAACTTATGGAATTTTTAGCATAACCCACCGGGATTTCAAATGTGTATCTGCTATGGTCGTCTTCTATTCTTTTACCTTCAATTTTAGGACCCATTCCTCTATATTCCCCCGGATTGCCCGTTTTGACCTCAACGTCGCTGGAGCTAAGAGTTGCCTGTACAGTGTCCCCAAAGTCTGTGCTGGTTTTATTTTCCAAATAAACATCCATCATAACGGTCGCTCCGGGAACGACCTTGGCGTTTGGCCTTGATCCGCCAATAGAGCTATCTTGAATGATATATTTTTGGAAAGTCACGCAGCCGCTGCTATTGCTGCATTCACCTTCCTCTCCTCCTCCTCCTGTACCTAAATCCACCTTGATATTAGCTTCGCTGACTTTGTCATCTGACGCTGCCCCTTGAATTTTAAAATTGATTGACGTTGGTTCGTAATCTGCCGCGATTGAAAAGTCGTAGTCTTCGCATTTTTCTTCCTGGGGATCTACCCCCGCGTACCTACGCGGGTTATTGGAGACACTAACCCCTTCCTCTTGCGGGGAGAGATTTACTGCTCTCGCGGAGATTTCTTCGCCGCCTTCGGCGTTATCGTTCTTTAGGCAGACCTCTATTGTGACTTCTGCGCCGGGCGCGACTTTAGGCTCTCCGCCCTCTTCGATGCTGCTTCTCTTCACTGTGTGGTTCGCATAAATTAATAAGCCGCTAGTTCCGCTCTCGCCTCCATCTATCGGCACCCTGCCTAAAAGTTCGCAGGCTTGTTGCTGGGTTGCGTCTGATGTTTCTAATTGGATCAAAATATCATCCGGAATATTGAGAACTGTCCATTCCGAGTTCAAGCCGACGGTTTCCCGCGCTTTAACGGTAATCGGACCAAATTCTCTGATAATCCAGTATTCCCTGTAGCCGCATTCAAGAATTTCTTGTTCGTCAGCGATTAATGTGCTCACCCCTGCTACTTTTTTTTTGTCCCCTTGCTCAAAATTATTCATTCCCGTTGCGGAGCCAGCCGCGACCGCGATAAGACGGACGTTGTTTAGAGTAATATCTTGGTCAGTATTATTAGTTAAATTAGCAACAACATTTATCGTATCTCCGGCGTTGATTTCTCCATCTCCATTGAGATCGCCCTCCGGAGCCAATTCTATTGTGTCCAAAGCCGCCGCCACGTTTGCCTGCCCTCCCCCCCCGCCGGTAGTAGTGTCAGGCACGCCCAGCGCGTCCATCACCGCGTTGGTAATCGCGGCCGCGCCGACGATTACCGCAATGCCAATAATCGCCCAAGTCAACATTTTTTTGGCGCTTTTGGCCCTGTCTTCATTAGCGCCGGCGGTTAAATAGCGAAAACCCGCGAAAATCAAAACAATCATCATAATAGAACCCGCGATGCCTAAAACCCAGCCCGTGATTTTATTAATGAGCCCTGTGACCGTTTCTGTTCCACTGAGGGGGTTTTGCAATTCAACACTAATCGCTAGAGCAGAATGCGCAACAGAAAATCCGAGTATAGAGATTATACAACAAAGAAATAGAAGTTTAAAAACAGATTTTGTGTTCATTTTTTTAGGATGTCGCTCGCCACGTCGTTCGCGAACAACGTGGCTCGCGAGTGACATCCTTTGAAATTATAAAAATGTTTTTACCCCGTTAGAAACAAAGTTCTCTAACGGGGTTTATTCTGATACGCAGTCAAGTTTCCACCAGCTGTCTTGTTGCGTCCAACCTATGGCGTGGCCCACAGTGTTGATTATAAGCCAAGCGACGAGCACCAGGACAAGACCAATTATCGCGCTGGTAAGAGCCTTTTTGCCGGTAGTGAGCAGACCTTCATTGGTGGAACCGAATAAAAACATAAAGCCAATGATGACAAAGATGAGCAGCGCCACGATTCCCAAAAATCCAAGCAGATATTGAAAGATAGTTTGGATTAAGACAAAGAAATGGCAAAGATTGCATTCGTCTTGCCCCGTGCCGCCGCAAGGCACTAAAGCCGCGTTGCTTGAGGGCGCGAATAAAGAGAAGCCAATAACTATTAAAAACAGACAAGATAAGGATTTGAATAGCATATTACGAATTTCTAATTAACCTAATTTCTAATTTCTAAATAAATCAGGAATGTCTAATAACCAATGACCAAAGAGAAGTTTTAGACATTAGAAATTGGGTATTGGTCATTATTTAGAAATTAGGTCAATTAGAGCAATTAGAAATTTTATCTTTTACCTTCTAGATTCTATTTTTATTTCATCATCGTCTGCATCTCTGCCGCGGCTTCCGTCATCGCTTCGGGGATATTCTTTTTGCCTAAAACCACGTCTTCAATCATCTCTTCAAAGATTGCGTCGGTTTTGTCGTTATCCGAGCGGTACCAGGATTCCGCGGTTAAAATTTGGTTGGTAAAAGGTTGCAATTCCGGGTCGTTGTCAAACATTTGGTAAAGGTCGCGCCGGCTCGGGGGGCGGCGGCTGTCTTCGCAAAACTTCTGCATCATTTCTTTTTGAGCGGCGAAAACCAAGAAAGACCAAGCCTCTTTTTTGTAAGGAGTCCTTGTGGCAACCACATTTGTCCAGTAGTTCGCGAAGTTCACCTCGCGTCCTCCGGACACCTGCGGCAGTAAAGTCACCCCGAAGTCCAGATTAGGCGCTTTTAATTGAATCGTGGGCGCGTGATAGGAGTAAGAAAACATCATCGCCAGAGTGCCTTCTACGAAAGCGTCAATGGAATAATGTTGTAGAGAGTTCCAAGTGTAGGTTTCTTTTTTGGGCGAGGCGAAATCAGTATAGAATTGAAAAGCTTCCTCGCCGGGCAAGGCTTCCTGCTGTTGGCTGCCGTTTGGGGAGGGCGTGTTGGGAGCGCCAGAGGTGTTAAAGGTCACCGTGCCGCGGTTCGCGTCTGTCATTTGGGCGCCATTTTGCATCATTAGGAGAGCGAGGATATCAGGGGCGCGATTGATATTCTGTCCTGTGCCGAGAGCCGCCCCCGCTTGGATGATTTGCCCCTTTTCATTTTGCTTGGTGAGTTTTTTCACGTCTTCTGTAAATTCTTCCCAAGTTCGCGGAGGGTTCAGGATATGCGCCTGGTTAAATAAATCTTTGTTATAAAAAAGCGCCAAGGTGTCTAGACTCCAAGGCATAGCATAGATAGAACCGTCAACAATGCTGTCGTCTACGACCGCTTTTACCATTGTTTCTTCAAAGTTTTGGACGTTGCATAATTCTGGAGGGCAAGGGGTCAGGAAATCTTTATCCCTTTTAATCCAAGTATGGTGCACCATCCAGATATCAGGTCCCTTGCCTTGAGCAAGGGCGTTAAAAATTTCGGTGCGGTAATTAGGGTAGTCATTGCCGAAATTTTTATAATTAATTTTGATGTTGGGATTTTGCGCTTCAAAAGCCCTGATCAAAGGTTCAATCTGGCTGCTCTCGGTAAAAATTCCCCAAAAAGTAAGCTCAACGGGCTGTTTTTTAGCGGTTCCGCCGGGTTGCCCTGGCGCGCAGGATCTTTTACAGCCAAAACCGACCGTAGCGAGGAGGACGGGAACCAAGAGAATAATAAGGATTTTTTTTATTTTCATTTTACTTTAATTTGGAGAAGTGAGTTCAAGGTTAAAAGTGCCCGCCCGCAACGCTCTTAGCTGCTGGCGGGCGCGGCAAAGTTCAAAGTTATAGTTCAAAGTTTAGAATTTACAGGAGTTTAATTTGACAACTTTTATTTCAATTTTGAATTTTAAACTAAACTTTTAATTTTGGATTTTGAACTTTTAACTGTAAGGGATGAAATTTAAAATCGGGATATGCAAAAAACGAGTTAATTCAGTTTCAAACTTTTGAGATATTCCTTGAATTCCGGTCCAATGTCTTTCCTATCTAATGCAAATTCTACCATAGCTTTCATATAGCGTAAAGGATCGCCTGTGGTTAACCATTTGCCGTTAATAGGCGTTGCCACCACTCTTTCAGTCTGGGCTAATTTATTAAGAGCGTCGGCAAGCCACAGCTCATTATCTTTCCCCAGAGGGAGATTTTCTAAAATTTTAATGATCTTATCGGTTAAAATGTAGCGGCCGAACACAGCCATATTGGACGGCGCTTCGCTCGCCGCAGGCTTTTCCACCAGCTTTACGATCTGGTTGATTTTAGTGCCTTTTTTGTATTTAACAATGCCGTAGCGGTTGGTCTCTTCCCGGGGTATTTCTTGCACGCCGATCACGGCTTGCGGCCTCGTTTTGTTAAAGGTTTGAATGAGTTGCTTTGTCGCCGGCACCTTTGACTTTACCAAATCGTCGCCAAACATATAAACAAAAGCTTCATTTTTGGCAATTAAGTGTTGAGCGGCTAAAAGTGGCGAACCATTGCCATAGGGCAGGTCTTTGGTTTGGCGGATGTAAACAAAATTAGCCATTCGGGTCAGCTGTTTTAATTTTTCCAAAATATCCTTTTTACCGCTAGCTTCTAACCGGTGTTCAATCTCAAAAGCGGAATCAAAATGATCCTCTAAAGAATGCAAACCCGCGCGGGTGACAATAATGATATCTTTTATTCCCGACGCCACGGCTTCCTCCGCTAAATATTGGATAATGGGTTTATCAATGATAGGCAGCATTTCTTTTGGCTGGACCTTTGTCGCGGGCAAGAAACGGGTGCCGTAGCCCGCGGCAGTAATAATCGCTTTGGTGATTTTAGGCATAGATTTAGTTTGGTTAGATTATATTCTTCCCTCCTTAAAATCGTTTTGACTTTAGCATAAAAATTAAAATTTGACAATAAAAAAAGAGCAAGAAAAAAGACCGAGCAGGAATTGGGTCTTGAGAACGAAAACTAATCTTTTTCAATATAAAAAATTTGGACGACTTTGCTTTTTCAGAAAGTCGTCCTTGTTATTCTTCCAGATAATCTTTGAGAAATCCGGCAAGTTTCTGCACTCTTACCGGATGCCTCAATTTGTTAAGGGCCTTCGCCTCAATTTGCCGTATTCTTTCGCGGGTGACATTGAAGACAGCGCCTATTTCTTCAAGAGTGCGGGAACCGTTTCCGTCCCAGCCGGCACGAAGCCTAAGAACCGTAGCTTCTCTTTCCGAGAGTTCCTGTAAAACTTCATTTAACCTTTCTCTTAAATCAGCCGAGATGGCTTCGTCTTCAGGCGAGGGGCTTTGTATATTTTCAACTACATCGCCCAATTCATCACTTTTGTCTCCCTCTTGAGGAAACAAGAGAAAATTCAACGAGGGGATGCTGGTGAGGTTTCGGGCTCCAAGAGCATTTTCAATTTGTTTTTCAGAAAGATTATGTTCTTTTAATAACTCAGGCGTGATGGCGCCCATCTTTTTTTCAATCCGTTCTATTACCCGTTCTATTTCTTGAATGTGAACAGGTAATCGAATTGTTCTTGCTTTGTCAGCAATCGCCCTCAAGATGGATTGCATTATCCACCAGACAGCATAAGTTGAAAACTTACAGCCCTTGCGGGGGTCAAATTTCTCTACTGCTCTCATCAAGCCGATATTGCCTTCTTGAATTAGGTCAGAGAAACCCATTGTGTGGTTAATCATCAGCCAATATTTATAGGCGGGTCTGATGACCAGCCGGAGATTATGTTCCCACATCTGGTTTCGCAATGGTAGACAATCCGCTATTGCTGCCTTTTTTGCTCTGGCAAGTCTTTGGAGAACTGTTAGGTCATCAGTGGCTTCTGTTTGTTCCTGAAGTTTGGCTATTCTTTCCTGGATTTTCCAGATTTTCCAGGTCAGAATTTTTTCCTCCTCAGCTGTTAACAAAGGAATACGGGCGGTATTTCTCAGGTACCAGTTAACGGTCTCATCGTTACTGTATGTCCGGGCACTGTAACTGTCTTCCTCTTCTGTTTTTTCTTCCTCTTCCATTTCTTCCAACTCTTCCTCTTCAAGTTCTATAGTCATTTTTTCACCTTCTTTTTAAGGATTTCTGGAAGAATGTATTAATGTTCTGATTTCAAACTATCACAAATAAAAAGCTTTGTCCATTAAGACAAAACCAAAAACCAAAGAATAATCGCCTGAAACCCGGCTTGAAAAACTGTTTTAACGGCTAAGGCCAGCGTTTTTTACTTTTGCCACTGTTTCGCGGGCGATAACCCGCGCTCTTTTAGCGCCATCTTCTAAAGTTTTTTCCAACAAAGTGGGCTGTCCCGACGATTTAAAAGTTGATTTGATGGCCAAGATTGATAGCCGAAATTGCTTTACCAATGAAAATCCTTTTTTTGATCCTCAAGTTCTTCTAAGGCGATAAAGAGCTTTACGGTTTCATTCCGTGCGGCGCAAGGTATTTTGGAAAGCCATTTGAAATAATAAGAGCTTATGCCGTCCAATTTGCGGCTTTCCACCACAGGCCACTCCATTACCTCAAGATATAATCCTGACAAAATAATCCCTCCTTTCTTTATTGTCTTTTAGTTTTTTGCACCAAGATTTTTTAGGCATAAATTTAAATTATTCAGTGGAATTTTAGGGTGCGCCAAAAAAGCATAAAATATCCGTGGATCATTTTAGGGCATCTCTTTTTTACCAATAAGTTTTATTCTTAATCCAGCCTTGCGAGCCATCTTTTTCATTTCTTTCACTGCGCCAAAGTTTGCTTGCGAGAGGTAGATCCTGCCGTTTGGCTTTAAATAATTTTTGACCACAGAGAAAAAATCTCGGTGCGCTTTAAGATTTGTGTCCCATTGCGAAGCGGCAACAAGATCGGGCGCGCGTTTGTCGCGGAAAGGCAAATTGCCTGTAATGACATTAAACTTTTCATCCTTTCTGACCGCGCTGAAAACATTAGATAATCTGACGTCAATAATATGAGAAAATCCATGCAGTTTCACATTAATCTTTGCGCATTTCACCGCCTCTGGGTTGATATCTAGCGCCACTACCTTTTTTGCCCCCTTGTAGGCGGAAAAGATGGCAATCACCCCAGAGCCCGTGCAGACATCCAATACTTCTTCGCCAGGGTTTATTTGGTAATTTTCTACCAAAGGCATACTGTCATCAAAAGGCGTAAAGACATTTTTCAAAACCACAAACTCTTTGCCCAAATACCGTACTTTAATTCCCTTCTTAGGTATCCTTTTAAACTCCCGTTGCCGCTCTATTTGGAGTCTAGTAATGTAATCAAGCTGTTTTTTGGTAAGCATAGATTAAAAATTGACAGCATCTTCAGTTACTCAAACTTCCCCTGTTTATTTTTTTACCTTTTACAGTATTATTAAGCAAGCCAAGGGCAAAACAATAATGTAAATCGGGGACAGTCCCCCTAAAAAGGCGAGGGTCTTTTGTCCTACCTTAATGTAATTATAAATGATAAAAGGGGCAAAAAACCGTAGCATCCCCTTGAGTTTTCTTTTCAAAATTGCTTTTTCGTGGTGGGAAGGTTGACTTATGGATTTAAAAGTGCTTATATTAAAATATCTAAATAATCGCCAAACTGTTCATTCTTTTAAAGGAGGCGCGCAATGACACGTGGCAGGGCTCAGCTCATGTATGGAAATAAGCTAGCACTATATCCATTTTCGCTTTGTATACTGTGTTTTGGAATTGGGTGGTTATTCGCGCAATATGGAGAAATCGGGCTTTGGAATGTTCTCGTGAGCACAGTTGCTTTAATGATGGGTGTTCACATTATAGATGCTCTCATCAAGAGTGCGGTTTTCATAAAAGAACATTTCAGAGTATCGTTTTCCTTCAAGTAATTAATTCTTTTAACCAACATCAAGCGGAGATTTCACCGGGTCACTAAGTATAATCAGTGACCCTTTTTATTTTCAAACAAAAGCAATTTTTAAAAGAAAATGTCGCCTCAAGTTCGCGGATATCCGATATCCGCCTGAAGCGGATATGGGTCGAGCGACTATAAGAGCCGAGCCAAAAGTCCGCACGCTCTTGGTGATTAAAAGTATTTTTGCTAACCTATTCATAAAATTTTCTGATTATTTTTTATTCCCCGCCTAAGCAGTCTTTGGCGCAATTCTCCTTTGTTTCCCCCAAATTGGGCTCGCACAAAGTATTTCCACAGATATTTTCAGGGGTTTCTTTTTGATTTTGGTCTTTACTCGCGTTTTTGTCAGACTCAACCTTTTTCCCTTGGCTAAAATAAATAGCAATTATCAGGGAAAGTATTATTAAAAATGATATTAAAATAATAATCAACTTTTTGGGCGGTCGCGCGCGTTTGCGGCAAATTAAAATGTAACCAATCAACACGATCATCATTATCCCTCCAAAAATTATTGCGCCCCGCGTAAGCCAAGAAGATGTTTCTTTTTCCACTGGCTTTTCTTGATTATCTGCATTGTCCGCCAAATTATTTCCGCTATTTTGTCCGCCAAACAAGGTGGTATCTTCTGCTTTGGGTTCTATAATTTCCTTGCAGGTAAAAATCCCCTTATTCGCTAAATCAGTGATAGTTTCAAAAAAATACACCGAACCGCTTGTACCCGCGGCTAAATATTTTCCATTCCCTGCGATATCCAATTCACCAACATATTCATTCGCTAAAATCTCCGCTTTTGCCCTTCCCGCTCCCTTTTCAAATATTCGGATTTTTTTATCCGCGGAGCCGGTCGCGAAAAGTGATCCGTCATCCGCCAAATCAAAAGCGCCAATCGCGGAATTAATTTTTAATTTTTCGATAGGCTTATCTGAATTTTTTTCAAAAATTAAAATATCGCCGCCAAAAGTGCCTGCGCCGATCAAGTTTCCACTCGGCGTCATTGCCAGCGCGCGCACGGATTTCCCATATTCAGTATTGTATTTCCACAAAATTTCCTTTTTTTGCGCGTCCATTAAAACAATCGCGCCATAACTGGATTCAACCCCGAAGGCGACTAAATTGCCTTGAGCTGATATGCGCGCCTCGTCAATTGGTGATTCTTTAGATAAAGGTTCGGACTTGATTATTGGTTCAGCCGAATCTTTGGCAAAAAGATAACCCCTTCGATCCGGACAACCTGTTGATCCGGCAATGTATGAACCATCTTGTGATAAATTAACCTCATGCCAGTTGCCCGCGGAATGATATTGCCATAATTTTTTACCCTGGGCGTCAAATAAAATCAAAACATTACTATTTTGATCTTCCTCTGATCCGGCCATTGCCACTGCCGCGTATGCACCGTTCTTGGCAATATCCACGCCATAAGCTCCACCGCCATTATTACCTAAATTATAAGTCCAGATAGGTTTATTGGAGTCTTTGTTAAACATCAATGCTTTACCATTTAAAGCGGCAAAAATTTTATCGCCATTAGCCGAAATCGCTACTCCGCCTTTAACATCTCCGCCGATCGCGCCGCCGACCGGACCTTGATAGCTCCAAGAAGGCTCGCTTTTTTCCGTATCAAAAAAATAAATATGATTGGAAGTTTGCGCCGCCAAGTATTTCCCATCGGAAGATAAAGCGACTCCGCCGACCCACTCTTCTTGAATTGGATAGCGCCACTTTAGGTTTCCACTTTCAGGATCAATCAAAATAATTTCATTCTCTTTAAGATCAGCGTCAAAAAGCACTGGTCCGTTATCTGGCGAATCAATAATTGAATCGCGCGTTTTGCCAAGTCCATTCGAAGCCTCAAAATAATAAAAATTAGAGCCAAATTTGTTTGGGACATTCTTGTAAATATATTTCACTCCTTTTTTATAATTATTATCTTGAGTGTCCGCTTTTTCCATGTCTATCATTTTGCCGTTGAAATAAATCTTAACATATTCCGGCGCCTTCCCTTCTTTATCTTGATAAATCACGGAATAAGTGTATCTTTGGCATACCGGTCCCCAAAAAGGATAAACCTTGCCTTCGGAAAGAATAGGGTCATTTTGCGTTTTCGGCAGTTTGGGAATAACCCCGCTCGGCAAGTCCTCGGCTTTGGCATCTGGAATTACTGGGATAATCAAAAAAACAGCAGCTAGAGCGCAGAATAAGATTAGAATTTTTTTCATATACCCTCCGATGTTTTTAATATCATTATTTAAATAATAAATAATAAATGTTTCTTATCTCCTTTCTTTAAGCCCGAACGACTGCCAATAACGTTCGCGGATATCCGATATCCGCCTGAAGTGAATATGGGTCAATTGACTGCAGGGAGCGAGCCAGATATATGCTGTCACTGGATGTAATGAAAAGTTTTATTTTGCCGATAGAAAAATATTATCTTGGTCTATTCATTTTTGTGAGTCCAAAAAATCCTCTATGGAATCTCCACCCGGAAGATCAAGCCTTGTGATGTCAACAAATTTGCCCTCGGGAATACTGCTGCCGGTTGCCGCATGGAATGCCGCGTATTTTTGTAATTCTTCTTGTCCGTATTTGTTTTTCAATTGTTGAATAAAATCCGTAAGTCTATCCCAGGCTTCCTCGCTCAGTTCTCCGGATGGGCTTATAGCATTATCCTTTTTGGTTCTTATCACATCACAAAACCTCTTGATTGCTTCGGTATCAATATTTTTCCTTTTAATTTCTTCGGTATCAATATTTCCCCTCTCTTGTTCCAAGTTTTCCATTTGTTTTTTCGTCAATAGTTAATAATTTTTTAATAAAAAATAAAAAAATATTTATTGAACAAAATTTCGTTTCACTCGTTCTTATATGAATTGTTTTCTAAAAAAATTTTAATTCTTGAATATTATACGCGCTTAAACCAGCGTTCCCTAATTGGTGGATAGCTCATTTTTGTGAGTCAAAAAAATCCTCTATGGAATCTCCACCCGGAAGATCAAGCCTTGTGATGTCAACAAATTCGTCCTCCAGAATACTGCTGCCGCTTGCCGCATGGAATGCCGCGTATTTTCGTAATTCTTCTTTTCCGTATTTCTCTTCCAATTTATCCATAAAATCCATAAATCTCCCATAGGCTTCCACATTCAGTTTTCCGGATGGTCTTGTGAAATTACGCATTTTGGTGCCTATCACATCATAAAATCTTTTGATTTCTTCGATATCAATATTTTCCCTCTTAATTTCTTCGGTATTAATATTTCCCCCCTCTTGTTCAAGGTTTTCCATTTGTTTTTTGGTTAATAGTTAATAATTTTTTTCTAAAGATCCCTTCGGGTCTGAACGACCTTCGGACTGAAGTCTCCTCGAGCCTGAAGTCTCCTCGAGCCTGAAGGCTCTTCGGAGCCTGAACGGCCTCGGGACTGTCTAAAGATCTGGCGTAGCCATGAAATGCGATTTTATAAATTTATCATCAATTTGAATCTCACCTCTTGAAATGTAAGTGGTATTTTATTCAATATATCCGAATATCTGAAGCTGCGATAGCAATTTGGGTGAAGCGAAGCGGAACCGTATATTCAGTGTTAGGCGATGTATCTCCAAAACAAATACCCTAAAAATAGTTTGAACAATTTTATACTGCTCCCGATCCATAAATCCTTTCTTTTTTTGTGAGTAAATCCGTACATATGATTTTTCGGCCGAATGGTTTATTATCGTCCGTTTCCATGTCTCTTAGAGATTCAACAGTAAGGGGGGTTTCAGGGGTAAATACCTTTGGGGGCCAGCTGTCTTTTTGCAGTGCTGAGTGGGTTGGATCAAATACATATTTGCCATTTTCCAAAACAAGAAAAGTGTGTCTGTCGGCAAGCGGATCGTTGGGATTTTCTGAAAATGCACCGACAATAATTGATGATTGAATACCCAGCTTCTCTAAGACATGGTGGGCCATTAAAGCGTATTCAGCACAAACTGCCTGCCCCTGACTTTTGGAAATAGGCTTAATACAAACCTTTTTACCATCCACTGTTCTTGTTGAATACTCATGAAAGCTTTGATTTCTTTGGAATTCTGAACCTACATCACCGAGAAGATTTCTTGTTATTCTTGTAGTCCTCCAGCATGAATTTAATAATTTTCGAGTATCTTCATCCAAATTAGGGGCCTGTTGTTCGAGCTTGCCGGCAGCGGCGAAAAGTTCTGCCAACTTTTCGGGTGTAACCACTTTTAGTTTTTCAGCAAAGGCCGAAAAATCACATCTTATATAGAAATCTCCATCAGCTAATCCTTGACCGACCAATACATCTTGTCCTTCTTCAACATGTGAAATAAAAAATTCTTCATTGTATGCTGTCAGGGGCTCCATTTCCGTTGGATTTAGTTCAACTGTTTTTTCTTTTTCTGGATTGTAGCCTGGTACTTCTGGCATAAAATTGTTCAAATTATAAAAATAGATTGTTTTTTGAAAAATTTCGCCTCAAGTTCACAGATATCCGATGTCCCTCCGAGGTGGATATGGGTCAAGTGACTGTAAGAGCCGAGTCAGATATATGCTGTTAGGCGATGTTGCGCTGATTTTTAAAATTTTATAGTTTTAACTATTTGTAAAAAATCATTTCTTATTTTCTCATTCTCATTCATATACAAAACATGAAAGCTGTAAATATATTCCAAATCATCACTTGTCAGAAGAATTGTGTCTCCTCCACCCAAGCCGGTCCAAGAATATGACATAGCGTCTCTGTTATCAACCTGCGTAGTTTTATATTCTTCGGAAAAATTAGAGCGCGCCGTATCTTTTTTAGCCCATTGGAGCGCGGAAAGCTTATCCGGATTATTATACGCTGAAAATTCAATTAAAGGCGCTCCCTCAATAATTTCTCCTTTTTTTATAGCTTCATAGATGGGGGTGTCATATAGATGGAGGTGACCTTGATCGGCATACTTATTTTCATAAGTTGTGTCCAATACATAATTTGATGGATATTGAAACTGAAAATTCCATTTTTGACTTTGGTAACTTGACCATCCTTCTTTATCAGCTGTAACAGAAGAAGGCTCGTTTTGTTTGAGTTGTAAATTATTTTTTGCGGATTTCAGTTTAGAATTTTGCCACAAATAAATACCGCCGCCGACTATTAAAGTTATAGCGATAACAGAAATAACAACAACCAAAATAATTTTAGAGCTTTGAGTTTTCTTTGTTTGTTGTGGATTAATTTGATTTTCCATAATTGTACGTGTTAATAGTTAGTTTGTGTATATTTTAAATTTAAGATAAAAATCAGCGCGATTTTGCCTAACGTTTGCCTATATCTGATGTCCGAGCGAAGTGAGGATATGGGTGAGGTCTCTCTAAAGAGACCTCACCAGATATACGCTGTTATGTGATGTTGCCAATAAATTTATATGAACGGTTCTATCGTTTCTTTTGGATTCAGCAGAGAGTTGGATGATTTACTAATCTTAATTCCATCATTAGTTTGTCCAGCTTGTATTTCTTCGGCGGTTGCAAAATAAATAACTGCGTTTGGTTGATTAGATAATTCTTCTAATTTGGTTAGAATTTCAGCTTTTAATCCCGCCTCAAATATTTCCAATAAGCGAAGGGTCATTTGTCCTTCTTGCCCTATACGTGTTGTTTCCTCCAGCTCAGTATCAAAGCCGACCAAGTCACACTGAAGCTCACCAAGATCTTCTTTTTTTAATAGCTCTGCCTCATCAACAAGTTCTTCAACAACTTCTCTTATTGGGTTCGTCTCTCTCTGTTGTCTTTGAAGAAACCATGCCCTAAATTCATTGGCCTTTTTTCCTGGCATACGGAAGCGTAAATCATTTCCTTTTTCAAAAGCAATTTTCTCAATTTCAAGAAGTTGTTGAAGGCTTTGCAAACCTTCTTCAGTGGCTTCAATTGCGCCACCAATCGGAGTTAGTAAGATATCTCCCTTTTTTGCTCTATTTTTGTTCACAAGAAGCGCATATCTTCCTTGGCTATCACGAATTCTAGCGAATAAGGCAGAGCTTACTCTAACTTCTGGCAAATTTAGGACTTCTATACCCCTCCCTCCTTCTTGTTCTGGGGCAAATGTCCCTTCAGTTTTGTCTGACATAAAATAATGTTAAATTTTAGAATATAAATTTGTTGGTAATTTCGCATAATGTATCGATAGGCGAAGTTAGATATCCCGTGTTAGGCGATGTGGCCAAATTATTCTATCATTCCGAAGTGTCTTAAAGCATCCTTTATCGGTTCCAATTTTTCTTTTGGACAAGGATTAACTCTATCATTCAAACTAATTCTATTTAATGCAATTTTTGGGTTACACCCACAGATTTCTTTTACATGTGCAATCCAACAAGTTTTTATAGTAAAACCATATTTATTCTTGACATAATTTATTATTTTTTTGTAAGTAGCCATAGTATTATTTAAATTTGGCAATTTAGCCTAACGTATCGGCATATCTGAAGCTGCATAGCAATTTGGGTGAAGCGAAGCGAAAACAGATATTCGGTGTTGCGGGATGTAAATTCCAGCCGCCGTTGTTATTCGCTCAACTTTCTTAATCTCTTAATGACCGCGTCTTGGTACAGCCTAAAAGCTTTTCGTTTTTCTTTGATATAAATATAAGGCGTGCCAAGCGCTTCGCCGCACTTTTTGCATTTTAATGCCGGAACGTCTTTTATGCTCAAGGCTTGCAGTCCGGTTAACTCGGCAGGATCAAATATCCTGTCCATATATAAACGTCGTAAATTACCCGGACCATCTTTTTGATAAACAAGGACAACATTCTCGCATTTACGGCAACAAACATTAAGCAGTCTTGAATGACCGCCTCGAGCAGACTTATATTTATCTTTTTTAAATGAAAAGTTTGTTTTTTTCATCTTAGGCTAGAATTTATTTTCTACAACTCGTTGTTATGCGCATTGTGTTTATAAAAAATACAAATTCTTGAATATTGTATGCGCTTAAACATTTAGGTTCGGGCGCATTTACGTTAAAAACAAAATATCTTTAAATTCTTTCTCTGACTCCGCCAGCTCTTTTAGCAGAGAAGATACTTTCTTCCAATCGTTATCCATTCCAGCAATTTGGCAGCGACTAAATATTACAGCTTGGTTTTCTTTAATTTTAGTTAGTTTTTTATTGTGGTTATTAAAAAAATGCCCATAATCCAATGCTCTCCTTGCTCCCAATGGAAAGCAGAATTTTAATAAATGATCTTTTAGATGTCGGGGACCATTTTTGATAAAATCGGCACAAGATTCAATCGCTTGCTCATCAATAGATATATCGTCTGAATGATCTCTGCTATCACGATAAACTTTTTTACATAGTTCAATAACATTTTTGTAAATCTCCGATGATGAAAAATTTCTTATCCTCTTGGGTAAAGTCCAGTAATGATAGAAACCTTTTCTATATCCAATATTCTCCGCTTTCCATATTTGTTTAAATTCACTTATTAGAATTGCTAATGCCGGGTATTTTTGAGGATCATGCATCCAAACCTCATTATCCGTTATTTTATAAACGACAGCATAGTGGTCTCCCCCTGGTTCTTCGCTCACTCCTTTGGTTTTTAGATAAGCAATATCAATCGGTCCTATTACAGCGAGTGAATATTTAAGATATTTTTTTAGTTCGTCCATTGGAGGATTCTCGGCATTATCCTGCACAGATTCCTTGTATTGAAAGCCCAGTTGTTCAAAAGTATTATTTATTCCTTTGTCAGGAGAAGTTGCCAAATTGCTAAAAAATATTAATTTGGTTTTATCATTCCAAAACGCCCCCACCCCTACTCCCGATAAAACTTCAATCAAAGAAGGAGCAATATCTTCTCCTGCGTGTTTTAACATCATTGAAACAGAGTTAGCATAACAATATGCTCCGTTTCCGATGTATTCTGGTATCATCATAAATAACAATAATAAAAATAGTTTATAATTCTAACACCCTGCGGTCTCTGCCGCGGGGTAGTTTACAAATTTAAATCTTGCCTCTTGAAATGTAAGTGGCATTTTATTCAACGTTTGAGCGTAGACGACGTTTTTTGACTGGCACGCGTTTTTACTCTTTGTAAAAACCGTGACAAGTAAAAAATGTGGCGTAACCCGAGCAACGTACTCCGAGCGACACATCTACGCTTTGTTATGTGCCGTTGCCCCGTATTTTGTATTGTTATGAGAGCAAATCTATACGCTCCTTAATAAATCTAGCTAATTCTTTTGGACTGTAGCTATGACCATCAATGTATCCATCCGTCTTAAATACGCCCTCCACATTTCCATCATCCACTTTAATAAACATTACCTTTTCATGTTGGCGACTCATAATTATTTCTTTAATCGCACGCAATTCAACTCCACACCATTCTTTTTCTTGATATTTTTTACATAAAAATATGACGATTAACTTTGATCTTTTTCTATAAATATCTTGGAGAAGTATATCTAGTGATGGTCTCGCTAATTGCGCTTTATAATTATTATCATAGAAATACGAGTTGGGCCCCACCTCCCTTTCGAGCTCGGCGATAATTGGCTCAATATAAGATCTAATTTCACCGGGAAATGATAATGCAACTTCAAACTGATGCTTCGTTATATCAACAGCCTTCGAATCTATTTTAGCCCATTGAGGTAACTTTATACCCTTCACGATCAATTCTTTTACTAAGTTGACATTCTTGATTGCCCAATGTGTTCTATTCATTTCCCAATCAGAAATATCCAATTCAAATTGTATGTCAGAAATATCAGAATAAGTTAAAAATATTTCCAAATCAATAATCTCGTAAACTATTTTCACTTTCTTTTGCCTTTTTGCTATTTCTTTAATTAAGCCAAATTTAGGATTTTTTCTACATCTATCCTCATAAGCAAAAATGCAAGGAAATCGCGTAATTTCATTAATATTGGATTGAGTAAATTTGCTATATTTTTCTGTAATATCTTGATCAGTGTATTCGCGAACACAACGTGCAGTTTCAAGAATAAATGGGTCTCCGTTCCACGATTCATCACTGCCAGAAACAATTAAATTATACATAGTTACTCCGATTTACTAGTTTATAATTATCAAAATCCTTTTTTAGCATCTTTAACTCCATTCTTGGGCAATGGCATATAACTCGTTTTTCTGCGAATTGTTTTTTAAAAAATACCAATTCTTGAATATTATATGCACTTAAACCAGCGTTCCCTAACTGGCGGACTTTTATATTAGTCTTTTATTTCTAAATGCTTGTCCCGAACCGGATTTTAAATAATTTTCAAACCTTCTGGCTATTAACCTGTTTTGAAAAACGCCGCACCAGATTAGCTTAACCGGTCTAAAATTTTTGGTTGATAGGCATAATCCTTGGCCGTGTGCTTTTAGGCGCACTTTGAGCTTCGGTGTAGAGCCAGTATAAATTCTCCCATTGGATAACTCTAATAAATAAACGTAATACATATCTGTAACCCTTCGTTAAAACTTCGGGTTACACCTTTCGTTTTATTGATATGGCCAAAGGCCACCTGAAGCTTTAGCGAAAGGTGGCGGAGAGGGTGGGATTTGAACCCACGAGAACCTTGCGGTTCTACCGCTTTTCGAGAGCGGCCCATTCAACCACTCTGGCACCTCTCCATTGAATTATTATATAAAAAGCTTTTCGCCACGGGATAAACCCGTGGCGCCCCGAGTTTATCTCGGGGCGAGTGCGCCGCACTAGACCACTATGCGACCCTTCCTCTCTCATCATAATTTTTTAAAGTCGTAAAGTCAAACCCCTCACCTACGCGATTCGTATCTTTTCTAGGTGAGGGGTCAAATAAAACAAACAAAAAACAGCCCGAATTTTCGGGTTGTTTTTTGATAAACCGGCAATGACCTACTCTGACACCTCCCGTGGGAGGCACTACCATCGGCGCTGGAGGGCTTAACTTTTGTGTTCGAAATGGGAACAAGTGGAACCCCTCCGCTAGAATCACCGGAGAGCTATTAGTTAATTCATTCTAGCTCACAGATCTCCGTTGACTGCAGAATTGATTGGGGTTTTTTCAGGGGTCCCCCACAAAATTTATGATTTTGTGGGGTTTACTTTACCTCATTCCGATCGCCGGAGGGGTCAGCAAAAAGACGATCGTAATAAAGGCAGCAATCATTACTACCACACCAGCCAATTTAAAAGCTGATTTTTGTTGGGAAGACACGAGTGCAACGCAAAACTAAAAAGGTTAAAACTCAAATTTAATTTTTGGGTTATGACTTTGTTCAGTTTATGCGCTTTTTGAAAATAAATTTATCTAACGGGGTCAAAAGATGATTGAAATGGATCTATTAGTACTCCTCGGCTAAATCCCTTACAGGACTTACACCTAGAGCCTATCAAGGTCGTCTTCTCCGACCAAATCCTCCGCCTTGCGGCGGAAAGTCCTAATCTTGGGAACGGCTTCACGCTTATATGCTTTCAGCATTTATCCTAACTAGACGTAGCTACCCAGCGTTTACCTTTGGTAAGATAACTGGTACACCAGAGGTCTATCCATTTCGGTCCTCTCGTACTGGAAATGGGCTCCCTCAAGACTTTATGCGGCTGTATCAGATAGGAGACCAACCTGTCTCACGCATGTTTTTCCACTGTTGCCAGTGGCATGGACTATACCATACTCCAAAATAATTTTTTGGAGCACTGACGTATTATCTAATCTTTTTTCAAGATTAAATCCAAGGATTGTTCTTATCCTTGAGTCTCTACGGGGCAATACTCTTTTAAAAAAGTATGCTTCCCTCGGTATTATCCTAGTATGCGACAGGTTAATTGTCAACTAGGATTTCACCGATATGAGTCAGTTTTTCATTCTAGTGTTACCACTAGAAGCCGCCAAACCTATCTAACAGTAAATAGGTTTTGGTTGACGGTTTGAACCCAGCTCGCGTACCGCTTTAATTGGCGAACAGTCAAACCCTTGGAAGCTTCTTCACCTCCAGGATGCGACGAGCCGACATCGCTTGTCGGCATTTTCTCTTATTACTAAGAGGATCGGACTATATCTTCACCCCTCCTTTTTAAAAAGTGAGGGGGCTGACATATTATAGAAGCCGTAATTTAATTTATTTGATTCACCACTTCTATCCGTCCCTTCTTAGGGACAAGTCTCTACGGGGTTATAACTCAATTTTATATTTCATGGATGGAATGATATTTTCGTTCAGAATCTTTCTTAATTTTGACAATGAAACCTTTCGGAACCTTAAACGGAAGTAAATCTTATCTTTATTCACCGTCGCTTCCAACCCTAACCTTCTTAAACTGTGAATGAGAATTTTTTGTTCATCTATACTGAATTTTTGAGTATTCAGTCAGATAGACATCAAATTTTCCACATTTACTCCCATCATCCATAAACCAGACTGCTAAACTTATCGGATCTAAAATGATATTTTGAGGAATCGTCTTTTTACCATTTTGGTAAAACCTTCGGTAAATTGTGGCTAATACTGAAGACTGTTTTGTGTGAAAACGGTAAGCCATCCTCTTACCATTACCCTTGCGCATTTTAGGTGGGGAGGCGGAAATATTTTTTAATGCCAAATATTTCCAATCAATACACTCCTTTTGATTAAAAGAATGATTGATTTCTAAGAATGCATTTTTTCTCTTTGGGACTATTCTTAGATATCCATCACCTAAAACTGATCCGATAATGATTGATCTTTGAAATTGAGTTAAACTTCCCACGGTATTACCCATTCTTTTATATTTATCTCTTTTACTCATTATATCACTTATACCACAAAAGATAGTAAAAGAATTAGGGCTTCACCGTTATAAGTCAGATTTTTGTTATGGCATTACTGCCATGGCACCCCGATGTTGTTGAGGTGCCGAACCGCGCCGTCTATGTGGACTATTGGGCGCGACCAGCCTGTTATCCCCGGGGTAACTTTTATCCGTTGGGCTTCTCCACTCCTACAAGTAAGAGTCGGATCATTAAGGTCTACTTTCGTAACTGCTCGGGATGTACCCCTCGCAGCAGGGCTCCCTTATGCCTTTACACTTTCACTCCGGTTTCCATTCGGAGCAAGGGAACCTTATACGCGCCTCCGTTGCCTTTTAGGCAAATATGTTAATCTAATTTATATTTCATACTTTCTAATATGTGCTTACTGACAAGTTGTTTAAAGTTTTTCACCGATTCAGAAAGTATGTAAATTTGATAACCATCTTTTTGTTTTCTAATTTTCGTTCTCACACGGAATTTATTCTCCAAAGCTTTAATGAGCAACATAATTTCATCTTTTGTAAAGCATTGGGTGTTAATTATTTTGGCTTTATGACATTTAGATTTTATTGAACCATCATCCATAAACCAAACCGCTATCCCCAAAGGCGTCAAAAGTTTGTCAACCATTGGGGGAACGATTTTTTTGCCGTTCTTATAAAACTGTTGGGCATAAAACCTAAATGTTCCGTGACTTACTGTTGAAAACCAAATATTCTTTGTCTTAGTTCCATTTCTCGTTTTTTCTTTTGTCTGCGGTTTTGTGAGGACAAAATTTTTAAAATGTTCATACAACCAGAAAACATAGTCTTTTCTATTCACGGACTGTTCAACCTTTAATCTGTAAGTACGGCCATTATTTTGTGTTTCTAAATGACCGTCTCCCAACATTAACCCAATCACTATCTCTCTTTGAGTTTCATTTAACTTCAGCTTCTTTTTTAGGTTTTCAACTTTTTTAGAAAACATTAGATTATATCCAATATTTATTCTTAGACATCTCTATTTTTTTAGAGACTCTCTATGTCGCCATAGAGTTCGGACTATATCTTACCCTCTCTAAAATGTTTGAGGGTCTTAGCGTTCAGTCTCTGAGGGATTCTGTATTTTTACAGAACTTCCCTGCTGATTATCCGTTGGCTCGCTCAAGCGCTTTTAAGCGACGGCAGCCGCGCTAACAGATTTTTACAATATAATATTGTACTGTTAGATACTCCGGATTTCCCAGCATATAGCTAAGTTTTCATTCCGATGTCACCATCGGAAGGCCCCTAATCAACCATCCAAAATTCCCGCAATTATTATCGCAACGGAGAATTGGGCGGAGATAATAATTACCAATTGTTGATTATATTGAGGCGACCGCCCCAGTCAAACTACCCACCAGGCACTTTCCCCCTCACCCAGAAAGGATACGAACCCTAAAGGGGTTCGCTTAATTTATTGTTCTTAGGTTAAATCAAAATACTGTCAAAATACTAGGATAAACATTGAGAAATTTAACCCAAATCCTTTCTGGGTGAGGGGTTAGATTTAAGACTCCGAAAGGGTGGTATTCCATATTGCGACTCCCGTCAGCCCGAAAGCTGACGCTCAAAGTCTCCCACCTATTCTCGGCATCCAAAACCTCAAATCAATACCAAGCTATAGTAAAGCTCCACGGGGTCTTTTCGTCTTGATACAGCTAGCCGGCATCTTTACCGGCAAATGCAATTTCACCGGGCACTTAGCTAAGACAGTTCCAGGATCGTTCCGCTGTTCGTGCAGGTCACTAATCAAGTGACGAGGGATTTCGCTCGAAATTTGTTACTCCTCTCATGTTAGAGAGAGGGATTAAATATTTCTACTTAATTCCTAATATCGCTATTAGGTTCGGACTATATCTTCCCTGTATTTTTAAAGGGTCTGGCATATAGTCTCTGAGGATTCTAATAACTATTTTTTACCTTTACTTCTATTCATTTTGCCAATGATTTGTTTTATTGTGTTGCAGCCTTTTTTAGATAAGTGTTTTTTCTTTTTCATCATATTCAGAATAATTGCAAAATTCTTGAAATCTCTTTTTTTATCTGTTCTCAACTCATTTTCAATGAAGAATGGAATGATTTTTTCATTGAGGTCTTTTATGCTTCTCACGCAATATCTGTGTAAATTTTCTTTATGATTATCATGTCTTCGATTCACGAATATCTTTCCACAATTGAAGAATTTTTGCATTTTTTTCAATACACTTATACTCTTTTCACCTTGCGTGACAACAAATTCAGGAAATATTTGGTGTCCTGTTCTTGTGGTCGGATTTTTAATTAAACTAACCGTAAAGCACCCTTCACCATCAGTAAATCCAATAATCCAACCAATAGTTATTAGTCTTTCCTGCTGATTATCTGGCGCTATTTTATTTAGCACACTAGATGCTTTTTTACCTGGCATAATTTTATAGATAATTAATCTATGGTTCAATTATACCATAGTAGCACTAGATTCTCCAGATGTTCCAGCATATAGCCAGATTTTACTATGGCAACGAAATTACCATAGGACCGTTATAGTTACGGCCGGCGTTCATCGGCGCTTAAAGCGAGAGCTTTCACCCCCGCTCTTAACGTTCCGACACTGGCCAAGCGTCAGCCCCTATACTTTGCCTTATCGGCTTTGCAGGGACCTGTGTTTTTGGTAAACAGTCGTCCTGGATCTTTAACTGCGACCCCGGTCGCACTCCGCTAGCGCTTCGTGTTCCAAATCCCAAATCATAATTTTTCTGGCTTCGCCAGATCTCGCATAGCGAGACAATTTTTAAACAAATCTCAAATTTCAATTTCCTAAATTCCAAACCCTTTTAAGCTTGGAATTTTTCTGTTTGTAATTTGTTTGTTGCTTGGCGCTTGATTTTTGGGATTTCTTAAGAAACACGAAGCGAAAGCGAAATGTTCCGAGGCAAGGTATCTTGCGAACTTACACCTAGTTGTTTTGCCGAATTCCTTAGCTAAGGATCACCCGAACACCTTGGTATCCTCTACCCGTCTACCTGTGTTGGTTTACGGTACGAGTACTATTAATCTAATTTTAGGAGTTTTTCTTGGCCACTGGAATCAATTTCATTGATCTATTCCTTGCGGAATAAACCTTTTGATAATCTTCGCCGTTTGAAATTGAAGAAACGGATTTGCCTGTTTCTTCCGACTACGGATCACCAATGCCTAAACCATTAGGACACGAAATCTATCCTGTGGCGTCCCTCCGTCAAAATTAATAGTAGTGTAGGAATATTAACCTACTCTTCCATCGTCGTTTTTTGCGACTTAGGATCGACTAACCCTGGGTTGATTAACGTTGCCCAGGAAACCTTAGACTTACGGTGGTCCGGTTTCTCACCGGACTTTAGGTTACTCATACCAACATTCTCTCTTCTATATCCTCCACCAGTCCTTACAGACTGGCTTTACTGGATATAGAATGCTCCCCTACCGCCAAAGCCGCACCTCGCTACGCTCGGCCGGCAATTTCTAATTTTCAATTTCTAATTTTCAAACAAATCCCAATTTCTTAATGGCTTAATTTTCAAACTCTTTATTCTATTGAGTTTAAAAATTTAAGCATTAAATCATTGAAAATTGATTAAAAATTAAAAATTAAAAATTAAAAATTTGCCCGTACCGAACGCAGTGAGGTACGTCTCTGGCCTCTATCTTCGGTGTCAAGTTTGAGCCCCGTTACATTTTCGGCGCAAGATCACGATCGATTAGTGAGCTGTTACGCTTTCTTTAAAGGATGGCTGCTTCTAAGCCAACCTCCTAATTGTCTCTGTAATCTCACTTCCTTTACCACTTAACTTGAACTTAGGGACCTTAGATAAGAATCTGGGCTGTTTCCCTTTTGAGCGACGCGCTTATCCGCGCCGTTCTGACTGCCCTATCATAAAAGTTTGGAATTCGGAGTTTAGTTGGGACAAGTAGGGAGAAATCCCATCCTGCTCCATCCAGTGCTCTACCTCCAAATTTGTAAATAGGACGCTAGCCCTAAAGCTATTTCGGGGAGAACCAGCTATCACCAGACTCGATTGGAATTTCTCCTCTAGCCTCAGTTCATCCCATGGCTTTACACGACCAATGGGTGCGGGCTTCCCTTTGGTGTTACCCAAAGTTCACCCTGACCAAGGCTAGCTCGTCTGGCTTCGGGTCTAGTGTGTACTGCCTTTAATTATTGAGGCAAATAGAAGAATTCTATTTGCCTAATGAATTAAAACGCGCTATTAACGCTCGCTTTCACTTTGCATACGTCCGCTAAGCGGACTTATACGAGCAATACACAGCTAACTCGTTGGTTCGTTCTACAAAAAGCACGCCATCACCATCCTTCGCTCATTACTTCGCTCACGAGCTACGGAATGGCAAGCCCTCTTTTAATTTCTGAAGGGTTTACCGTTCCGAAGCTTTTTGCGAAGCAAAAAGCGAAGGACGGCTCTGACTCTTTGTAAGCGTATGGTTTCAGATACTATTTCATCTCCCTCACCGGGATGCTTTTCACCTTTCCCTCACGGTACTAGTTCACTATCGATCTTAAAGAGTATTTAGCCTTGGGAGCCCCCCACCAATAAAGGATACGAATTGCTTGGCAATTCGCTAAAACTAATTATTTTTTAATCTATTTTATCTGACCCTTAGATCAATCTAAATAAAATATTTTTTTAACTGAAATCCTTTATAGGTGAGGGGTTTAGTAGTACTCCCGACTTCCTACACCATTTCCCTGGTGGTGTAGTACTCAAGAAACAGATACATCAGAGATGCAACGCTTTTCGCGTACAGGACTTTTACCTTCTTTGGTGGGCCGTTCCAGGCGCCTTCTGCTAGGCAAGTTGCATTTTGTTAAACTCTGTACCAGGTTGCCCTGATAGCGTATTTGTCTTATAACCCCCCCCACCTAGAAAAGATACGAATCGCGTAAGCGATTCGCTAAAAATCAATATCCATCTCATTTTTTATAATCTTTTAAAACGAGAAAAATATCTTTTTTTAATAAAAATCTTTTCTAGGTGGGGGGTTTAGGCTCTTCCCCTTTCGCTCGCCACTACTCAGGGAATGTTCCGCGCAAAGCGCGGATTTTTTTTCTTTTCCTCCGGGTACTAAGATGTTTCAGTTCCCCGGGTTGTCTCCCCTCACCTAAAAAGGATACGAATCGCTTTGCGATTCGCTAAAAATCAGTATCCATCTTATTTTTTATAACCTTTTAAAATAAGAAAAAATACCTATTTTTTAACAAAAATCCTTTTTAGGTGAGGGGTAGCGCGGGTTTGCCGCGCTGGGTTTCCCCATTCGGAAATCCTCGGATCAAAGCTTGCTTGGCAGCTCCCCGAGGCTTATCGCAGCCTGCTACGTCCTTCATCGTCTCTTTAAGTCAAGGCATCCACCATACGCCCTTTGTTTTCTAATCATTTTTGACCCCATTAGATAAATTCATATCTATCTTAATGGGTTATTCAATTGTCAAGGTTCTTTCATTTATGAAGCTGTTCGTGAACGGCTTCATTCAAGAGAAAAGGGAACTTTTTGAATAGAGGTGAAGTAAAAAGTTTGGCTTCTCTCTTGAAATTTTACCAATCAAAAAACCGCTCTGATGACGAAGCGGTTTCCCCAAAGCAATAAACAAAGTATGCGATTTTATCCGCTTCGCTGAAGTATAAAGCAAATGAAATATAACATAACTAAAGTAATTTAATTTTTAGCTATTTTTCATTATAGCTTATCCTCAAATACTGTCAAGGGGTATTTTTCCCATCCTCCGCAACGATTTTGATTTTTGACCGCCGCGCCAGAATACCAAGGATATAAGTCTATGGATAGACCCTTAAATAACATCTGAAGCCTTATGGCGCGGTTTTTCTTATTCGCTACGGAGGATGGGATTTTTTAGTCTAATATTTTTTATTGCGTATGCCTTTCAATTTTTCCACAACCCGCTTTGCTTCGTCTTTGCCTCCTAGGCCAAAAGCAATCCCGCCCGCGATCGCGAGCATCGCTATTAATCCCGTGAAGAGAGTGCGAATTAAATCCGCGGCGATTTTGAGTTGGATTAGCGCAGCCATCAAACTGAAGATAAGTACAGACCAGCGGGAAAGCTCAGCGAGCAGGCGCGCAGAAACTGTTAAATCGGCAGCCTTAGCGCTTTTTTCCACCAGACGGTAGAGAAAATTAGCCAAAATGGTGCCGATCAACATAATCAATACCGCCACAATCACGTTGGGAACATAGAACAAGATTTTGCCCAGGAATTGCGACACTTGCGGCAGATTGAGAATTTCCGCAGCCGCCATAAAGAAAGCAATCACGAGAAACCATTTTACTAACCAGTATCCGAGTTGTCCGACGTCAAACTTTATTCCCGCTCGTTCCACTATTTCATCAATATTGGTTTTTTGCAGGATGGTCGTAATACGAAAAGCGTTAATAATGCGGCGGACGATTTTAGCAATGCCGATTGCGATAAATATGCCCAAGACCATTACGAGAATCGCGCCAAATAATTTAGGGGTAAAAATAATAAAGCTCGCCCAGACTTTGCTTATAGAGTCCACTATGCTTTCGCCCCACAACCCTAAAGTGTCCATTTTTTATCACCTCCTTTTTTGAAAATTGTAATTTAATGTTTATTTTAATTTCGGAAAAGTTTAAGAATTAATGGTGAGCTTGCCGAACCATTAATTTTGATTCACTTTTTTAAGCTCAAGAAGATTTTTGTAGATTAAATAAAGATAGATATACATAAAAGGCAAGGCAAATAAGCTAATAGCCATCCCTAGCACACTGCCGAAAAAAGGAATTAGGGAACAAAAAACAGATGATCCGCCAATAATCAGGGTTAAAATAAAGACCCTGAAGGCAAGGGGCCAAAAATATCCCTTGACCAATGCCCTGCTTCTTTTAAGCGCGGCGCGTCCAACTTGTTTTTCTTGCAAAAGGACGAATATGCCGAAGTTGAACCAAAGACCGAAAATAAGACCGGGAATAAATAAGAGCAGATAACCGCCTAAAATCACCAGCGAGGTAAGAATATTCACCCAGATTATTGATTTAGCTTGGGAAAAAATTTCATGCCAAATTTTTTTGACGTCTGTTTCACGGCGATAATCTTTCTGAATAATTGCCAAAATTATTGATCCTTGGGCTAAAATTTGGAAGATCAACGCGGCAATAAGCAATGAGATGCCCAAGATGACAAAAATTATTATCATTACCAGAAAAAGGACTTTTTGTTTCGCCAGGCTTACAAGGAAAGCGAAACTGAAGCCGAAGATGCCCAAGATAAAACTCAAAATCAACACAATACCCGTTAAAATTAAAGAAAGGTAAATGAGCAGGCTAAAATGTTCCCGAAAGAATTCCGCGGTTTCTCGGAAGAGAACTTTTAGCTCTGGGAGTGGTTGTAGATTTATTTTTCCTTGCGTTTTCATCTTTTCCTTTTTTATTATAATATAAATTTCCTACTTTGACCAAAATTATATTTACCCCGTTAGCCCCTGCTGGAAATAAATTTTTAAGCGGGGTTAGAGAACGAGGTTCTCTAATGGGGTCTATTTAGCAGGTTTAGTTCTTAAAGCTTGGGTTTAAAATTTTGTATTTAGAGTGATGCGATAATTAGTTTGTATTTTTGGATAGTTGCAGAATAAGTTCTAAATTGTCTTCGTGAGCGGCGCGGTTAGTTTTCCGTTTTCCACATTTGAGACAACGATGGGTGAGGATAAATATCCCTTTCCGAAGCTCAACACCTATAGGTTGCATCATGCCTTGACATCCCTCTCGGCGGTCGCCGGGTTGGAAATCCACATGCTTGCTCCAAAGACAATGGGGACAATGATTGGTATAGCCATTGCCATGAATCAGAGAACCGCATTTTACGCACACAAAATTTTCTTTATTGCGTTGAAATTTTTTGACCCCTAGAAATCGCATCGTTTATTTTGTGTTCGGTGGGCTTGTCCACCGAAGCTTTAGCGTAGGTGGGCGGCTCAGGATTCGAACCTGAGACCTCGTCCTTATCAGAGACGCGCTCTAACCAACTGAGCTAGCCGCCCTTCACCCAGAAAGTTTAAGAATCATTTAAACTATTCTTGATTCTTCTCTGTAACTGGGTATAAGCTTGGGCAAATCTTTTCAAATTGTGTTCTCTATATTTAGCGTCAGATTTGTGTTTATAAGCTTCATAATAAATAAGTCCATAGGGAGTTTTAGCCTTTGTGAATTTACTCTTTTTAGTATTATGTTCTTCCACCCTCCTTTTTAAGTTGTCTGTATATCCAATATATAAACTATTGTCTCTTTTGCTTCTGATTAAATAAACATAATACATAGAAACTTTCTGGGTGAGGGGCTAGCCGCCCAAAACAATTTAAAATTAAAAATGAAAAATTAAAAATTCAATTTTACATTTTTTACTTTTCATTTTTAATTTACTCTGTGGGTAATGTAGGATTTAAACTTCAGGCCTTCTAGGTGCTCCAGCTTTACCCCCACACCTTTGTGGACGCAATAGGACTCGGACCTATGACCTCCTCGGTGTAAACGAGGCGCTCTACCAACTGAGCTATGCGTCCCCGAAAGGTGTGGGGGTAAGACTTGAGTTACACACCAAAAAATTTAGGCGGGTGAATAAAGCAAATGCTCTACCAACTCAAGCTAAGTGGTCGCGCTCTGGCAGGCGGGTGATGCCGTATTTAATAAATTTTACTGCCAATTATTGCATCTTTACTGTCAGGAGAGATAAGGACGCATTCTTTTTGGGCATCCATAGCTCCCAATATTAGAACTTCAGAAGCCAATTGCCCGATTTGTTTTGGCGGTAAATTTACAACACCTAAGACTAATTTGTTGACTAACTGTTCTTTCGTGTAGCGAACAAGGCGAGCGCCAGAGACCTTTTTGTCAATTTCAGGACCGAAATCAATGGTTAATTTATGGGTAGTGTGCTTTGGATTTGGCAATTTCTCAACTTCAATAATTTTTCCCACCCGAATATCTAATTTTAAGAAGTCCTCAAAAGTTGCCATAAGATTAAGACATTTTAAGTTTGAACTTTTCGGCCCAAGGCCGATCAGCTCTTCGAGTCTGAAGACTCATCAGAGTCTGAACGACCTAGGGCTGATAATTTTTCATTTATTTTGTGCCCAGGGCGGGACTTGAACCCGCATACCCAAAAGGGCATAGAGCCTCAGTCTATTGCGTCTACCAATTGCGCCACCTGGGCTAGGAAGACAATTTTATTTTGAAGATTCTTTTAGTTTAGATTCTTTTTTTATATGTTTTCCTTCTTCTTCGGGTTTTTGGGCTTCTTGCTTTTCCTCTGGCGCTTCTTTTTTCTTGTCCGCTGTTTTGACAATTTTCACTTCTTTTTCCTTGACCCTCTCTTCCCGTCGCATTTTTTCGCGTTCGCGGCGACGCAGATAATATAATTTTGCCCGGCGGGGCTCCGCGGTTTTTACGACCTCTATTTCGGCAATATGGGGAGAATATAAAGGGAAAATTCTCTCCACGCCGATTCCTTGAGAAATTTTGCGGACGGTAAAAGTGGCTTCCGCGCTTTCTCCTTTTTTACGCGCGATAACCACCCCTTCAAAGATTTGAATTCTTTCCTTCCCTTTTTCTTGAATCTTTTGGTGGACGCGGATGGTGTAGCCGGGACGAAAATTTGGGATATCCGAGCGTATGTTAGTTTTTTTGAATTCGTCTATTAATGGAATCATGGAATTATGAATCATGAATAAGGAATAGTGGGAGGCTTTATGAATATTATCCTCCCTCCTCTTTCTTTATTCCTGTTGCGTTAGGATTTCTTGTAAATCATTGGGCAATTTAGAGATGAATGATAATTTTTTGCCTTGCGGAGAAGTAAAACTCAATTTGCTCGCGTGGAGGAAAAGACGACCTGAACCTAAAAACTGTTGTTTGCGGTAACCATAAAAACGATCATTGACTAAAGGATGACCAATGGATTTAAAATGGACGCGGATTTGATGCCGCCGTCCTGTTCTTAAATATACTTTAATATAGGCGGTATTGTCAAACTGTTTGATGACTTTATATTCAGTTAAAGCCGACTTCGCGCGGGCTAATAGTTTTTCATTTCTATTTTGCACGGCAACCATCTTGCGCGGATCGCGCGGATTAGGCGCGATAGGATAATCCACCCTGCCCTCTTCTTTTTTAAACTTGCCCCGGACCAGAGCTAAATAGTTTTTTTCAATTTTTCTCTCCTTAAATAAAGACTTTAAATATTCAAAAGATTTATCATTTTTCGCCACCACCATTAAACCGGAAACATCTTTATCTAGGCGGTGCACAATTCCGGGACGGGTCTTGTCGTCCCCTACTTTTTTTATTGCAGGATAATGGGCAATCAGCGCGTTCACTAAATTATTTTTTGTTCGTCCCACCCCGGCGTGCACTACAATTCCGGCTCGCTTATTAATTACCAACAGATTGTCGTCTTCATAAACGATATCTAAAGGAATAGTTTTATCTGGAGCCAAACTAACCATTTCTAGGGGTTCAATGTCAGCTTCAATAATATCCCCCGCTTTAAGCCTGTAATCAGGTTTTTTTTCGTTCCCCTTATTTACAGTAACCCGTCCTCTTTTGATATTTTTTTGTAAATGGGAGCGCGAATATTGCGGAAATTTGCGCACTAAAAACTTGTCCAATCGTCCGCCTTTATCTTTTGCTTGAACAATAAATTTGTTCATTTTTCCTTTCCAAAATAAATTCTAAATTAAATTTTTTATTTTACATTTTTTTGCTTTTAGCTTTACGCTTTTTTTGTGGGTTTACCCACCGAAGCTTTAGCGTAGGTGGGCTCGTGCAGACTTGAACTGCAGACCTCTACGATGTCAACGTAGCGCTCTAACCAACTGAGCTACGAGCCCCTAAAATTAATTCTAAAAGATTGCTATCGGGTTTTCATAAATACTTTCATCTCGTCATTGCGAGGAGTCTGCGACGAAGCAATCGCCAAGAAAGCAGAATATGGGCAACAAAGAATAAGGAAGGAAGAAACATTTTATCTTTACCTTCAAAAAATTATTATTCCTAAACCCTTATTCTATCCTTTGTGGCGATTGCCGCGTCGCTTCGTCGGACTCGCTCCTCGCAATGACGGAAAAAGATGCCGTTTTTCATTTTTTTGTGCGCCCAGGAGGAATCGAACCTCCAACCGTCACCTTAAGAGGGTGCTGCTCTACCAATTGAGCTATGGGCGCAAAGGCTATTGAGCGGGCAGGCCGCGCCCGCCTCGCCTGAACGAGCCGTCTGTTGGCTCCATAGTCCCGACCGAAGGGAGGGCTGTGGAGCCTTGAATGCGAAACAGGATTAAAGTCTAATAATATTTTCTCTTCATGGCTTGCATTTAGGCTCCACAGGGCTAACGCCACTATGGAGCCAACAAAGGGCGGGCACTTTAAATTTTAAATTTGAGCGAAGCGAAAGTGCCCTCGGCAGGAGTCGAACCTGCAACCTTGTGGTCCGAAGCCACACACTCTATCCAGTTGAGCTACGAGGGCGAAATACTTCTATGCCCCCTTGGGGGGCAGTCTGAAAATTACCGCTTGCCCGCCGTCGTTGAAACTTTGGCGGACAGGCAAGCAAGTGTAGAAAAATTTTATTAAATAGTTTTTCGCTTTTAACTTTTCACTTTTAGCTTCCTTTGTGGACGATGCGGGATTTGAACCTGCGACCTCACGGATGTGAACCGTGCGCTCTACCACTGAGCTAATCGTCCTTAAAATCTAACGGGGTGAAGCGAACGCTCCCCGCCCGCCACGCAAGCCGACCGCGCCCGCTAACGCCTGAAGCGTAGCGATGGCGGGCGGGGCCTTGCGAGGCGTTGCGGGCAGGTAACCAACTTAAGCTCTATACCCTTTAAAAGGTGAGGGCTAAGTGTCCTTACTCCATCTATACCTTAGCCCAAAAGAGAGAGTTTTACAAGTCCATAAGATTGACAAAAAGGTAATAAAAAAATAATCTAAAAGAGTGTTTCTTGGGTCTGTTCTTTATCCTCTGATTTTTATTGAAAGGAGTAGATAATGTCTTCTGAAATTATGTCTCACTTGAATTCAAATGGTGCCCGCGTCGGATATTCGGCTCCTTGTAATGGTGGTCGCGTCTTTATCCCTTTGGGTTTACCCTGGTCCTTTTTCTGGGATTGGTGGAATAATGTTTGCGCAGTTATTCCGCAAAAAACAGAAACTCTGCTTAATTTCGACTTCCTGCGGGTGGTTACTCCCTCGGGAGAATGCCCCCATTGTTCCAATTGGAATTTTAAAGAAGTCAAAGAAATGACCGATAAGGGTGAGAAGGATCTTAAAAAATGCGAACATTGCGGAGAGTTGTTAAAACCCCGTTTTATTTCTAGGCGTTATTTTTAGGAGGCGCCAATGGCAAAAAAACTTCCTATGGTCAACAAAGACGGCGCTCGCGCCCAGTATGTTCATTGTGAGCCCTATGAATAAATTTCATGGGGATTTTTTTAAAATAAAAAAGGCAGTTTTGAGCTGCCTATTCCCTCATTTTCAGCTTACCAATTTTATGAATAAAGTTCAAATAAAAATGGACAGGGAGATTTCCTGTCCAAGGTGTTGATTTAAGCGTATAAAGGACCTAAAATTTTGCAGGTTTCACGATCTCCGCCGAGTCGTGTCCATAATGTCGGGCGGAAGATACGATTCTCTGCTATGTTGTGATAATCTACTGGAATACGCAGCATCGCCGCCATAGCCATGACTTCCTCCCCAATATGTCCGATTGCTGCAGAAACATGGTTCGGGTCAATGCCTCTGTTCATAATGTCAAAGGTATCCATACCATCTGCTGCCACAAATGTATCTGGCCAGGTTGGATCGGTGCGCTGACGGACATATTCCTCGACGTTTTCTGGCAGTTGCACCGTATGTCCTTCAATTACGGTCAAAGTTAAATCTTGTCCGATGCGGTTAAGCCGAATCATCGTGATTGGCAGACCGCCGGGCGTAACAAAATGCGTGCCCAGCCCGCCGCCGGGGAAGTAGCCTGGGCTCGCTGGGTGCCATTCTGTTCCCTTGATTGCCTGCTTCATTCTTTCTTCGGCAGGCATAAGCGCGGGATTAGTCGCCCAGTCAAGCGCCGCTGGTCCGCTATTAATGAGGTGCACGAACCCCGTCGGGACATAGGAACAAATATCAACGCCAGTTGCTTCTTTTATCTTCTTTGGAGACCAGTAAGTCCTCAAATCAGCAAAGAGCGTAGCAAATCCGGTGAGCATTGTTCCCCACTGCATACTCATACCGTTCAAGAAGTCGTTTTCAGTGGCTTGGACCATGGGCGGGCGCAGACCATCCCAGTCAAACGTGCTGGAATTGATCGCTTCCGGGAAGTCAAAGTTTGGTTGCCAATCTGTCCAATAACGCTGTCCAGCAGTTCCGCCGAACAGGGCATTAGCTCCCTGCGAGCGTTCTTCATCCTTGATTACGTCATTACCGCGCATAATATCACGGATTACTAACGTCATCGGGATAAGTTTTTCCA
Organism: Candidatus Doudnaibacteriota bacterium; assembly: GCA_041644975.1. Classification (GTDB taxonomy): domain Bacteria; phylum Patescibacteriota; class JAQUNI01; order JAQUNI01; family JAQUNI01; genus JAQUNI01. The sequence goes on along the minus strand of JBAZQX010000003.1, from coordinate 59,969 downwards.
CAAGCACCTTATGATCGTGAGTCGTCATTTTCTTATAAGGATCTATGCGACCCTCAAAAGTTTTAAAGAACCAATCATAGGCGCGGTCAACCTCATCCTTGTCATACATTTTGTGCTCTATGCGCATCAGAATTTCAAGCTGGTCAACATGAATGAGTTTCATGCCAAACCAACGGGCTAGGATGTCGCTGGATACTTCTGATCCGGCAATACCCATTGAGATATGACCTATACTGGCATAGGATTTACCACGCATCATAACAACGGAGCCGGCGCATTTCAGGAATTGAGTGATTCTCCTAATACTTTCTGGATGCAGAGGCGCCGCGGGATCCATTTCTTCAACGTCCGGCGGGTAAATACAGAACACAGGTTGCATATGCGCCGTTGCGAATGCTCTCTTGGAGTTGAGCAAAACCGCTCCGGGCCAAGCTGTCCCATTCATTGCTTCGTAGGCAGTTATCCATTCTAGATGCCCAAAGAAGTTCGTTTCCCAGCCCATTGACCATGTGCACATAGAATTGAGGACAATACTTACACCTGCCTGTTCAAACTCTTTTTGAACTATTGCCGCATCTCTAGGTCCGCCGACGGGAATACTGCCTTTGACAACTTTTAGCTTTGTGCCGTCATACATCTCAATTGATTCTGCAAGCTTTGCAACCTTACCCAGTCGGTTCATCACTACCGGCATCTGTTGCGCCTTGACTGAACCCTCTGGAATCCCTGGCACTGAGAATGTGCGCGGGTCTATTGCTGCATAGATTCCAACTGTGGGTTCAATTCCCACTAATTCTCTTATCATCTTCCTTTCCTCCTTTGATTATTCATTGTCACTATTTTCCTTCTCTGATACCGCCAAATTATTCTCGCTCTCACCTCCCCCTTTAATACCAAGGTTAGCGCGTGCGCGAAGCATTTTTTCACGCAAACCCCGCAACCAATGCATTTTTCAGGATTGATTTCGGGCCACAATTTTCCGGGTGGTTCATAATTCATCACAATTGCTTCGTGTTTACAGTGCAAAGCGCATGCGCCGCAGCCATCACAATCTTTGTTATTTTTATTGAAGGTGGCTACAAATCTATTTTCCAAGCAAATTCCTCCTTGATTTCACTGATTTCACTTCTTATGTTTCCCGGATTTCCAAAGCATGGCTAGGAACAACTTCGTCAACTGAAGTAATCCGTTCTCGGATTTTCTCCAGGGTCGCCTTATCTTTACTTTCCATAAGAAGGACTTTTGCTTCTTTCAGTTTTCTTGCTTCATTTACCATTTCCTCTGCGTCCTTTTGGGATATTACCAGAACACTGGCAATCCTTTTACCCCAATCGGACACATCATAAGAGTACAAAGGACCCTTTGTGAGTAGTAGTTGGAAAACAGTTCTTCCCTTATTTGAACCAATCGTGCCTTTCCATTCTTGCGCCGCTCTTTTTAGACTTTGCATCATACGCTTTGCTTGAAATCCTCTTGGCAGACCGCGGGCTTGAAGATACTGTCTTTTTCTTGCCCTGTTTCTTTTTCCTCGTGATTTAGTTTCGCTACCTTTTGGCATTTTCTTCCTCCTGTTCAGTTTTTAGTTAATCGCGCATAAAGAATCGTCAAATACACTCAACTCGTTATTTTTAAAAAGAACCATTCTTAATCTCCATATTCTGAAAATTTATTTTAGTTTAAAATTGAGATTTTGTAAATGAATTGATTGAAATTGTTCTTTTGCTACAAAATCAAAAGGACCTCTTACGGAAAGGCCTTTTTCTCTATTTAATTAATCTAAATTTTATTATTTTTTCGCCCGTTGTTGATACTAAGATTAATTAAATTTAAAAGTTGCAAGAAAAGCGGTGAAAAAATCCTTTGCTTCCCTGCTCCCCGCATCCATTGTATTAATTTTGAATAATTTATTCTTATTTAATACGTAAACATCCGCTTGGTGACCGGACTGCGCCGAATCCATATCAATATAAACCGCGGGTAAGCCATTAATTATTAAGTTCGGTTTATTTGGGATTGGATAATTGGGGTAATACATATCATGCGCCTTTAGCTCTAGCCAGGTGATTAAATCCGTTCCTTCTACCGGATTGAAGAATTGGTTATCTGTATGGCTAATTGTAATATGAATACCAAAACTCTCTTTTTGTTTAGCTTCAGGGTCTTGCGTCACAATGACAAAATCATCTTTAATAATATTCGTTCCCCCGCGTCCGGTCTGAATTTGGCGGCTCACCAGGCAGCCGGCCGGAAAGCGAAAAGAATACTGGTATTTCTGATTGGTGAAATCGCACCACTCGCCGTTTGTTTTCTTGCATTCCATTTTTCCGGAATCCGGTTGTTCCGTTTCTGTAATTTTGGGAGTTTCTTGCGTTACTACTTCTTCGGTTGGCGCCACTTGCGATGTTTGTCTTAAAGTTAAAATAATCGTGCCTGTTATGATTAAAATGGAAAAAACCAGCAAGATTGTTATCTTTGGATGCCTGTTGATTAAGGAGCGGGAGGAAGAGGAAATATTAGCAGAGAGCGGAGAACCTGGATTTTTCCGCGTGAAATAGGCAAGGAGGCAGATAATAAAATAGGCAATCGCCGCATAGATAATCATTACGACAATGATACCCCCAAGACTCGGGCCTCCCATCATATCAAACCAGCCAGGAGATCCAATGACCAAATGTAATCTCTCCAAAAGAGGACTAAGGGGAATGCAAAGGATCGCGAGCAAAAGCACAAAAAAATAGCCCACATAGGGCACAGAGATTAGAAACAAAGTCAAAGGCAGTAAGAGAAGAATCAAGGGCAGAATAATTTTTCTTTTGGTGGGTTTAAAAAATGTTTGCTCTCTGGTTGTTTGGTTCATCATAATATTTGTTTTTATTTTTTGTGAATTCTACTTCTTACATTTATTCTACCAAAAAATCGCCCTAAACTAAAGGGGCGATTCTTTGTCTTCTTTTAACGAGAACAACAACGATGAATGCCGAGAGGGCAAAAAACTTGACAAATTATTATAAATATGGTAAGCTGTTCTATTGGTTCTTTAACTATATTAGCAATGAGATTGGCATTTTGAGTGTCATTATTGATTCTTAAAGTGCTCGTCTCATTCAAGAGACAAGTTCTATCCCAAGATTAGGAAAACCAACTTGATGCAATGCAAAACGTAAAAGGAGAATGAAGAAGATGAAAGAAAATAAAAATCCGCATGACAAGGTTGAATCAAATTATGAATATCCCAAAGGCTACAACGGAGCGAAGGAACCGGAGGAGCAGGCTACAATCCTTCGGGAAGAATATCAGTTTCTTCTCAAACCGCTCGCCAACATTAATAAGCTTCCCGAGGGAGCCGAAGGATTTTGGGTTATTCCGCCTATCCAGAATATTGTCCCATCTAACTGCGAACATCCCTACAATTATGCCGTGGATTTTGTGCTGGAGAGGATCGGCAAGAGTCGTGAGTTCAGGAATTGGCGTCAGGGCAAAACAGGTCATCTCTACCTTCGGCAAAGTAAACGCACCCTCAGCCTCTGGAATCAGCTAACGCTAATACAAGGCGAGAAATTTACACCCGTCGTTCCCGCTCAGTTCGGAAAAAAGCATAGGGGCGAAAGCGTTGACTGTGCTCGTGAAAATGTTCTGGATAACGAAATTCTTTTTGGTGCCTATCCCATCGGCGTAATGCTTCTCACTCATCCCGAACGTGAGCAGGTCTGGGAGCAACTGCACGTTGACTGTGGTGGCGACGAATATGCTCCTGACGGCGATGGCGAGTTCGTGAGCGCTTCGCTCTTCGATTGGTACGACGGCGAGCTTCACTTCAACACCCGCTGGACGTACCTCGCTAATAGGCCATATGGTTCGGCGTCTGGGTTCGTTCCGCAGGGTTGAACCTCGGAGCTTTGAAACCTTGTGTCCTTCTTTAACCCTTGAAACTTCCGCGCGCCGTCGCCAAAGCTATTGAGCGTCGTGCGACCGAAGGCGGTCGGTTCAAGAAGGGGTTATCACATCGATAGCCCATTTTTATTTGTTTCAAATAATCTTTTCGCTATACTTCTAATTGAGCGGGCTAATGCACAGCCGTCCACGGATTACTGTCGCCTTCTCGCCTCTTCAAGGAAAATAACCGGAGTTCTTTTAGCTACGGCCGAAAGAAGTGTGTTATCTTGAGGAGATACTGCTTGCTTTTGCCTTGTGGAGATGTCCAAAAAACTGCTCCCGAATAAAATTCAAGAAAGAGAGAAAATAGGCCTATTTTTTTAGGCGGTAAATCTCAATTTCTGGTGATCAAAGATGGGCAGAAGTAAAATTCTGACGGCGATGGCGAGTTCGTGAGCGCTTCGATCTTCAATTGGAACGACGGCAAGCTTCACTTCAACACCAACTGGACGTACCTTGCTAATAGGCAATATGGTTCGGCGTCTGGGTTCGTTCCGAAGTCTCTCCTCATAAGTAAAGGACATCTGAAAAGAAGATGTCCTTTGTTTTAATTCGAGCGAACGGATTTTATCCAGCCACCGAGCATCCGTCCGATTTCATCGGTATTTTCTTGAAGTAGAACATACTTTTTGCCATCAATTACTTTCACTTCTTTGGCAAGGCGGACAAAAATCCTGAATGAGTTCAGCTTCAAGCTGGCTTTTTCAAGGACTGGCAATTTTTCCGCTTTGGATATTTGGCTCGCCAACAAGATGTTTTCCAATGTTTCCATCAGGATATTTTCGCACTTTTGCCAGAGAGTGTAGCGGTCTTGCTTGGGAATTGAATTTCTAAAGCTGCGGAAATTCCGATATAACTCGTAGATTTTTTTGAAGATTGGCATGTCAAATTCTTCCATGGTGATTGTTATGAAAATTTATAAAAACATTTTTAATCAAATCATTTCGTCAGAGAACCTATTCTCAGCTTGGGATGATTTTAAGGTTGGCAAATGGAGAAAAATGGATGTCCGGCGATTTGAATGGAAACTGGAAAAGAATATTTTCCAGTTGCAGAGGGAATTAAGAAGACGCTCATATAAGCACGGGAGTTATACTTCATTTTACATTCGCGATCCGAAACAAAGGCATATTCACAAAGCCGAAGTCCGAGACAGGATTTTGCACCACGCCATATTCTCGGTGCTTAATCCGATTTTTGAACCAACTTTTATACCCCATTCTTTCTCTTGTCGTATTGGCAAAGGGACGCATAAAGGAGTCTTAGCTCTAAATAATTTCGTAAGAAAAACAAGTAAAAACTGTTCCAAGGCCTGCTATATTTTGAAATGCGACGTCAGAAAATTTTTCGGAACAGTTGATCACGGAATACTAATGAGCATTTTAAAAAAACGAATTAAAGATGAAAACGCAATCTGGCTTATTAAAGAAATCATAAACAGTTTTTCTTCCGAACAATCGGATATTTTGACCGAAAGAGGTCTACCAATTGGCAATCTCACATCCCAGCTTTTCGCTAATATTTATCTTAATGAGCTTGATCAGTTCGTTAAAAATAAATTACGGATAAAATGCTATGCCCGCTATACCGATGATTTTGTTATTGTTGAAAAAAAGAGAAAAGAATTGGAGAATATCCTCTTTGAGACAGATTCTTTTTTAAGAGAAAAACTTTCACTGGAACTGCACCCCCAAAAAATTGTTATTAGAAAACATAGCCAAGGGATCGATTTTCTTGGCTATGTCGTTTTACCTCATTATTGGCTACTCCGGACAAAAACAAAAAAGCGGATATTCAAAAAATTAAAAATGAGAGTTATTCAATATAAGGCAGGGGGAATTGATAAAAAGTCCTTGAATCAATCCTTACATTCCTATCTCGGCGTTCTTTCCCATGCCGACACGTATAAATTGAAAGAGGAACTGGTCAATCAATTTTGGTTTTGGATTAGCGAGTAGCTATTGGTCGGATCAATGTTTTCCTCTTTTATTCCCGATGAATTTTTATGGAATTCCATTCTACCAAAAAATCGCCAGCTTGGCGAAGTCCCAAGCTTGCCCCGTAGTCCGCCTTAGGCGGACAGGGCTTGCCGAGGGGCGATTTTTTGAAGCTTGGGTCGTCTGCGGCCCACCTTCGCTAAAGCTATAATGGACAAGCCTGCTCGCCGTAGTCCGCCATAGGCGGACGTAGGCAGGGACGATGCCTGAACCTGTTTAATATATTTTAGAAACAAAAAAATCGCTGTTCAGACTGCAATTTTGATAGTGAGATTTCTAAAAAGCTAATAGTTTCACGGTTTGGCAATCTTCCACAAGTCCTCAAAGTGCTTTTTGAAGGCTTGGGCCACCTTTCGGTTCGTGATCACAATTGATAAGACAGGTTCGCCAAAAATAAAGATGCTAGCCGAATCTCCCCAAACCGTAATATCGGTGGGATTTTTAAACATAGCGGGCAGGTAGCGGACAGAAAAAAACTTGCGTTGACCCTGCTCACTTTGCATCTCCCCGCGTCTAGATTCTAGGGCGGTTAATTTAATCGAAATATTCTTGGCTAGTCTTGCCTTTTCAAACTTTTTAAAACCCTTGCCCATGTTTTTATACCATTCTGAACCACCCGCCATAATTACATAAAAAGTCTCTCCTGCTTTAGAATGTTCGAGCTGATATATGTGGACATTTTGAAAACCTTCGGACCCTTCGTAGATCGTTACTTCCTGGGCTTCTGATTTTTTGAGTTTTTGCAAAGCGGGCACAACCTGTTCGGCCAACGCTAAATTCTGTTGCTTGACCCGGACAATTTTTTCAGGATTGAGAGGTCTAAAATGCTTTTTGCCGCGCAGCAAGCTTTCGCTCGCCAGTTTTCTTTTCACGAGCTTATCAAGACAATCATAAACAATATTGCGATGCAAGTCCGTCGCTTTGATGATTGGTCCTGCTGTGGAGAAGCCCGTTTTAAGCAGGACCAGATATACCTTGGCTTCATTTTCGGTGAAGCCAAGTTTTTTTAATTTAGTTAAAAGATTCATCTTATCTATATTGTAGCACAATTTTTAGCTTGAGCAAGAGGATTTTTAGGACATTTCAGAATAAATTATTGAAAGTGTCACCCCAAACTATTGACAGAATTATTATAGTATGCTATACTACAATGAAAACAAAAATATGTCAAATCAGTCCTTTACAACCTAAAACAAGGGGGCTAAGAAAGTGAATACCTATCAAGAAGAATGGCTTCATAAAGGCAACTTTGACCTTTATGAAAAATTTCGGAGATATTTGCCTTGCCCAGAAAATCCCTATCTTGCCGATGGTATTGCGCGAAGAGGTATCCAGGAGATTGAGGCATTAGACATCGGAGGGGGCTCGGGCACCTCTTCCTTAGAGATTATTTCCTTCCTAAATGCGAGAGAAATCACCGTAAAAAAATGGGAAGTTGTAGATGTTTCCCGAGAGCAACTTGCCGCTTTCAAGCAAAAGGTCGCCCATTTGGATTCGCCTCACTTCTCCTTCGCGCATTATTCCTGGTCGGAATTTGCCCTGCGCAAAAAGTATAACTTCGTGCTTTCCCTCCACTCTTGGTATGGGATTAATGGATGGCGTGAGGAGGCTAAAGCGAAGAATACATTAAGGAAATTTACAGAAGCAATAAGCAAAGATGGCCTTGGAGTCATAGTGATCACTGCCAAAGATAATGTTATGGCGACGTTTTCAAACCAGATTCGCGGCGGACATTATCGCGCAACCGGTAATGAGATCTGCGCCAAATTGAGTAAGCTCGGGATTAGGTTTGAGCAGGAGACAGCGAATTTGCCGATCCCCGCTCTCCTTGCCGCCGGAGAATTAACTTGTGCAGCCGAAGCGATTTATCCTTTCATTCTCGGCATGGCCGATTTAAGTCATATCCGCAAAGAATTAACGAGTTATTTGTCAGAATGGATTGCTGTCCACGGAGAATGGTTCTCCGCAGTGGATTTCATTTGGATCAGAAAGTAAGGAGGAACTACAATGAAAAAGTTTGCTTTATTAGTGATTTTGGTAGTAATGTTGTTCACAGTTAACGGAGCGAAAAGTTTTGACTTCATTGAGGTCGATGTAATGCCGAACTTGATGGTTTGGTGGATTCATAACGGAAATAATATTCAAACTCAGGTCTACGGTGTGCCTAAAGAGTGGAGTGTTGTTGCCGCCGGTCCAATTTTTCAGATTCCAGGGACAAAATTATCCCTCCAACTGCCTGCAGGGCTCAGATTGGATAATACAGAGCCAGGTACGCCAGTCACGCACTGGGTCGGAAAGATAAACATTATCGGCTCTATCGGTCCCTTTTCGGTTACGATTATCAACGATAAGTCATGGGGCAAAGGCATTAATTCCCACTTGTTCTTCTATAAGGATATTGTATTGTGGAAGGTAATGGGGGTTCGTCTAGAAGGTTTCAAGTTTGGCAATAATCCGTTGCCGGCTATGTTAGGCCCAATACTGATTTATGAGTTTGGATCTAGCACCTTCCAGATCTTTACTGGAATCAACCTGCGCAATCGCAATGAGCGTTGCTTCAAGTTTGAGTACCTGTTTAAGAAATTCTAAATCTTTAGCAACGCAAAAGCCGTGCTTCAATCACACGGCTTTTTATATTTTTTTGTAGAAGATGTTGAAATCGTGTTTCAAAATTGTTAAAAATAAAAAAACCGGATATATCTAATCCGGTTAACCTATTATGCTCCTCGATAAAGTTCAATTATGAACGAACTGCCAAGCAGATTTCATCCATAACGTGCCTTTCAACAAATTCAACTTTCCGGCATCTAGGTTTTAGCAGACTTTCAAGTTCAGATTCGGTCATCTTCAACTCGTCGTCATCTAGATAATGCTTATACCAATAAGCCCAGTATTTATCATTTTCATCTCGGAAAACATCAAAAGCGCGTAGTTGTTTGTCTAGATCTTTAAGGTGAGCGATAAAATCGTCTTGGGCAATTTTATCTGTATTAACAAATATCCCTCCCGGATCCAAAACTTGCAAGGACTTATTTATAATATCAGCACGTTGTTCCTTCTCAAGATTGTGCAGCATGAATCCTGACACCACACCGTGATACTTTTGAGATTGTCCGGTGATAAATTCGTTTGCCTCAGCCAAGATGAAACTGGCTCGATAATCCTTGATTTTCTTCTTAGCCACTCTAAGCATCTCTATCTCATCATCAATGGCTATGATCCGAATTTTAACACCGGCTTTATCCGCCATGACTAGAATCTGCTTTGTGGTTTCCCCTGTCCCGAACCCCATTTCCAGGATTAGAAAGTAATCTTTTTCTGGAAAAGAATTTTTTAGATTGCTAATTAATAGTTTTCCTGTCGTCCTCTGAATCTTGTTGTAATGAGGTATGGCAAGTTTTAAGTTGTTATACCCTTCAGCCACTTCCGCGAAACGTCCTTTTTTATTCATCGTTTTCTCCTTTTATCTCGTTGTCACCAAAACCAATGTTGCACACCGAACAAGTCCGAATGTTTTTAATAGTACTGGCTTTAACCACCGCAATCATTTGGTCTGACAGTTCAGAATTGACATAAATCACCTTAGTTCCAGAATCAAGCCCTAAACAATTAATGCCGATCCTTATTGAAATTTCACGATCACTGTTAATACTGCTAATCTTCATAGGTGTGCTGAGACCCTGTATAAAATTTCCAAGATGGGTTATGCCCTCAGAACTAACCATATCATGAACTCCCCTTGCTACCCCACGTCCTTCAATACACCTGTTGTCAAATAATAATAAAACAGGTTTGGTTAAATTATCAGTTTGTTCAAGGAGCCAGAGGAGAGCCTGTTTTGCGAACTCGCTGCCATCTTTAGCCCTGCGAATAAATTCTCTCAGGCTTTCCATTTGTTGATCTGTAATCGGGGTAATTTCTTTCTTTTGTTCCATTACTTTTTCACCTCCTTTAATATAAGCTATTTCAATACGTTTTTCATCCTTTCCAGATAGGATAGCATAGCTGTTAAATATTGTCAATAGTAATTCAACAAAACATATAATAACAAATAAAAAAGTCAATCATAATAAGGACAAAATAAGTGTTGACAATATTTCAACAACACGCTATAATTAAAGTAAATCATTAAAATAACCATATGATCCAACAGCTTTTAACCCAATTGGGTTTTAGTGAGAAAGAGATCACTGTATATGTCGCGATATTACAAAGAGGGAAGATCGCCCCTTCTGAAGTGGCAAAAATTACGGGCATTAATCGCACGACAGTATATAGCATCGCCAAAGAGTTAAGCAAAAAAGGAGTGATTACCGAAGATTTAGGAAGTCAAGTCCGCTACCTTGTTGCCCTGCCCTTGGAAGATTTAAAGTATTTAACCCAGAAAGAGGAAAAAGAATTAGAACAGAAAAAAGACTTGATCAATAAGTCCGTAAAAGAACTACGAATCTTGGCAAAAGACGCCAAGTATGCCCTCCCCAAGATTATCTTTATCGCGGAAAAGGATTTAGAAAGATATTTATACAAGCAAAGTAAAACTTGGTCAGACAGTATTATGCGAAGAGACAAGACTTGGTGGGGATTTCAAGACCACACTTATGTAGAGCATTATGGGAGGATGATTGATTGGTATTGGCAAGAAATAGCACCTCCAGGGCTAACCCTTAACCTCTTAACGAATAAATCTGCGGTGGAAAGAGAAATGAAAAAGAAGAAGTATTTATCCAGAAAAATCAAGTTTTGGAATAATACCAAGCAATTCACCGCTTCAATCTGGGTCTGCGGTGATTACGTAGTGATGCTTATTACGAACCAACGGCCACATTATTTAGTGGAAATTAATGATGCCACCCTAGCGCACAATATGCGTGAAATGTTTAAACAACTCTGGCGTCAAGTGAAATAATTTCAAAGAGGATAATTAAAAAACCAAAAAAGACCTCGTTGAAGGTCTTTTTTGGAACCGGACAAGTTTTGTTTTTTGGGGTGGCTAGAGGGACTCGAACCCTCTCTAACAGGGCCACAGCCTGTTGTGCTGCCGTTACACCATAGCCACCATTATTGTGTCTTTAAATTAGCATAAAATTATTGTGCTGTCTATTTATTGAATCAGGAATTAGGAAGTATGAATCAGGAATTTTTGAACATTGAAATTGACGCTAGACTCAAACAATGTTAATTTGTTAATAGGGTTATAATCTTATGGTTTTCATTTTTATTACCATCAAATAAGACAATAACTCAATAATTCAATAAAAAATAGTTAAAAATTACCTGCCCGCCATCGCTTCGCTTCAGGCGAGGCGGGCGGGAGAAATAAAAATTAAAAATTACTCCCTTCTCCCCGTAGCATAATTGGATAACCCGCCTTCGCTCTTTCAGAGCTTGTGAGCGGGCGCAGTGCAACAGCTTATCCGAAGCTCCTGCCCCTCGCCAAGTTTTGCCCTCGTAGCATAATTGGATAATGCAACGGCCTTCTAAGCCGTAGATTACAGGTTCGAATCCTGTCGAGGGCGCAAACTAAATGAAAAATTAAAATGCAAAAATTTTGATTCTTTTTAAATTTTAATTTGTCATTTTGCATTTTGATATTTGATTTTTGATTTATTTTATGCAGATACCTATTGCAGTTAGCGATATTATTAAAAAATTAAATAGTGCGGGTTTTGAAGGCTATATTGTCGGCGGGTGCGTGCGGGATTTTTTGTTAGGAAAAGAGCCGAAAGATTGGGATATTACCACGAACGCGAAGCCGGAGGAAATTATTAAAATTTTTCCCGACGGGAGTTATGAAAATAAATTCGGCACGGTCGTGATTCATGAGGTTGAAGTAACGACTTACCGCATTGAAGCGAAATATACGGACAAGCGCCACCCAGACGAAGTCCGCTTTGCGGCGAAGTTGGAAGACGATTTAGCTCGCCGCGACTTCACAATTAATGCTTTAGCTATGGGCGCAAAGGAGGGAAAAGTAATTGATCTTTTCGGCGGGCAAGAAGATCTGAACAATAAAATTGTGCGGGCAGTTGGCGATCCGGAAGAGCGTTTTAACGAAGACGCCCTGCGCCTGCTCCGCGCCGTGCGCTTTGCCGCGGAGCTTCATTTTGAAATTGAAGAAAAGACCAAAGAAGCGATTAAAAAATTATCTTCTAACCTTAAATTTATTTCCAGCGAGCGCGTTCGCGATGAATTCACGAAAATCGTGATGAGCGAACAAGCGGAATGGGGCTTGCGGTTGCTTTTAGACCTTAAACTACTCTCCTGCATCATTCCCGAGCTTTTGGCGGGCGTAGGTATGGAGCAGCCCAAACACCATATCTACACGGTTTTTGAGCACGCGGTCAAATCCTTGGGCTTTTGCAAATCCAAAAAGATAGAAGTCCGCCTTGCCGCCCTGCTCCACGATATTGCGAAACCCTACGCGCGTCGGGGCGCAGGCGATGAGGCAACATTCTACGGCCATAATGTCCGAGGCGCGTATATGAGCCGTAAAATCCTTTACCGTCTCAAATATTCCAAAAAAGTGGTGGAGCGCGTGGCGCACCTTATCCGCCACCATATGTTTGTCTATAATATCGGCGAAGTTACAGAGCGCGGGGTGCGTCGGCTGTTGCGCAAGGTGGGACCGGAAAATATTACCGATCTTATTGAATTGCGTGTCGCCGACCGCTTGGGTTCGGGCTGTCCCAAAGCCAAACCCTATAAACTGCGTCATCTGGAATATATGCTGGAAAAGGTTTCCCGCGATCCCATTTCCGCCAAAATGTTGAAAATCAACGGGAATGATATAATGAAAATTTTAAACATCAAGCCTGGACCAAAAATAGGCTTGCTTGTGAACGCGCTTTTAGCCGAAGTATTGGACGATCCCAAGCTGAATGAAAAAAAGACCCTCGAGAAAATGGTTTTAGGCTTGGCGAAATTGCCTGACCAAGAGCTCAAGGCAAAATTCGCCGTGATTAGTGGAGAGAAGAAAAAGGAAGACTTGGAAATCCGCGGCAAGCACTATCTTGCGGAGCAAGATTGAAAGCGGGTAAGGGAGGTTAGTTTTGAATAAAAAGCAAACAGTAGAACAAAAACGCAAAACTCCAAGACATAGAAGTAGTCAAAATAAGCAGAAGCATCACCATATTGGTAGATTGCATAATGATCCATATTGCCATAAATTAGGCGGCTACAACCGCAATAAGTGGTGTGAAGAGGCTTTAGGAGAGGTAGATCTTTTCTCCGGCTATGAAGAATAGGCGGAGATTTTTTTTAAATAAAAAAATCTCCGCCTGTGGTGCGGAGAATGTTATTGGTCTAACGAGAGCTCGGGGATATTTATAGAAAGGGCTTCTTCTAGCGTACATTCTTCTATGCCTTCCCAGATGTTTCCTTGCGTTAAAATATAAGTTTTCGTCTTTTTCCTCTCTTTGCGTACGAAAACAGAACTGATGAGATAAATTTTTCCTTCTTGATACTTTATCCCTAATGTATGAATTTCTTTTTCTTCGCTTCCCAACTGCCCCGTGCTATTACGTGGGCAGATCTGAACTACAGTTGCATCGTCTCTAAAAGACAAGCCCATATCCGTAACATCTTCCGGGTTGGCAGTGCCGGGAATATCTGACATAATCACTGCGGTACCCGAGGGTATCGCCACACACTGTTGACCCACGGTTAATTTAATCGTTCTTGCAGGCATATTCAATTCCTCCTTTATAGTTTTTAGACCACAGATTTAAAGAAAGAGCAAGAATATGATAATTATGGCTTTGATTCCGTTTTTTGTCAAATTTTTATTTGACACCAAAATTATTTTATGATATAAATTAAACTTCGCTCGTTGAAAATTTATACTCTTGGAATAGGGTTCTTATCGCACTTTATCCCTTTTGGGATCTTAAATGATATCAATCCTATTCTCTCGCGGGAATAGTTTAAGGATAAATTAAACCAGATTGGTTTAATGGCGCAAGAATTATTTCCGCAGGCTCTTTTAAAGGCGGATTCAAAGGAGTTTTATCTTTTTAAAGATTTCCCTCTCCATCATTCGCCTTTCTCTTTGGGCGAGGATTACGAAGTGTGTAAGCTTATTGCTCTTAAAGAGTCTTATCCCCGCCCCTCTTAAACTCGCGGGAAAATCGTTCGGTCACTCATACTCTTTGTATTTTGAATGAGTTTATTTTCCCGCCTTCCTCCGGGCAGGATTTAAAAATAGACTGACCCTTTGGGGTTTCCTGGACGGTGAATCCTGCCTTTACGGCTGTGGTCGGGATTATCATAATATTTATTCCATTACATAAATGGAATTAAATAATCCATTATCTTGACCACATCTTGCTGTTTTCTGTTGTCGCGGGGTGAATTTATATACCAGTAATCTTTATGATTAAAAGACATATTATTCACCCCTTGTTTCTAGTTTTTAGGGAAGGATTTATGTGCATCTTATCCTTATATAGGATTACAGCCGTGGTTATCCTTCCCTTTTCTGCAACGAAAGGAGATTTGTGAAATGGCTGATTTTACGCTTGATTTTCAAAGGAAAAAAACTTCTTATGTGTTTGATGTTCAGAAAGGTAAAATTATTGAACTAGAAGGCAGGGACAAAGTAGCCGCATGGATTGACGCTTTAGCAGAGAAACCAGATGTCCAGGTTTATACTGAACTTGGCGGCGCGACCTCTGGCCCGATTCTCGCTTTAGAAAAAGTTGGGGCGAAAATCCAATATGTTACCCCTACCCAGATCAAAAAAGCGCGCGAATCGGGTCAATTTGAAAAGAAGATTGAAGACGCGGAATTAATCTGGGAAATGCATTATGACCCAGAATGGTCAAAATTCTTCCGCACCCACTTGGCTGTGGAGCAGCAGATTCTTAATCTCTCTACAACCTACTCTGTATATACGGGCTTAATTAGCGCCCGCGTGGCATTGCAGAACAGTATCACCTCTACTTACGGTGATGCGGCTTGGTTAAATCGCACGTCCGGGCAAAATATTTCAGAGTATATTGAAGAAAGGTGCGCCAATAACCCAGCTTTCGCCGCTACTTTAGACGAAGAGGAACACTACCGCGAACTTTTAGAAAAAGCAGTAGAGGAAATAGAATTCTATTGTCTTGCGCTAAAGCCCATTCCAGGCGTTGCCGCCCGCATCGGCGCTGGCGCAATCTCGGTCATTCGTTTTGCGAGCCGTTTTTGTGACGGCGCGCCAATGAAAATTGCGAAGAAGAGATTCGGCGAGTATATTAGTGTAGATGGCGAAGGGATTGACAACAATCTCCGCGCTCGCCGCCGCACGAAGAATCAAGGCGATATTGGCTTACCCGAAGCCAAAGCTCTTGCCCATTTCATCGCTGAACAGGCGGTGAGGCAAAGCGGAACAAGCCTCAACTTCGCGTATCTTTGGAGGAAATTAAAGGACTATCACACTATTCTGGACGAACTCTTAAACTCTCCAGAGCGCGTTGAGATTTCTTTCCCCACTCCCAAGAAAGGAAACGGCAAAGGCGAGAAGTTGTCTCCTAAAATTGTCGCTCATCGCAGGGCAATGCGCATCATAAAAGGAGTGTTTTTTGTGGATTATCTTCTTCCTAATATGTATGCATGGGAAAAAGGCGAACTGAAAGCGAATTTTGACGCGGAGAACGAGCTTGCTAAAATTTGCGCTTATCAAATTGGCAAAGACAAAACCTTGATTGAAAAGCACCAAGCATTACGTCTTGCTCGCCTGCCCTACAAACAGGATTCTAATAAGGGACCGGTCGCGTATGGTGATTGGATTACAGTATGTGAGCTGGATAAGGTTGATTCTTCTCTTGATATTTTAGCCGCAAAGATTATGGCTCAAGATTTAAAGGAAGAACTTCAAAATATCCAGAATAAGCTTGAAAACAAAGCAAAACGCACGGAAAACGAAACAGATGAACATCTGCAGGCATCACTCGCAAGGCGGCAAGAGATGATAGGCTGGCTTCAAGATACTATCTCTGGGGAAATTACCAGCCTTGAAGATTTAAACCTCAAGCTTTCCCAATATGGACGCAGTCTTGTCTTTGAAACCCGCGGCATTGGGGAGGAAATTAACTCCTTGATTAAAGAGCAGACCCTGCGTTGTCATGCTGAACTTACCAAAATTGAACAAAAACAGAATGCAGCCGAAGCGCCGTTAGTAAGTCAGGTTGAGAGTTTTAAAAAAGAAATCAAAGAAGCGCAAAGAGAATCCTCTGCTCTCCGGTTACGTGGCGCTAGAAAAAGCAGAGAAGAAGAAATCCGCAGCGATGGCTTGCCTCAAGCGATTGATTCTCTGAATCAAAAGTTTGAACAGGTTCAAGAAGAGCTTAAAGAATTGCGCAAGAGTTTTGATAAAGAGCGCCGCGATGCTTTCAAGCCGATAGAACCCTTGTTGGACAAAATATTAGGTGATGATAAGCGTTTGCAAAATCGTTCTAGCCGCGATCTTGGCTTGATCCGCCAAACCATTCTGGCTATGATAGAATTGCAGGCGGAGAAAGGGCTTCTGTAAATTATTTGGGCAATGGCTTTATGCTGCCATAATCCTAAAAGGATTTGATGTTTCGTCGGCTATTGCCCGCTTATGTTGGTTGTCTTGTTCATTGCTCGCCGTGTTAGGAAGTGGTTCAACTTAAACTGATGAGTTCTCGGCAAATGTCACACGGCGAGCCTTTCCATTCTTCGGGCAATTGCTTTGGTTAAGTATAATCTACAAAGATTGTAAAAGGTTTCAGCAATTGCCCCCCATTCTTGTTCCATTAAACGGATCAAAAATTCTTCGGGTAAAGGATTCAGAAAAAGGTTATTTTTAGACAATTCAACGTCCACTTATCCTTTACCCTTAATTTTCTGCCGCTTTGTTACAATCTTCAACCCTCTATGGTTTAATAGAGAAATTAAGCGATAGATCCTTTTTAGTTTTAGGGCAGAGGGTTTTGAAGTATGTTATCGTCAAACAAGATTAATTTCGTACTTACCCTCTGCCTTTCCCCCTCTTGCCGCTTTGCCCCGTTAGAGAAAGCCACCGTCGGCGCATACCATTAAAGAACGAAGTTCTCTAATGGGGTTTACTTTTTCGATTAGCTTCACATAAGCTTTTTATACAGTTCAAGCGGCAAGATTTCTCTTCTGGCAAAGGATTTTGAGTTCTGTCATTGAAATTCAATTAGTTAATTGCTTATCCTTTGCCTTCACTTTCTTTCCGTCGGCTTTCGTTCGCATTTAATGGTTTAGTTTGCCGTTTTAAGATGCCATTAGCCGGCGGATCTTGTTCTTTTCAACTTCTTCGCGCGCGATATTCAGAAAATACTAATACTTTGGTGTTTTATGACGGGTAATATCGCGCGCCCATTTTTCAGGCGGGGCTTATTCGTCGGCTTATCTTCAAATTAGGGTTTTGCGAAGCATGAGCCTCGCCTTCTCTTTCTTAATTTTCCAATTATGCTAATCTCGCTTTATTTGGTATTATTGGGTAATTAACCCTCTTTGGGTAAGGTTTATTCTTGTGTTCATTCAAAGTAATTTAAATGTTAATCAACCTTACCCATCCTGCTCTTTTAAATTAGTATTCCCTTTCGCCGCGATTATAGAGCTATTCATCACTTTGTGATTTTCGTTTCCATTATCGCGGCGCGATTTTCGGGTGGGGCTTTTAGACTTGCTCATCATTATTCGATTACTATGACAGTGAGCCCCACTTCTAATTTTTCTTCTTGGCAAGGGATTTTTCTGGGAGTCATTTTCAGTAAATTTGCAATCACCTTATCCCTTGCCCCTTTCTCGCTTGGCGCTTGATCAGGAAATGATAATATAATTATTTAAGGGAGCTTGAGCGCCAAGCCATCTTGGTTCTTTGATATCAATCTGCGCGCGATATTCTGTTAAAACTAATACTTGGGTATTTCCCTCTTAGTAATATCGCGCGCTATTCTTAGGCGAGGCTTTCTTCATAATTTATTCCCTTGAATTTGATTATATATGAGCCTCGCCTTTCCCCTTTTTTGATTTTCCAATTATGCTAATCTCGCTTTGTTTGGTATTATTGGGTAATTAACCCTCTTTGGGTAAGGTTTATTCTTGTGTTCATTTGAAGTAATTTAAACATTAATCAACCTTACCCATTCTGCTCTTTGAAATTAGTATTCTGACTTTTCGCCGCGATTATCGAGCTATTCATCACTTTGTGATTTTTGTTTCTATGATCGCGGCGCAATTTTTCGGGCGGGGCTTTATGCTGCAATCATTATTTGATTAAAATGAAAGTCAGCTCCGCCCTTAATTTTTCTTTTTGGCAAGGGATTTGCATCAAGGTCATTTTCAGAATTATTATATAATTTATCCCTTGCCCCTTTCTTGCTTGGCGCTTTTACACTTAGTAATATAGATAGGGCTTTCGCGTTTCATGTCATCCCCGACTTGATTCAGCCTTCGCAGCCAGAAGCCCTGCTTCGGCGAAGTAGGCTCGGGGATCCAGGTCGGAGGCACTAGTCCTGGATTCCCGCTTTCGCGGGAATGACAATAAATATCCAAATTTAATTATTATGAAACGCGAAAGCCCTAATGGAATGATATCTTAAGAGAAATCATCGCCAAGGTTAACCCCACACCATTCTTTGCGGGAAAAGGTTTCGCGGAATAGATTTCGGGGTGGTTAACCTTTCTTCAGGGATTAAAGCGTAATTTATCTATTCCGCTCTTTCGCTTTCGTGGAGAGGATTTTCATAGTGTTCAAAACCCTGTTTTTAGAGGTGATGTTATCCTCTCCACTTGCTCTTTCTTATTCTTTAGGGACGATTATTTGATGATTAAACTTAAAAAAGTTCAAAATGTGCATCATCGTTCCTAATCTTTCTGCGGAGAAGATCTTAAAAGAGTTCATTTGAATTTGAATTTCGACTCTAATCATCTTCTCCGTTCTTTCTTTTGGGATAGGGATTAAGGGTAACATTATTTGTTGAATTTCCCTTCATTTTATCCCTATCCCCCAAAAATTTGCAGCTAAAAATGTTTTTGCCCCAAATTTTTGGCTCACTTTTTTTAAGATGGGGATTATACTTGAGTTCATTGTCTGCAATTAAACTGGATATTATCTCCATCTTCCCTTTTTGAAATTTTTCCGCGGATTTAGACGCCGTTTATATTAATTGTTTAGGGAATTATTATCCGCGGAAATTTTGGCGGGAGTTTGTAAAAATATCATTTATTTCAAATTTCAGATCAACTCACTTCCGCCTGCTCTTTCTATTCTTCTTGAGGCGCGATTTATGTTATGGTTATTAATGATTAATTTGAGAGTTACTTATCGCGCCTCAACCTTTATTTGATCGTTTCCCCTCTTTGCCGAGGATTTAGTTATAACTTATTCTCTTCAAGGATCAACAGTATCTTCACCCTCGGCTTTTCTTGTTCGGGGGCGATTGATACCCGATTAAGCCTTTTAGGCTCTGGAGTGGTCTTATCGCCTCCTATTTTCTTGTGGAGAAGATTGAAATGCAGATAATTAAATCTAATTTTTAAGAGATTCATCTTCTCCACCTGCTCTTTTTATTCTTAGCCATGGATTTACCAAAGACTTATTTTACCAAAATTATCGAAGTAGTTATCCATGGCTTTTGTCTGGCATTTCTATGAAAACATTATCCTTTTATAAGGATTAAGGGCTGTTTTAAATGCCAGTTTTCAAGCGGGATTTTGGAAATAGTCAACTTTAAGTTTAAAACTGACATTATCCCGCTTTTTTTATTTATAAAAAAATGAACAACAAGATTGTTCATTATATTTTTTTATTCCTCCCGCTTAGGGAAGCGGGAGGCAGGGAGGGGTCTTTAATATAATTTATTCCTTTTCCGTTCCCCCGTTCCCTGCCCCTTATTACTCATTACCCCTAATTACTAATTACCGATTACGGATTACTGATTACCGCTTACTAATTCCCCCTCCTCTTGTCTAATCCATTTTTTTATGCTAAATTGACAGTGTAGTAAAAAAGTCTTAAGGCACGAATACTTTGCTTATGATTCGTGATTTTTGATCTTGTTTTAAGATTACCAGTCCGTTCTTTTCTTAAGAATTCCAGAACATCAATGCGGACAGGAAGGAGGGATATTAATGATTTACGTCTTCTGGCGCGAGTTTTGTTACTGGGGCGGTATGGTGGTCGCCTTCTGCGAATTCTGCGTGGATGTGGTTTTAAGTCCTTTAGGCGGAATCTATTACCTTTGCCGCCGGCGGTATCCCGATTGTTTTCTTTTTTGGATTTCGCGCAAAATTGACCACTATAGTGTCGCTACTTTTGGCAGTAATATAAAGTAGATTGTCCTTTTATAAGGATTATAGCTCGTTTTTAAATGTCAGGCTCTAAGCGGGATTTAGATATTTGTAAATTTTAAAGTTTATAGTCGAACTTATCCCGCTTTTTTTATTTAAGGACTTTTGTGTTTAGTAATAGTTAAATTGAATATATTTATTGTCATTCCCGCGAAAGCGGGAATCCAGGATTAGTGCTATTAATCTGGATCCCCGATCGGGTCGGGGATGACATCAAACGCGAAAGTCCTATTATTAAAAAATGAACAACAAAATTGTTCATATTTTTTATATTCCGTCCGTTGGTTCCACAGGGCTAATCGCCACTATAGAGCCAATAAGTTTCTAAAAATTAATTCATTAAAAATTAAAAATTAAAAATTTTCCCCTTGTTTCCTCCATTTCCCGTGATATTTCCTATGAATCTCTTTCAATTCCTCGTTCGCCACGTGGGTGTAAATCTGGGTCGTGGAAATATTAGAGTGTCCCAGCATTTTTTGCACCGAACGAATATCCGCGCGGTTGCGCAATAAATCCGTGGCAAAGGTGTGGCGCATCACGTGCGGCGTCACTTTTTTGTTGATTCCGGCAAGCATCGCGTAGCGCTTAATCATTCGTTCAATTGAGCGGACAGTGAGCGGTGTTAAACCTTCAATCTGGTCAGCTACTTTTTTATTGTAGCGCACAAAAAGATAGGGCGCGTTATCGCTGCGGGCAAGAAGCCACATTTTGAGCGCTTGTTTGGCATTTGGCGACAAAAAGACAATCCTTACTTTATTCCCCTTGCCGCGCACGGTGAATTCATCATATTTCAGATTCACTTGCTCGCGGGTAAGTCCCGCGAGTTCGGATACCCGTAGCCCCGTGGAAAATAGGGTTTCCAAGATTGCCTGATCCCGCAATTTAATAAAGGAATGGTTATTGGCTTTAAGAGGAGCGGCAAGCAGGCTTTCTAATTCTTCTTGCGTTAAGGCTTCTATCTCGCGTTCCGGCGTTTTGGGCAGTTCAATTTTTTCGGCCGCGAGTGAGGGGATATCGCGTTTGGCGAGGTATTTTAGAAAAGAGCGCAGAGCGATTAAATGATAATTTTGGGTAACGCGGGAGAGAGGATGTCCCTTTTTATTCTGATAACGGTTCAGCTTCAGGCGGAAGGCGCGGATCACATCTTCTGTAATCTGGCGCGCTTTCCGCGTTTTTGTCCATTCCAAAAAACGAGAGAGATAAAAATCATAATTGCGGATCGTAAGCTGGGAGAGTCCCCTCTCAATTTCGCAGTATTCCAGAAAATCTGTTTTTAATTTATTTAAATCCATATTCCTGCTTGCCCGCCAAAGCCCGAAGGGCGTAGGCGGGATTCCTAATTCCCTATTCCCTATTCCTTATTCCTGCTTCCTACTTCCTGCTTCTATTTTACGACATTCCCCTCTTTATGCAACCCCTTGCGCATTTTATTATTTTATGCTAAATTTGGAATGTTTACTGACCAATATTAAAAGTCAAATTTCAAACTTTTCACTTTTCACTTTTAACTTTCTTTTATGCTTACTGTTCAAGAAAAAGATAAAATTATTAAGAAGTTTGCCACTCACAAGAACGACACTGGTTCGCCGGAGGTGCAATGCGCGATTTTAACCAGTGAAATCAAGCAAGTAACCACCCATTTAAAGAAAAATAAGAAAGACATTGCCAGCCGCCGTGGTCTTTTGCAGATGGTGAATAAGCGCCGCAAACTTTTAAATTATCTGGCTAAAGAAGACGAAAAAAGATATCAGACTCTGATTAAAAAATTAAAATTGAAAAAATAAAACGGTAATTAGTAATTAGAGAATCTATTATTTTACTGATTACCAATTACTGATTACCAATTACCAAGATTATGCTCAAACATAAAGAACAGCGCGTCGGGATTTTTGTGGATGTTTCCAATATGTATTACTCGGCGCGGCATATTTACAAAAGAAAAGTCAATTTCAAAGAGATATTAAAAGCGGCGGTGGCGGGAAGAAAGCTCATCCGGGCGATTTCCTATGTAATAAAAGCGGAAACAGAATCAGAACAAGGATTCTTTGATGCCTTGTCTAATGCCGGTTTTGAGGTGAAAATGAAGGATTTACAGGTATTTTGGGGCGGGCAGAAAAAAGGAGATTGGGATGTGGGGATTACCGTGGATATGGTCAAAATGGGGCCAAAACTAGACGCAATGGTTTTAGTTTCGGGAGACGGTGATTTTCAGCCCCTTTTGGAATATTTAAAGAGTTTGGGGCATCGTACAGAACTGATTGCTTTTGGTAAATCCGCCTCCAAAAAATTAATTGAAGAAGCGGATGATTTCATTGATTTAGACAAAGAAGCGAAAAAATATCTCCTTTAAATTTTGTATTATTAATAATTCATAATAATTCCTACGAGACATATTTTCCTTCGTCTACAGACGAGAAGACTAAGCGCTATTTGGTCTTCCAGGCTTGCAGAGGAAGAGAAAAGAGTCTTGTGAGCAGGGAAGCAAAAATGCGTAAAGTAATGAAACACGAAGGGGTTTTGGGGGGAAAGAAGATTGTCTTTGAAAAAGGACATTTAGCCCTCCAGGCTACCTCCGCGGTGAGAGTCCAGTATGGTGACACAGTGGTTTTAGCCGCTGTCACCCGTGGCGAAGCAGTCCGCGAAGGGGTGGATTATCTGCCTCTCATTGTGGACTATGAAGAAAAATTGTATGCGGCGGGCAAGATTAAAGGCTCCCGCTTTATAAAAAGAGAAGGCCGACCGACCGATGAGGCGATTCTGGTTTCGCGCCTTATTGATCGCACCCTGCGTCCTCTTTTTGATCCCAAAATTCGCAATGATATTCAAATTATAGTGATGGTGCTCTCCTTGGATCCAGAAGTGGATCCCCATATTACAGCCTTGATCGCGGCTTCCGCCGCTCTTACCACTTCCGGCATCCCCACTGTCTATGGCCCCATTGGCGCTTGCCACATTGGGGAGGTGGAGGGTGACTTGGTGGTGAATCCCGGCAAGGCGGTTTTAGACAAATCCCCCGTGGATTTATTGGTCGCGGGCACGGAGAACATGGTGAATATGATTGAAGCGAGCGGACCGGATATTCCGGAAGAAAAAATCGTGAGCTATGTCGGTAGAGCGCACGAGGAGGTCAAACTGTGTTTGCGTTTAATTCAAGAGTTTAAAGATAAATGCGGTGAAATCGCGCCCCAGGAGATGATTTACGCGCAAGTAGAGCTCTCCGGTGAAGTAAAGAACAAAATTCAGGAATTTTTGCAGGATAAACTCGCGGCTGTGCTTTTTGTGCCGGAAAAGCCGGAGCGCAGCGATGCCGTGAAAAAACTTTTTGACTCCCTTTTAGGTTATTTAGGCGAATTGGACGAGACAGGCAAGGGTATGGTCAAGGTTTATTTTGAAGAATTATTGGTTGACGCCGCGCGTCAAGCCTTGCTTCAGGAGGGGAAAAGAGTGGATGGCCGCAAGATTGATGAGTTAAGAAAGATTGAGTGCGCGGTGGGAGTTTTGGCTCGCACCCACGGTTCAGCGCTGTTTGAACGGGGTTTGACCCAAGCCCTTTCCGTAGTCACTTTGGGTGCGCCCGGCGACGAGCAGGTTTTGGATTCTATGGAGGAAGACGGCGTTAAACGTTATATGCATCATTATAATTTCCCTCCTTATTGTTCGGGCGAGGTCGGTATGCTGCGCGGACCGGGGCGGCGGGAGATTGGTCACGGCGCTTTGGCGGAAAAAGCGATTTTGCCTTATCTGCCTGCTTCCCAAGAAGAATTTCCCTACACGATCCGCGTGGTAACCGAGATTTTATCATCTAATGGTTCTACCTCTATGGCGGCGACGTGCGGCAGTTCTTTATCTTTGATGGATGCCGGCGTGCCTTTAAAGAAGCCCGTGGCGGGAATCTCGATGGGAATTTTCTTTTCTGAAGACAGAACCAATTATAAAATTTTGTCCGATATTCAAGGCGTTGAGGACCATGCGGGAGATATGGATTTTAAAGTGGCGGGCACGGAAGACGGCATTAGCGCGCTCCAGCTTGATGTTAAAGTAGAGGGATTGCCCTTAGACCTCTTTCCGGAAATTTTGAAACGGGCGAAGGTTTCTCGTCTGCAGATTTTGAGCAAGATGAATCAAGTCCTCTCTTCTCCCCGCAAGGATTTATCGCCTTACGCGCCGCGGATTGTGACTTTAAAGATTAATCCGGATAAAATCCGCGATGTGATTGGTCCGGGCGGCAAAGTGATTAACGCGATCATTAAAGATACGGGGGTGGATATTGATATTGAAGATTCGGGGCTCGTGATGATAACTTCGGCAAATCCCGAAATGTCCAAAAAAGCGGTGGAATGGGTTCAGAATCTCACCCGCGAGGTGAAAGTGGGCGAGGATTTTCAGGGCAAGATTACGCGGATTATGGATTTTGGCGCTTTCGCGGAAGTCTTACCGGGTCAGGAAGGTCTGATCCATGTTTCCGAGATCGCTCCTTTTCGCGTGGAACGGGTAGACCAGTATCTTAAAGTGGGTCAAATTGTTCCAGTCCGCGTGATTGAGATTGACGAGAAGGGACGGATTAACCTCTCCTGTAAAAATCTGTTGAAATTGGAAAATAAAAATAATCAATCTGGTTTTTCTAAACACGCCCCCTTCTTTGGGAGACCTGACAGGGAATAAAAGCGCAAAGCGCGAGATTATAATCCGAATGTCCTTGCCATATAAGTTATGAATTGTGCTAGTTATTCTCTTAAAATAACACCTTGGGAATTAACCATTCAAGATTTTCACCCTCCAGGGCTGACCACCCGTTAGGGTGGCAAAATTATTCTAATTGTTCTAATTGACCTAATTAACCTAAAAAATGACCAATGACCAAATCATGAATAACCAAAATTAATTTAGGCATTGGACATTGGGTATTGGGATTTATTTAGAATAATTAGAACAATTAGAATAATTAGGTTAATTTTTCTGGGTTAATTAGACATTAGGCTAATTAGAGCAATGAGATATTTTTATTATGCAGAATCCAGCGGTTAATCTCTTAAAGCCAAAACAAGAGGTTAAAACACGAGGAAAAATGAGGGATAAAACCCACTTTTTTGTTTTAGGGACGATTCTCGTCCTTATTTTTTTGGTCGCTATTCTGGGTTTCAGCTCGCGGCAGTATCTGGAGGATTTTTCTGACCAGAATAACCTTGCCCATCTGTTGCCGCGCGATACAAAAATTTTAGTTCAGTTAAACATTGACCGCGAGAATAATGGTAAGACTGCCCAGTTGTTTGAATTTTACGATCGGTTTGCGGAAAAGGCAGGTCTGCCCGCAAGCGCGGCGAAAATTCAAAGCATCTTGGGAACCTTTTCTGCTAAACTAGACGATACCTTGCTGCGCGAAGGCAAGATGCTGGCTTGGGTTCAATTTGCCGATAACGGGGCAGAACACCAGCTTTTAGTTTTAGAAATTAAAAACAGAGCAATAATCTCCAATATTTTGAGGGAGAAATTTTTAAGCGCCGATGTTCCTTACCAAGGGGTTTCGCTTGGGCGGGTAATTTCAGAAGAAGGAAATTTTTATTATATGCTTCTGGATCGTTATCTGTTTTTTTCGCAAAGCGAGCAAGACTTAAAAACAATTGTGGATCTTAAAGTTAGCCCCTCCAACGCATTAGAGAACAATGCCAATTTTCAAAAAGCGCAGGCCCATTTTCGCTCCCCTTCTCCTTTGTTTGTTTATCTAAATCTAGGCAGCGCGTTACCTTCCGGAGTGGGGCTTGCCAAGGTAAACGGAAATAGTCTGGAATTGGAGGCGTACTATCCACCTCAAGACAAAATGGTTTTTAATAAATCCGAAGCTTCCTGGTTGAGGTTTATTCCTCCCGACCCTCTGCTGGTAGCGCGTTTCCCCGCGGATGATGCCCGGTTTGGCTTGGGGAATACTCCCTTTCAGAATTTTTTCTGGTCTTTTCTGGATTCCGATGGGTTCATTCGGAAAAACCTCGAGGCAACCAACAAGATGGCGGAGCTGAAGTCCCTCGCCCTAGGAGATCTTGAACTTATTGTTGATCGCGGAATAGACAAGACCCTAACCACTGCTTTGATTGTGTCTAAAAGCGCGGAAGATGAAACGGCGCTGGAGCGGTTGACGGCAATTTTAAAAAGCCTCGCTGTTGCCAACCAACCTCAAGAAGAAGAAGTAATATTGCCGGATGGCAGCGCGGTTACGGAATACGTTCTTCCAAACGAAGCGCTTCCCGAACAAAAAGAAGTGGCGGGAATTCAAACCGATATAATTACTTTAAACCCCAAGCGCAGTTTGTTTTATGGTTATTTAGCCGATAGGCTCATTGTCAGCGACTCCGAGGAGATCTTTCAAAAAGTGATTTTTTCTTTTCGCGAGCCCCAAGAGAATTCTTGGCAGAAATCCTTCTCCGGCGCTGATGAATGGTTTTATCTTGATTTGGAAAAGCTAACCGAGGTAGGCCAAGCGAATGTTCTTCCCGGCTTCAAAAAATTGCAAGGCTTAAGTCGCAACGTACAGGATGGGATTTTGGTAAAGATTTGGGGGGAGATAAAATAAATTTAAAATGAAAAATTAAAAATGAAAAATTCTGAATTGTCTCGCTTTGCGAGATCTCGCAAAGCGATGATAATTTTTAACTTTTAACTTTTAATTTTAAATTTATTTTGTCCACAGCTTATCCACCGTTTAAAAGGGAAAAGGAGGAAGGGAAAAGGGAAAAGCATTGATTGTTTTGTTTATTTTAAGCTGAAACAACTTATTATCATAAAAACAGGCTTTAATTAGGTTTTTTAGTTATCCACCACGGATTGACATAGGATTTTTTCTATGCTATACTGAATATAGAAAAATTGAATAAAAAGAGGGTACATTTATAAACACAGACAATCAATTTTCTGTTTTGTTTATAGAGTAGTGGAGAGAACTCCAATCACAAGTTCCCCCTATTTGTGATTGGGTTTTTCTTCTGCTACTCTTAAATTCGCTATTTTAGGTCAATAGCAAAAACAAAAACAAAAACTACAAAATGGACTGTGCTCTAGGGCGCAGTCCAAAAAATAGCTCTTTGTACTTAAAAGCGGAAAAGAATCTCCCGCAAGGGAGGTCAGTAGTAGAAGACGGCCAGCGTCTGACCAACGCAGCCAAAAAAAAGACTGGAATTCCAATCGACCTCATTTACCTTTTGGTATTTTGGGGTCGAGGTTGGAGTATTCCAATCTAACACAGGGGCAGATGCCCCCATAAATAATTTATTATCGCGGGCTATCTTGCCCCTGTTTCTCTTTAAAAGAAGACAGGCTTAATTTGGGTAAGGCTGTTTTTTGTTTACCCCGTTAGAGAAAGTTCATCCCGTTACAAATTTATTTGTAACGGGACCGCTTAAAGCTAACGGGATTTAATTTTTTAATTGCCCCCCACCTTTTTAAAAAGGCGAGTGGCTCTCCTATGGGCTCCAAATGGCTAAAGGGGTATGGTCCCCTACCTTAAATGACAAAATGTAATAATCCTTGCCATTTATCTTGGGGTATTATAAACTGAAATAAAGGTTGCGGAAGCGATATAAAATCAAAATATCAATTTTATGAAGTTCCCCAAGATCCCCAAACTAAATTTTGCTAAAATTCCCAAACCAAAATTTCCTAATATCTTAGGCAGTAAAGACAAGAAGCCTAAAAACGCGGGATTAGAAGGAAAGGCGCTCAAGGAGTTAAGGAAGAAATTAGAGCAAGACAAAAAAGAGCTTGAGAAGGAATTGAAGGCAATCGCGGTCAAAGATAAAAAGGTAGAGGGCGATTATGATGCTAAATTCCCCTCTTTTGGCAGTAAGCCTGATGAAAACGCGATGGAGGTAACTGAGTACTATGATCGGTTGGCCCTGCATAGCACCCTAGAGGTGGACCTGCTTAAGATTAACAATGCCTTAGCCAAAATGAAGGCAGGCACTTATGGCATCTGCGAAAAATGCGCGCAGCCGATCAATCCGAAGAGGTTGGAGGCTTTTCCGAGGGCGCCAGTCTGCTTGGAATGCGCGCAGAAGAAATGACATCTGATGTGTAATGAAGTAATAAGTAGCAAGGGAATAATCAGCTGCAGGCCGATAAATTGTCTGTTATCTATTACGTTTTACTCATTGCTATATTTTTTATGCGCAAACTTAAGTGGTGCTTCGCATTGGCGGGGGGGTTATTCATCTTAGACCAAATTTTAAAAAATTGGGCTGGCTATGTCCTCGCTGGCGGACCCAATTTTTTTATTTTAGGTCATTTTTTTTCCTTGGAATTTTACCGCAATTATGGCATCGCTTTTGGGATTCCCCTGCCCGCTCTGTCCAGCGATGGCGCGGGTCCCGCCGTGTTTTTTTATTCAATCGCGGCATTGCTTTGCGTGTTTTTATATTACTGGGGACGGAAATTTTTGCAAAGAAAAGATTTTTCCTCTCTTTGCGGTTTAGTGCTGCTGGGAGCAGGCGCGTTCTCTAACGCGCTTGACCGCCTCCGTTTTGGTTATGTGATAGACTATTTAAACTTGGCTTTTTGGCCGGTGTTTAATGTCGCGGATATAATGATTGTGGCAGGAGTGGTGATTTTGTTGGTAAAGGCAATGCGGAAGCAACATAATGAAAAATAATTTTGGGAACCCGCCAAAATTTTCTCAAGTAAAACTCAAGGCGGGGAATCCATGCCATAGTATTCACCGCGGTATACTTTATCCCTTCGCTTCTAAAATTATTCTAATTATTCCTGATTTGGAGGTCAAGCCGAAGGTCCTGGAAGGGCGAAAGCTTAACACAAGGAGGTCGTGCGAAAGCGCGACACGAGCAATTGTCCGCCTTAGGCGGACCTCCAGTTTCTGTGTCAGACTTTCGTCTGACCTCCAAAGCGCGACACGGTTAATTAGAATAATTTTTTAATGAAACCCTGCCGCGCCCGCTCACAAGCTAATAGTGTTACGGGCGGGCACTTTGCATTTTGATTTAATTTTTATGCTCAATAAAATTCACTCTTGTTCTGTTATTGGTTTATCCTCGGAGCTTGTGGAGGTGGAATCCGATGTTACTCGAGGAATGTTCCGTTTTTCAGTGGTGGGCTTGCCGGACGCGGCGGTCTCTGAATCGCGGGACCGAGTCTTTTCCGCGATTAAAAATTCGGGTCTTACCTTCCCCAGGCAAAGGGTAACCGTGAATCTAGCTCCCGCGGATTTAAAAAAAGAAGGCCCTGCCTATGACCTGCCGATTGCTTTAAGCCTGCTTTCCACCACGGGGCAGCTAGGTTTTGATACCAAAGAAAAGCTCTTTGTGGGTGAACTTTCCTTAAAAGGAGAGGTGCGTCCCGTGAACGGCGTTTTATCCATCGCGATTGAGGCGAAGCGCAAGGGTTTTATGGAATTATTCGTGCCCGAGGAAAACGCGAAAGAAGCGGCGCTCGTGCGCGGTTTAAAGGTTTATCCTGTGACCAACCTTCTGGGGTTGAAAGACCATTTGGAGGGAATGAATTTTATTACGCCTGTTGCGCCTTTGAATTTAAAGAATTTGGAAACCAATACCCTTTACGAGGTTGATTTAGCCTGTGTCCACGGTCAAGAGCATGTCAAAAGGGCTTTGGAGATTGCCGCCGCTGGCGGCCATAATATCTTAATGAACGGACCGCCCGGGAGCGGCAAAACCCTGCTTGCTCGTTCTTTTCCCTCCATTTTACCAAAAATGACCTTGATTGAAGCTTTAGAAGTGACGCGGATTTATTCTGTCTCGGGTCTGCTCCCCAAGGATAAACCATTAATTCTGGAGCGGCCTTTCCGCGCTCCGCATCATACCGCTTCGGGGGTTTCTCTGGTTGGAGGCGGCGCTTATCCCAAGCCCGGAGAAATTAGTTTAGCCCACCGAGGCGTCCTTTTTCTGGACGAATTTCCGGAGTTTTCCCGCAATGTCTTGGAAAATTTAAGACAGCCCCTGGAAGACGGCGTAATCACGATTTCCCGCGCCCAAGGTTCCATGTCTTTTCCCGCCAAATTTACGCTCGTCGCCGCTATGAATCCCTGCCCCTGCGGCTATTTATCCGATCCGGAGCGACCCTGCGTTTGTTCGCCGAGTGAAATCATCCGCTACCAAAAAAGAATCTCGGGTCCCCTTCTTGACCGTATTGATCTGCATTTGGAAGTGCCGCGCGTGAAATATGAAAAATTGGCGAGTGAAGAGTTAGCCGAAAGCTCCGCCCTCGTGCGGGAGCGGGTGCAAAAAGCGCGCACGATTCAAGAAGAACGCTTTAAAAATAGTCAGCAGAAGAAGAGAATTATAGCTAATGGCGAAATGGGTAACACCGAGATTCGCAGGTTCTGCGTTTCAGATTCCACTTCCCGCGCGCTTTTAAAGAACGCGGTGGAGAGTTTTCATCTCTCTGCCCGTTCCTATTACCGCATCTTGCGGCTGGCGCGGACTATCGCGGATTTAGAAGCCGCGGAACAGATTAAAAGCGAATATATTGCCGAAGCCCTGCAATATCGGCAGCATGAAAGCTAGAATCATTGCTTCATTGTTATGGTCAAAAGGTATTTACCCCGTTAGAGAAAGCCCGTTGGCTCCATAGTGGCGCGAGCCCTATGGAGCCCGCCCGCCTCGCCTGAAGCGAAGCGATGGCGGGCAGGCCAGAATGCCTGCCTCCCGGTAGGCGAGGCAAACCAAGGGTTTTGGCGCTGGCCTGCGTCTTGGACTATGGAGCCAACAAGTTTTACTACCCCCCTGACAAGGGGGGTTCGGGGGGTTGATTGTTAAAAACCCCTCTTTAATCTCCCCTTGTCAGGGGAGAATTTTAGACCCCTCTTAAAACCCATGAGATTCTACAGAACTATCACCCCGTTAGAAGTCCGCCCTGCCTTGGCACGGCGTCAGCCGCTTCGGGGCGGCTTACTTCTAACGGGGTTGACCCTTCACCTTTTGCTAAGGTCTTCACCTTTCATAAAGGATTCATCTATAGCTATAGGTGAAACCTAAAGGTGAAGGGTTGACATAATTTTTTAAGGGTAATATAGTGAATATATACAGAAACCTTGGATGAGAGCCGCTTTATTTTCGGTGATCACGGAAGCGGTGTTTTCTTATCAGAGGTTTCTTGCCCCATATCTTGTTTTGTCATAGTAGCCTCCTATACTTAATACTAGCACGCAAGAAAATGGGGCCTTTTTTTACCCCGTTAGAGAAAGTTCATCCCGTTAATAAATTTCTAAACGGGGTTGGAGAATGAGGTTCTCTAATGGGGTTTATTTAGAGATTGTGAGGCGAAGGGGCTACTCTAGTTTTTCTTGACAAATAGGTAAAAAAATGGTATGATAGTCTCATATTCAAAAAGGAATAGTTTGACATTACAAGTTTTTAGTTCATATAGGGCATTATTTGAAGAAAGTGAGGCAGTTCCTAAAGATGAAAATCAGTAAATATGGTCAGATTGTGCTTCTTATTGGTTTGGTGGATCTTCTTATCACCTTAATTGGCATCATCACGGGGGTTTGCGAGGAGACAAACCCAATCCTGAAATGGTCTTTGGCTCAAGGAGGAGTTGTCCTCTTTATAGCCGTTAAGATGTTTGTTTTTCTGTTCATTCCTGTGTTTATTGCGGAATTGGCTCTTAAAAGATCTTGGGCAAGACCCAAGATTATCAATACCTGCTATGTAGTGGTTATCATTGCCTATTCAATCTATTACATCGTGGGGACTATAAGAGTCAATTTTTCCTCAATCCGCGCCTTATTTTCATAAAATAGGCGCTTTTTTATATCACTTTGAATTAGGCAATGTACGGCTTTTCACTGTGGAACCCCCCCTACCCCCTTTATCAGGGGGGAAATTTGTACTTCCTCGCCTCCCGCAGGTCAAGGGGAGGTGAAATTCACTCCCCCCTTCCGCCCAAGGCGGAAGGGGGGAGAAAAGAGGGGGTCTTTATCTTGTTAGTTCAAGTCAGCCTGCCCCTTGCAGCTTTAGCGAAGGTAATGAGATCTGAACCAACAAGGGAAAATATCTAACCCCGTTAGAGATAAATCTCTAAGCGGGGCTAACAGAGCAAGTGCCGGGTGGGTATGCCCGGTATGACAACTTTGAAAACAACCCTTTGGGTTTCGCGTTGTTTTAAGCGAGTAAGCAAGTTAATCAGCAGCAGCTTTGTTTATTCAGTATAACTGCGAGGTTGTTCTGAAACCCATTCAAAGTTGCTCTACCGGGTATGTATTTAAAAAAATAAAGGCTCTTGAATGCTCAAGAGCCATTTTGTATTGTGAGTTCTTAAACCATGGAACCATTTCGCAAAAAATCAAACATATATATGTTGAATTAACAAAAAAACGCTTTCATATAAATTCATTCACCCAATTCTTTGAGGGTTTTTCATATTAACCCTTAATCATGCGCATCCGGTTTGACTTTGATAATGCACAAATCGCTAACGTTGCTCACCACATAGGCATAGCTACCGGCTACATAGATTCTTTGGGCTGGGCCAGTAACGTTGGTCCGTCCTACTTCTTTTGGCTTGATAGGGTTAGACACGTCTATAATCACAATACCTCCCCCTCCCCCAAATCCATAAGCTGCATAAGCATAATTTGATTCAATAAAGAGTCCTCTTGCATATGACATAGTGTACGGA
Organism: Candidatus Doudnaibacteriota bacterium; assembly: GCA_041644975.1. GTDB lineage: Bacteria > Patescibacteriota > JAQUNI01 > JAQUNI01 > JAQUNI01 > JAQUNI01. The sequence continues at coordinate 27,081 of JBAZQX010000003.1, read as the reverse complement.
AAATTCCCTGCTTTATGGGGGGTATTAGGGTCAGATATGTCTATAACATCAAGACCTCCTGTACAAATCACATAAGCGGAATTATCAACTACATCAACTCCATATGCGTTGCCAGATGTATGGCAATATCCTACCTGACGTGGCTTTTTGGGGTCAGATGTGTCTATAATCCAGAGGCCGCCTTCAGGCCGACCATTAGTTATATATGCATATTTGTCTTTTACAGTGATTCCTGTTGTCCAAGACGGAATTTCGCAGATTCCTACCTCGCGGGGTCTGACGGGGTTAGATATATCGTACACACGAAGTCCATTAAAAGTCACATAAGCGTAATTTTCTCGCACGTAAATTTCTCGCGCTTGGATGTGGCGCTCACTACATCCTACTTCCCGCGGCTTGGAAGGGTCGGATATATCTATCACTCGGAGGCCGCCGAAACCATCGTCAACCATATAGGCATAGTTGCCCTTCACTTGGACTCCGCCTCTTGCGAACATTCGTTCTTCTATAGAACGGCTAGTTAGATGGGGATGCAAGAACGTGCGGTCTCTGTCGCAATACCCTACCTGACGTGGATTTTGCGGATCAGATATATCTACCACATAAAGCCCCCCATTTACATCAGCTGCATAAGCGTACTGTCCAGAAACATGAACTGCGCATAGTTTATCGTTGGGGTTCTCTCTGTCTGGTTTAAGGGATATTTGTCCGACCAGTTCTAATTTCCAGACCGCAGCAGTCTCTTCGTCACAAGTTATAAGAGTTATTATGATGATAGCTGTTATGACGGCTATGTTCATTACTCTAGCCATTTTTTCTACCTCCTCTTCATTCTATTCAAACAACAATAAAAAAACCTTGCCAATACCCGTCTTTCTCCTTTGTTTGGGCTTAGCTTATACAACCCATTAGCCATCTAAGATTTTGGCATCACAGCCGAAATCCGAAATAAAGTTTTAAAAGAACAAGCGACAGCTTGTTTATGAAAATAGTTCGTTCAGATTTTCAGACTCGAAGAGTTGTTGTTTGTTCTTTTAGCCGGGCTGGATTTACCCTTGGGCTAGGTAGTTTTATCTTGCTGCTTTTTGAGGAATTTGTCAATTTAAATTAAATTTTTGTCAGGTGATGTTAGACCCCTCCCCACCCTCCCGCGCGTCAAGGGGAGGGTGATTTTCACTCCCCCTGCCCGAGGGGGAGGTGGAGGGGGTGGGAGTGACACTCCCCCTGCCCGCCTTCGCTTTCAGCGGAGCCTTGGAAGCGTAGTGGACCTTGTGTTGCTCGTCTGAAGCTTCATACGAAGGAGAGGTGAAGGATGGCTGGTTAAACCCCGTTAGAGAATTTCGTTCTCTAAACGGGGTAAACATGCGAATTGTGGTTTTGAGAAGAAATAAAAAAGGGTCTACGAAAGCAGACCCTTGTAAATACTTATAGTTGCACATCCACTTTTACTGAAAGTGCGTATGCAACTTGTCGCATTGCATTTCGTATGGTTGCATAATGGGCAGATTGGGATTTGTACCCAATATGGGACACTTTCGCTCTATGGTGCATTGCAGCACCTACGACTGGTGAGGGTCTCCCAGACACTTGCCACCCTGCGTAGCCCCGCCTGCGTCAATTCGCATCGCCCGTCTGGCGGACTATTGTCCCTGCGTTTCCATTACCTTTTCTGGCACTGCCCGTAGGTTTCACGCCCACTTTTACCGAAAGTGCCCAGGCAACGAACCAGATAGTGTTTTTCAGTGAAGCTCCATCTTCTTCGCGATCGCTTTTACATCTTTGGCTGGTATATAGATTACCATCCCAACAGGGATTCTTCTCTCGTTAGAAATTTTATTCATCTTTTTGATGTATTTCCACTCGTAAGGATCCTTATAATATTCTTGCGCCAGATTCCAGAGAACACCACCGCTTTTCATGGTAACCGTGGCTAAAATCTCGAAATTAACCTCTTCCTTCTTAGGCTGAGCTCGTAAGCTCCCCACAGAAACCAACCCCGTCAGCAGAATCGAGAGTATTAATACCACGATTAATCCGGTCACTTTAAGATGTTCAGCATTATAAACCACTATAATCACACCCTTTCTTTAAAAATAGTTTTTAAGGTACAGTTTCAAAATAGCACGGCTGATTTCAATGTCAAAGGGTTTAGTGAGATAAAAGGGGTCTGCGAAAGTAAACCCTTGTAAATACTTATAGTTTCACACCCACTTTTACTGAAAGTGCGTATGCAACCTTATGATTGAATTGTGAAAGGACAAAAATAATTGATTCTGTTAGCAATCATACCACTCTCTGCCACCTTTGGCAAGGCAAGGGTGCTGGCTACAATAGAGAAAGCGAGAAAGAGATTTAGTACTTTGAGGGACGGTGACACAATAAAAAAGACCATCTAATTTGATGGTCTTTCGCTTGTTATGAGCCAAGCTTTTTATTGGGCTTTGATGTTAGCCCAGGTTGTGGTCAGCTTGCCAGCAGGAGCAACCAAAGTGGGTGTTACACCGCTTCCTGTAACGTGAATCCATTCAAGAGAAGCACCGCCAGCGCATCTTGACATGCCAAAACCAACACTGCCACTTGGTGAGGTCTTGTCTTGGAGAATTATAAACTCTTTATCATCCACAGAAACAGTTATTGTATCGCCATCCAATTCAATTTTTACTATATACCAAACATCAGCTTGCACCGGTGTGACAACAAACTGGATATGTCCATGCACACCGTTTGTTATCTTTCCAATTGTTATATAGCCATCCAATTGAAGCCTTGAAGCGTATCCGTTATCATTGTCTTCCATTCTATAAAAAATCAATGCATCGTTGTTTCCCGCTCCACTATGCTTTACTTTAGCCTCAATTATGCCGTTTTGAATTTCCCATTTTGTCAAAGCAATAGCACGAAAGGCGTTATTGTCATCAGCAGATTGAGCAGTTTGTTTGAGCGCGCCATCTACAACATCAAATTCACCATCTATGACCTCCCAATCTTTTTCCCATTCGTTCCCTTTGATTTTGGTAAAATCATACTCCCATGTCCCCGCCTGACCAAATGGGACAAAGGCAAACATAACTGACAATACGATCACGAGAATCACACAAAAAGAAAATCGTTTCAACATTTTCCAAACCCTCCATTTGGCTAAAAAAATTAGCCAGCTTATTGTGAGTTTTTTAACCACGAAACCATAGGCCCTTCTATATTCCTCCTTTCATTGTTAGGGATATGGCTTTGCCATACTCGCGCTAAACAAGCGCGACCTAAACTAATTGTAAAAGAACCAACAACTGGAGCAAAACATTACTTGCTTTTGCCGAGTTTTGCCTCCAGCTTAAAAATGCCTCAATTCGCTGTTGTCAAAATTATACCTTTGTTTATGATAAATGTCAATGTTTTGTAATGGTTCAATACCTTTGCATCGCCTGGGGTAAAATGTATGTATATGCCATATACAACAAACCCCCATTTACCACGTTTGCGAATGCAAGCAGCAAAACTGGTTTTGAACCAAAAGTGGAGCACAAGAGAGGTGGCGCGCCATACTGGTTTTAACCAGAGTACGATCACGCGCTGGGTCATTAAAGCAAGAATGACGAGAAGGAATACTATTCCCACGGAAAGCTCACGTCCCCATCATCATCCCAAGGAATTATCCTCGGAAATGATTATTAAAATATTGGATTACCGGCAGCATTATCAGCGTTGTGCAGAAGTATTGCATCACCTTTTAATAAAGGATGGATATATCATAAGCCTTTCTAGTGTTAAGAGAGTTTTAAGAAGATTCAACTGTTCCCGTTATTCTAAATGGAAAAAGTGGCATCAATATCCCAAGCGTCCTCTGGCTGAAAAACCTGGTATCTTAGTGCAAATTGACACGGTTTGGGATGGAGTAAGCCAGAATAGACTTTATCTGTATACTCTCTTAGATGTCTGTTCCAGATGGAGTTATGTTTATCCAACAGAAAGGATTAGTGCTGGCAGAAGCGTAAACTTCATCTATTCAGCTCGCCAATTGGCACCATTTAGAATCAAGATGCTCCAGTCGGATCATGGTTCTGAATTCTCTAAATGGTTTACAAAACAAATTCAAAGTTCCGGTTTATCGCATCGCCATAGCAGAGTGAGAACGCCAACAGATAACGGACATCTTGAAAGATTTAACCGCACTATTCAAGAAGAGTGTATAGAGCGTATCCCAAGAAGTCTAAAGTCTTGGCGCAAGGAAATTCCGAAGTACTTGCATTACTATAATTCAGAGCGACCGCATATGGCTTTAAATATGAAAACACCCCTAGAAGTGATGCGAAGCTATTGACTAGAAAACACCCTTCACCTTTAGTAGGTTTCACCTATAGCTATAGATGAATCCTTTATGAAAGGTGAAGACCTTGGCTAAAGGTGAAGGGTCAACCCCTTCATCCTTCACCATAAAGGTGAAGGGTCAACCCTCTAACCTTTTATACTAAAGGTGAAGGGTTTTATCCATCGTTATTATTGGGTCAGCCATTTTTTTAAAGCCATATGTGCCTTACCGCTTTTTAACTGCTTTTCTCTCCTTATCGCAGTTTTTTGATCTTTGTAAGCTTCATAATAGATTAATTCTAGAGGGCGCCTATAGGAGGTAGATGTTACTTTACCGTTATTGTGTTTTTGAAGACGCAGTCTTAAGTCTGGTGTGAAACCAATATAAAACTTTTTATCTTTCTTACTTTTCAAAACATACACATAGAACATGTTTCATTTTAAAAAAGGTGAAGAAAAGGTGAAGGGCAAGGATTTTCAGGCTTTTTACCTAAAAAATGATTTTAGCAGGTTTTAAAAATCTGTCAACCCTTCACCCTTAGCTAAGGGTGAAGGGTCAACCCTCTAACCTTTAGCCAAAGGTGAAGGGTGAAGAGTTTTATAAAAAAGCCTGCAAGAAGATTATAGCTTGCTTGCAGGCAAAGGGAAAGATCTAAGAAAGGAATGTACAATATTTTCATTGTTTTCTTGCTTGCCCTGCACCCTATGTGGTGCAGGGTTTTATTGCTTTTTGAGCTGACCCCAGATAGTAGCGATTTTGCCAACTGGGGTTAGACCTGATATTCGGGAAGGCGCAAGATGGGTCTGCGCACCGGTTACTACTTCTTCAGCATCCACAAGCCCATAACCGTAAAGATTATCCTTACCCGGATTCCCCAGATCATCGGCTGTGGCTTGGAGAGTAGCCCTGACATCAGCTACACTGTTAGCTATTGCCAAAGCCACTGTTCCAGTAACATGGGGCGCAGCCATAGAAGTTCCCGAAGCGGTTTTATAGGCTCCCCCCTTCCAAGTGGAGGGGATAGAAACTCCAGGTGCAGCTAATTCAACCTCGGGACCGATGCTACTAAAACTGGCAATGGTTTTTGTTATGTCGGTAGCCGAGACAGCAATAACCTCGGAATAGGCAGCCGGATAACCCACTGCTCCTCCGTAACTATTACCCGCGGCAGCGACCTGAATAATGCCAGCGTCATAGACTTTTTTCACCGCGTCCTGAAAGGATTGGACATTGGAAGATGTGCCAAGGCTCATATTAACTACTTGTATTTCATTATTAATACACCAATCCAACCCTTCAATTATATCGGAAAGAAATCCCGAACCTTGACTATTCAGCACCTTGACAGCGTAAAGAGAGGCTGTTGGCGCCACGCCAATTACTCCGATTTCATTATTAATCGCAGCTATGGTTCCAGCAACATGGGTGCCGTGGCCATTATCATCATTGTAGCCCTTTCTGGGATTAATGGTATTGATGCCGCCCCAAACTTTAAGATCCGGGTGGCTTAAGTCAATTCCAGTGTCCACAACCGCGACCTTAACTCCAGAACCTGTGCTTGTGCCCCAGGCGAGTTCCGCGTCAATTTGGTCCACGCCCCAAGGCAGGGTTTCGGGTGGCGGTGGGGGTGGCGTTGGTTTAGCATAAGCCTCTACAACGACATCAGGATCCACCCTTATTACTCCGTTGGTTTTTCCTAAAGCCGCCTCTGCTTGGGGAGGCAAGAGCACTGCTTTACCAGTAATCAACGGAAGATTTTTAATAATTATTCCTCCGTGGGCTTTGATAAGTGTCTCTCGCGCTGGCTCATTCACTACTGCCGGGTCAAATACTACTATCCATCTTTCGGCTGCGTGAGCTCCTGTTGCTATGCAGAGAAAAATAAAGATCAGAATCAGTTTCTTCATTACTATTTCCTCCATTTCTAGTACATTCCCTTCCTTGATATAATAAAGCGAGTTGAAGTATTTGTCAATTTTTAGACAAAATAAAAACTCCGCAAGGCAGAAGTCTTTCTTTTTCGGGGGAGGCGGAGACTAGTTGCCCTGTGGAGCGGTTCTAAAGGTGCGCGGCCTGGTGGGATCATTAGCAGTTCTGCCAGATCAAGAGACTTAATAAGTCTCTTGTTTTTTAGGGCATACGCGCTTGCGGGGTCTTACGAGCTTGTGTGGTTACTTCTTATTACAATTTTTTGCTCGTTTTCGGACCAGGCATTATGTATTTTATTCTTTTTTCGGGTCGTGTCAAGCCTTTATTCGTTGGTTCAAGTCTCCCCGCCTTCGTCCGCCTATGGCGGACTTCGGCGGGCAGGCCCGCCTCCCGCTTTCCAAGGGGAGGAAGATTCTCACTCCCCCTTACCCGCCTACGCTCTTTAGAGCTTCGGCAGGGCAAGGCCAAGGGGGAGGCGGAGGGGGTCTATTCCTGATTCATAATTCCTAATTCCCCGCCCGCCACGCAAGCCGAGCTTGCGAGGCGTTGCGGGCGGGCCTATTCCCGCTTCCATTACGCCTTATTTTAGCCAAAAACCGGATATAGTTTGGATTTTCAGGTAAAAATCCTTGACAAAGTTTTTCAGATATGCTATAAATAAGAGTTAAAATTCAGCTTGGGAATTTAGGCTTCTCGCCCGCTAGCGCCTTAAGCGCAAGCGATGGCGAGCGGGTAGCGTGAATTCCCAAAAATGGGAATTTGATCTTTTTCAATTTGGTTTCAAAATTTTATGGCAATTTAAGGGAAGGAGTGGTGGTTTTTAAAAGTTTGAGTGTTCGTGTTTCGTTTCTAGGTTATAGTTGCGTGAAATTATAAAGGAGAATGAAAATGGAATGGATAGTTGGGATTTTAGTAGTAGTGGTTATAGTGGCTTTAATCTGGGTCGTCACTTTTGTCGGCGCTTTACAGTCCAGGATCAAAAAATGGCAAGATAGGCTCGTAGACTCTTTGGATCAGGAGCTTTTGCCAATCAGGCAGGCTCTTAATCTGATTGAGCCTTGGGAAACTCTAATGACCAATCTCAACATTGACGAGGAAACAGCCAAAATAATAAGCAGTAAAGGCTTTGATCTTAAAATTATAGCCAAGACGGATCTCGCCACATTTATTGCAAATTGTGGTCTCGACAGTGTTCCGAGAGCTAAAACGATATATGAAACAGCAGTTAGGATTACAAATCCAGAAAAGGATAAGGAGGCAGAATAATGTTAAGACAAAGAATGGCACAGAGAGAGAAGGCGGCTCAAGGTGGAGGATTCAAATTTCCTCGTTGGGGTTATGCCATAATCGGTGGTTTAGTGGTTATGGGTCTTATAATCCTTTTCGCCGTCCGCGGTTGCGGTGGCGAAAAAGCGCCGGAAACATTGGCGACGGTCACGATGACCTGGCCATCAGACTCCACGGTGAGTTCGGGGATACTTGAGAGTATTAAGTTTAAAGTTTCTGATCCCGACAAGGCTAAACATTTGAAAGTAAAAGTGAACAGTCCGGCAGAAGAAGTAAAAGGCTCCACGGAGTCATTTGGCAGTGAGGGTGAAGCAGTATGGACCCCAAAAGAGACCATAACGGAACCCGGTTTTTATACTGTGTCCGTTAGCGGTAAGGGGATCAAAGATGGCGCTTTCTATTTCTCAATAGAGAAAAAGGAGGAACCAAAAATTGAACCCCCAATAATCACACCGCCACCTACTCCAGCTCCGCAACAGGGAAAGTCAGAGCGTCAAAAAACACTAGATGATCTGGAAAAAAAGTATCCAGTTCAGTAATCAAGGAAAGGAGAGATCTACAATGAAAAAGTTTATTGTTCTCGTATTGATTTCGCTGTTTCTCCCCCTCCTTGCGCAGGCTGCGAATCAGCAAGTTGACCCTCAAGATTTTGGTAAGCTAGTCCGAGAGGTTAAAGGACAGGATCAGGATATTGATAGAATTATGAATATCCTAAAGGGAATGGACAAAGCCCTGCAGAATAATAAAGGAACTACACCCGCATCGAGGTCACAAGGTCCGATCCAAGGTGGCACGACTATTATTAACGATCAGGACAACCAAGCCCGCAGGATTGGAAACCGCGCCTTAGCCTGGGCTATTTACAGCCAAGTAGTGGACAAAGACGGTAAAAAACCGGACATTGAAGATGTGGAGCGCATGTTGACGCCTTTGGAAAAAGGCAATATGGCGCCTCTCGCCTTTGAAAACGGTTTAGCCGCCGCGCTAAAGACTCGCGGCTGGAAGCTCGTTGACCCAGGCACTCCGTTATGCCCAGAGCAGATCAAGAAAATCTGCGATGAGGCAATCGCTAAGACCTTAAAAGAGCTCACAGAAAAAGTTGACAAATTAGAGAAAGAGCTCGCCGAGGTTCGCAAGATTGCCGAACAAGCCAGTATGGATGCCAAAGCAGCAAACGAAAAAGCCGATAAGGCTATGGATACAGCAGCCACTGCTTCTGACACAGCCGTAAAGGCTTTGACAACTGCCACTGGAATTCAAATTCCAGCTATTGATATGTCAGTGGTCAGAGCTGAAGCTAAGGCAACTGCCGAGGCAACAGCTCGCGCGATAATTCCGGACACTTCACAGTTTACGACCAAGGCTGACCTGGATGCAACCACAAAGTGTCTGGAAAAGAAGATTGACGCCGCTAAGGCTGACGCTGAAGCGGTAGGACAGGCTCTGACTCGCGCGTTCAATACGAACGACAAAGATAAAGCACGGGCAGAATTGTACTCGTCCTTAATGGAAAGATACCAAAAGCGCGGTTACAAAGGAGAATCCGCCCATGGCATGGCCCAAGTCTACTTGAGATCATGCTATTGGTCGGAAGCGCTGATTGAAAAGGCAGCGAAAGACAATGGCGCAAAGCTGGTGGATGTGAGCAAAATCACCCCGCCATCTGATCCGCCAAAATAATTTGAAACCAAAAAGCCCAGAGTTCAACATCATACGTTGACTCTGGGCTTATTTTTTTATTTGGTATTTTCAGAACCCCCCCCACCCCTCCTTGGAAAGGGGAGGAAGATTCTCACTCCCCCTGCCCGAGGGGGAGGCGGAGGGGGTGGGAGCTTGGATGATCTTTATTTAGACCCCTCCTCGCCTCCCGGGAGGTGAAATACGCTCCCACTTTCCGAGGGGGAGCGAAGAGGGGGTTCTGATTATCCCCTCCTTTCCAAGGAGGGGTGGGGGGGGAGGTTCTGAAGGGTGGTCTACTCTCTCCCCATCGCGGCAGTGCCTATGAAAAGTTTGGTGTTTTCCAACAGGGTTTTCTCGTATCTTTCCCCCGCGCTCTCCCCGAGCTCTTTGGTTCTTTTGGTTATTTCTTTAATAGCGGCGCTGGCTTCCGTTTGCTCGGGTAAAAAAATCTCGCCGCTTTTTAGGTTAGTTAGATAACGTTCTAAAATTCCTTTGACCGTTTTCAGTTTTGAATTTTCTTGAATCAAGGGCAGAGCAGTCTTGGCAATCTTTTCCGGAGTCCAGTCGGGAATTTCTTGAATCATTGCTTCGGATATATCTCCCTCGGGAGCGGCCTCTGGAGTAGGAGAGGGGGTTTCCGTCTTTGGACTTGGAGTCTCTTCTGTCTGCGGCGCTTCTATTTTTGCAGCTTCAGTTTCAGTAGGAATCGCGCTTTCTTCCAAGCTCGGGGTTTCCTCCGGAGTAATTTCTGGCGCGCTGATGTCTCCCCGCGGCGCTGCGGGTTTTGCCTCCAAGACCTCATCTCCTCTATTAGGGCTCAAGATTTGATCTATTTTCTCGCTATCTAAATGAGTTCCGGGATGGAGACGGTGGAATTCTTGCACTGTCTCATTATTATTCAAAATATTTTCCACTTGTTCTCCTGTTAGCCGTCCCGCCTTGCCAAAGATCCCTTCCATTATACTGTTGTTTTTTATTAATCCGCCAAAATCTATTTTCTGACCAATCTTTACCTTGTCTATATCAGTTAGACCAAAACGAGCGGGGTTTTTCGCGATTTTATCTTTTATCGCGTCAATGACATAAGTGCGGCGCGCTTCATCAAGATTGGTAAAGCGGCTGCCATATTTTTCCGCCAAAGCGCGTTTTGCCATTTTCCAGACCGAGTCGCCTTTGCCGGCAATGACCTCAAAATCCGTTGCCAACCCTTCTGGCGCTGGCAGACCCAGAGCCGTTTTTGCGTGAGCCGCGCCCCCTGCTATTTTTCCCTTGCCTGAAATTTCTCCGAGCCTAGAGAATCCCCACCAAGCGGTGAGTCCGGCTGTGATTGCTCCAGCGCTACTGCTGAAGACCCATCTTTTGATTGCCTTTTTTCTTTCCGCCTCTCCCGCCCCTTCCACATTTTTGTCCATTTCTCTTGCCTCTTTTTCCAAGCCGGAGTTTATAGCTTCAAAAAGTAAATCTTCTTTAGTTTTTTCTCCTTTTTCCATTGCCTCCGTCATCCGTTTTTTTAAAAGTTCTTGTTCCCGCGCTCTTAAAGCCAAAAGCACCGCGCCATATGGTCCTATATTTTCTAGTTTCACCCCTTTTTTCTCTTGCAGGGTTTTGACGCGCGCCATTTCGCGCGCTAAATTCTCGGGCGAGACTTTGGCAACGTTATCGTTAATCATTTTTTGGCGCGCTTTTTCCTGTTCTCCTTTGTCTTTGATTTTTTTGAGTTTAGCCTTTTCTTCTTTGCTGAATTTAACTAGTTCGTTCACAAGCCCTTTTTCGCCTAAGGTTTTAGAATAGCGGGATAACATCCCTTCTGTGCCGAGAGCCGCGCCCGTTCCGGCAAAAGCGGCTCGGGCGCCAATAAACCAAGGAGTCAGCCAGAGCTGTCCTGAAAGCATACTCCCTACCGAAGCGCCGGTTAAGCCATAACCAACGAGCATTCGCGCTTTAGGATGACGGCGCCACCATTCTTTAAACCTCTGCCCTAAGCCTTTTTCCCTGCCCTCGATCAATTTTTCCCGTTCCCCTTCTTCTTTGTTATATTCTTCCAGAAGTTTCTCCACAATCTTTGTTTTCAATTCCGTCGCGGGCAGCTTCTGTTCTTTCAATACTTCTGTCGCTTTACCGCGAATATATTCAGCGCGCATTTTGCTATATTCTTCACCGATTTGAGCAAGTTTCGCTTCTCCCTCTTTGCCTTTAAATTCTCCGCGGCTAATAAATTTACCGCGCAGTCTTTTGGCTTCTAAATACTCTTGGCGCTTTTCAGCAAGCCGCTCTTCTGACACGCGGGATGGAGAGGGGTGTATTTCAATTGGGGTCTCTGTCTCTCGCGCCGCGGTTATTGGTTCTCGCGGTTTTTCTGTTTTGGGAGCGGCACTCCCCCTGCCCGAGGGGGAGGTGGAGGGGGAGGGAGCGGTTTTCTCCTGGGAAGGCTCTTCCTTTATCTCGCCTTTTTCCGCGGGGGTTATTTTTTCTTTTGTTTTGGTCTCTGCCCCTGCTTTTTTCGGAACAACCTCCTCAATCCTTACCGCTTCTTCTGGGGGTATCTTCTCTCCTCCAAAATATAGCACATTGAATCCTTTCTCTTTGATGGAGTCAATCTTTTGCCAGATTGCTTGTTGTTTTTTATCGCCATATTTTATCCCCAGTTTTTTTATGAGTTCCTCGCTAAAAAGAATGTCAATGTCTTTGGTTTCCGGATGGACTGTTTGAAATTCGGCTATTTTTGAATCTAAGAGTGCAATCAGCATCTCCATATTTTGAGGGATTTCTGTTTCTTTTTTCTCTCCTTCTGGAGGGACATTTTTTTCTTCTGCTTTCTGTTCGGGCTCGGTTTCTTCTGATTTAGGTTTTTTTTCGGGAGTTGCTTCTTTTTCTTGGGGTTTCCTCTTTTTTATTTCTTCAATTACAAAACCAAGAGGAGAAACGCTCTCTCTTTCTTTCCAATAGTTGATTGTTTGGATTTTTTTGTAGCTTTGAGGTCGGAGCTTTCTAAAGTCCGCGCCTGGGATAGTAAGCAGGCTCTCTGCAAGTTTATAATTAAAAGTAACATCAACTTCTTCGGCATCGCTATGCTTTTCCAGCTCTGCGTTTAAGCGGTCTAAAACTTCTTGAATCCGCGGTGGGATTTCTTTTGTTTCTTTTTTCTCTTCTTCGCGGGGAACGCTTTTTTCTGCCATTTTCTGTTCAGGCTTGGTTTCTTCTGGTTTGGGTTTGTTTTCTTCTGAAGGAGGTTCTTCTTGCGGCTTTTCCTCGCCTTTTTCCTCTGGTTCGCTAACGCTTTTTTCAGGGGTATTCCCGTCTGGGGTCTTTTGTTCTTTCTCTGTATTTGGAGGGGGTGGGAGCGGCTCTCCCTCTGCCTTAAGGGCGGAGACAGGAGGGGGTAGGAGCTCCGCTGGTTCTAAAGGCGTTTCCGGCTTTTCAGGGACTGTTTCGGACACAATCGCAAAACCCTTTTCAATGTCCACCCCATCATCCCATTGAGGAATGATTTTGGTACCCGTCTTGGCTTCTAATTTGGCAATTAAATCCGGAAAATTATTTTCCGCGAGATCAGGATGAAAGCGCACCGTAATTTCCTTTTTTTCTGGAGGCAATTCTCGCCCTAAATTATCTAAAATTACCCGCACCTTATCGGGAGTAATTCCTTTCTCTTTTTCAGTTTTCTCCGGAATATTTTTCCCCTCGTCGGGGTCTAAGGGCTCTAATTTGTTTTTGTGTTTATTCTTTACCTCTCTTCTTTTTTCTCGTTTCTTATCTTTTTCTAAAGGCTTTTCTTTCCCCTCGCCTTCCGTGTTTTTCTCCATATATTTTTGTTTTTTATGAGGTTAATTTCTGTTGGATATATTTTGCGTCTTCGTTTAACTCCTGCTTGAAGCGTAAAATTTCCGCCATCCGAATTTCGTCCAGATTCTTAATTTTGTTTTTCAAGAATTGGTCTATTTTTTCGTCAGAGGTCTTTTGCTTCAGCAATGTGTTGAATCTTTTCTGGTCGGCGTCAGAGAGCTGATCCAGAATGCGCAGGCTGATGCGGTTCAGAACAGTCTCCGCCATTTTCGCGAGAAGCGCGGCTTTTTTGTCTTCGGGTAAATTCTCCAGACCTAAAAGCTCAATAATATCCTTTTCCAAGATTTGAGGGTTCATAATTTTTGTTTTTATTAAGTTTAGTTAAGTTCTAAATTTCAATTTCCTTTGAATTATGAAATGTACGGCTTTGCACCGTGGAACCCCCCTTGCCCCCCTTATCAGGGGGGAAATTTGTGCCCCCTCCCTGACAAGGGAGGGTTGGCCTGCCCGCCATCGCTTCGCCCGCCCGCAACGCCTTGCGGCTAGCATGGCGGGCGTGGCTTCAGGCGAGGCGGGCGGGGGTGGGTTATTGAATTTCGTAATTCAAATAATTTATTTCACCTCTTTATTATAGCGGATAAATTAAAAATTGAAAATATAACAAATCAAAAATAGAGACGACTCTGGTCTCTATTTGGCTGTGACGAAGTTATCCCTCTCGGAGATTTTGATAAAAGAAGAACGGGATTTAGGGCTTTGTTTCTATTGTGGGCAGTGGTTCAACCTTGGAAGTCGTCGCGCTTTCCGCTTTTTCGGGTTTAGGCTCTTCTTCGGGCGCCTTTTGCGCGGGCTCGGCTTTTTCCTCTTTATCGGCGGTTTCTTTTTGCGTTGCCGTGTCTTCCTGCTTTTCTTTTTCAGCTTCAGCTGGTTTTTCGCTTTTTCGGGTCTTCTGCTGTGTTTCCTCTACGGTTTCGGCTTTTACCCCGTTAGAGAAAGCCGCCTGGTGGTCATTATCGCTTAAAGCTGACGGCGGTTTAACGCCACCGTCAACGTGGACCGTTGGAGAATCTTGTTCTTTAATGGGGTTTACCTCTTCCTTCTTTGCTTCTTCCTTGCTCGCTTCCTCGCCTTTTTTCTTCCTGTGGGCGAACTTTTTAATTTTTGGGCCGGCAATAATTTTATGACCCACTAAAAGATTATGCACCGTATCCGAAGGTTTGGCGCCGCAGGAGAGCCAATATTTTATTCTTTCTTCCTTGAGACTCGTTTTTTTTCCAAGGGGATCCAATCCCCCCAGCACCTCAATAAAGCGCCCCTTGATTGGCGCTCGCGCTTCGGCAACGACAATTCTAAAAAATGGACGGTTCCTTTTCCCTCGGCGGGTTAAACGAATTCTTAACATAAGAATTTAATGGTTAATAATGTATATGGTGCTATTTTAGCCCAAGATAATATAAAAAGCAAGTGGAATTATTCTAATTATTCTAATTAACCTAATTGACCTAACTAAATCCCAATCCCCAATGTCTAAATCCCAAATAATCTTTTGGGTATTGGTTATTGGGATTTGGTCATTATTTAGAATAATTAGAACAATTAGAACAATTAGAAATTTTATTTCTATTTCTCCAATTTCATAGACAGCAACCTTGACACCCCCTCTTCATTCATCGTCACTCCATACAGCGCCTTTGCCACTTTCATTGTCGCGCGGTTATGGGTGACGCAGATAAATTGACTTCCTCGGGCTAATATCTTTAAAATGCGGGCAAAGCGGTGAGAATTTATTTCGTCTAACGCCGCGTCCACCTCATCTAAAATGCAGAAAGGGGGTCTGGAGAGCTCAATAATCCCAAAAATTAAAGCCAAGCCAGCCAAAGCCTTTTCTCCACCCGAAAGGACGGAGAGGCTTTTTAATTTTTTTCCCGGCGGACAAGCCTCAATTACAATTCCTCCTTCCTCATCCGCTTTAAGGCTTGCTTTTCCGCCGCGGCCGAAAATCATCCTGAAATATTTTTTGAAAGCAAGGTTGATGGTTTTAAAAGCGATGCTGAATTTTTTTTGAATGATGCGGCTTAGGCGATGAATGAGCTTATCTAAGCCTGAAGAGGCTTTTTCCAAGTCTTCCGCTTGCTGGCTTAAGAAATCGCACCGGCTGCGTGTTTGTTCATATTCAGTAATGATTTCAGGGTCAATACTGCCTGCCGAGAGCATTTTCTTCTTCAGTTTGTTAATTTGGAGTTCATAATCCAGATTAGGCGGAGATTCTTTTTTAGAGACGATGTCAATACGACCCCACTTGTCCTCTAACTCTTTTTTAATTTCGCGATTAAGCCCCTGTTTTTCCAAGTTGAGTTTCGCTTCTTCTAACTCCACGCGGGCTTTTTCTTGGCCGAGCTTCCCCATCGCGTCTTGTTTCTCGCGCGATTCGCGCTCCAGCGCAAAGAGTTTGTTTTTGCGCGTTGTATCCAATTTGAGAAGTTGGGCGATTTTTTCTTCCAAAATTTGCGTCTCTTCTTCCTTCTTTTGCATTTCTTTGCCAAGTAGAGTGATTTTTTGCTGGAGCTTGGCAGTATTTTGAGCGTCTGCGGCGGGCTGTTTACGTCCGAGATTGATTTTTCCCTCCCAACTCTTTTTTTGGAAGTTCAAAAAAAGAATTTTTTCTTCTTCCGTGCGCGATTTTAAAAGGAGGGAATGAGCTTGCTCTTCTTTCTTGCCTTTATTTTCCATTAACATTTCTAATTTTCGCTTCCCCAGCCCCTCGCGAGAGGCTGGGTTCCCGTTTTGTTCTTTAGGCAGTGTTGCCGCGGTTTTCAGCCATTCTGTTAAGTGTTGAATGAGCCTTAAAATTTCTTGCGCTTGGGATTTCAGAGAGGCAATATCAAGACCATGTTTAAAGTTGTCCAGAAAGATATTTTGTCTATTTTGTAAATCCTCCAAGGCGGTTTGCAATGTGGTTGGGTTCGGCCGCGCCACTCCTTCGGCTTCTAATTTTTCCCCCTCCCTTTCCAGCTTTTCAATTTCTTTTTTGGTTTTTTCTAGGTTGTTCTGGAGGATCGCGTTTTGTTTCTGGGAGGAGATAATTTCAGCGTCAATTCTTTGAATTTCCAGATGCGCGCGGTTAATTTCCTGCTGCTGCTCGCGCGGGCGGAGTTTTTCGGCAACTAGGGTGCCGCGGAGAGTGGCAAGCTCTTCGGCTAGGACGCTTTTTTGCTTCCCCAGTTTCGCTTGGTTTTGATAACAGAGGTGCCAGTTTTCTTGGTCTTTTTTTTGTTTTACCTCCATTATAGACACCATTTTTTGCAAATTTTGGATTTGGGTTTCAAGATTTTTGATTATTTCCTCTATTTCTGTCCTCTCTCTGCTTATTTTTTGGCGCGCCTTTTCTTGGTTTTGTCGGATTTTGGTGTACCAGATTTTTTGTAATTCCTGGAGTTTTTGGGTAATCTTTTCTTTATTTCTGGCCTCTCGCGCTTGTTTGGCAAGCCTTTTCAAGTGCGGCTCAATTTCCGCCACAAGGGCGCGAACGCGGACAAGGTTATCTCGCGTTGTCTCAAGCTTTTTCTGGGCCTCAATTCTTTTGAGTTCTAAGGGTTTAATTCCTGAAACTTCCTCCAAAAGCTCTCTTTTTTCTTGGGGACTCAAGATCACTATGCGATCAATCATTCCTTGGCTGATAATATATCCTTTTTGGCTAATGTTGCTCTGCGCTAAGAGTTCTTCAATATCTTTTAAGCGCACAGAGCTATTATTTAATAAATATTCTCCCTCGCCATTACGATAGAATTTTCTTTTGATTGTGATTTCGGAAAAGTTCACCCCCCCACCCAAAAGGGTATGGCAATGTCTGCTTCTCGCTTTATAAGTTCCAACGGCACCATTCGTCCAAGAATTTACGCCCGTGGCATTTTGGGTGGGGGGGTTTACCGCCTCCCCTTTTCCGGAGCTGACGGGAATTTTTTGGGTCGTGTTTTCCAGGGTTAAAGCTACTTGGGCTAATCCCAAAGGAGTTTTAGTCCTTGAGCCGGCGAAAATAATATCATCGCCCTTTTTCCCGCGCAATGATTTTTTAGACTGTTCGCCCAAAACCCAGCGGATAGCGTCTACAATATTGGATTTCCCTGACCCGTTTGGTCCGACAATGGCGGTAATTCCGCGGTCAAAAGAAAGGCTGGTGCGATGAGCGAAAGATTTGAAACCGCTGATGGTGATTTTGCTAAGAATCATGTGGCTGGAAGAAAAAATTATAAAAATTTCAGATCCTGACTAACTAAATTCCAAATTCTAAATCCTAAATAAATATTAATGTTCAAAATTCTAAATTCAAAACATAAATGCAATATTAACAATTTATAAGGTTTGGAATTTTTAAATTGGGACTTTGAGTTTATTTAGGGTTTGGTGCTTTAAATTGAGAGTTTAAAAAGTCAGATACTTTTTCCTAAAATTGATGCAAATATTTTTGTTAGTTCCATTGATTCTTGAATAAGTATCCCTTGCTCGTTTAATAGATGTTGGTTATTGCCCGTAGAACATAATTTTATCCATAAGCAGCTTTCTTTAGCTTCTTTGCGACAAATTTTTATTCTGTGGGCAAAATCTTTTTTACTTAACGCTTCATTCGCTTCAATATAATTACTAGCTTGAGAGCCTGATGATCTGATGAGTTGCTTCCCATATTCAATGTTTGAAATAGTTCTAGGCAATCCCCGCACAAAATCCCTGCATCTTTTTGCAAA
The DNA here is from genome assembly GCA_041644975.1 of Candidatus Doudnaibacteriota bacterium. Lineage (GTDB taxonomy): Bacteria > Patescibacteriota > JAQUNI01 > JAQUNI01 > JAQUNI01 > JAQUNI01. Next base: position 9,360 of record JBAZQX010000003.1, on the reverse strand, counting down.
TAGGAAAGTTCGTTCTTCAAGGTCATATCGTTTTGGATTTTGAATTTTGGTCATTGGATATTATTTAGGATTTGAGATTTAGAATTTAGGATTTAATCTATGATTTCCTCCACCTTCACTCTCGCCAGCCCTGTTCCCAAGGGGGCGATTTTCTCAAATGCCGGTATGTTTAAATCCACAATCCGTCCCAGCACAAAAGGGCCATAATCATTCACGGTCACAATTACCGCTTGGCCGTTTGCCGTGTTCGTGACCCGCAGAGGTGTTCCCAATGGAAAACGCGTGGACGCGCAAGTCAATTTATCGCCATAGCGGTAGAAACTGGCGATGCCGTAACTCGCCTCCCCCACCACTATTTTTGTTCCTTCCAGGATAATCTTATCTTGAGGTTTTTGTAAAATAGTTTCTTTTTCTAAAATCCGTTTTGCTTCTTCGCCGTTTTTATAGATTACTTTATAAACCTGTTCTTTGAGCCCCATCTTGCCTTCCTGGGCGATTTTGAATTTTCCCCAGAGCAGTGTGTCGTCTTTTTTATTCACAGTTTGGAAGGGTATGGATATATCTTTGGTGACAGCGCCAAGTTTGATTCTGGTCACTATAATCTCCATATTGGAAAAAAGGGACGCGTCCGTGGCATAGTTCACTTCATCGTCAGGATTCAAGGTGATTTGGGCTTCTTCTAATGCCGCCCCCGCGGTTTTAGCAAAGGTAACAAGAGATTTTGCCTTTCCGTCAGCAAGGATCGTGATTGAGGTTGCCCTTTCAATGATAATGCGCCAGAGGGCTTCTTCGTTTAGGCTGGGATAAATTCTATCCTCGGGGTTTAAGGACAGACCTAAATCAACCAGGATTTCCGAAACTAAATTTTTCTCGGTTTTAATCTGGAAATAAAGGCCGTTGTCAATGATTGTAATTGTTCGTTCGGGAGCGGGACTTTGGGCGCGAGAAAAAAAGGAAGGTAAAAAAATGGCGATGGAAAACACGCCTAATATTATTGTTTTGATTATCAGTTTTCTATCCCACAAAGTTTTTAATGATGGCTTAAAATACTAAAATGATTTTAGGAATTTAGGCCACGGTATTCACCGTGCCTTTCATTTCTAAAAATTATTTTAATTGACCGTTTCGCGCTTTGGAGGTCCGCTCTTCGAGTCTGAAGACTCATCAGAGTCTGAACGACCTTAGGCGGACAATCACTCGTGTCAAGCTTTCGCCTGCCTGCCGGCAGGCGCGACCTCAAAATTTCGCGCGACTTCCAAATCAAGAATAATTAGAATAATTTTAATTTCTATTTTTTATATCTTTCCAGCGCGTCTTTCGCCGCCTCCACCTGCGCCAATTGTTTAGAAGTGCCTTTACCCTTGCCAATCATCATTTTTCCCACATAAACCCCCACCTCAAAGTGTTTCGCGTGATCCGGACCCCTCTCTTCTAAAACTTTGTATTCAGGAGTAACGCCTTCTTTTTCTTGAGTAAGCTCTTGAAAATGCGACTTGGGATCAATATATAATTTCTCGGCCAGAATTTTAGGCAGGTGCGTCAGCAGTTTGTTTTTTATAAATCTCCTCGTGACAGCATAGCCTTGGTCCAAATAAATCGCGCCGGTAATGGATTCAAAGGCATTGCCTAAAATATATTCCCGCGCTTTGCCTGTGTCGCGCGCCTCGCCTTTAGACAAATAGAGAAAATCTTCCACGCCGAGGTCGTGGGCGACAATGGCCAATATTTTGCTGTTGACCAGGCTGGAGCGCCAATTGGTCATTTCTCCTTCAGGGTTATTGTAATGATTAAAAAGATTTTCCGTCACTATGAGTTCCAAGACCGCGTCGCCCAAGAATTCCAATCTTTCATTATGAGGGAGGCGAAATTCGGGATTTTCGTTAATATAGGAGCGATGGACAAGAGCCTGTTTCAATAAGTCTTGATTTTTGAATTTTACATCTAAATTTTTTTCCAGGTCGGAAAATTTTTTCATAGGGCTTAAATCCAAATTTCAAAGCTCAAATGTCAATGATACTGAGTTTACCGAAGTACCAAATCAAGCTCAAAGCTCAAAATCCAAAACTCAAAATTTTGGGATTAGGATTTTGCCTGCCCGCTAACGCCTAAAGCGTAGCGATGGCGGGCGGGGATTTGATTTGAAATTTGATGTTTGGATTTTGGATTTATTATTTTTGATAAAATAACGAATAAATTTCTATTTTTCTTCCTTCACGTCCCCTTTTTCAATCATTTTACGGTAGATTGTGCCTAAAACCCCGTTAATAAATTTACCCGAAGAGGGTCCTCCGTAAGCCTTGCCGAGCTCAATCGCTTCATTGATTGCTACCTTCGGCGGGACATCGTTGTCAAATTTGAGCTCAAAAATACCGAGGCGCAGGATATTTCGGTCTACAGTGGTAATTTGATTCAGGGGCCATTCGGGCGCGTGTTTTTCAATAAGCGCGTCAATCTTTTCTTGATTTTTAATGACCCCGGCCACGAGCTTTTTGACAAAATCAAAATCACTGATGCCCGGTGCGAACTCTTTAGTATTATGTTCAATGACCGACTGGATTTTTTTCTGGTTCTGACCCGAAAAATCCCATTCATAAAGACATTGCATTGCGATTGTGCGCAAGAGATGTCGATTAGCCATAAAGTTCTATTCTTAAGTTTTGCTTTTTTCTTTCTGCTTCCTCTTTTTCTTTTTGGCTTTTGATTCTAAATCTATAATAAGCCTTCCTTTGTAGGTGCCGCAATATGGACAAACCATATGGGGTAGGATCATTTTGCGGCATTTACCGCATAGAATAAGAAGTGTGGGGTTAATTTTTTGCTGACCGCGGCGTTTGTGTCTCCGCGCTCTGCTCATTTTTTTCTTGGGTAAAGCCATAATCGTGTGACATAAATCATAAAACTTGAAACATTTTAATTATGTTTTATCTTTCAAGTTTCAGATTTTAGAATTTTTATGCCTTTATCTTACCTGAATTATTCCGCTTTGTCAAAATTTGCCTTGAGGCAAAATCCGTGTTAAACTTAAAATCATCTAAGATAATAATATGATAATGAAAATAGCGTTGAAATTAATCCCCCTTCACATCAATTTAAAAGTGAATACCAAATTTATTTCAAGCTGTTTTCAGATTATCAATGTCTAAAAACAATGTTCAATATTATCATCTTTCTTCTCGCCGCTATTTTTGGTTTAGCGGGGGGTTACTTTTTGCGCAAAGTTTTAGCGCAAAGACGTCAGGATTCCAGCGAAGCGCGCTCTCAAAAGGCGCTAGAAGAAGCTAAAATAAAGGCCAAGGAGATCCTTTTAGCCGCTAAAGATGAAGCCTTCAAATACACGGAAGAGACTAAACGCGAAGATAAAGAACGCAGGCAGAGTATTTTGGTCTTAGAGCGGAGGCTTGTGCAAAGGGAGGAACTTTTAGACCATAGGCTGGGCAATTTAGATAAAAATCAAAGATATTTAGAAAAAGAGAGAAATCAAATTCGGGAGGCGAAACGAGAAATTATTCAGCTCAAGCGAAAACAGCTGGCTACATTAGAGAAAGTGGCGAACTTGTCGCTGGAAGAAGCTAAAAATGTGCTTTTGGAGATGACGGAGGAAGGAATGAAAGAACGGTTGCTTCAAAGAATCAAGAAATTGGAACAAACAGAGCAGGAAGAGGTAAGTCGCAAGGCGAAAGAGATTTTGTCTCTGGCGATTCAGAGGTGCGCTTCTTCGCACGCGGCCGAATCCACATCTACCACCCTTTCCTTACCCTCTGACGAGATGAAAGGGCGGATTATTGGGCGCGAAGGTCGCAATATTAATACTATTGAGAAATTGATTGGTGTGGAGATTATTGTTGACGATACCCCTGAAACGATTGTGATATCCGGCTTTTCCCCGATTCGCCGTCAGGTCGCCAAGCGCACTTTAGAAAAATTAATTGTTGATGGCCGCATCCACCCAGCTCGGATTGAGGAAACAATTGTGGAAGCCAAGAAAGAGATTGCCCAAGATATGAAGGAAGCGGGTGAAGCAGCCTGTTATGACGCGGGGGTGGCGGGCTTGCCCCCGCAATTGGTTCAGCTTTTAGGTCGTTTAAAATACAGGACTAGCTATGGCCAAAATGTGCTGCAGCATTCTTTAGAGGTGTCGCACCTTGCTCGTCTTTTAGCGGAAGAATTGGGAATGGATTCGGCTCTTGCGAAGAAAGCCGGACTTTTACATGATATTGGCAAGGCGGTGGATCACGAAATTAAAGGCACGCATATTGAAATCGGTAAGAATATTTTAAAAAAGTTTAGTATTGATGAGAAGATTATTCAGGCCATGGAGTCACATCATGAAGATGTGCCTCATAGTTCTTCCGAAGCTTTAATCGTCACGACCGCGGACGCCATTTCAGGAGCGCGGGTGGGCGCCCGGAAGGATACTTACGAAGACTATTTAAATCGTCTGGAAGACTTGGAGGCGGTAGCGAATAGTTTTGAAGGAGTGGAGAAGAGCTATGCCATCCAAGCCGGACGCGAAATCCGTGTCTTCGTGACGCCGGAGAAGATTGATGACCTGGCAGCGGTCAAATTGTCTCACGAGATTGCGGCTAAAATTGAAGAAGAGTTAAAATATCCGGGAGAAATTAAGGTCTCGGTGATCCGCGAGACAAGGTCGGTGGAGTATGCTAGATAAAATTTAAAAATCAAAAATCAAAAATCAAAATGACAGTTCAAAATGTAAAAAGGGTTCAAATTTTGAATTTTACATTGTCATTTTACATTTTGTTTTTTACATTTTGATTTTAGATATGACCATTCTTTTTTTTGGCGATATCGTCGGTCGTCCGGGTCGCCTGGCAGTCAAAAAAATTTTACCTGAACTAAAGAAGGCCTATGAGCCTGATTTAATTTTAGCTAATTGTGAAAATTTAGCCCACGGCAAAGGGGTCACGCGAGAAACTTTAAGTGTTTTGCGCGAATCCGGGATAGAAATTTTTACTTCTGGAAACCACGTTTTTAATCAAAAGCAGGCTCACGAGATTTTAAATGAAAAAGACAGTGATCTTTTAAGGCCCGCCAATTATCCCCCGGGCGCGCCGGGGCGAGGTTTCAAGGTAATGGAAATTGGGACCAAAAAGATGGCCGTCGTGAATCTGGTGGGTCGTGTTTTTTTTGATGAAGATTTTGACTGCCCCTTCCGTTGCGCGGATGAAATTTTAGAGGAATTGAAAGAAAAAAAAATCAAAACCATTCTAGTGGATTTTCACGCGGAAGCGACAAGCGAAGCGGTGGCTTTGGGTTGGTATTTGGACGGCAGGGTGTCTCTTGTCGCGGGTACGCATACCCACATTCAGACGGCGGATGAGCGTATTCTTCCCAAAGGCACAGCCTACATTACCGATATTGGTATGGTGGGCGCGCGCGATTCCGTGATTGGCGTGGATAAGGATTTGGTGATTGCCAATTTTCTCACCCAAATGCCTGTTTGCTTTGAGGTCGCGGAGGGAGATGTATTAGTGAACGCGATTATTTGCGAAATTGACAGTAAAACCGGACGGTCAGGCAGAATTGAGCGGATTCAAAGAGTAGTGAAGGCGTAAGATACTTTTAAAATTATTCTAATTATTCTAATTGACCTAATTAACCTAAGAAATGACCAATGACCAAATCTTGAATGACCAAAAATTAATTTTAGGCATTGGACATTGGGTATTGCCTGTCCTCCGCAGTAGCAGTAGCTACTGCTACGGAGGATGGAGGATTTGTTTAGAATAATTAGGTTAATTAGAATAATTTTCCGAGGTGAAAAGCACGGTGAATACCATAGCCTCAAATTTTCCTAGAATCAGATGTTTCATTGGCACAGTCCATTTTCATGTATAATTTTACGCCCATAAATATCATTTTTCTTGTAAGGGGTTGACCTTTCACCTTTAGCTAAAGGTGAAAGGTTGACAGAATATTTGCCTTGTTTATAGTTTATGCTATAATAAGCCATAAGAGACTCATTAAAGAATATTAACCACCCCGAAGTTAAACTTTGGGGCATTAAAAAAATGAAAAAACAAGAACTCGTGGAGAAAATGGCGGCCAAAACCGAAATTCCGAAAGCGCGAGTGCAAGAAATGATGGAGGCTTTTGAGGAGATTGTGACGAAGACTTTGGCGGACGGCGGGGAAGTTACTATGACCGGTTTCGGCACATTCAAGGTGTCTCATCGCAAAGCGAGAACAGGCGTGAATCCCCAGAGACCGACAGAGAAAATTTCCATTCCGGCTGTGACAGTTCCTAAATTCAAGGCGGGTAAGAGCCTAAAGGATGCTGTGAAGAAGCAGTAGAGATTATCTTATCTATAATAAAACCTCATCCTTGTATTTTACAGATGAGGTTTTATTATTGTTTGACGAGAAGGGGTAAAATTTGGTAAATTAACAGTATGATTTCCGGGGATTAGCGTAGTGGCTAGCGCGCCTGCTTTGGCCCGCCTCTCACCTTTTTCCGAATATTTGCCCTTAACATTTATTTTATTGGGGTTGCGGAGCGTGGCCTAGTGGCTAAGGCGCGTGCTTTGGGAGCACGAGATCGTGGGTTCAAATCCCACCGCTCCGACAAGATTAGATGAACCATTTTTTTTATTCAAAATTATGTCCAGAATAATTAGTTTCGCGTCAGGTAATCTTTGGAGCTGGAATGATTCTAAAAATCGCAATGGCTTATTATCATATGCCAAGAATCTCGATGTTGATGGAATTGAGATCACTTTTTCCTCTAAAGAAGAGTTGTATGCCTCAAAGTTTTCTGCCTCTAATGAGAAGTGGCTTAAAAAGTTGAATTATGTGACTATTCACGCCCCTTTTCACTTGAGCCGCGACGCGGACAATGAACAGGAAGTAATCAGGCAATTAAAAATTATTTCCGCGCTATATACTAGAATCGGCGCCAAAAACGTGATTATCCATCCTCAAGATTTGCCCGCGCCCCGCATCTTAAATATGTTTCCGTTCAAAGTGTCCACTGAAAACTTAGCTAAAAAGAAAAATATCACCATTGCTGACTTCCGAAAAATTTTTAAAAAATATCCTAAAGTTAATCTTTGCCTTGATGTCGCCCACGCTTATCTTTGGTCCAAGGATGAAACCGGCAAGCTGGTTAATGCCTTCAAAAATAGAATCTCGCAAATTCACTTTAGCGGCACCTACAGAAAGCGCGACCACCAGTCCATTAGGATTGTCACTAAAAATTTTTTGTCCTCTATAGAGCCGATCTTTTCCTTAAAATGCCCGATTGTTATTGAGGGAGATATCCGACCAAAGAATCTTCAATTCTCACGCGAAGAGGTTAAATTTATTAAAAGTATGTTTAAAACTTGATTATTATATCTTTAGAGTAAAACCTTTGCTTTTTAGGCGGGTATCGTATAATGGCTATTATGCCACCCTTCCAAGGTGGAAATACGGGTTCGATTCCCGTTACCCGCTCCAAGATTTGACTTTCGGATTTTTGACCAGTCATTTCGTGGGCGGCGCACAGCGCCGCCCATTGATTTTGTGGCTCGCCGCGCAAAGCGCGGCTCGCCAAGCGCAGGTTCGAGCCAAAGATTTCTTTGGCAGCAACCTTTTTCTCTAAAAGGTTGCTATCCCTTGCGATTTTTTCTATGTTTTGTGCGTAATTTATCCAGTTTTCCATCGGTTCGAGCCAATCATTCTGCTTTTGTTCAAGTTTGATATTTTGCTCCTCCAGCGACTTTTTTTCGGAAAGCAGTTTTGCTTTTTCTTGGCGGTAAATTTCACGCTCAATATCTTGTTCTAAATATCTATCTAAAAGTCGCTGGAGTTTTGTATTGATAATTTTGATTTTTTCTCCGGATTCTTGAATAAAAACAGAAACGTATTGGGCGGATTTTGTTCTATCATTTTTTAACATCTTTAAAAGCTTCTCTGCCCAATCCGAACGCAAAGAAACTTTTTGAATCAGAGAGGATAATTGTTCGTCTAAATCTTCTTGGCGAATACAGGGCTCGGGGCATTTTATTGATTTATTCTTTTTGGTGCAGTGGTAATAAATATAATCGTGGATATTGCCGTTTTTCTGTCGTTTGACCCTGTATTCGCCGGTAATCATCATGCCACAAGTTCCACAACGAAGTAGACCACAGAAAACTTGCGGCTCAATAATAGATTTATGTCTTGGTCGTCCTCTCTGCTTCAAAACTTCTTGAACTTTATCAAAAAGTTTCTTTGTAATGATTGGCTCATATTTACCTTCGTGTATTTCTCCGGCGTAGCGGAATAACCCGCAATAAAACGGATTTGAAAGGATAAAAGTCGTTCTTGTTATGTGGATTTTCTTTCCGCTTTTTGAAACGATTTTGTTTTGCGCCAAAAAATCGGAAACATCTTCCAGCCTATGATTGCCCTCGGCGTATAATTCAAACGCTTGGCGAATAATCGGAGCGCGCTTTTTGTCCACCGCGATTGATTTGGTGCGTGAGTCATTGAAATAGCCAACCGGAGCAAGCGATGGATATTCTCCGCGTCTCACTTTTTGGCGCAAACCACGCTTTGTGTTTTCGGAAAGAGAATCCACATAGTATTTGCTTTGCCCGAAAGCGATATTCAACATAAATTTTCCTTGTGGCGTTGGTTCAAACCAGAATTGAGGAAATTTCAGCGCCGCAATACGCCCGCAATCAATCAGGTAAATTATTTTCCCACCGTCAACAGAATTGCGCGCCAATCTATCGGGATGCCAAGCTAAAATTCCGTTCGCTTCGCCTTTCTCTATTCGGACTAACATTTCGTCGAATATCGGGCGGCCCGGAATTTTGGCTGATTGTTTTTCCACTAGCTCTTCAATTATTTCTAAATGTTCCTGCTTTGCAAGGGTGCGCAATTCTGTGATTTGTGCCTCGATTGAAAGCACCTGTTTATCCTCAACATCTGTTGACTTGCGGGTGTATAAAAAGAATTTTTGCGAAATTGTTTGCGTGGTGTTATTCATAATTTTTTAAAACTCAAATGGCCGCCCCGGTTGTACTCAACTCAAGTCACCTTGAATTGACCGAGACGGCCATTAAAAAAGATGACTTGCACAAGTTGAGTACACCTATATTATAGCAAAAATTCTTTTTTAGGCAAAGCAAATACAAAAATCGCAAAGGATTTCGAACCTCCGCTTGGCCGCGCGCTTCGCGCGCGGAAACCCCCAAAATCAATGGGCGGCACTGTGCGCCGCCCACGAAATGACTGGTCAAAAATCCGAAAGTCAAATCTTGGAGTATATTTACGATTTCGCTCGAACCTACTTTATCAAAAATTCCTGAAAAAATCCACTCGCTTCGCCCCGCCGCCAGCCGCCGATGACGGCGGCCTGCCTCGCAGAAAA
>JBAZQX010000015.1:0-22985 GCA_041644975.1 Candidatus Doudnaibacteriota bacterium | reverse complement strand
ATTGGTTTCAAGTTTCTATTGCAACATATTGTTGATTAATCGACCAAAAACTTCATAGGGTGTTTGATAGTCTAAAACTTTTCGCGGCCTGCCGTTCAGGAGCTGCTGCACTTTGTTAATTTCTCTTTTTGATACTTTGTTAAAATCAGTGCCTTTAGGAAAGAATTGACGAATTAATCCATTCGTGTTTTCATTAGTTCCTCTTTCCCAAGGGCAGCCTGGATGAGCGAAGTAGACTTTAATCTGAGTTTTCTTGGTAAACAACTTGTGCTCTGACATCTCCTTGCCTTGGTCATAAGTTAAAGATAACTTCATCTGGGCAGGCAATGTTTTCATTTTATGGGCAAAAGCCTTACGAACAGTTTCCGCGTCTTTATCTTTGCCCAAGGGGACTAAGAGCGTAGTTCTGGTAGTGCGTTCTACGATGGTACCTAAGGCAGATTGTTTCCATTTACCCAAGATTAAGTCTCCTTCCCAATGGCCGGGAACAATCCGATCCAAGACTTCGCGCGGTCTTTCTTCAATACTGATCATTTCAGGAATTTGGCCTCGGTTAAGCTGTTTCTGGTTTTCTCTTGGTTGATTTTTATTCTTGCGACGGCGATATTTCTTCTGTTGCCTTAAATAGTTTAAAAGTTCTTTTTTGAGCGAACCGCGAGGCAAGACATAGATATAGCTGTAAATTGTTTCGTGAGAGATTTGCATAGATTTATCCCCAGCATACAGCCTTTCTAATTTCACGGCAATCTGCGCTGGCGACCAGCGCAGTCTTAACTTGGCCATAACGAATTTTTTCAAAACGGGGTTTTGCTCAATCTTTCTTTTTCGCCCTTGTTTTTTCTTCTGTCTTCGAGCGTGCCAATGGGCTTTGTGGGCACGATAGGTCTTGCGGTCCATTCCTCGACGGTGGACTTCTCGTGAGATTGTCCCTTTATCCTTATTAAGTTGCTTAGCAATCGCAGTAAAACTTTGATCTTGAACGAGAAGACGAGACAATTCCTCTCTTTCACTTAGGGTAAATTCTTTAGTTTTCATAGAATCTTTGCTAAAATTATGATTTTTTATCTTATCATAATGTTGCAATAGATTCTTGAATCAAATTTTTGAAATATTTTTAACAAAATATGGGATCCTCTTGCGTTTTACACTTCTAACCTATTTGCCGCTTCTTCGTCTAAAATCACGGTTAAATTCGGATGTTTCTGCAAAACCGAAGCCGGCACTTTTTCTGTAATTTGCCCCTGTAAAGCGCGCGCGATAATCTCTGTTTTGTACGCGCCACTCACTAGCATTAAACATTCTTTGGCTTCCATAATGGTGCCAATTCCCATTGTAATCGCTCGGCGGGGGACTTCACTTTCATTATTAAAAAAACGGGCATTATCCTCAATGGTTACAGAATCTAAATTTACAATATGGGTGCGGGAGGTAAAAGAAGTGCCTGGCTCATTAAAACCAATATGACCGTCGCGACCAATGCCTAAAATTTGCAAATCAATGCCGCCGCGTTTCTTGATTCCGTATTCGTATTGCTGACAGAACTCTTCAATATTTTCTGCAATGCCTTTAGGAATAAAAACGTTTTCTTTTTTAATATTGATGTGTTTAAAAAGATTTTCCCGCATATAATAATTGTAGCTTTGGGGATGATCCGGCGCCAGTCCTACATATTCATCCAAATTAAATGTGCGCGCCTCTCTAAAATCCAGATTCTCTTGCTGATGCATTTTGATTAACGCTTGATATAGCCCCAAAGGCGTAGAGCCAGTAGCAAGACCCAACACCAAGTTGGGTTTTTCTAAAATTCTTGTTCTCACGATTTTAGCCGCTTCCTTGCTTAATTCTTCGTAGTTTTTAGTGATAATAATTTGCATATAAGTGCATCGTCATTGTTTCGCTCTCGCTCGCAATGACGTTTGATAAAACACCTCCATATATTCCGCAATCTTTTGATTCTTTGTGCCATATCCCCCCATTCTCTGTTCAGGCACAATCGCGGAGCGGAAAGAGGCTAAATTTTCCGCCGCTTGATCAAAAGCGGTGCGTTGAAGTTGGGAACGATGCGCTCGGATTGCCCGCATTTTTTTTGCCATTATCGCGGATGGAATTGTAAAAGCGCTATTAAAATCAAAAGCACCAAAAAGGCTCCATACCGATTCATAAAAAAATAATTGTATTCTCTTCCCGCCTTTTATTTTTTTAAAAGCGGCAAGCGTGAGTTTCGCGGCAAGTTTGTGCCGGGGTTGTAAATCGTTTTCTTGAGGCAGAAAAATAATATCGGGTTGAATTTTTTGCAAATAAGAAGCAATTTTTTTAATATCTTTTCTAAATGTCAAGGAATCATTTTTTTCATAAGATCCCAAGCGTAAAAAGATGGGTTTCTTGAGTCCTAAAATTTTTGCCTCTTTTTGCATCTCTCTTTCACGAATTTTTGTCCCTTGTTCAGGATTAACCTTTTCCACTCCTCGGTAACCCACGTAAAATAAGATAGGGGTGATTTTATTTTGAGGCGCTAAAATCGCCATCGCCCCTCCGCAATTAACTGACAAATCGTCCGAATGCGGAGAGATAGCGATAATTTTTTGTTTTGAGGGATATTTTTCTGTCTTCGTAGAGTGTAATTTATGAAAAGTTTCTTTAGAATATAGGTGAAATATTGCCATAATACAGTGGTTTCAAAGGTTGGTATATATCTAGATTAAAGGGATAGAGGAAAGATGTCAAGAAGCATTATTCTTTACATATTTTGCCTAATTTATTATAATTAAAAGTTCAATAATTGTAATCAATATGAAGGTAGCATTAGTTCATGATCATTTGGCTCAAGACGGCGGCGCGGAACGCGTTTTAGCTATTTTGCGTAAAATGTATCCAGAGGCGCCAATTTTTGTGTTGGTTTACGATAAAAAAGGGGCAAATCGCGTTTTTAGAAAAACAAAGGTAAAGACATCTTTTATTCAAAAGATGCCTTTCGGGCTTAAACGTTATCAATGGTATCTGCCTTTAATGCCTCTTGCTTTTGAAAAATTTAATTTATTTGATTATGATTTAGTCATCTCTTCGGCTTCCGCTTTTGCCAAGGGAGTAATTACCAGACCCGAAACTCTGCATATTTGCTATTGTCATACTCCTACCCGTTATCTCTGGAGCGATACCCACAGTTACACTAAAGAATTGAAATATAATAAAATTATTAAAAAGTTTATCCCCCTTACCTTGCATAAAATTCGCCTCTGGGATTATTTGGCGAGTAGGCGCGTGGATTATTTTATCGCGAATTCTGAAAATATTGCTCGGAAGATTAAAAAATATTATCGGCGCGAGGCGGAAGTGATTTATGCTCCCGTGGAGTTAAAAAAGTTTCATTTGAGCGCTAAGATCGGCAATTATTTTTTAACCGGAGGAAGATTAGTCGCTTACAAAAAATTTGATTTAACCATTCAAACTTTTAACAAATTAGGCTGGCCCTTAAAGATCTTTGGCGTCGGACCAGAATTAAAATCATTGAAAAAAATGACGCGGCCGAATATTGAATTCTTGGGTAAAGTGCCTGATACCAAATTAGCAGAGGTCTATTCTCATTCTCGCGCCTTCATTTTTCCTCAAGAAGAGGACTTGGGGATTACCGCTTTAGAAAGCATGGCTAGCGGTAGGCCTGTGATTGCTTATGGTCGCGGGGGCGCCTTAGAAACCGTGATCCCTAATAAAACAGGAATTTTATTTCCAGAACAAACAGTAGAGAGTTTAGCGGAAGCCATTAAAAGTTTTGACCCTAAAAATTTTAATCCTGAAGAAATTAGAGAATACGTCGCGCAGTTTGATGTCGCGCTTTTTGAAAAAAAGGTAAAAGAATTTATCGCGAAAGCACTGGCAGAATATCACCAAAAAGAACCTTTTCTTGAATTTCCCCTGAAAAATATATCCTCAAAACAAATTAGACCACTAACGGTGTAGATTCACCTCCGCACCAAAAATTTTGGTGTGGGATAAAATTATCAATTACTAATTACTAAATTATGGACCTCAAAAGATTTCTCCAAATTTTATGGCGGGAAAAAAGTATTGTTGCGGGGGTGATAGTTTTAGTGATGGTCATAACTCTTTTTTTCGGTTTATTTCAACCCCCTGTTTATCGGACTTATTTAGATGTAGAGGTAAAAAGAGTGAATCAACCCCCCGCGCAAGACTATCAGTATGATGAATATTACGCTATTCAAGCCGCAAATTTGGTTACCGATACAATTCAAAGTTGGTTGAGAAGTAAAAATTTTAGCCGGCAAGTTTTTATTGAGGCGGGCTTTTCCGAAAATCAGTATGGAGAATGGAATAATTTTCTTACAAGCCGGAAGTTGTCCTCCCAAAATTTAGAATTAAAAATAACCGCTGACAATAAAAAAACCGCCTTGCAACTTGCCAAGATTATCAAAGCGGCAATTGAAAGCAGAGTCGCTCGTTTAAATTTGAATCCGGAAGGGCAATCTGCTTTTATAGCGGATATTCAGGTCGGTTCTGTAGAGCAAGAGATGGTTAACTTCCTTTTGCTATTGCTAGCTTCAGCGGGCGGCGGTTTACTCTTGGGCATTTTTCTGGCTCTAGTTTTATTTTATTGGGAAAAATAAAATCCGTTGTTCAATTACTTGATTGCTTCATGATTAGCTTGCCTTAGATTTTGTAATAACCAAAGAATAATTGAACAATCGAACAATTGATATGGTTATTGGCGTTGATTTGAGACCAATAAATACGGGCGAAAAATCAGGTGTGGAAGAATATACAATTAATCTTCTATCTCACCTGTTTTTTATTGATAAAAAAAATCAATATAAACTCTTTCTTAATTCCTTCAGCGCGCCGAGGTTAAATTTTAAAAAGTTAAAGCTTCTTCCGAATGTAAAATTGTGCTTTTTCTCTTATCCTAATAAAATTCTAAATTCCGCCTTTGCGTTTTTAAAATACCCTCGGGTGGATGAAATGCTGAAAGGCGTTGATTTATTCTTTAGCCCCAATCTTATTTTTACTAACCTTTCTCCTCAATGTAAACAAATCGTCACCTTTCATGACCTGTCGTTTGAGCGACATCCGGAATTTTTTTCTTGGAAAAGAAGGCTTTGGCATCAATTCGTTTTGCCGCGCTCCGCCGCGCAAAGGGCGGCGGGTATTATCGCCGTTTCTTGCTCCACGCGTTTTGATTTAAAAAAGTTATACAAGATACCTCATCATAAAATAAGAGTAATCCATTCTGGTATTTTAAAAAGATTCAAACCGCGGAGCAAAAATCACCCTTCCGTGGTTTCTGTGCGGCAGAAGTATAATTTGCCCCCCAATTTTGTTTTATATTTAGGTACGCTTGAACCGCGTAAGAATCTTGAAGGTTTAATTTTAGCTTTTAACAAATTTAAGCGGCGCTACAAGACCCAGTATAAATTGGTAATTGCCGGTCGGCCGGGTTGGATGTATCACAATGTTTATAAGTTAGCTGGCAAATCTCCCTTCAATCGTGATATAATGTTTATAGGATTTATTAGCGTGCAACATAAACCGTATCTTTATAATCTAGCGGATCTTTTTGTATATCCATCATTTTATGAAGGCTTCGGTTTTCCACCCCTGGAAGCGATGGCTTCGGGCGTGCCCGTATTAAGCTCAAATATTTCTTCTTTACCTGAAGTGATAGGGGAAGCGGGTATTTTAATTGATCCTTATAATGTTAATGAAATTAGTGAGGGGATAAAATTTGTTTTATTTAATTCTCGTCTGAAAGACAGATTGATTAAAAAAGGCGTCGCAAGAGCGGCGGAATTTTCTTGGTCGGAATGCGCCCGCGCTACACTTTCTTTTTTTGAAGAAATAAACCAAGCAAGCTTATGACTATAGGCATTGACGCGAGAATGTATGGCACTAAACAAACGGGTATTGGCAATTATATTCGCAATTTAACAGATTATCTCTTTACCCTCGATCAAAAAAATCACTATATCATTTTTCTTTTAGAACCGGAATTTTCTTCCTATAAGCCTCCATCGTCTCGGGTCAGTAAAGTGAAAGTCAAAGCTTCATGGTATACTTTCGCCGAACAATTTTTTTTGCCCCGAGATTTAAATAGATATTCTGTGGATTTAATGCATTTTCCCCATTTTAATGCCCCTGTCCTTTATCGCAAGAAATATATCCTCACCGTCCATGATATTACCCAAAAGTATTTTCCAGGACTGAATTTCTTTAGCGCCTTGTTGCGCAAGCAGGTTTACGAATTAATCTTTGCCCACAACATTAATTATGCCAAGAAAG
Organism: Candidatus Doudnaibacteriota bacterium; assembly: GCA_041644975.1. Lineage (GTDB taxonomy): Bacteria > Patescibacteriota > JAQUNI01 > JAQUNI01 > JAQUNI01 > JAQUNI01. The sequence continues at coordinate 16,697 of JBAZQX010000015.1, read as the reverse complement.
TAATCAGCGTGTCTAGTTATACCAAGAACGATATTTTAAAAAATTTTTCCGTGGATGCGGACAAAATTCAGGTTATTTATGAAGGGATTGATTCTCGCTTTACCCCGTTAGAGAAAGTTCGTCCCGTTACAAACAAATTTCTAACGGGGCTAACGGGGTTTAGTGAAAATGGCAGGAAAGAGGCTGCCGCGACCCTAAAAGATAAATACCACCTAGACAAACCCTTTATTTTATATGTTGGTGTACTGCGAGAACATAAAAACGTGGTTGGATTAATTTACGCTTTTAATTTGCTCTTACAGAGATATCACTTGGATTGCAAACTAGTTCTTGTGGGTAATCCGGACCCGCGTTATCCGAAAATTCAGGAGACAGTCAAAAAACTAAAATTGAACAAAAGAATTGTTCAAGTGGGTTTCGTTTCAGAAGAAGAACTTGTTTTATTCTATCAAACGGCCAGTGTTCTGGTTCTGCCTTCTTTTCGTGAGGGATTTGGCTTCACCCCTCTGGAAGCGATGGCCTCTGGCACCCCCGTCGCCTCTTCCAAAAGCACTTCCCTGCCAGAAATTTTGGGTGATTCTGCCCTCTATTTCGACCCTTATAAGATTCCGGAAATGGCGGCAGCGATCCTAAAAATTTTAACCGACCGTGCATTAAGAGACGATTTAATCAAGAGGGGGCACGAAAGGATAAAGATGTTCTCCTGGGAAAAATGCGCGCAAGAAACCCTAGATCTTTATAATACCGCATTAGCCAAATCATAAAGGGAAGTCCTCGTTTTTCAACCTCCAAAGCAAATACCTCATCTTTGCCATCGGAGTAGAAAGACCCTCTGGAAGGTAAGGAACTTTCCCGCGAGTCTAGGCTCACGGGGTATTCTTTTTTAAAATATGCGGGATAAACGACGTTTGTGGTGCAAAATATTCAAAATAAAAAGATGCAAAAAGAAAATTCCACTCCTTGCGAGTGGTCACCGGCAGCGGTGAAAAATCAAAATTTTTTTCCTCACAATATCTTATTTAAAAATGATCGCGTAGTGAATTTAAAGGTTTTGGAAAAAACCGCACGCGAGAATGGTGTTATTATTTCGCCTTATGTTTTAAATCTTAAGGCAACATTAAAAGGGAATATTAAGAAAGACATTCCCAATCTATTAAACTTAAAAGCCGCGACCCCAGGCCCTCGCCGAGAAAAAACATATCAAAAAAAACAGGAGTCCACTTTTCCGAATACCAATGTTATTTCTCACTCTCTGCCTCCGAGAGACTTTATGGATCAAGAAAAGCGTGCGTCTTCCGGTTTTGATTATAAGGAGATTGAATCTCCAAAGAGATTCACCAAGAAAGCCCTTCGGAAATCTCTTCCTCAAATGGCAGGCCTCGCGTTGTCCCAATTTTGGAATCCGCTTCAAAAATGGTATAGGAACCGGACCAGCAAGATTAATTTCTTGACCACCCAAAGCTTTACCCCGTTAGACAGTAAATATCTAACGGGGTCAGCGCATACCGTTAGCCCTATTAGAAATAAATTTATAAGCAGGGTTAGAGAACAAAGTTCTCTAATGGGGTTTAGTTTAAAGCCCGTCGGAGTACTTGTTCGAAGTACCCCCATTTTAGCTTATAAGAAGAAATCCCTGGCAGCCTTTCTTATTTTTTGCCTTTTAGGATCTACTATTATTTCGGGTTTGTCTTTTTACCAAAAGACCTTTGATTTAAAAGAGAGTGTTTTCAAAAAAGCGAACATCGCCTACGCGCGTCTCAATGATGCTCAAAACTTCTTGGGCGAACAAAATTACAATCAAGCTTCCTCGGCCTTCGCGGAAGCAAGCCAAAATTTTGCCGCAAGTTTAGAGGAAACGCAAAAACTAGGCAAGATCACCCTTCAAACCTTAGAATTGATGCCTTTGTCTAATCAATTATCGCAAGGCCCAAAAATTTTAAAAGTGGGGGAGTATTTGGCAACGGCAGGGGAATATCTAACCCTTGCCGTGCAACCATTTCAAGACGTGAATGCGATTTATCCGTCTCAAGTTAAGACATCGGAAAAATCTAACCATACCTTGACTGCGGCGATTTTAGAATCCCGTGATAATCTCAATATCGCTTTATCTAACCTGCAAAGTGCCAAAGATGAAATCAACAAGGTGCAGGCAGACAAATTAGACAAAGATATTCAAGAAAAAATTAATCTTTTACAACAAAACATTCCTCTCCTTGAGGCAAGTTTAAAAAACTTTTTTTCCTTCAGCCAAGATTTATTGAAAATTTTGGGACACGAGAAGACGAAACGTTATCTCCTTCTCTTTCAAAATAATAACGAGATTAGAGCGACGGGAGGATTTATTGGTTCTTATGGTCTTTTGGATTTAGATGAAGGTCAAATTAAAAAACTTGAAATTGACGGCATTTATAATCCCGATGGGCAACTATTAGAAAAGATCACTCCTCCCCCTCCTATCCGCTTTGTAAATACGCGCTGGCATACGCGAGATGCTAATTGGTTTCCTGATTTTCCCGCCTCTGCGGAAAAGGTTGCTTGGTTTTTTGAAAAAACTGGCGAACCTTCCGTTGATGGGGTGATCGCTATAACTCCCAATTTAATGGTTGAACTTTTAAAACTCACTGGTCCTATTGCGATGCCGGAATACGAGACTACGATTGATGCGAATAATTTTGTGATGCAGACGCAAAAAGAAGTAGAATTAGAGTATGATCAGGAGCTCAACCAACCGAAGCAATTTTTAGCCGATTTAGCGCCCCGCGTTTTGAATGAAATTTTAAATACGGAAAGACCCCAATGGTTCTCTCTGCTTCGTGTATTTTCTAAAATGCTGGCGGAGAAACATTTACTTTTTTACTTCTTTGATCCAAAATTACAAGATTTTGTAGCGGGGCAAAACTGGGATGGCAGAATAAAGGATGCCTCCCAAGATTACTTTCAACTGGTGAATACCAACATTAACGGCGGTAAAACAGATAATATGATCAAAGAAACGATTAATTTAACGACAACTATTGGTGGAGACGGAACAGTAGTAAACGACGTAGAGATCATTCGTCAGCATACAGGCAATTATGAATGGCCGAGTATAAATAATATTGATTATCTGCGGCTTTATGTGCCAAAAGGCAGTGAGCTCATAAAAGCAGAAGGATTTGACAAAGTTAACCTTCCTCCTTTCTCTTATGAAGAGATGCAATACGCGCGCGATCCTCTTTTAGAGGAAATCAGAAAAACCAGCCGCACCGAAGAAACTTCGGGAACGACCATTACCGATGAGTTCGGCAAAACTTGTTTTGGTAATTGGATTTCTGTCAAACCCCAGGAGCAAGCGCGGGTGAGGTTTCAATATAAATTGCCTTTCCAAGTCAAACCTTCAATGTTGAATAATCTGGATAAATATACGCTTTTAGCGCAAAAACAAGCGGGGAGTTTTGGTAGCAGTTTGAACCTCAAAATCATTCTGCCTTCTGATTTAAAATTAATTTGGCAATATCCAGAGAATGTCAATATTTCTCCTGAAAATATAATTTCAGGCAATATAATTTTGGATACGGATAAATACTTCGGGATAGCAGTGGAAAAAAATTAAAATTCCACGGGCTTACACTCGTGGCAATCTAATAAACGCTGTCGTTTAAAGCTAAAAATGGGGAAATAATAAACTAATGAATTAATGAAACAATATAATTTAAGCCGCTCCACAATCGCTTCTGCCAGTCTTATTCTTGCTTTCACGGCATTCTTATCTAAAATTTTGGGGCTACTCCGTGATCGTCTTCTTGCTTCTCATTTTGGCACAGGCGCTACTTTAGATGCTTATCAAATATCCTTCCTTTTGCCCGACTTTATTTATAACCTTTTTATCGTCGGCGCCCTCTCTGCGGCTTTCATCCCTATTTTTTTGGAAGTGTATCAAAAAAGAAAAAAGCAAGCCTGGAATCTAGTTGCGGAATTAGTGAGTCTCTTAAGTATCGTTACCATCTTAATCTTACTCATAAGTTACATCTTTACGCCCCAAATCGTGAATCTCTTGGGTAAATTGGCGCAGTCTGCGGGCACAAAATATAACACCTATGACCTTTGCTTAATTATTAAATTGACGCGGATAATGTTGGTTGCGCCCTTGCTTTTAGGTTTTTCTGCTCTCTTTACGGGTATTCTGCAAAGCTTTAAGCATTTTCTGATGCCCGCTCTTGCCCCTATTTTTTATAACCTCGGCATTATTGGCGGCATTCTATTTTTGACTCCCTTCTGGGGGATCTACGGCGTGGCTTTCGGTGTTCTTGTGGGTTCTTTTCTCCATTTAGCGATTCAATTGCCCTCCCTAGTTACTGCCGGGTTCCGTTTAAAACCAAAATGGGGGTTCTCTAAAGAGGTGAGAAGAGTGGTGAAGTTGGCGATCCCGCGCACCTTCGGTTTAGTGGCTCAACAAGCGGGTTTTTGGATTAATAAAATTATTGCCTTTACTTTAGGGGTTGGCGCTGTGTCTGTGTATTATTTTGCTAATAATCTTCAATTTTTACCCATCAGTTTATTTGGCGTCTCTATCGCGACCGCTACTTTTCCTGACCTAGCTTCTTTTAGCAATGGTCAGGGAAAAAGACAGTTTGCGCAAACATTGACGCGTTCTTTTTGCCAGATTATCTATTTAACCGTTCCGGTAAGCGTCATTTTTCTCCTTTTACGCGCCCAAATTGTGCGTTTAGTTTTAGGCACGGGTGAATTTGATTGGTCTAGCACTATAAGGACGGCGGCTACTTTAGGATTCTTTTCCATTTCAATTTTTGCCCAGAGTTTAATACTTCTCCTTGCTCGCGCCTTTTTTGCTTTAAAAGACACTAAAACGCCAGTCATCGTAAGCGTAATTTCACTATTAATTAATATTGTCTTAAGCGTCTTTTTATCCAAGAGAATAGGCGTCGCTGGCCTCTCCTTAGCTTTTTCCATTGCCAGTTTCTTGGATATGTTAATTCTCTTAATTGTTTTAAGGTTAAAATTGGAAAATTTAGATGATGCTAAAATTATTAAATGCGGCTTAAAAGTCATTTTGGCGACTATTCTGATGGGTGGCGCGGTTTATGGCTCTTTATATTTAATTGCGCCTCTTGTGGATATGCATAGATTTTGGGGCGTTTTGGTGCAAGCTATGGGCGCGACGATCATTGGCGTAGCGACCTATTTTTTCTTGACTTTACTTTTAAAATGTGCAGAAATTAAGTTAATTCTTGAAAAAATTAAGAAAATAAATGTTAGATCAAATCAGCAGAGCCTTTGATAATTATTGGCAGATTACTCTTTATAAAATGCCAATCCTCATTGTTGCTCTTTTAGTTTTTTTAATTTTTGTGGTTATCGCGAAAATCATCCGCTCTTTTTCCAATCGTCTGGGGAATAAAATCAAATTGCAAACTCAAGAAAAATTTCTCATAGGTTATATTGCTAACTTGCTCGTCATCGCCGTGGGGGTAGTGATAGCGCTAGGCATCTTGGGAATTAATCTGACAGCCTTAATTACCGGTGTTGGTTTAACTGGTTTAGTGGTGGGTTTCGCGCTTCAGGATGTGATCAAAAATTTCGTGAGCGGAGTGATGATTTTAATCCAAAAGCCGTTTCGAGTTGGCGACCAGATTCGGGTGGATCATTATTCCGGCAAGGTCAAGGAAATCAAAGCCCGTTATACCATTTTGCGCACTTTTGATGGCAATGATGTCCTTATTCCAAATCAAGTAATTTCAAACCAAGTCATTGTTTGCACTACCTCTTTTCCGAAGAGGAGAAGCGATTTCATCTTTTATATCAAGGACGATAACAGTATTAAAAGGGCGATAGAAAAAGGGATAGAGGCTCTTATCCAAACCCCGGGAATTTTAGAGAAACCAGCGCCGCAAGTTTGGATCAATAAAATTGAAAAAGGATATATTGCGCTTAGATTCTTTTTTTGGTGGACACATTGGCAAGAGGAAGGCGAAATCCTTTCGGTCAAATCTTTAGCGATGAAGAATGTTAAAGAAAAATTTGATCGCGAAGGGATAATATTGCACAAATAAAGTTTGTTCTTTCCGCTTTGGCTCGTTTAGGCATTGTGAGGAAAAGGCAGTTTATACTTTTTTTGTTACATAGAATATTTTGTCAATCTTAAAATATGAATCAAATCGGAGTCCGTAATTTTTGCATCATTGCCCATATTGATCACGGCAAATCCACGCTTGCGGACCGTTTTTTGGAATTAACGGGCACAGTAGAAAAACGAAAATTAAAAGAACAAACCCTGGACACAATGGATCTGGAGCGGGAAAGAGGGATTACGATTAAACTCCAACCTGTGCGTATGGAGTGGAAGGGTTATATTCTGAATCTGATTGACACACCAGGGCATGTTGATTTTACTTATGAAGTTTCCCGCAGTCTTGCCGCTTGTGAGGGCGCGATTTTACTTGTGGATGCGACCCAAGGGATTCAAGCGCAGACTTTAGCAAATTACAATTTAGCGCGCGAGCAGAATTTAAAAATTATCCCTGTTGTGAATAAAATTGATTTAGTAAATGCTGAAACGGAGAATGTGCGTCAAGATTTAGCAAATCTACTGCAAATATCACCCGAGGAAATTCTGCTAGCCTCTGGCAAAACAGGGGAGGGAGTAGCGGATATTTTAGATAAAGTTATCAACATTATCCCCGCGCCCTCAGGGAATCCCCAACTGACATTACGCGCTTTAATCTTTGATTCTTTCTATGACACCTATCAAGGCGTGGTGGCTATGGTGAGAATTGTGGATGGAGAAATTACCCCAGAGGCAAAAATAAAAATAATTGGAACCGAGACGCAAGCGGAAGCGTTAGAGATTGGTTACTTTACTCCAGAGAGAAAAAAAACCGAAAAGCTGCAAGCGGGTGAAGTAGGCTATATTGCCACAGGGTTAAAGGAGGTAGAGAGATGCCGCGTTGGCGATACCATCACGGAATTAGGAAGTATGAATCAGGAATTAGGAATTACTCCCTTGCCAGGGTATAAGGAAATTATACCAATGGTGTTTAGCCAGATCTTTTGCGTGGATAGCAACGAATATAATAAATTAAAAGCCGCTCTTGGTAAATTAAAATTAAACGACGCTTCACTCTTTTATGAACCGGTTTCTTCGCAAGCTTTGGGTTTCGGTTTTCGCTGCGGATTTTTAGGCCTTCTGCATATGGACATTATCCGCGAACGACTGGAAAGAGAGTATGATGTTAATTTAGTTCTGACAGCACCAACCGTGAATTACAAAATCTATCCAAGGAGCGGAGAAATGACGTTTTTAAATAACCCCGCGGAATTGCCCCCAGCATCAGAAATGAGTAGTATTGAAGAGCCATACGTCACAATGGACATTATTACCCCCATTCAATACCTAGGACAAGTGATGGAGTTAGTGCAAAAACGCAGGGGAGAATATTTAAATCAGCAGTATTTAACATCTAGTATTACGGTTTTAACCTATAAAATCCCGTTAGTCAAAATTATTTTGGATTTTTACGATAACCTCAAAAGTGTTTCCTCGGGCTATGCTTCTTTAAGTTATAAATTAGCAGGTTATAAAAAAACAGAAATTATTCTTTTGGATTTTTTAATTGCCGGAGAAAAAGTTGACGCTCTCTCTATGCTCGTGTATCCGGATGAGGCTTTCGGCATTGGTCGTGCAATGACAGAAAGATTAAAAAAAATCATTCCCCGCCAAATGTTTGAGGTGGCGATTCAGGCGACAATCGGCGGTAAAATCATCGCCCGCGAGACACTAGGCGCTTTTCGTAAAGATGTTACCGCCAAGCTTTATGGCGGCGATCGCACGCGCAAAGATAAACTTCTGGAAAAACAGAAAAAAGGCAAGAAAAAAATGAAAAAAATTGGGCGAATAGAATTGCCGGCAGAGGCATTTTTGGCAGTTTTAAAACAAGAGTAGACGACATAATAAAGATACTGTAGAATTATTATGGAAACCGAATTGCAAAATCCTTAGATTTAGCCCGTCCTCGTCTAACACTATAGTCTGGCTATGGACAACGGCGTCCGCAGTAGCTGTTGCTGCGAAGAATTTTAGATTATTCTTTTTATATTTTTAAATTGTCTCGCCTGCGAGATCTCGCGAAGCGATGATCATTTTAATTTTTAAATTTTTGATTTAATTTTCTATGCGTTTAAAAGGTAAAAAAAGAATTTTAGCCACTATTATTGTTGTGATTGTCAGCCTATCAATGATTGCGTTCTACGTTTTGCCTTATTTGAGATTTTAAATTCTAATGTGAAACATCACGATAAACAAGTCACTACACTGAAAAAAATTTTGAGTTCCAAACTGATTTTAGTAGGCAGTTTGATTTTATTAATCTTTATTTCCATCGCCCTGGGCAAGGCGATTTATCGCCGCCACGCTATTCAGCAAGAAATTAAAGCAATCCGTCAAGAAATTGAAAAGGCGGAAGGCAAAAACAAAGAGTTGTCAGGGTTAATCGGCTATTTTTCTACTGATGCCTTTAAAGAAAAAATGGCCCGTCAGAAACTAAATTTGCAAAGAGAGGGGGAAACAGTGGTCGCCATTCCTATTAAAAAGAAAACAGAGGATGTGACGATCTTAGGAATGAATGATAATCAGCAAAATTCCACTGGCGAGAAAATAGACGCAGGCAGGGATAATCCTCACAAATGGTGGTATTATTTTTTTTCTAATCAATAATTTTACGAATTCGCATTCTTTACCCCGTTAGAGAAAGCTCATCCCGTTACAAATTTATTTGTAACGGGATGGTGGGAAAAATATAGATGCTGACCCCGTTAGAAATAAATTTCTAGATGGGGTTAGAGAACGAAGTTCTCTAACTGGGTTTACTTTCTCTATAGTAAAGAAGACGATTCGTTATACACTCAAAATGCAAGAAGAAAAACAGAAAAATGAACCCGCAGAGGATATAAAAAAGAAAACGCGATATGGTAAAAAGGTCTTTTTATGGATAACGGGCGGCGGCTTCGTTATTTTAGTCTTGGGTTCTTTGGTTGTCCTAGGATTGGGCATTTATAAATATCCTTGGCAATCCAAAGGATTTTCCGAAAATAAAGAGGGTTGGCAACAGAAGATTTTAAGCACAGTAATCACCAGTTTTCCTTTCCCTATCGCCGCCACCAATATTGAACAATACGATTTTTTAAACCCCCAAGGCATCTTTGCCTTCCGCTTCATTCCAATTAAAAATTGGGAGGCAAATGTGGAGGCTTTAAAAAAGTATTATGAAAAGGAAGGAATGGACTTCACTACCTCCGATGGTCAAGAACAACTAAAAAATTTACAAAGCGCGGTTTTAGAGAAAATGATTATGGACAAAATTGTCGCTGGCTTAGCCAAAGAAAAAAATATTGTCATTGAGGACAAAGATGTAGAAACGGAATTGAAACAAGCAGAGACCACTTTTGGTGGTCCGGAGGAAATCGCAAAAATGGTTCAAGAAATGTATGGGTGGAGTATGGATGATTTTAAACAGCAAGTAATCGTGCCGTATCTGGAACAGAAAAAATTATTAGAGAATGTGTTTAACGCCGATCAAGAGAATGAACAAGCCAAGAAAAAGGCCCTAGAAGTCCTAGCCAAGGTAAAAGCAGAAAATGCTAATTTTGAAGATTTGGCGCGTGAATATTCCGAAGATCCTTCTAGTAGCGAGCAAGGCGGCGATTTAGGAACGTTTGGCCGCGGCGCAATGATGCCCGCTTTTGAAGATGCCGCTTTTGCGTTGAATAAAAGGGAAACAAGTGATTTAATCCAGACAGAATATGGCTATCATATCATTAAAGTGGAAGATAAAGGCAAGTTAGATACTGGCGAAGAACAAGTTCATGCCCGTCATATCCTTATCCGCACCACTGACCCCACAGAATGGTTCCAAAAATGGCTGGAAGAACAAAAAGCAAAAATGAAAATTTATAAGTTTATTGATTTGGGCAGCGTTCAATAATATTACAATCCTTTTTAAATCAATATTCACCACATCTGTCTGCAGGCGGGTTGGTCAAATTTTTGGTATCCAAATTTCAACATCAGTGGAGATAGATTTAAAATCTGTCTCTACCGTGATAATGCGTCGCGGGATTAGTACAGTGGTAGTATGCCACCTTCCCAAGGTGGAGGCGCCAGTTCGATTCTGGTATCCCGCTCTGTTTTAAAAATTCAGAATTAAAACAGTTATAAAGATGAACGAAAAAATTTTAAAGCATTATTCAGAATTCGGCATTTTTACGAATCCTGGTTGCTACTTAAATATTTTGAAAGATAAATTACCCGACGATATTCAAAAAATTGGTTTCCTCGTTCGCAAATCAGTCATTCACCGCACCACTTTAGAAGACGGAAACACGGGAACTAATGCGGATATGAAATATGGAGATATGACCAAAGTTTCGTGGTGGCGACAATGCGAAGATGACTATCTGCCCACAGCTTCAGCGATGATTGCAGAGCTATATAGGCGCGATTCCAAAGGATTTACTTCTAACCGTTCAGCGGAAAATAAAATTGTGGTCACCTGCAGGTTTGTTTCAATCTTGATGGCCGCGATTTTAAAATCTAAAGGTATTCCAGCGCGAGTGCGATCAGGATTTTTCCCTGAACTTACCGAACTCTATGGTGATAGAAGCGTTGATCATTGGATTAATCAATATTGGAATCAAAAACAAAAACATTGGATCACTATTGACGTGGATTGCAGTTTGGCGAAGCTTGATTATGATCCGTATGATGTACCCTATGAAAAATTTGATTGGTCAGCAGACAGCTGGCTTGCGGTGCGAGAAGGTAAAATTGACGGTAAGCATTTCTGGAACGCTGGCGGTTTTGAGGGATTAATGGTTGTAGCTTGGGAACTTTTTTATGATTTTCATTCTTTAATGAATAATGAAATTATCTACCTGCATGGTCCAGCATATATGTCTGACCGTTTTGAACAATTAACCAAAAGGGAATTAGAAGAGATTGATGGATTAGCGCGTTTAATGCGAAATCCGGACAAAAATTTTGACGCCCTGCAAAATATTTGGGAAACTAATAAAAAGTTCAGAATCTTAAAGGGAGCATTATTATAATTTTATTTGCTATCGGCTTCGCTCTTTCGGCGCATTGCCGGACGGGCAAGCCGAAGATTTGCGAGACGTTGCGAGCTGGTAGCAACGGCATCATCTGCCCACCGTTATTTAAACCCCTTTAGCTCAATTGGTAGACCTGCCCGCCATCGCTCTAAAAGCCCATGTAGCTCAATTGGTAGAGCAACGGTATCGTAAACCGTAGGTTGTCGGTTCAAATCCGACCGTGGGCTCTCATGAAAAGTATAGTAAGTCTCATTAAAGGTAATAATCGTTACGATAATATAAAAAGATCCCTTGCTATTTTAGAGTCGGAAATTAAAACTAAAATCCAAGGCAAGAAAAAAATTCTAGTAAAACCGAATTGTGTTGCCATTCGCGCCGATCGTGCCGAGGCAGTAACCCATATTGACGCCCTGCGCGCGGTTTTGGATTTTATTTTTGCGATCAAAGATAAGGAAGCACGGGTAATTGTCGGCGAGGATTCCGGAGTGGGCGATACAGCCGAGGCTTTTAAAAACTTTGGTTATTTAGATTTACCTCGCCAATATGATCTTGAATTAAGGGCTTTGGATAATGATGAGGGAGCGGCAATTAAAGTTTATTCTAAATCTTTAAAGCGGGATCTTACCCAGCATATTTTTAGAGCCTTTCTAGACAGCGATTTTCGTATTGCGGTCGGACCGCCCAAAACCCATGATGCGGTAATTTTAACCTTGAGCCTGAAGAATATGGTAATAGGAGCGCTCAAGGAGAAATATAAAACCGGCAGCCGCAATTTCCATCAAGGTCCTAAAGCTCTTCATTTAACTATCGCTTATTTAGCGAAAATCATTCCTCCTAATCTTGCGGTGATTGATGGATTTCACGCTATGGAAGGAAACGGACCTTCTGCCGGCAATATTGTCCCTCTACACTTAGTGCTCGCTTCCTGCGATTTCTTGGCAGCGGATAGTATAATGGCAAGAATAATGGGCTTTAACCCCAAAGATATTGGCTATTTGTATTATTGTGATAAACTAAAGTTAGGGAATATGGATCTTGCTCAAATTAAAATCAAAGGCAATACCAGTTTAAAAGATAATATTCATAAATTTAAACCCCATCTTACTTACTTTTTACAAAAAAGATGGAAAATAAATAACCGAATCAGGAATAATGAATTGTGAATCAAGAAAAAAATTTATTCCCACAATTCCTACTTGCCCACCGAAGCCCGAAGGGCGTAGGTGGGATTCCTTATTCCTAATTCTATTTTTTAGAGAGGAGGTGATTGTATGTCTCTCACTTGGATATTATGGATTTTAATCGCCATTGTGGTTATCCTGATTATTATTTGGATTGTGAAGAAAAAAGGCAATAAAGGAGGTGGAGGTGAAGGCGCCGGTCCTACAATGCCCACCCCGCCACAACAATAATTTTCTGAAAGATCACTCGGATAAGAAAATATAGAACAAGATTATTCTTTCCTCTTGTTTTGTTATTAAATATTATTTTGTAGTGAGTAGATTCTGTGTTGCAAAATTAACATCTTACAGATGGTGCTGTTTTAATATAGAATAAAATAAACCAACAGACGAAATAAAATAATCCAAAATAATATAGATAAACTGAACTGCTCTAAAACTCAAAAGGCTAGAGTGACCATTGACCTAGCCTTTTATTTTTTACTATTTTGTCATTGCGAGGAGGGCTTTTAGTCAGATCCCTCGCTTCCGCTCGGGACAGGCTCCGCAATCTCATTGGACTGTATTTATACAGATTTAGGAGATTGCCTGCCCGCCATCGCTTCGCCCGCCCGCAACGCCTTGCGGCTAGCATGGCGGGCGCGGCTTCAGGCGAGGCGGGCGGGCTTCGGTCTCCGCCTAGGGCGGATCCCTCGCAATGACGATGTATTTCTTGATTTAAGGTATCATAAAATATCTAGCCTTTGTTAAGAGACTATGTATTATTGAAACGGTCTTTCGTCACAGTTATTTTCTTTAGTGCAACCTAACTGCACCCATTCATAAAATACTGCTGGTTTATTTTCAATGGCAATAATGACTTTTTTGATATTGGGGAACTGCTTAAGAGTAGTCTCTATCTCGGCTATAAATTCCGCGCTGCCGCAGCTAGTGCTGACATTAGGAATAATACTCCGAAAATCGTAAAAATTGACATAAGCCGTTTCGTCTTTTATTTTCAAATTTTTTAAAATAAGTTTAGTTTTTTCCGAAAAAAACGAGGTATAACCTTGAGAAATCTCCTCGGGAGTAGGCCCTTTCAAAAGTTCTGTAAGAGATTGGAAAGCCATATTTTTCGGCATTTTATCAAATTCCCGTGTTACAGGATAAACCTGACGGCAATCCTCCAGATTGGGATTAAAATTACTATTATTAAAATAGAGTTGCAGGGCGGTTTTTCCCATTGCCTCTTCTTTAATATCTGAACAAGGTGGTCGTTTGTAATTCAAGAAAACAACGGTCCCTTTGTTTTCTTGAAAACCAATCTTAAGCTCTGCTGTTTCCAGTTCCCCATCTTTTTCTTTATAAAATTCAAAGACATTAAACCCTTCTTTATTTCGCGTGTCCTTCATCTTCCAACTTTTAAGAATAAAACCTTCTTTCAAAGAATCAATCACATATTTAGACAAATTCCTGCCTTTGTAAAAGCGATAAGCATAACTCGCCTCAAAAGAACAATCGCCTTTTTGGGAGGAAACTAATTGCATTCCGGGAAAACGGGGCAAATGCACTGTCTCCCGCTTGCCCTCTATAGTAAAATTAACCTTTTGATCGCGCACCAAAAAATCCCAAAAACCAAAAAAGATGAATATCAAAATAGCCGCAAGAATAACAATTTTGTTCTTTCGTTGCATAATTTATCTAACTAAAAAAAGTATACTTTAATCTTATCATAGCATAAAATCTTTATTTCTGATATAATTTGGATTTTTTATTATCTTAACGTTGAAATTTCTTAGTAAATGTTCTAAAATAAGAGAAAAGCAAGTTAAAAACTACATCATATTACATTAAAATGGATTTATTTGATTATCAAGAAGACAATAACGCGAATACGCCTTTGGCAGAGCGGATGCGGCCTCAAGATTTAGATTATTTTGTTGGTCAGGAGGAAATTGTGGGTAGGGGTAAAACCTTGCGCCGCGCCATAGTGGCGGATAATTTAAGTTCCCTAATTTTCTGGGGTCCGCCTGGATCGGGTAAGACCACTTTAGCTAAAATTATCGCCCATAAAACGCGCGCCAACTTTGTTCCTTTTCCGGCAGTAACAAGCAGTATTAAAGATTTAAGAGGGGTGATCCGTAAAGCCAAGGATGATTGGAAATTTCGCAAAGGCAAAACCATCGTCTTTGTGGACGAAATCCACCGTTTTAATAAAGCGCAACAAGACGCTTTTTTGCCACATGTGGAAAATGGCACGATTACTTTAATCGGCGCCACCACCGAAAATCCTTCCTTTGAAGTAATTAATCCCTTGCTTTCTCGTTCTCAAGTTTATATCTTAAAACCCCTGTCTGATGCTAATATTAAATTTATTTTAGAACAGGCTCTATGCGACAAAGAAAAAGGGTTAGGCATATTCAAGATTAAAATTTTACCAGAAGCTTTAATATATATTGTTAAAGAGGCGCAAGGCGATGCCCGGATTGCTTTAAACACCTTGGAATTAAGCTTTAAAGTGGCTACCTTGAAAAAGGGCGGCGTACGCGAAATTAATCTCAAAACCGTCCAAAATGCTCTGCAACAAAAATTATTATTATATGATAAAGACGGAGAAGAACACTATAATATTATTTCCGCTCTCCATAAATCCCTGCGTGATTCTGATCCCCAAGCCGGACTCTACTGGCTCGGCCGAATGTTGGAAGCGGGCGAAGACCCTTTATATATTGCTCGGCGCTTGATCCGTTTCGCGTCTGAAGATGTGGGTATGGCTGATCCTCACGCGCTTCTCGTAGCCGTCGCCGCCAAAGAAGCTTGCCATTTTGTGGGGATGCCCGAATGTGAATTGGCGCTCGCGCAAACTGTCGTGCATCTAGCCTGCGCCCCTAAGTCTAATGCTTTATATTCTGCCTACCAAAAGGTCAAAAAAACAATCAAAGATACAGGCGCCCTAGCCGTCCCTTTAATGATTCGCAACGCTCCCACGCATTTAATGAAAAAATGGGGTTATGGCAAGGGTTATCGCTACGCCCACGATTTTCCAGGTGCGGAAGTTTCCCAACAGCATTTGCCTGATGAACTTGTTGAGACGATTTTTTATGAGCCAACGGATAGGGGATTGGAAAAAAACATAAAGGAAAAATTAAATCCAGAGGTTAAAAAATTTTAAATTCTAAATTTTTAATTTTAAATCAATTTTAAATGCTTGAATTTTAAATTTTTAAACAAAAAAAGTTTTAAAATTAAGAATTTAAAATTTGGATTTGATTTAAAATTTAGAATTAAAAATTAAAAATTGGTTTATGTTTCTCGCCGATTTTCATATCCATTCCAAATATTCCCGCGCCACATCGCACGATATGGATTTAGAACATTTAAACTATTGGGCAAAGGTGAAGGGAATTAATGTGATTTCCACGGGCGATTTTACCCATCCCGAATGGTTTCGTGAGTTAGCTCTAAAACTGGAACCAGCAGAGCCTGGTCTTTTCGTTTTAAAAGACAAATATCAAAAGAAACAAATAGAAGGAGTGCCCTATACGCTCCCGCAGACGGCATCTACCCGCTTTATTCTAACAACCGAACTTTCCTCAATTTATTCCAAACACGGCAAAACCTACCGCATTCATAATATTATTTTTGCTCCTTCTTTGGAAGTCGCAGACGAGATTAATACAAACCTAGCTTGGGAATTTAATTTAAAGTCGGACGGTCGCCCGATCCTAGGCTTAGACGCGAAGGATTTAGCAGGACGGATAATGGCAATTTCTAAAGATTGTATGATCGTCCCCGCTCATATTTGGACGCCTTGGTTTTCGCTTTTTGGATCCCGTTCCGGCTTTGATCGCCTAGAGGAATGTTTTGAGGAATATTCTCCCTATATTCACGCGATAGAAACTGGTCTATCAAGCGATCCCGCGATGAATTGGAGATTATCCGCCTTAGACAAAATCACTATTATCTCTAATTCGGATTCCCATTCGCCGCGCAAAATAGGCAGAGAGGCTAATGTATTAAATTGTAAAATGAGTTATAATGAAATTCGGAAGACGCTGGAAACCAAAGATAAAAATCAATTTTTATTCACAGTAGAATTTTTTCCAGAGGAAGGTAAATACCATTACGATGGTCACGCGGCTTGCGATGTTTCTTTAAATCCCCAGGATTCTAAAACAAAAAACAATATCTGTCCGGTTTGCCATCGACCGCTCACGATTGGCGTTCTGCATCGCGTGGACGATTTAGCGGATCGCCCCCAAGGTTTTATACCCGAAAACAGCATTCCTTTCAAAAATCTTATTCCCTTAGAGGAAATCATTGCGGATGCGATAGGAATAGGAGTGGGCACGCGAGGGGTAAGTGAAAAATATTTCGCGTTAATCCGCGAATATCGCGATGAATTTACAATCTTGCTTAATATAGATGCGGAAG
>JBAZQX010000025.1:0-4563 GCA_041644975.1 Candidatus Doudnaibacteriota bacterium | reverse complement strand
TCCCTGATATTTCAACTGTCAGATTAGCGATACGTTCCTGGGCATTAACGTCATGCTTTGTCATGATATTTGTAAGTTTACCCAAATTATCATTTGTTTCAGTTTTAAAATCGACCAGGGTACGAGTGTTTTCTTTCAATAGGGATGTATTTTCTTTCAAAATAGATGTATTTTCTTTCAATAGGGATGTATTTTCTTTCAAAAGGGATGTATTTTCTTTCAGTATGGATGTATTGTTATCCAATTTTTCGATCATTACATCCTGCTTTTGCGTCATTACCGTCATTTTAGCATTCGCTATATCAAGTCGCTCTCCCAGTTCTTCGGCCATATCGCCGCGTTTAATTTCAAAATATTCAAATTCCCCTGTCGCATCCTCGAACTTTACATCCAGATGTTCCACTTCAATGGGGTATTCATTAATTCTTATTAATTTGATAAAAGAATCCAGGCTGGTTTTATCCCCTTCGCAAACAACCCTTACATCGTATGGTTTGATATTTTCCACAAAGCCGGTGAGCTTCAATTTTCGTGCAAAACGCTCAACAACTCCTCTATATCCAACTCTCTGTACTTCTCCACTTGCTGTGATTATTGCTCTTTTTTGCATAGCTTTCAATCTTATTTGGTACCTTAACCAATAAATACATTAGCCACAAAACGAACACAACGAAATCGATACGAACTCACTTTACCGGAGTTCGTTTTAGTTCGTACCAGTTCGGTGTTAATGTCGATTTTATTGCTTTTTCATTATCATCTGCGGTTTGTTATGTTTCTGTTGCTGTTTTGTCGTCCGTTCAGCGCCGGGAATTAAATTACTAAGATTTTATATATTTATTGTTCCCTCATCCGCCATCTGTTCATGCCTGGTTTTTCCTGAAATGGATTTTGGCACCGGCTTTGATTCACCGCAAATCTGGAAACCCTTTTATAAAAAAATATAGCACCTCAATTTGATTCAAGCTATCGCAGATTCCAGATGGGTGAGTCTATCTTTAATCCCTGATATTTCAACTGTCAGATTAGCGATACGTTCCTGGGCATTAACGTCATGCTTTGTCATGATATTTGTAAGTTTACCCAAATTATCATTTGTTTCAGTTTTAAAATCGACCAGGGTACGAGTATTTTCTTTCAATAGGGATGTATTTTCTTTCAAAAGGGATGTATTTTCTTTCAAAAGGGATGTATTTTCTTTCAGTATGGATGTATTGTTATCCAATTTTTCGATCATTACATCCTGCTTTTGCGTCATTACCGTCATTTTAGCATTCGCTATATCAAGTCGCTCTCCCAGTTCTTCGGCCATATCGCCGCGTTTAATTTCAAAATATTCAAATTCCCCTGTCGCATCCTCGAACTTTACATCCAGATGTTCCACTTCAATGGGGTATTCATTAATTCTTATTAATTTGATAAAAGAATCCAGGCTGGTTTTATCCCCTTCGCAAACAACCCTTACATCGTATGGTTTGATATTTTCCACAAAGCCGGTGAGCTTCAATTTTCGTGCAAAACGCTCAACAACTCCTCTATATCCAACTCTCTGTACTTCTCCACTTGCTGTGATTATTGCTCTTTTTTGCATAGCTTTCAATCTTATTTGGTACCTTAACCAATAAATACATTAGCCACAAAACGAACACAACGAAATCGATACGAACTCACTTTACCGGAGTTCGTTTTAGTTCGTACCAGTTCGCTGATTTTTTCATGCTCATTTATGAACCATAGTTCATGGCCGACTTTGCGGTGAATAAAATCGTGACCTTTGATAGGATTTACAGGATAGACAGGATACGATTTTTGTGGAAAATCTTGTAAATCCTGTCGATCCTGTCTAAAAATGCCCACCATGCTCCTCGACTACAATGCCACCGGCGCCCTCACATTCGCAGCGCATAACACAAAGGGAAGAGCATGTCGTGGCCTGCGGGCACATCTCCTGCGAGAAGGGCGGTGAGGGGGGTATTATTTAATAATTATATGCGCATTTATATATGTTAACAGATTAAGCTTAGATCAGCCCGTTATCCAATAACTATTTTAAATTATACCTGCATATGTAATTATATGACAACTGTAACGTTGAAAGCTAAAGGACTACAGAATGAAATATTAGAGAGAATGGTCTCACTGGGTTTAGCATCCACTAAAAAGCAAGCTATTGAATTCGCATTACTGAAAACCGCGTTGGATATTGGATTGTTAAAATCTGAAGAGATTCTTAAATATGTTGATAAATTAACCGAGCATAAGCATCTTAGCCCTAAAGAGATAGCTGCTGAAATAGAAAGTATCAAAAATGAAAGTTTACATTGATTCTTCAGCAGTTATCTACGCTTTCGAGTTTAAGGAGAGTAACTCTCGTAGAATTTTGGATATGATAATTCATGGGGAGATTGAGGCATATATTAACCAGAAGGTAATTAACGAGGTCAAGAAATTTTTCATGCGAAATCATGGTGAATCAGTATGGGTCGCTGTCAAGACTATTCTATCAAGACATTTTAAATTGATCCCTGAAGCGAGTTACTCTGCCGAAAAATACCGTGGCATGATAAAAGATAAAGATTTAGAGCACCTTGCAGCATTTAAGGATCTAAAATTAGACCTGATAATCGCTTACGATAGAGACTTCAAAGAGATTTCAGGATATATTACTCCGAAGAATTTTCTGATCAGAATGAATAAGAGATTTATTGATCAATTTGAATTTTGATCACCACATATTATGTTTTCATATCACAATCGAACAGCTACGCAACCCTCACCTCCAGATTCTATTTTGCTCTGGTGTCGCAAGGATTCGTTATGATGCCTGTTTATTAGTTCAGGGCACCTCTGGATTTTGATGTTTGCCGCCGGGATAATTATAGCTTTCCACAAATTATAGTTGAATACCAAATAATTCAAACTATCTTTGCGTCCTTTGCGCTCTTTGCGGTGAATAAAATCATGCACTGCAAAGGACGCAAAGAGCGCAAAGTGTTCAGCATCTAAGTAAATTAAATTATGTTTTTGACTCTATATAAAAGAACGTGATCCCCTGTTATGTAGGCGGCGCAATTGTGCGCATGCGCGGATTATTTATTTTAGCTTTTGAAAAATACTAACATCAACCCCAGATTCCCCCACGCGCCGGTAAGAAGCGATATATTTGATACTACAAATCTGCGTTCATCTGCGTTTATCTGCGGTTTGTTTTCTTCATACTCCATAGCAATCAAAAGAATCTTTTTCCAGTGAAAATTCCCATCGAAAATTGACCCTTTTTATTTTAATTAAATCTCTTCAAAATATTTTTTTATCCTATCTATATTATGGTTCTCTTGATTGTTCTTATGATATATTTCGATAAATATTATTTTATCGTCGTCCTTTTCCTTTATTTGTGCATAAATTATTCGAAAACCGCTTTTAGAACCTTTACCTTTGAAATCCCTGGACCTAAAATGTTTTAGTTTATAAATTGGTGTTTTTACATTTATTCCAAGGTCAGAAATTCTGACATTACCAGGTATAAAATTAAAGGAGGTACTAGCTAAAACCTTTTTAAATTTCTCAAAATCTTCTTTTAAATATCTAAATTTTTTACTTAGATGATCCAACTCTTTCGGAAATTCAGGGACAGCTTGAAAATTAATAGCTGTCATTATTCATCATCGTATACTCTAACTGAAAGACTTGGATCTCTATAAAAAACTAACTCATAATCCAATTCTTTAAAATCCTCAGCTACAACATATGGGGTATCTTTGTGTGAATAATCACTTATTTTTGTAGCATTAAATTTAGAATAAGTAGAAATACTTTGATCAATAAATTCTAAATCTTCTTTGGAAAATTTTGAAGTATCAGGTTCACTATTTGAGGAGTATTTTATCTGGCGGTATATCCCATAATTAGACTCTATTTCTTTTATTGATCCTTCCTCTTTAAGTGCAATAATAGCCACATCGAAATCACAGGGGGCAGGGCCATATGGATATTTTAAATATGTTTCTCCACTTAATTTTTCTTCAAATAATTCATAGTAATTAAAATCAGTAAAGTAAAGGATCTTAAATAAGACTGTTTTACCTACGTTGCCGTGGTTGTTTGTTTTGGATATAATATAATGAAGAAAATGTTTGAATTTGTTAAAATCAAATTCAGATGATTCCTCACAGGGATTATCCGTGTGTTTTGGGTTCATCATTCACCTCTTTTTATAGGGTCAATATACTTATGAATTTCAGATGTATATATATTCTTTGTCTTGGCATGACATTTGCAATTTGTGTCGGTAGTTGTGATAAATTGAGGACAAATCAATTCATTTTGTACCCCATTTCTTCAACCGCTCAATTTTTCCTGAGCCTCAGCATCTACTTTTTTTCGCTCGGTTTCAAGGTATTTGATTTATTATAAACTCAAAATCGAATAGCTCCGCAGCCCTCACCTCCAGATTCTATTTTGCTCTGGTATGAAAAAAGTAGCAACGAACACAACGAACTCTATACGAACTCACTTTACCGGAGTTCGTTTTAGTTCGTACCAGTTCGGTGTTAATGTCGA
>JBAZQX010000014.1:0-28473 GCA_041644975.1 Candidatus Doudnaibacteriota bacterium | reverse complement strand
TTGAAGATCAAGGTAAGCTCCGAGACGACGACCTCTTTCAAATCACACCTTAACCTTTTAAGACTTTAGTCTGTTCTTCTAACCTCTGGACTTTCAGTCCAGAGTGGTTGAGTTTTTGAGTGGTCATATTTTTTATTTCTCCATTATTAAAATATACTCTGTTGGATAGGCAGAAACTTTATTTTTATCATTTATGCCCGCAAACCTACCCGTCTTTTCATCTCTCACAGACGGCAAATTTTTTGACGGGATTTCTCTTTTGATAATATCAACGATTTTCAATCCTAAATTTTGCAATTGCTCGGCAAAAACTTCTGCGTTTAATATCTCAACGCCCTTTAAGCTGGTATTGCCGATAACAATGCAAGTTTTGCCGCCCTTTTTTAGCATTCTTTTCATTTCAACAAAAACTTGATTCATTTCGCTAAAATATGTTGAAACTTCCTCGGCGGTTTTCTTGTTCTTTTCTAACAATTCTTTTCTGATATTTTCTGCGATTGTGCTATTAAGTGTCAAATCTTTTTTATTGTGATACGAAGTGCCAATAAATCGCTTTCGGAAATCACTCAAATCTTTTGTGTATTCCAACCATAAAGCGGTGAGCTGGTGCAAATCGGCATATTCATAAGATGTAACATAGGGCGGTGAGGTAACAATCAAACTAACGCTGTTATCTTTTGCTGGGATTTTTCTTGCGTCCGTGCAAATTACTTTGCTTGGAATTTTCAAATAACCTTTTTCTGATAGCAATTCAAATAGTCGTGTGTTGCCTCGCAGCATCATTTTTATTTGTTTCAAAAATGTTTTGATTGGTTCTGATGGTTTCTTCTCAAAATCTCTCGTTGGCTTATTACTCTTTTGCAACCATATTGAGCAATTTTTGAGAATATTTGAAAATCCGCAAAAGAAAAAATCCTGAACATCCTGATCTTTTATTTTTGAAATCTCGGCAAAGATAAAAGCAAGCGTTCTTTTTTCTTCCGGCTTGAACCAATAATCAATCCTTTCATGTTCGGGGGCTTTTACCCTCGTTTTTTCGCTATATGTTTCCAATCTATTTTTGAGTGCTGTAAATTCATTTTCAATTTTAACTGGATCAATCGGCGTGATTTTTGCCTTTGTAATCAAAACAGCAACAGGGTTAATATCAACAGCAATTGATGGTCGTCCCATTACTTTTGATTCAACAAGCGTCGTTCCACAACCACCAAACGGATCGACAATGAAATCACCCTCTCGTGTATATTTCTCTGCCAAACGAGAAACTATTTGAGGAATAAACTTTGCAGGGTAGCGGTGGTATCCGTGAGTAATATAAGCAGTATCTTTTCTGGTTTTGTCAGAAAAAGACCACGAATAGTCAATTTTAGTTTTTGAAAATAATGTTGCTACTTGGCTCATATTTTTATTTGATTAAATCGTCCACCTTAACACCTAACGCTTTGGCGATTTTTTCTATTGTTCCAATTGTGGGGTTTGGATTATTACCAGCTTCAACATTAACAATAGTATTCAAAGATAAGTCAGCTAATTTTGAAAATTGGCGGAAGCGGGAGGATTCGAACCTCCGGTACCCTTGCGGGCACTCCGGTTTTCAAGACCGGTGCATTAAACCACTCTGCCACGCTTCCTTATTCCTGATTCATGATTCCTGCTTCCTGCCTTATCCTCTCGCCACGGCTAACCCCCAAATTGCCTTTGGGCGGCAGGTCCGACGCAAGACGCGGGCGCATTCTTCTAAAGTCGCGCCGCTCGTCAGCACGTCATCAAGCAGAATAATAATTTTATTTTTTAAAGAGGGATCGCGGACAGCGGTAAAAGCCTCGTGGATATTTTGCCGCCGTTCTTTTTCTTTAAGCTGCGCTTGCGGGGTAGTATTTCTGCGGCGGATTAAAATATCTTTGGCAAATGGCAGATTAAATTCCCGCGCTATATGTTCGGCTAAAAGTTCGGCTTGATTGAAACCGCGGAAGCGCAAGCGTCTTTTGTGCAAAGGGACGGGGATTAAAATAAAATTTTGTGGTTCAATGTTTCTGAAGAGCGGTTTTAAGTATTCAATTAAGAGTCGGCTTAAAATTTCGCTGATATCCTGCACGAAATGATATTTATAAACCTTGATGAGTTTTTTGACGAGGGGGTCGCGATAAGAAAATGGCGCAATCAATCTATTGAACGGGGATTTTTTTAAATGAGGAGGAAAGGGGGAGTAGTGAGACTTAATTTGATAATAACAACGTTCACAAAGCCATTTTCCGGCGCGGTGACAACCCAAACATTGCACGGGAAAAATCAAATCGGCTAGAAATTTTCCAATTTTAGACAGCCAATTTTTAACTTCTGATTCCTCGTTCATAATTCCTGCTTGCCTGCCGACCTGTCCGCCGAAGCTTCAGCGAAGGTGGAAGCCTTGGTATAGGTGGGACCTGATTCCTTCCCGTTAATCCTTAAAGCCACCTCTCCTTTTTCTAGTTTGACATGTACTTTTTGACCCGCTTTAATTTTTTCAGCGAGGATTAATGCCGAGAGGGGATCTTCCACGAGGTCTGAAATTAAGCGGCGCAAAGGTCGCGCGCCGCGCGCCGGATTAAATGATTTTTCGGCTAAAAAGTGAGCCGCTTGGGGCTGTAAATTTAAGGAGATTTTTTGGTCCTCCACTCTTTTCTGCAGCTCCTGAATTTGGAGCGCGGCAATTTTGGCGAGTTCGGCAAGATCTAAAGATTTGAAAACAATCACTTTGTCAATGCGATTTAAGAACTCGGGTTTAAATTTATCTTCAATCTCTTTTAAAATTTCTTTTTTGAGATCTTCATATTTTAACGTCCATTCTTCTTCTAAATTTTTGGTTTTTTTATTTTGCGTCGTTATCTGAAAACCCCATTTTTGCGTTTGGGACAATTTCGCCGCGCCAATATTGGAAGTCATCACCACAATGGTATTTTTAAAATTAATCACGCGCCCTTGGGCGTCGCTTAATTGACCGTCTTCCAGAATTTGGAGGAGAAGGTTTAAAGCGTCAGGATGGGCTTTCTCTATTTCATCAAACAGAACCACGGAATAAGGCTGACGGCGGATTTTTTCCGTGAGATGTCCTCCTTCCTCGTAGCCAATATAACCCGCTGGGGCGCCAATCAAGCGCGAAACATTAAATGATTCATGAAATTCGGACATATCAATGCGGACTAAATTTTGGATGTCCCCGAAAATCTCCTGGGCTAGAATTTGAGCCAGATAGGTTTTACCCACTCCTGAAGGTCCCAGGAAAATAAAAGAACCCAAAGGGCGGCTCGGGTTAGCCAGCCCCGCTTTCATCCTCCGAATACACTGGCAGATATTTTTTATAGCCTCTTCTTGTCCGATGACTTTCGCGTTTAATGCTTTCTCAAGATTGAGAAGTTTTGTTTTTTCAGAGAGGGTGAGGGATTCCAAGGGAATTCCCGTCATTCCACTCACGATCAATTTAATTTCCTGATCCGTGATTTGACCCCGAAAAAGTTGCGGTAGCTTTTCAATTTTTTGCTTGACTCTCTTAATTTCTTTCTGGAGTTTGACCTCTGCTTTTTTTAAGATGCTTGCTTCGCGGTAATTTTCCGCCCTGACTGCTTCTTGCTTTGCTTCCTGAATTTTTTGGAGTTCTCGCTCATATTTCTCTAAGTTCAGAATTACTTTGGGCAATTTCACTTTCATTTTTTCTCGGGAAGCTGCCTCATCAATTAAATCGATCGCTTTGTCAGGAAGAGCGCGGTCTGTAATGTAGCGGTGCGCTAAATAAGCCGCCGCGCGAATGGCTGGAGGGGTGATGTGAATTTGGTGATATTTTTCATAGTTTTCCCTTACGCCCTCCAATACTTCAATGGTTTCTTCGGGAGAGGATTCTTTGATTATTACAGGTTGAAATCTGCGCTCAAGGGCGGGGTCCTTTTCAATATGTTTTTGGTATTCAGTAAGCGTGGTCGCGCCGATACAGCGCAGTAATCCGCGAGCAAGGGCCGGTTTCAGAATATTGGCCATATCCAATCCTCCCGAGGCTCCACCCGCCCCAATCACAGTATGCAATTCGTCAATAAAGAGAATGATGTTGGGATCTGCTTCAATTTGATTGAGAATCTTTTTGAGGCGCGATTCAAATTCCCCGCGAAACATTGTGCCCGCGACGAGAGCCGTCAGATCTAAAAGCAGAATCCTTTTATTCTTTAAAAAAGGAGGCACGCTATCATGGACGATTCTGGAGGCTAAGCCCTCTGCGATCGCGGTTTTCCCGACGCCCGCTTCGCCGATTAAAACGGGATTATTCTTCTTGCGGCGGCCTAAGATATTGATGATTCTTTCAATTTCTTTTTCTCGGCCAATAACCGGATCAATGTCGCCGGCAATAGCTTTTTGATTTAAGTCCGTGCCAAAGCAGTGTAGAAAGTTATCTGAATCTTTTTTATATTTTTTCCCTTTGTTCCTCGCAAACGGTTGGATGATTTGGGAAAATTTCGTGGCATTTTCAAGGAGCAGCTCCAAATGTTTTTCTAAGTCATCCAGATTAAACTTATTTTTTCGCAAGAGAAGATAAGCGCGCCCCCTTTTCATTTTTACCAAGGCGGAAAGGAGGTGTTCCGTGCCCACAAAACAATGTTGACCTTCATAGGCGAGGGCGACTGCCTTGGCGATAGCCTCTTTGGCGGTTAGGGAGAAGCGGAAATGGTCCAGCCTAAATTGTTTCTCTCTATTTTTTTCCTCCTTTTTTCCGGGGATATTCAGCGCGTCATCTTTTTTGTTTGGTGTTTGAATCGGAGTTTTTTTATAATGCAAAATTTTCCAAGCCAAACTGCCTTTTTGGTGGATTAAAGCGGATAAGAGGTGGGCCGTCGTGATGTGGTCTTTATTTTCCTGGCGCGCTAAAGAAGAAGCAGTCTTTAATGTTTGTTTAAATTGGGCGGTAAATTTATTGTTAATCATAAAACCTTTTGTGAAATAATTTTTCATTACGAAATTGGCAGATTCCGAGCGAAAATGTTGTCTGAAGATCCTTCGGACTGAATTCCTTAGGACTGAAGTCTAGCGTAGCTATGAAAGGGCAAGGAAGCCGTATTTCACTCTAAAATACGGCGACGAGCCCTGAAACATTTACAGCCGAAATCTGGCAATTACAGTGAAACCCCGCACCGTCCCGCACCCTTTTTTAAAAGGTAGGGGGCTGGTGCGTGGGCAGAAAATGTTATTTTGTAAAAGGTCATATGTTTTAATTTTAGCGAGTTTATTGTATAATAAATTAGGACTTTCAGCAAGACCTTCACCTTTAGTTAAGGTCTTCACCTTTAGCTAAAGGTGAAGACTAAAGGTGAAGGTCAAGACATAATTTTTTTCGTGACTTTTTAAAACTGGAAATTGTTCGGCGATTGCGTTTTTTAGTTTTTCTCTCCTTAGCGATTTATACACAATCTGTTTGGCGGATATCCTTTTTTGTGTTAGAATAAAAAGAGTTAGTTTTATGGGTTTCAAAAAATAAAGATCAAATATTAAATTTTTTGGCATCAATACAATGGGATTTTTTGGTATTAAATCCAAAAATTGTTATTTGGGCGTAGATATTGGCACTTCTAATTTAAAAATTGTGGAGTTGAATAGATGGAAAGGGGGAGTGAATTTATCTACCTATGGCGCGATTGATTTAGCCGACGATGTGATTAGAAGCGATTCACCCGCGGTACGAGAAAAAATCTGCAAAAGCCTTCAAAGAATTGTTAGGGAAAGTGGAGCGAAGGGTTCGCGCGCGATCGCTTCTTTGCCGGGGTTCTCGGTTTTTACGACGATTTTAAATCTACCGAGGATGGAAGAAGAAGAACTGGCTTCCGCGGTCAAGTGGGAATCCAAGCGCTACATTCCTTTTCCTATTGAGGAGATTATTTTAGATTGGGAGGTTATTACACCCAAATCTCCCCAAAAAAATCAGAAGGCTGAAGCCTTAAAATCTCAAGGAGGGATAGAGGTTTTTTTAACCGCTGTGCCCAAGAATATTGTGAAAAGATATAGAGATATTTTCAAGAAGGCTAATCTGGAGCTAGTGGGTCTGGAACCTGAAGCAATGGCTTTGGCGCGCGTTTTGGTAGACGCGCAAAAAGAAGGGGCTATGATTGTGGATATTGGAGCCACGGCGACGGAAATTTGTATCATTGAAGATGGTTTCCCCAAGTTAAATTTGAGCGTAGATATGGGTGGAAATGCTCTCACCCGCGTCATTGCCCATAGTCTTCAGGTAAGTTTTGAACGCGCCGAGCAATTTAAAAAAGATTTCGGTGTATCCCGCGAGAAGATGGGAGGGGAAATTCCGCGTGCCATCAAGCCTGTGATTGATGTGATTGTGGAAAAGATTCGTCATTGTTTGAATTTATTCTATAACCGCGGCGGCAGCCAAGTGTCGCAAATTATCCTTTCCGGCGGGAGCGCGAAATTACCCGAGTTCACGAGCTATTTATCTCTCTTTTTAGACAATAAGATTGTCGTGGCCGATCCTTGGAGCAAAATTATTATTCCCCAAGAGCTCAAAAAGGTTCTGGATGAACTGGGTCCCACATTTGATGTGGCGGTCGGCTTAGCCCTGCGGGAATTATTACCCTAAAGTGTAAGAAGTAATTTATGAAGGAAGTAAAATCATCAGAGAATTCCACTAAAGCTGTTTTGCAGAAAATGCGGGGTAGAAAGTGGGAGAAAAAAAGTTTATTAGATGTTCTAGAAGAGAAGCAACTGATTGATGAGGAAAAGCGGAAGCTGATTGAAAAGGAAGCCCAGAAAACCGACCTTCCTTTAGAACAGCTAATCCGTGATTTAGATCTCGTGCCGGAGAAATCCTTAGTCCAAGTAGTAGGTGAATTTTTAGGCGTGGAGTTTGTAGATTTGGAAACGCGTCCTATTCCGCCGCATATCCTGAAATTGATTCCTCAAGAAGTCGCTGTCTCTTACCGTATGGTTGCCTTTGAGCGCGGGGAGGATAATGTCGTGAAAGTAGCGATGGCTGATCCCGCGGATTTTAAAGCTCTGGAAGCTTTAGAGTTTGCGACGGGGAGACAGGGTTTTTCTACAGCCATCTATATTACCAATAAGGCGAGCTTGGATTTTGTCCTTCGGCAGTATGAGCAGAGTCTCAAGGAGGAAGTGACGAAAGCCTTAGAAGAGGTGGTGGAGAAAAAGCACGAAGAGAAGAAGGTTTTAGAAGATAGAGAGAAAGAGATTGTTAAATTAGTGGAAGCGGCTCCAATTTCCAAAATCTTGCAAGGGATTATCAAGCACGCGGTGGAAGCGAGGGCTTCGGATATTCATATTGAACCTGAAGATAAAATGGTGAGGGTGCGTTATCGGATTGATGGTGTGATGCGGACCACCCTTTCCTTACCTATTAAAATTCGCGAGGGTATTGTTTCCCGGGTGAAGGTGCTTGCCAATCTGAAGATTGACGAAACGCGGATTCCTCAAGATGGTCGCATTCGTTTGGAATTTGGTGGTCATCCGGTAGATTTCCGGATTTCCACGCTGCCCACGATGAGCGGGGAGAAGGTCGTAATGAGAATTCTGGAAACTGGGGCAAGAATGTTTTCTTTGGAGGAATTAGGTTTGAGCGGTTTAAGATTGCAACATATTAAAGCAGAAATAATTAAAGCGCATGGTTTATTATTAGTGACGGGTCCCACGGGGAGCGGCAAGTCCACCACGCTTTATTCAATTTTAGGGATTTTAAATCAAGAAGATGTGAATATTGTGACCTTGGAGGATCCCGTGGAATATTTTATCCCAGGTATTGCTCAAGCCCAGGTTCACCCGGAAGTGGGATTGACTTTTGCCTCGGGCTTGCGTTCTATTTTGCGTCAGGACCCGGACATTATTATGGTCGGCGAGATTCGCGATCAGGAAACCGCGGAAATGGCCATTCATGCTTCCCTAACGGGGCATGTCGTTCTTTCCACTTTGCACACTAACAGCGCGGTGGGCGCCGTGCCTCGCCTGATTGACATGGGCATCCAACCCTTTTTAATCAGCGCGGCGACAAATGTTTTGATCGCCCAAAGGCTTGTGCGGAAGCTTTGTAGGGAGTGCGTGGAGAAGGTGGAAGCTAGTGAGGAAATTCGCAAGATTATCCTTAAAGAGTGGGAAATGATTCCGGATTTTGAAAAAGAAGGACTCAATCCGAACAAAGACAAAGTTATTATTTACAATGGTAAGGGTTGTAAGCACTGTAATAACGAAGGCTACAAGGGGAGAATTGGCATTTTTGAAACCATTCCTTTAACACCTGACTTGCAGGAATTAATTCTTTCCAAACCTTCCGAAAATCAAATTGAAGAAGTTATGGTTAAGAAAGAGCTTATTAATATGAGACAGGATGGGATTCTGAAGGTTCTGCGCGGCGAGACAACTTTAGAAGAAGTGCTTAAGGCAACGAATATCTGATGTAAAATGCAAATAACCCAGCCCACCTCGCGTTAAACAGTCTGCCGATAATTACTCATTTATATCTGTTAAATAACATAAATAAGAATTATTCTAATTATTCTAATTGACCTAATTAACCTAAGAAATGACCAATGACCAAATCCTAATAACCAAAATTAATTAATTTTTTTAGACATTGGTCATTGGGTATTGGGATTTGTTTAGAATAATTAGAATAATTAGGTTAATTAGAATAATTTTAAATGAGATTCTCAAGGGTAGATTACTATTTTTTTAGCATTTTATATTATTATTTTAATTTTTGATATTTGCATTTTAGTTTATCTTTATGGCTTTTTATGATAATGTACAATTAACGATTAAGCGACTCCTCCTCGCCACCGCCCAGAGGAATGCTTCGGACCTTCATCTTTCAGTGGGTCGCTACCCTACATTGAGGATTGATGGTGAATTAATCACCATGAAAGAGGAAAGGATGCTTGATCCGAGTGACACGGAAAAAATTTGTTTAGGTTTATTGAGTGAAAAGCAAAAAGAACGTTTAACGAATGAAAAATCGGTAGATTTGTCCTACGAATTTCAAGAGAAAGCGCGCTTCCGGATTAATGTTTTTTATCAACGCGGTTTTTTGAGCGCTGCCCTTCGCCTTGTTCCTATGAAGATCAGAACGATTGGCGAATTAGGTCTCCCTCCGATTTTAGAGGGGTTAACAGATTTAATTCAAGGTCTCATTCTTCTCGTCGGCCCTTCCGGGCATGGTAAATCAACCAGCCTAGCCGCCCTTTTGGATTTAATTAATCATAAGCGCGCCGAACATATTATCACTGTTGAAGATCCTATTGAATATCTTTTTACCCAAGATAAGAGTCTCATTGATCAAAGAGAGTTGTATCAGGATACCAATTCTTTTCCCGAAGCATTGCGCGCGGCGCTCCGAGAAGATCCGAATGTGGTGATGGTGGGGGAAATGCGGGACTTGGATACGATTGCGACGGCGGTGACTGTAGCCGAGACAGGACATTTAGTTTTTTCCACGGTCCACACCAATAATGCTCCCCAGACGATTGATCGGATTATTGATGTTTTCCCTTCGCATCAACAAAATCAAGTGCGTTTTCAATTGGCTAATGTTCTGGGCGGAATTGTCTCCCAAAGACTGTTGCCCCGCATCGGCGGGGGCTTGGCCGTGGCTTGTGAAATTATGATGGTTAACGCGGCGATCCGCAATCTTATTCGCGAACAAAAAACTCACCAGATTGAAAGTGTTTTGCAGACCGGAGCCGAGGAAGGGATGGTTCCTCTAGATAAATCCCTTGCCCGTTTGGTTAAGGAGGGAGTGGTTGATATAGCTCATGCTTTAATGTACTCTCAAGATCCCAGAAACTTTCGCTCTCTGCTCAAATGAGATTCTTATTTTTTAATGTCTTCCTTCTAAGTTCTGACCTTTGTACTTTTAGTCCAGAGCGGTTGAGCATGAAACTAAAAATGTAAAACTAAAAATGAAAAACCATCATCGCTTTGCGAGATCTCGCGAAGCGAGACAATGCAAAATTCAAAATTTTAAAATTAACTTTTTTTGCATTTTAACTTGCCTGATGGCAGTCAGAAACTGTAATTTTTCATTTTTCATTTTTCATTTTTAATTTTATTTCCGTGCCTGCATTTTCTTACAAAGCGAGTAATAGTAAAGGAGAGATTCAAGAAGGGATTGTGGAAGCCTCTAATAAAACCCTTGCTGAAAACACCTTGCATGAACAAGGTTTGACCGTTATTTCTTTAGAGGCTCGGGAGAAGCCTCCTCTCTTGGGTATTTCCCTTAATTTTTTCAACCGCATCACGGCCAAGGATAAACTAATGTTTTTCCGGCAGTTCGCCACTATGATTGAAGCGACTTTGCCTGTGCTTCAAGCCTTAAAGATCTTAAGCGGCCAGACTAAGAAGGTTAAGTTGAAGGATATGATTGATCATATTATCCAAGAAGTGGAAGGGGGGTCTTCTCTCTCCGCGGCGCTTGCTCAATATCCGCATATTTTTTCTGAGTTTTATATTGGAATGATTCGCGCTGGAGAAACGAGCGGCAATTTAGACCAAACACTGCTTTATCTTGCTGATCAAACTGAGAAAGATTATGATTTGATGAGCAAGGTGAAAGGGGCGATGATTTATCCCGCCTTTATTGTCGTCGGTATGGTGGCAGTGGGGATTTTAATGATGATTTTTGTCATTCCTCAACTTACGAGCGTTTTAGAAGAAGGGGGGCAGGCGCTGCCGTTCACGACGAGGATTTTGGTTGGGACAAGCAAAGCGTTGAAGGGTTACTGGTGGGCTTTCTTGGGGGGATTGTTGGGGCTTGTTGTGGGCGGCCGTATTTTATTGCGCTATCCCTCCGGTCAGCGTATCGTTGACTTTTTAAAGATCAAAATTCCTGTGGTGAGTATGCTCTTTAGCCGTATTTATCTAGTGAGGTTTACCCGCAATTTGTCCACGCTTCTTGCGGGGGGTGTGCCCATTGGCGAGGCCTTGAAGATTGTGAGCGGAGTGATGGATAATTGGATTTACTCTGACGCTTGTTTGCGCGTGCGGCAGGGGATTGAGAGCGGGGAGTCTTTGGCGCGCATCTTTAAACGCGAACCGGTTTTCCCCCCCATTGTTTCCCAAATGGCGCGGGTCGGGGAACGCACCGGAAGGTTAGTGGATGTTTTAAAGAAACTTTCAGAATTTTATGATCGGGAAGTGAATGAGGCGGTGAAGGGTCTTGTTTCACTTATTGAGCCAGCGATTATGGTCATCTTGGGTCTCGGAGTAGCGGTGATGGTCTCGGCGATTCTACTGCCGATTTATGGTATGGCCAATGCGGTATAAAAGCGGACTTTGTCACGCTGGAAGCTAACTTCATCCTGCTGAAAGCGGAAATCGTATAACGCAAAACGCCCGTCCGCCTCGCTCTGCAAGGCGAAGCGCGGGAAGCGGGCCCGCTACGCCGAAGCGTTAGCGAGGCGAGCAGGCCGCGCCCGCCATGCAAGCCGAGCTTGCGAGGCGTTGCGGGCGGGTAAAATAAAAATGCAAAATAAGAGATTACAAAATAATAATGGGATTACCCCCACACCAAAATTTTTGGTGCGGGGATTTACCTTAGTTGAGTTGCTCGTTGTAATCGCCATTATTGGCTTATTGGCGGCGATAGTGGTGGTAAGCTTGACTAATACAAAGGCGAAGTCGCGGGACGCGCAAAGGATCGCTGATGTGAAAAATATTAAAACCGGATTAGAGTTTTATAGTAATAGTGTCGGTACTTATGTCGTGGCGGGTGATTGCGATAACAATACGTGGATTACTATGAATGGCGCGAGCGATGCCTTATCTACCGCTCTTATCGGACAAAAACTTTTTTCAGCCGGAGACGCGCCGCATGATCCTTTATATCCAGCGCAGATTTATGAATATTGTTACGCGTCAGCCACAAAGAAGTATCAATTTCGGTACACTTTAGAGACAGATTCCACTGCTGGCAGCAAAGGTCAGCACACTGCAGGGCCATAGGGCCATAAAGATAAACAATTTTTTATTGTCTCCCTTTGAGTTTAAAACTCTGGACTTTTAGTCCATAACTTCAGTATACTGGAGTTAAAATATGCAATACTCCAGAATTACTTCCCATACAAAGTTTGACAACAAGTATCACCTAATTTGGATTACTAAATATAGGAAAAAGATTCTCAAAGATGCGGTAGGACAGAGAGCCAGAGATATAATTAGGCAGATTTGTGAAAAATTCGGTGTAGAGATCATCCGCGGTCATCTTTCACCAGATCATGTTCATCTCTTCGTCTCCATCCCTCCCCATTATGCTGTTAGTAAGATTATCCAAAATTTGAAAGGTAGAACATCTAGAATTCTTCAGCAAGAATTTCCCGATTTAAGGAGACAATATTGGGGCAGACACCTTTGGGGCATCGGTTTCTTCTGTATTACCTCCGGCAATGTTACCGATGAAATGATCATTCAGTATATTGAAGATCAAGGTAAGCTCCGAGACGACGACCTCTTTCAAATCACACCTTAACCTTTTAAGACTTTAGTCTGTTCTTCTAACCTCTGGACTTTCAGTCCAGAGTGGTTGAGTTCATCATGGATAGGTCCGATTAAAAGGCAAGAAACAAAAAATAAGCAAAGCTTGAAATTCTTGTTCGGTCTAAATGAAAGTAAACTTTCATTTATTCCTCTACTAGCGAATTATAAAAAACGAATAAAAAATACGAAATAAGAAATAATAAATAAGAGGCAGAAATTTTGAGTTTTGACATTCTAAAATAAGAATTATTAAGAATCTAAAATTATATTGGAAAGGAGGTGTATAAAATAAATGCGCAAAATCTTCAGGTCCAGAGGGTTTACCTTGGTGGAGTTGCTGGTTGTGATCGCGATTATCGGTATTTTGGCGTCAGTTGTGATGGTTTCTTTGAATCCAGCGCGCGCTAAAGCCCGCGATGCTCAAAGAAAGAGTGATCTTACTAACTTTAGTTTGGCATTGGAGATGTATTATGATTCCCAAACGACCCCTAGCTATCCGACTACAGCGCAGGGTTTGGCTGTTTTAGCTCCGACCTATATGCCGCGAATTCCGGCTGACCCCGGTGGTCATAC
Source organism: Candidatus Doudnaibacteriota bacterium (assembly GCA_041644975.1). Lineage (GTDB taxonomy): Bacteria > Patescibacteriota > JAQUNI01 > JAQUNI01 > JAQUNI01 > JAQUNI01. Next base: position 15,399 of record JBAZQX010000014.1, on the reverse strand, counting down.
CTACACTTACATAGGTTGCAACGCTATTGTAACTAAAGCCGCTAATGGTTCCTGTAACGCTTGCGGCACTGCCTGCGCCGCTCCACCCTGCAGTAATTATTGCATGCATGCTATATTGGATAATGACACAACCTATTTCGGCAAACCGTAGGGCGTCACAAGCTGTCTTAGGATTGCGACTTCTTAAGGAATAGAAACGAATATTTAATTAAGGAATAAAAAGAGGAATATGTAGTTTTTTGGAAGATTTTGTTTCTGATCGGGAGAACAAACTCCCTCGTTGTAGACTTTAGTTGGCTTTATAGTTCCCGAAGGAGGCGGGTAAGTTATTAAAAATAACCAGTGGTTTGCCTCGCCTACCGTGAGGCAGGCATTATGGCTCTATAGGACTTCATCCCGCAGATAATTATCAACAGATTTTGCGACTAAAGCGAATTATTATTCCACTTCAAATCAATTATATATATATTAGATTAGAAAGGAGGTGACTTCAATGCGTAAAATTTTTAACAAAAGAGGTTTTACCTTGGTTGAGTTGCTGGTTGTGATCGCGATTATCGGACTTTTAGCGGCGATTGTGATGGTTTCCCTAAATTCAGCGCGCGCTAAAGCCCGCGACGCTCAAAGAAAGAGTGATATTACTAATATTAGTTTGGCGCTGGAAATGTATTATGATTCCCAAACGACCCCGAGCTATCCGATCACATCAACCATGGCTGTTTTGGCTACGACCCTCTCTACCTATTTACCGAAGTTTCCGGCTGACCCCGGTAGTCATACCTACACTTATATAGGTTGCGGCGCTGTTGTGACTAAAGCCGCTAATGGTTCCTGTAACGCTTGCGGTACCGCCTGCGCCGCTCCACCCTGCAGTAATTATTGTTTACACGCTCAGTTGGATGATGATACAACCTATTTTAGCAAACCGTAGGGTGCCGCAATCTGTCTTAAATGGACCGACGAGAAATAGATTATCCGCTTCGAAAGAGTGGATTAAGGAACAAAAAAGAGGAATACAGAGTGTTGAAAAAGTTCAGTCTCCGCGCTTACAGGGCTTTAAGCTCGTGGCTTTCTGATGCGGAGGCAAATTTAAACAAAAATAAATCAATGATTTATTTCAAAATCAATATCAAAGAAAGGAGGTGACTTTAATGCGTAAAATTTTTAATAAAAGAGGTTTTACCTTGGTTGAGTTGCTGGTTGTGATCGCGATTATCGGTATTTTGGCGGCAGTTGTGATGGTTTCTTTAAACTCGGCACGGAGTAAAGCTCGCGATGCCCAGAGGAAGAGCGATGTTACCAATATTAGTCTTGCTTTAGAGATGTATTATGATGATCAGACTACCCCCCAGTACCCTGCGGCGTTGACAGATGCGGGGCTTGATAAATATTTCCCCACCGCGAAAGTGCCTTGCGATCCTCAAAATGCCTGCGCGGCGGAAGGAGCGGGATACACTTACACTCCTACTGGCACCCCGCTTAGCTCTTACACGATTTGCACGACTTTGGAGAATAATAATCCTACCGGCGGTTGGTGCAAGCCTTAAATTAGGTAATAGTGGGGTAGTTTGCAAATCCTAGATGTGCGCAAAACAGGATCTTGGCTAGGACTTCACTACCCCGCTAAGGGCGTGGATTTTAAATTCATTTTAGAATCCAGACCCTTTCTGTTTTTAGAAAATATTAATAGCATAGTGGAATTTTTAATTTTTATTTCTCCCGCCCGCCTCGCCTGAAGCGAAGCGATGGCGGGCAGGTAATTTTTAGCTAATTTTTATTGAATTATTGAATTATTGTTTTATTTTTAATGGCAATAAAAATTAAGCAAATAAAAATTAGTTAAAAATTAAAAATCAAAAAATAAAAATTAATGTTTCTGATATTATTTATTTCCCTTTTTGGTTTATGTGTTGGTAGTTTTCTAAATGTAGTGATCTATAGGACGAAAATTAAGAAATCTATTCTTCACCCTCCCTCCTTTTGTCCCTCCTGCAAACACCGTTTAGCTTGGTATGATTTGATTCCGGTAGCGAGTTTTATTATCCTGGGTGGCAAGTGCCGTTACTGCCGCAAAAGAGTAAGTTGGCAGTATCCTTTGGTTGAGCTGGCTTGTGGCGTTTTATTTACCCTTTTCTATATAAAAGTCGGAAGTATAAATCCTTTGCTGTTCTTTAATTTATTTTTTGTTAGTATTTTCATTGTGATTTTTGTGTACGATTTGAAGTATTATTTAATTCTTGATAAAATAATCTTGTTGGGCGCGACATTGGCAATTCTGGCAACTATCTTCTTGGGGAAGCCCAGTTTCCCGGCAGCGCTTTTAGGCAGTTTGATAGCAGGAGGATTTTTTGCTATAATTGTTTTAGTATCAAAAGGCAAGTGGATGGGGGGAGGGGATGTTAAACTTGGATTTCTCTTAGGCTTCATTTTGGGCTGGTCTCAAGTCTTAGTGGCATTGTTTATCGCCTTTATCCTGGGTAGTATGATTGGTTTGTTGCTGATAGCTCTCCAGAAGAAGACTTTAAAGAGCACGGTGCCTTTTGGCACTTTTCTAACCGTCGCAGCTATCGTTACTATGCTGGAGGGGGAGAGGATCTTGAAATGGTATTTGAATTTAATTACTTAATTTGGAATTTACCCCGTTAGAGCAAGCCACCGACCTGCCTGACGGTAGGCAGTTTTCATCGGTGATCATTATCACTTAAAGCTGACCCCCACAAGAATAGTAAACATCTAAATGGGTCAGGGAGAGAACCTTTGGAGAACTTTGTTCTCTAACGGGGTTTACAAATTTTATGAATCAAAAAGACCAAAATCAAAGCAAAAGATCTAGTGTTTTACTTATTGACGACGCGGGAGATTTAAGGGAAATTTATGCTAAAAAGTTTAAGCAAGAAGGTTTTGATGTTTTGGAAGCAAAAGATGGATTAGAGGGTTTAAATGTCGCTTTTGATAAAAAGCCGGATCTAGTCATTACGGGGATTATGATGCCGCGCGTGGATGGTTTTGAAGTGATTAATACTTTAAAAAAAGACGCCCAGATGAAGGATACTCCGGTTTTAGTTTTTTCGCATTTAGGTCGTCAAGAGGATATTGACAAAGCCTTATCTTTGGGGGCGGATGATTTTTTGATTCAAGCGACCTTTTCGCCCGATGATGTCGTGGAAAAAGTGAGAGGGCATCTGGGAAGACCGAAGTCCGTAGCATCTTCGGGAGGTGAGAAATTAGGAGGGCATTTTAATTTAAGGTTGGATCAATACCGTGGCGATACGGTGCGTTTGGCAAAAGCTTTAGGGGCGGACCCCAAACTTTCTTGCGGAAGTTGCGGCGGCTCCTTAGTTTTAGATGTGGTGCAGGACACGGGCAGGGAAGGAAAATGGGTTACTGGATTTTTGAAGTGCTTGAGATGCGGGAAGAAAGTGGAATAAATAATTTAAAATTATCAAATTAAGGAGGATAATTATATCACATCATAATTAGTTTTCAATGAAATCAAAATAAAATATTAAAATTTTATGCTCAAAATTGATTTAATTCCTGAAGATGAAGGGGAAAAACGCAAGAAGAAGTTGCGCAACGTCAGTATTTTTGTATTAGTCTTGATCATACTTTTGGGAGGAGGGGCATATTTTGGTTTTTCTTTTTTACAGAAGAGAGAGAACATCAAACTGAGCGATCTTAAGAGCCAGATTGAGGGGGTGAATCAAGAAATCCAAAATTCGAAAGCACAGCTCACCCAAGCGCTTATCGTTCAGAAACAGTTGGATAGTTTGGATCGGCTTTTGAACCGTCGGATGTATTGGGTCGCGTTTTTCCAAACCTTAGGTCATGTTACTATCCCTGATGTTTTTTATACGAGTTTCAAGGGTGATATTGACAGCCGTAAGGTTAGCCTCCCCGCCTATACGCGAAATTATCAATCTTTAGCCCGCCAACTTAAGGCCTGGGAGCAGCAACAAGCTATAGAAAAATTGGAGGTCGCGTCCGCTAGCTTGGATGTTACTGAAGATCAAGCCGTGATTTCTTTCCAGGCTGATTTAACCTTTAAGGAAGAGGCGTGGCAAAAATAAATTCAAAATTTTCGCGCTTCTAGGGCGCCTGACTATCGGGGCAGATAGGCCTGCCCCGTAGTAGAGAATCTCACTACAGGGCCTGTCGCGAGTGCAGGGATCAGCTCTTCGAGTTCATCGAATCCCTCGGGACTGAGTCTCCTCGAGCCTGAGACTCTCGGAGTCGAACGACCTTAGGGTGAAAAATAAAAATTAAAAAGTTTTGACATTATGCAATTCAACATCCAGACAATTTACAAAAATTTAAATCTGATTATTATAATAGTCATTTTGGGAGCGATAGGGACGGGTTTTTATTTCTTGAAGCCGCAGTATGATGCTTGGAGGAATATAGGGACACAGATCAAAGGAGAAGAAATGAGTCTTGCGAACAACCGGAAGGCTCTAGAAGACACAAAAAAGTTAGTCAAAAATTATGAGGGCGTCAAAGAGCAGTTGCGCACTTTAAGTTTAGCCTTGCCTTCGGAAAAGGACATACCTAATCTTTTGGTTCAACTGGAAGCTCTATCCGTAAAAAATGGAATCCTAATGGAAGAGGTAAGTTATAGCGAAGAAACTAAGAAGGAGAGTAAGAATCCTATAGAGTCTCCAGCGGCGGATGCGGCGGATTTAGGGCAAAAGAAATCTCAAGATAATAATGCTGCCTCTAATCCTCCCGCGATGGTTCCTCTCGTCTCTCCAGCTCCAAGCGAAGGTTACGCGACTTTAAAAGTTTCCCTTTCTTTAACCGGACGGTATGATGTTTTTATGCGATATTTAGAAGATGTGCAAAAAAACTTACGCTTTTTGGATGTAGTTTCCGTGGATTTTGACACCAAAGAGAGCGATTCTCAATCCAATAAGAGCGGTGAAGGCGAGACAGGTGGAGTGAAATTTGAAGATAGGGTTTTAAGTTTTAAAATAGAGTTAAGGACATACTACTTAAAATAATGCAAAATGTAAAAATTAAAAATCAAAATGACCCGCCCGCCTCGCCTGAAGCGAAGCTTGTGAGCGGGCAGGCAGTTTAAAATGTTAAAATGAAATGATTTTTAAAATTTTGCATTGTCTCGCCTGTCATGGCTACGCCAGATCTTCAGACGAGATCTCGTGAAGCGATGATCATTTTACACTTTGATTTTTAAATTTTTGATTTTATTACTATGGACAAAGCCAAACGCAAGCAAACAATACTTATAGGTATTTTCTTAGTAGCGATTTTAGTGACCGGTTATCTAGTTTACACTAGTTTTTTTGGCAGAAAATCTTCAGAGCCTGTGCCAGAACTAGGAGCAGTGCCTGATATTATCCCGGTAGTGCCTGGGGCGATTGTGACTGCCCCTAGCATTACCACTCCCTCACAAAATGTTCCCTCTTCTAAGCTCAAAACCGATTTACTTACTGATCCGCGTTTTTCCCAGTTGGTTATATTTGGCGAGGTGCCTATAGAGGTGGGGCCAGTAGGGCGGGATAACCCCTTCATTCCGTATGAGGGATACAAAAGCGGGGGCGAGACGGGTCCGGGATAAAGAATGAAACCATTTCACAAAAGTAAGAACCCGACCGCCGCCAAGAAGGTTGGAACAATTTTCAATTTCTAATTTCTATTAAATTTTTTACCCTCATGGGTGACCACTGGAAAAGGGTGGCAATAAATCAATTTTCAAACATTCGTTTTAATAATGTCTTGCTGAATTTATTTCAGCATCTTCAGGGTTAGATTCTGAAACAAGCCTGTCTTGATGAATATCTTAGGTTTAGGTCGTTCAGGCCGTTCAGGTTCTGAAGAGCCTTCAGGCTCTGAAGAACTCTGGAGAGAAGACAAACCAAGGAAGTTGAAAAATTCAAACATTATAAATTTAATAAAAATTGTCTCGCTATGCGAGATCTGGTCATAAAGATCTCGCGAAGCGATGACGAAGTCAGAAAAATTAGAAATTAAAAATTATTCCATACATACTGCGACGCAAAAAAAGTGTTTTTTCTCAAAGGGGTTTCACTATAGTAGAGATGCTTATAGTGAGTTTTGTTATTGGGTTGATTGCCGCAATCTTGGTGGCTAATATGCGTAAAGGAAATGAGGAGACTAACCTGCGCTTTGCGGTGCAAAATATGGCCAATGTTTTAAGGCAGGCGCAGACAATGGTTGCTGGCGGCAAGACAATAGACGGCAGTGTCCCCGGCGGGTGCGGAGTTTATTTGACTTCAAATAATGTTTATACTTTTTTCGCGGACAAAAATGATAACGGTCAGAGCGATTCAGGCGAGGCTTTGGAGGTTATTACTCTGCCTTCTAAAGTCACGATGAATCGTGCCAATGACACGATTCTTTTTAAATCCCCCCACGGCACGATGCGGATTAATGGACAAGGGAGTGGATTTTTAACGATTACTTTTGCAAACAGCATAGGACAGACAGGCACAGTTTCTGTATATGCTAGTTCAGGGTTAATAGAGAGCAGTTTTTAATGCTTCGGCTTTTCTCAGCACCTCTTCGAGCTCTTTGAGTTCATCGAATCTGATGATTCTCTGAATCAGAAGATCTGAACGACCTGAACCCTAATTGTAATTGTTTTCCTGAACTTGGTTCAGGATCTCCTCTGAAAGATGAAGATGCTGAAATAAATTTAGCAAGACATTTTTGAGTCAAACGCGAAAGTCCTAGGAGGGTTAATTTTATGAAAATTCATTTAAAACGATTCTTTTTCATCCCGTTAACATTTATTTATAGATGCTACAGCGGGATATTCCCGCCTGCCCAACGCCCCACATATTGCCACGTTGTACCCCGTAAGCCCATGGCGAATGGGTTTAAAAGGGAAGAAGGGATGACGCTTCTGGAGACTCTGATCGCGATTTTTATCATCGTGGTTGGACTTATTGGCAGTCTCTCTTTGGTTATATATTCCACTACGGCGATGCGCCAGATGAAGGAAAAAACCACTGCCTACTATTTAGCTGAAGAGGGTGTAGAATTAGTGCGCGCTTCCCGCGATTCCTATTGGCTCGCGGGCGATAATCTTTTTAGCGGTAGTAATCCTATGAAAAATAACCGCAACAACAGCACCAATGATTATTATGTAGCGGATTACACTGGTTATTTGGGGTGCAGAGGAGCAGGATGTTCTCCCGCGGCGAACAAACAGCTTTACCTAGACGCAAATGGGTTTTATACTCACGCGGCAGGAACAGCAACGCAATACAGCCGAGCAATCCGTAAGTACACAAGCGGCAATGCGGTTGTGATTGTGGGCGAAGTGAGCTGGAAAAATAAGATAGTCAAAGTAGAAGCGCATTTATATAATTGGCGTGATTTTTAGCTTTAGAGTAAATGGGAAACCACGTGGGGTATCCCACTGTGGAATGAAGCAATATATGGGATCAACAAATGATAGGCAAACAGAATTCGTTCGCAATGATCAAGCTTTTGCGGAATCAAGAGAGAGACGCGGATCTTCGTCGCGCGCGGTTTGGTTAAAAAAACGCGGCAGGGGGTTTATCCCGTTAGAGAAAGTTCATCCCGTTAGAAATAAATTTTTAAACGGGATTAGAGAACGGGGTTCTCTAACGGGGTTTACAGTCATTGAAATGTTAGTGGCAATGGCGGTATTTTCTTTGGCGCTAGTGGCAATCTGCGGCATTTTTTTGTCCATCACAAAAGCTCAACGCAAGAATAGTATTGATCAAAAGGTGCAGTTCGAGGCATCTCATGCCCTGGAAACAATCGCCCAAACGGTAAGGCGGTATGGTATTGATTACAGCAGTTCTATTAATAATCCCGCCTCTTCCTTGGTTTTAGCGCGCCAAGATAAGGAGAGCATTACCTTTTTTAAAGGCGGCGACAACAGATTAAAAATGCAGATAGGGACGGCAGCGGCAGAGAATATTTTAAGTGATAAAGTGAAGGTGGATGATTTGAAATTCTGGATTGTGCCCGTGAGTGACCCTTTTGTTCTCGGAGGACCGAATGAACAGCCGCGGGTAACAATCGTTTTGAGTTTAAGCCAGAGCAAAAATACAGCGAAACCAGAAGAGCAGGCTTCTATTCGGGTTCAGACCACAATCACGCAGAGGATATATAAAAGATAAAAGAATTCATTGTTCAATTGTTCAATTACTCGATTGTTGGCATTCAACTTTCATTTCCAACAATGAAACAATCGAACAATATTTTACAATGAGGTTAGCAAGATTAAAATTGAATCACCGTGTATTCTTAAAAACATCTAGGTCCGGTGTTGCCTTGCTTTATGCCCTTCTCGTGCTGGGCACTGTCTCTTTGGTTAGTTTAGTGATTGCCACCCTCGCCTTAAGAAATATCAAGATGGCTAGGGATGTGGGTAGCGGCATCATTGCCTATTACGCGGCGGACAGCGGTATGGAAAGAGCGCTTTATGAGATTATGGTTAATGGGAATACCAGTGATATGCCCAATACCCCCCTTCGTGAACTGACGAGCGCCAATTATAGCTATACCGTGGATGATACTTTTAATTGCAGCAATTATTACACCCAAGATAGTTTAGATATGGATAAAGCCTTAGATTTTGATAATCTAGGTAATCCCACAAGAATGCATTTGTCTTGGTCGCAAAGGCTGGGCAATGCCAATGAGGAGGTGGAGGTGACGTGGGTAGGCTGGGAAGACAATTTTAGCGACTTTGGACCCGCGGGGGCGGGAACTTACGAGTTTGGTCAGGGAGCGCAGACGGTGTTCAAGGATACTTTTGATTATGCCGAGTTGCAGAGTGAGGGCGGAGAAATTGTGCGGCAACTTGTGAACAAACCGAATAACCTGGTGCGCGTTAAACCGTTGAAGGATTTTGTTTCCGATTTTAAAATTTGTTTTGATAATGGGGTTGATATTACGGATAAAGTAAGGATTGATTCTGTGGGCACTTTTTCGTCTTATAAAAAAGCGATTGAGTCCACTTATAGCAGCACCGAAGCTGGAGTATCGGGTTATTTTGACTATGTAATTTTCTCCGAGCAGAGCCTAAGCAAGTGAATTTCAAATTTACCTAATTTCTAATTAACCTAATTAACCGTTTCACGCTTTGGAGGTCAGACCGAAGGTCCTGTAAGGACGAAAGTCTGACACTGACTCGTGTCGCGCTTTCGCGCGACCTCCTTAGGTATTGGTCATTATTTAGAAATTAGAGCAATTAAAAATTAGAAATTCCCGATTGATGTCTTCTCATAAACTTTTCCTAATTTCACTTTTTTTATTAGTTATTGCTGGATTTTGCGTTTACCAGATTTATTTTGCGCAAAAATCAGAAGAGATTGCCCCATCCTTTTCTTCGGGCGATACCAGTCCAGCGTCGGTCAATTTCCCGGAACATCAAAAGATTCCGGTAAGCCCGCCCAATTATGAGGGTAGTGTTGCGGAGGGGAGCGAGGAAGAAAGTGCTCCGAGCGATACCTCGCCATCTTCCACCGGTGAAGCGCCCAGGGAAGAAGCTAGCGAGAAGCCAAAGGTGCCGAGCGCGCCTAGTGAATTCATTATTATGCATAGCGGCTCCATTACAGAAATAGGGTCGGATTTCCTTGCCTTTGAGGAGTCATCCGCGGAAGAAAGCAAGAAAAAGCTCAAAGCGCAAATCACCGCGGATACGGAAATAAGATTAGTTACCGTGCCGCGCACCGTGGACACAGAGGGTGGCAAGGTATTATTTCAGGTGAGCAAGATCAAAGTCAGCGAACTTGAAATCGGCGATCAAATTCTTGTTCTGGGTATGGTGAAGAGCGCTCGCGATACGGTGTTTCGGGCAATCCGAATAGATAAAAGTGATTATCGTTAATTTTCTTATGAGCTCTAAAACAATAAAAAACATCAAAATTTTAGGCGCGGTTTTTATTTTCGTCTCCGCGACGTTCTTTTTTAATCTTCTGATTGCCCAAGCCGCCACTTTTTTTAATTGTGACCCTGACCCCGTGAGCGGCAAATGCAGATGCAGCCGCCTCGGCCAGCCCATTTGCATAGGCTTTGTGAATCAGAGTTACACTTTTGAATCCAGAGCCAGCGATCCAGAAGGCGATCCGCTTTACTACACTTTTTTTTGGAATGATGCCAGCAGTAATACCAGAGCGCCTAGCTCCGGTACTGTTCCTTCAGGTACGTTGCAGCAGGCAAATCATAGCTTTTCCATTAAGAATCTATACTCTATTTACAGCACAGCCACTGATGTTAATGGGAATACTTCTAGTCCCTCATCTAATATCTCTTGCGATATTCATAATAACGCGCTTTTAACTGTTGATTTTGATAGCGGTCCCTCAAGGGTCAGCGCGGGTACTATCGCTTCCTATTCCATTAGTTATACCGTGGCTAATGATAACGCTTACGGTTTAGAAATAAAGTATACACCCGTGGGCGGGGGAGCTATAGTTTTAGGCGCTAATCCAACTTGGAACCGACGGGTGGGAGATACTTTTTACTGGGATTTTAATACTGTGGCGCCAGGTAGTTACAGTATTCAGTTAAGTTTAAGAATTAATAGTACGGTGCAAAATCATGTTGAGATTAAGGCAGCAAATGGCGATCTTAAAAGTGATGATAAATGGGTGATTGTGGGCGAAGCTTGGTGGCAGACGATCTGGGGCGACATTCACAGCAATGGTGGCATCAATAATAGAGAGACGCGGGGAAACAACACGGCTGATGCCGTGATTACCGCCCGACAAGGCATCAATAGTAATGTTACGAGCGGCATTAACCAAATTTTTACTCCTTATCCCCCTCATAAGAATCTTGTTTTTGCGGCAGTGGATAAACAATCTTTAACCCAAGGGCTAAGCCCGAATTGTTCGGATAGTTATTGGCAGGCAGTGCATATCCCAGATTCTCCCGTTTTCCCCCAAACAACTTCTTTATGGGGGAATGGTGACCAGCGCGACCGCAATATCCGTTATTGCGATGGCAATTTAACAATCGCGGCGAATCCCATCATTCCAAAGCCGCCCGCTATTTTGAATAGCGAGCCCCCCGCCCTCTTTTTAGCAAGAGGGGGGACGGTGGTTGTAGATGGCGATTTGTCTATTGCCAATAATGTTTATTATGATCCGAATATGGGGACGGTGGATGAACGGGCGAAAATACCTTCGGCAGGCTTTGTTGTAGGTGGAGATTTAATAATTCAAGCCAACGTGGAGCATATCGTGGGTAATTTTTACGTCTTGGGTGATGTTTATACGGCTGATACCGAAGACACGGGATTGGTTATTGAGGGATCCCTCGTTGCCCGCAACTTTTTGAATTTAGAAAGAAGATATACAGACGCCAGCAATACGCCGGCGGAATTAGTGAAATATGATGGCCGTGTTCTGGTTAATCCTCCGCCGGGATTTTTGGATCCCGCCACGCTTCTTCCTTGCTGGGCTGGTATTAAACCTTGATTGGATTTTATGGAATTTTTAGTTCGTGGTATAATAGAAACAAGCCGCTAAATATGATCTAACGAAAAAGAGTTGTTAGCATTAAAATAAAAACTAATATTTTATTAAAATTATATGTCTTCAACCTTACGCGCTCAAAATAAAAAATCCGGTCTTGCTTCCTGGATTATTCTTTTTGTGATTGGAGTTGTTATTGTGGGGGGTTTGATCTTTGTTGCCTTTTTCTGGCCTAAAGGAGAAAAAACTCCCGCGGCTTCCTCCCTGCTCCAGAATCCCTCTTTTGCCGTGAACACGGAAGAGGTATTTTATTCTTTAATGGGTAAGATTACAGAAATTCAAGATGGCGCGTTGAAAGTTCAGGCGAAAAAGGAGCAGAATTATTTTTTATCAGAAGACACTGATTTTACAGCTGAATTGCAAGAAGACACGCGTTACTCCCGCCGCGTCATTCCTTCTAATCCTGATGATCCTTTAAAAACCGAGGATATCTTTTTGTCCGATCTTAAAGTGGGGGATGAAGTGAATATTGTGGCAGGGGAAAATATCAACGGCAAAAACACCTTTACCGCCGCCGCCGTGCAGGTGGTGGAGATTCAACCCGTTAAATAATTTTACCCTGTTAAATGGGTTTCGCCCAAAATCCGAAGGATTTTATTTAATAGGGTAAAATTAAGACTTAAGCAGCATCAACAAAAAGAAGTAAAATCAACTGAAAATAGAGGCTCATTTCAATTAATCTATTTTGAAGGTTGTTTGAATCAGCAAGATGCTACTCATAGAGAAAAATATCTTAAGACCTATTTAGGCAAAATGTTTCTTGGAAATAGGCTTAAGTCTTATTTAACAGGTTCAACCTTGTTAAATAATTTTGTGAGAACAAAATTACTGCCTCGCAGTATTTAACAGGTTCAACTTTGTTTGCGCAAAGAGGGAAGGATATAATAAGGGTAATGCTTTCATACTGAATAACCACTGATCATAAAGATTTCACATATGCCCCGCGTCAATTCTACTTCTAAAATATTAAAAGAGTATACAAAAGAAGTCAAAGCCACTTTTGTTCAATATACTAAGAGGATTGAGAGGCATTTTGATGTTGTGGCGGAAGACATCAAGGGGAAAATTCAAGGGCTCTCCGAGCAAGTTGCCGTGAATACGGAACAATTAACTTTTCATAATCAAGAATTTGAAGACATTAAAAAAAGATTAGACGTTTTAGAAATAAAGTTGGATGGGTATGAAGAGATTTTGAATTCCCATTCTGCTATCTTAGAATCCCATACCAGAGATTTTGCGATTATTAAGGAAGATCTTTTATTTGTCAAACAAGAATTAAAATCAAAAGCGGATCGGGAAGAGTTTAACTTTTTAGAAAAAAGGGTGATGATTTTAGAGAAGAAGTTAGCCAAGGTTTGATTGCGCTTCTCCCACTGACCGTGTCTTGCCGAAGCCCGCTTCGGGCGGACGTAGGAGGACAAGGGGAGACTCAAGAGGGGTTGTGCAATTTTCCCGCTTACCATGGGGAGGTTAAAAGGGGTCTATTTTTTCTCCCCCTTACCAAGGGGGAGTGAGAGGGGGTCTAATGTGGGGGTATAAAAGGGGGTTATCCAAGCTCTTTTAAATAATAAAAAAGACCACAGAAAATTAGATTTTTATCTAATAACTATGGTCAGGGTTTACTATTTTTGTCTTAGTGACCCCCATACTGTGGCGATCTTGGTTCTATTAATAGGAGGTAGTGGTTTGGTCAGGTTTTTTGCATCCCAATGCCCAGTAAAGGTTATGCCAGGTATCAGTGTTGTTTCGTATTTTACAGTTGGCGATTGTATCAATGGAACATAGTATATTCGGAACAATATTGTTCCTTCACACCATTTCGGATTTTTTATTGGGTTGAGCGTTGGGTTCCATATTCCATTTATCTTTATAACAAAAGAAGTAAAAGATTCCCGAAATGTTTCTTCGGTGTATATTTCCTTTGACCACCAACTATCACCTTGGTCTATCGATAAGATCTTTATTTCTCGATTATCAATTAGGAATGTATAACTATCCTCTAAAGACAATTCGTTACCATTTTTGAAATTCGGCAATATTAATATTCTTTCCTCGTAGAAACTTTTTTCTCCGACCATTTGTATAGTTCTATAGCTAGAACCTACGCCGAAACCTTTTTGTGCGAGAGTTATACTATCTTCCGCGTTCGTTGTTTGGCTTACTATAATCATTACAATCAAAACAAAAAATGCATTCGTTACCCTTCTCATCTTTACTGTCCTTTCTCTTATAATTTTGAGTTTTTAAAAAGATCTATCTATAAAACACCAATAAAAAGGTCAAATAACCTATTTATATATTACTATATTAACATTTTAATGTCAAGAGAATTCGGGTTCCGAGTTCAATAAATATAAAACAATGAAAACTCATCATCAAAAAATATCATCAGGTTCATTTTATAAAACAAGAAATATCAAATCCGTATTCTTTTGCATTTTAGCTTGTTTTACAGTCTTAATTTTGTTCAGCCAGAGTTTTATTCAGAAAGCACAAGCTGCGATTGAATGGCCTTGTTCTGATGGCATTGATAACGACGGTGATGGTTTAATTGACTGTAATGATCCGGATTGTGCTGCTGAAGGTTCTCCTTATTGTCATATTAACTTTGGGAAGTGCATGAAGGGCTCTTGCAATAGTGTGACTGGACAATGGTCGTGCGTTGTTGATGATTCTAGCGGTTGTAATTGTGGTAGTACAAATTCTCCCGGTGTTGAAGGTGCTATTTACTGTTCTGATGGGACAGGGGGGAGCGTACCAACACTGGAGGGTTATGTTAATTGTGAATGTTATAATGGAACTTTTGTTTGGGGTGAGAGCAGACAGTACGATCAGGTCTACACATGGCCATGTGATAATGGAGAATTACTCAAATCAACTTTGTGTGTAAAACAAACTAATTATCATGATCTTGAGTGCGGCGGCGATCCAGTCTGGTCGCATTGCTATTGTATGTATATAGACAATGGTTCTTGCACACCTACTCCCCCCTCCTGTGCTGGTTCTGCTCCTACCTGTGGCGAGTGCAGCACTCCAACCTGTGTGGGTACCGCCTGGGCTTGCGTGCCAGCAATTGATGGATGGTCCTGTAATGACGGGGACTCTTGTACCCAAACAGATACCTGCCAGTCCGGTTCTTGTGTTGGGGCGAGTCCTATTACAGCTTGTATAAATGGTGATAATTGTTGTCCGGGTGGATGCTCATGCGCTAATGATAATGATTGTCATGTTGGAACAGAATGTAAATTGAAGAACATAAGTTGTCCGGCTCAAGCTGTGCCAGGATCTAATATAGATATTTCTTATGAATTTTGGGGCACTGAACCTCCAGAAACTTATGAAGGCAGGACTATTTATGGCCCCCGGGATTCCGTGTTTGGTAATTTGGAGCTTGATAAAAGGCTTTGGTGTTCAGTTGCATCAAGCGGCTATAAGGATTTTCCAAGTTGCTCTTGGCATTCAGAAACAAAGAGTTTCACTTTTCCTGCCAAAGCTGTAGTTGGAACTTCCTATAATTTTAAAGTTTTATGTGAAGGGGTTTCGTATGGCAACTCTACTTGTGGAAGCGACTCAAACACGCTGTCTTGTGATATTTTAGCGGTTGCCCCGCCTACCTGCTCCTTGCGCAATTTAAGCTGTCCGACTAGCGCCAATGTCGGTTCCAATTTTAATGTTTCTTATGAATATTTTAATACCGGACTTAGCTATCCTTATGAGGTCAGGATGGGACTTACCAATATTCAACCTGCCGCGGGATGTACATCCGGTTCGGGGGATGTGCTCTGGTGTCAATCTTCTAACACCAATGGTCAAGGATCTTGGAGCAGTGAATCGCGAACCGTGAAATGTCCTGCCGCTGCTGGCAATTTCAAGATTACTGCCGGTTGCTTTGCCG
>JBAZQX010000013.1:0-29821 GCA_041644975.1 Candidatus Doudnaibacteriota bacterium | reverse complement strand
CAAATCGGTCAAACTAATAATGGTATTATTATAAGTAGCATAAATATGCGCTTGACCTTGCGGCACGTATTTCCGAATTTTTTTGCGTTTTCCCTCGGGTTTCGCCACGCCCATTTTGGCTTTCTGCTCTGTATCGTAATCCGCGTTAGATTCAATTGTTTTAATCTTCTTTTTACCCATAATATTAGAATAAGGAATTAGGAATTGTGAATCAGGAATCAGGAAGGAAGAAGAAAAAGGCTATTCGTCTTTATTCCTAATTCATGATTTCTGATTCCTGCTTCAGATTTTATGTTTTTTCTGATGCCGACCTGCGACCACTGCCTGCTGTTTTACGAACATTACCCCGCACTGTCCGAGAGTTGGTGCGGGTACGTTGACCGCGGGCAGGAAGATTCTTCGCGTGCCGCGAGCCCCTGTAACTCCCGATTTCTTTGAGACGTTTAATATTGGTGGCGACTATCCTTCTTAAATCCCCTTCCACCTTATATTTTTTTTCAATAATATCCCGGAGCTTTCCCTCTTCTTCACTCGTCAAGAGAGACACATGTTTATCGGCATCCACCCGTGCCTCCACTAAAATCTTTTTAGCCAAAGATTGCCCTACGCCATAAATATAGGTTAAACCAATCTCTATTCTCTTATTGGGAGGTAAAATAACCCCTGCGATGCGAGCCATATACAATAATTAAAAATTAAAAATTAAAAATTTTATCTCAGCCTTGCCTTTGTTTGTGTTTGGGATTTTCACAAATCACAAAAACCCGCCCTCTCCGCCGGACAATTTTACATTTTTTGCAAATCTTTTTTACAGAAGGTCTGACTTTCATAATCCAAAATTATTAAAGACTATAATGATCGGTAAACAATGCGGCCGCGGGAAAGATCATAAGGACTTAATTCCACGCTAACCCTGTCACCCGGCATAATCCGAATCTTGTTCAGCCGCATTTTACCGGAGAGATGCGCCAAAATTTCATGACCGTTTTCCAGCTTCACCCTAAAGGTCGTAGATGGCAAAACTTCGGAAACTCTCCCCTCCATTTCAATCACATCCTTTCTGGACATCCTGCCGGAAGATACAGGATTATTTTTAGAAAAAGTCTTCTTAAACTTAATCATAAGAAATAAAACCCCTTGAAAAGCTTATTTAATGTAACATGAAATACTAAAAAAAACAAGGATTCTACTAAACCCGATTTACCCCGCATATTAAAGCCTCCTTATATCACCTCGCCACGTGATTACAACCATAGTCTCCTAGTCTGAAGGTGAGAGTGGAAATGCGAAGTGAGTAACAAATAAACCCCCCTAGTCAAGCGTGGTCTAAAAAAACACGCTCGAGGGGTTTTTGTATTATATAGCTAAAGACATTAAAGAGGCAATACCTCCCGAAAAAATATGGCGAAATCCTACCTTTCATATCTCGTGAAGACAAATGCCTTCTTAATATTCTGGTATTACGACTTCTTAAATTTACCAACTATTCTTTAAGGAAGCGCGTCTAAAACTTGAACCTCTATCTTTTTTTCTAAGGCAGGAACCTTCCGGACCCAAAATGGCCAAAGGCGAATATCTACCTGCCGTACCTCCGCAAGCGATTGCAGAGATTTTAGAGCCCCTTCTTCATTTAAATTGACAATTTTTTCCTTAATCTTCCCCTCGTCAATTTTCCAAAATACTTCCTTTTCTATATGCACCGTCATTAAGGCTTTTTTTCCATTTAAATCAACGCTCTCTAACTTATAACTTACCCCCTCTTCGGAAAGATTAAGGATATATTTATCGGTTCCTAAAAGACTACTTACCGCGCGCAAGGCCGCATCCCGAGCCTCTTCTTGGGAAAAGATGAGCGCCTTCATCTGAATTTTAACGACGGTCTCAAATGTATCCGCTTCCTCGTCAACCTTCTTGCTGTGTTTCACTTCCGAAACCTCGCTAACAAGCGCCCCTTCGGATAACGTAAACCCAGCAGGGAGATTATTATTAATTTCTGCGCGGGCACTAGACACAAGACTCTCGGTAATCACTTTTTGCGCTTCCCCTAAATCCTTCTGGGTTACTATCTCTATATCGCGCGAAATTCCACCGACAAACGGATTACTGCTCTTCGCATAAATCTTCTCTTGTTTAGCGGGTGAAAAAGCTACAATGTAAAAATCCGATGGTCCAATATTGCCTTCGGGACCAGCCTGATCCGCTACCACGCCGACCTTCACGCTGCCCGGAATCACCTTGCCTTCGCCAGAAACTGACGCAGGAGGAATAGCCACCTGACTCTCTGTTCGAAATAAAATATTCCCTCGCGACATTAAACGGGTAGTGGGCACAAGGAGCTGACTCACGCCCATTTCATTATAAAGGATGACCTCTCCCCGCGCTTTTTCTAAAGCCTGTTTCTTCCCCGTAGGTTTAAAAATCCGTGTCTCCTGTTTTTCCAAAATAATCATCCGCCCGCCAATACCCTCTTTTAAGTTGTCAACCGCGATAGCATCAACCCGCACTACGAGACTCACATTTTCACTCAAGGGCTCACTTTTAGGCACAATCGTAACCGTTGCCTTTGGTAAAATCAAAAAAATGATTACTAAAATCAGAAAAAAACTAAAGCCAATAAATCCTAAACCCACTTTTGCCGAAAGAGAGGAAAGCCTTATTGTTTTTCGTTTAGATCTCTTCTTTACCCGCCCTCTGTATTCTCTTTCAGGAGAAAGGTCCGGCGGGCGAGAAGAATCAGATTCCGCAGGCGACGACCCCTGCCTAGAGGAAGAATCTTGCCGTAAAGGGTAAAACTTATTGCTCTTGGCACGGCGAATAATATCAGACACAGAGACTGCGGCCACACCATCAGGGGACAAAAAGGGACTGGCGGCTCGCGGAGAAGATTGACGCCAATCTTCTCTTTGCGGGATTAAATTTCCCCTTTTCGTCTCTTGCGGCTTTTCAATCTCCGTAGTCAAGACTGCTTGGTTGCCTACTTTCTCTCGGACTTCTAAGCCGGCGCGAGTAGCCAGATGCTTCCCAAGTTGATCGGCGGTAACAATGATGATCTTCCGGCCCAAAATGTCACCCTGGCTTTTTAAAAGCTTCAGATTGATGAAACTTTGCGAGAGGAGAGCTCTTTGAGGAATTACCAAAATAATCTCTCTATCGGTAATCTTCCGAATCCGATCAATGACGCTCGTGATCTCTTCATCAATATCAATGTAAATGGTTTTCATAAAATTAAACGTAAAGCGCAAAACAACAGGGCAAAACTCAAAAGTTTGAATTACTATTTTACACTTTTCGCTTTACGTTTTTCGTTTTTTAAGTTTGCATCATCCTCACCACGCGTCTTAAAATGCCGCCCATCGCCCCTTCCTCGCCAGCTAAATCCAGAGCCAAGTTCGCAAGCGCCATTGGCGTCACATCTTGAGTCTGGGTGAGTTTTCCGGTTTGATCCACAATATTTACCACTTCCTCCGGTTTAATAAAACCTACTTGCGGCAGCTTAGCGAAAGCTAAATCTTCTGACCAGCGAGGATTCACAATACTCGCTTTGATTTCTGGTAAAAGAGAGCCGCCGCCGCAAAGCAGAATCTGCGAAGGCAATAGATCAGATTCAGTAAATTCTGATAAAGCGAGTTCCAAGCCCGACATCCAAACTCGCGTATCGCCGGCCAAAACTTCTCTAACGCGATTGAGCTCTCTTATATCTAACTGACCTAAGGAATATTTGATTTTCAATTCCTCTGCCTCGGGCAATCCTATCCCTAATTCTTGAGAGATTCTTTTAGTAAAAGCGCGTCCTCCGAGAGCGAACATTTTTGTCCCCTCCACACCCCCATTGCGCACGACTGCGATATCGGTCGTCCCCCCGCCCACATCAAGAAAAATGGCGGAAAATTCCGGCGCGTCTTCAAGCCCCAAGGAACGCGCCACGGCGTAAGGCTCGGCGGCGATAGAGAGTAAATCTAAATCTAATTCCGCGGCAATAGTCTGAAGCGCGCCCAAGTGCACTAAAGGGGCGTAAGCGTTAAAGATGCCAATGGAGACATCTTTGCCTTGAAAACCCAAAGGATTAGTCACCCTGTAGCCATCAATCCTGACATCCACGATCGCCGCGTTAATCAATTTCACATCAATCTCCGCGTGCCCTGTTTCCCAAGCAAGCTGCTTCCTGACTTTATCAAAAGCTTTCCATTGCACCTTATGCAGAATATTCTTTAATTCCGGCATATCAATCTTGGTTTTAGGCTTCAATCTTTCATAATGCACGGTCGTTGTGGACCCTTTAACAAGTTCCCCGGCAATACCTAAAATAACCTGCGTGGGGCGAAAACCCAATTCTTTCTCCGCTTCCCGGATCGCTTTCTCGCAGGTAGTGACGACGCCTGCAATATCCGTCACCGCGCCTGATTGCATATCACCGAAAGCCTGATTCGCGCGACCTACTCCACCAACATAACCCTTACCCTCTTTAGAATCCACCTTAAAAATCAAGGCCTTTACTACCGCTGTCCCGATATCCAAGGCTAAAGCGTAATGGTTTTTTTCCTTTCTTTTTTTTAATCTTGCCAATAATCCCATAGTAATCTCCTTAAGACCCAAAAATTTCCCCGCAAAATTAGGAGTTGATTTTTATTAACAGATGAGGTTTGAAATTGTTTCTTTTTTATTTAGACGTTCCTCTCTACTTCGCTTCTTTTAAAATACAACTAAAATACAACACATCACAAAAATATTACCTTTAACAATAGAATACATCTCACCTCTTGCTGAAATAATTATACAATTTTTGTCTTGATTTGACAAATGTTTATCCACAAAATCTTCTGCTCTTGACTTTTTTGAATTTTTATATTACATTAAACACTCCCCAAAAACCGAAAAAACAGGGAGGAAAAACATAATGATAAAAATTTGGTTTGTTCTTATTATCTCTATGTTGACCGGGGTGCTTGTTTATCAACTCACACATCCCGCGATACCCATCACGCCAGATTTGCCGACTCAACGGCCCGAGAAAAAAGAAATTGCGCAGAAAACAATTTTATGCCGCAACGCTCATTATACCATAGCGACATCGTGCTCGCCCCGCAGCAAGACAATGCAAATTCAGATTGAAGCGCTTGCCAGTTGGTATGGCAAAATGTTCCACGGCAAAACAATGGCGAATGGTGAAAAATTTGATAAAAATAATTTCACTATTGCCACGAATTTATCAAAAACCATTCTACCTTTAAACCAAAGGGTTACGGTGCAAAACCCGCGGAATAAAAAAGAAGTCATCGCCCGCGTGACCGATCGCGGACCGTGGGATTGTATTATGGAGAATGGTAAAATAGAACTAGTATATCTGAATGAACATCTCGTGCCTCATCCCGAAAGAAAGTTTGACCTTTCCGAAAGAATGGCGCGCGAGTTAGGTTTTTGGGAAAAAGGGGTAGAGAAGATTATTATCCTCTTCTCCATACCCGCAGAGTCTTAAAAAAGACTCTTTTTTATTTAATCTTTATCCCTCCGCCTTTTAGAAGAATACTCCGCGGAGACCGCGGAGTGATGGATTTATATATCAATCCATCAAACAGCTTATCCCCTATTCAATCTTTGACAAAATGAATATTCAATTATATAGTATCATCAGAAACTTAAAAAAATAAAAACCTTATGGAAAAAATAAAAAAATCTCCAACTACCTCTCCTAAAACAGTCCTGACATTCATCCTACTATTACTTATTACTGCCGTCTTAATTTGCGCTGGTTACTGGTATAAGGATAATAAGACGGATCAAACGCAAAAATCCGCTCCCGCGCCAACAGCAACAACTCCCGAAGAAAGTAGTATAGGAGTCTGGAATACATATGTAAATCAGAGATTTAATTATTCCGTGCAGTATCCCCCTAAATTAATCTTGATGCCTCTTTCAGGGGGGGATAATCCCTTCACGGACGCTGTAGAAATAGGCGATGAGGGCACCTTCATCGTGGAAAAAACAGAAACACCGGGGGAGACGGACAAATCAATAATTGTTGAGGGCATCTATTTAAACGACCGAAATAAAAATCTCACCCTCAAAGAATTCGCGGAAACCCAAGGTTCATTTATTAATCTCTGTCATGAAGATAGACCAGAAAAAACCCAAGAAGTGACCGCTAAAAGCGGCGCGAAAGGGATTGAAGCCTGGTATTGGATTAAAGAGGGATGCGAGGGAGCAGAGGCAAGGAAGTTAAATGATCCCTATGTTTTCTTTGACGCGCGACCGACTAACGATGTGATCATTGAATTATATGAGGGTCAAATAGATGATGTATTTCCCGAAATCGTCTCCACCTTTACTTTTATTGAACCTCGCAGCTACGGAGATTAATCCTCACCCTAATAATCTGAAACCATAATATATCGCGCTGACAGAAACGGTCGGCGCAAAACATAAGTTTAATTATCGAAAAGGCTTTATAAATCCCGCACCTTTATGAGCGGAATAGAAAGACCCAGGAAGGTAAGGGATTTTTTGATACCCAGTTTGCCTAACGGCAGGCAGATATTCTTCTCTAAAAGGCGCGGGATAAATCATTCATCGTGAATGGTTTTTTTAAATTAAAAAACCTAGCAAAAAATGCTAGGGTGATTTAAGAGATATCAAACACCTGAAAATTGCTACCTATGGCGACGAAGTAACCCGGACGACCGAATTCTCCCGCCACTGTTGTCCAGAATAAAGACCAAAGCAGCAAAGATTTAGATGAACTTTGATGCCGCATACATAATGTGTATAGCGTTTTCGTGGACATACCCAGGCTTTGCCGAGAATGATCGCCACCAAGCTCAATCTCCAGAGCGGGAGGACTAATTATGTCTTCCTCTGTAATCGCATCATACTCGGCGAGTAGCGCGGATGGCAGATTATTTCGGATCAACTCCTCGTTATTAGTCTTGTTCTTCGCCATGTGAAAACCTCCTTAATAAAAAGAATCTAGCTAAACTTTTCCCAACACACAACCTCTGTAATGTTCTTGCGCGGCTTTGCCATTGGCGTTTCATCTGGAACACCAATAGGTAAAAGAGCGACTATTTTATATTTCTCCGGCACTTTTAATATTGCTTTAACCTCCTTTTGATCAAAAGCGCCAATCCAGCACGTGCCCAATCCTTCCGCGGTAGCTTGCAGCGCCATATGCTCCACGGCAATAGCCAAGTCTACCGCATAAGCGGGAACTTCGCAAGACATCAGGCTTTCAGGATTCAAAGCCACGGCCGCGATAATAATAGGCGCTTCGGCAAGAAAGTTTTGACCGGCGGCCACGCTCAACTGGCGGCGAATTTCCCTCTCGCGCGCAACAATAAATTTCCAATCCTGGGCATTATGCGCCGAAGGGGCGAGCCGTGCGGCTTCCAAAATTTTATTCAGTTTTTCCTCGGGCACAGGATCACTTCTATATCTGCGAATACTGCGCCGTTCGCGAATTGCTTGCGCAACATCCATATTTTATTTTTTCACTTTTTTAAAGCCCAAACCTTTTAACACTCTTATTGCCTGAATTAAGTCCTTATCCTTCACTAAAATATGATCTGTAGAATAACTGGAAAGCACGAAAACGCTAATCTTTGCCCGAGCGAACAGAGTAGTGACTTTCGCCAAAAAACCCACTAATTCAAAAGGTAAAACCAAATCAAAGGTAATTATTTTCCACCCCTTTTCCACGGATATTACACCACATCCATGCATTTTCTCTTGTTCTATCACGACGGTAATCTCCTTATGATCTTGGATCACGGCAAAAGCATTAGACAAAGGTTTATTGGTTTTCAAGATTGCGTAAGTTTTAGGAGAGATGTAAATTTTCCCCTCCTCAAAATAATTTTTAAGTTTTCTTGAGGGTTGCTGACTTGCCATAATGATATTTGCGGGTTTTAATTTTAGAAATCTCTAAATTTTTCCGGCACCGAAAACTTGCCGATGTCCGATATGCCGGCCGACCTTTGCGACTGCCGATTTTAGCGTAATTTCTCATATCAAAATTATCACCCCTCTTACACTTAATTGCTTCATTTTACTTTGCGTGGCACCATGTCTTTTGGCTTATCCTTGATATTTAAGAAATCCAGAATACCTGATTTTATTCCCTCTAAAGTTTTGCTATTATGCAGACCAGCTTTTTCCGCCTGATTATAATTCAGGAATGATAATGCGCCTTCCCATTGCTCATTGTGGATATTTCCGATATTTTTCAAAGATAATTCCCCCCAAATGACGTCAGAGGCATTAGTATTGCCTGGTTCACTAAACGACAGAGTGATTTCTCCTCTATTTTTAAGAGCAAAGTAGATTGGTCCACCCCCTTTTTTTAAAGAATTTCTTAAAATGTCTTTATTCATACCAGGCGGATCTATCCGGAAGGTATAGCCTTTTTGCTCTTCGCTTTCAGGAGATAAACCTTGGTCCCCAGATTCTTCGGGGTTAAATTTGATTTCTTCAGGCATAGGTTTGGTTTTAATTATTTAAATGAATTGTCCAACTGCTATCCCATTGCAGGGACATTTTGCTTATATTATATCAAAAATTTTGGAAATAAAAAAGCGGCTTTTTATGCCGCGAACTTTTTGAAGGTCAGGCGAAAGTCTGACAATTATCTGTGTCGCGCTCTCCAGCCACCCGGACATTATTCTGCTTGACATTATTATGCCAGTAATGGATGGCATGACTATGCTGAATAAATTGCGTTGCGACCCGTGGGGCGCTCATGCGACTGTCATTATCCTGACAAATCTTTCAGACGCGGAAGATCCGCTTGTGCTTTTTCCTCATCGTTCCCTTGATTATCTCGTCAAGTCTGACTGGAGACTTGAGGATGTGGTAACAAAAGTGAAAAAGATGTTGAAAAAACAGGCAGCAGAGGAAAAGGGGGACGCGCCAAAATAAAAATCAGAGGAAAATGTTTTGTTTTGCGCCCCCGTCAGGCGGGTGGAGCCGCGGGGCGAGCAACAAAACGCCTCTGTTTTTAAAAAGGGTTAATCTGGTCGGGGACGGGGGAATTGAACCCCCTGCCTCTCGGTCCCGAACCGAGCGTTCTACCGATGAACTAGTCCCCGAAATTTTGGTGCGGGGCGGGTCGAACCGTGCGCGCTGGAACGAGCGCCAATCCCCGCTAGAAAAACTAAACTAATTCTATAAAAGTATAAGATGAGATTTACTTCTCCCCTGACAAGGGGAGATAAGAGAGGGGTTTTCTATGAGCTAACCCCCTAAAACCCCCCTTATCAGGGGGGAATTAAACTTACCTGACGACAGTCAGGTATTTCGTTCAGAATCTGAAGAATCTTCAGATTCTGAACGAAATAGATCCAGCGTAATAGGTTCGCTTCAGAAAATGACGGATTCAAAATATCAGTTATTCTAATATGGCTTTAATTCTTCTTACCCCCGCTCCGGAGGATTCTTCTTTCAAAATCTTGAAATGTCCAAGTTCATCTGTGTTTTGCGCGTGCGGACCGCCACAGATTTCCTTAGAAAAGGAATTAATAGAGTAAACCTTTACTTTGTCGCCATATTTATGGCCAAACAAACCAATCGCGCCTTGATGTTTTGCTTCCTCGGGTGACATTTCCTCACAAATGACCGGCAATTTTTGGCGGCTTTTTTGATTAACAACTGCCTCTACTTTTTGGATTTGTTCATCCGTCATCATGCCAGGATGTGAAAAATCAAAACGCAGCCGTTCGGGCGTAATATTGCTCCCCCGCTGTTCTACGTGCTTACCCAATACTTCGCGCAAAGCGGCGTGCAGAAGATGCGTGGCAGTGTGATACTTCGTGGTCATTTCCGATGCGTCAGAAAGACCGCCTTTAAACATACCGGCGCTCGCTTTTCGGGATAATTCTTGGTGTTTTTTTAATTCTTCTTGAAATGATTTCTTAATTTCATCTTTATATATCAACTCTTCACCAAAATAATTTTTTATTTCTTCTAAGGATAATTCTAATGGAAAACCGTAGGTCTGATAAACAAAAAAGAGTTTTTCCCCAATTTCTTTTGCTATTTCTTCAGGACTTTTTGTTATTTTTTCTTCTGGCGTTATTCTTCCTGCACTCTCCTTTACCTTGTAAAAATAAATTTTATGTAACTCTTTTATTCCTACTTCCAGTGTTTTCTTGAATTTTTCCTCTTCTTTTTCCAGTTTCTTTAATATCGGCTCTTGATTTTTTGATAATTCAGGATAAGCTTTTTGATAAATATCAATTACTGTTAGAGCAATTTTTGAAGTAAATTTTTTTTCAATGCCCAGTAAAAAACCATTTAAAACCGCTCTTCTAATCAATCTTCTTAAAACATAGCCTCTACCTAAATTAGAAGGTTCAACGCCTTCGGCCAAAATAAATGTTGCTGCGCGCAAATGATCCGCGATAATACGCATTGATTTCACTTGCTCTGCACTTAAGTTATCGCCATCATGCGGCAATAATTCTTTAATCTTATTTACAATCGGCACGAACGAATCTATTTCGTACACATTATTATATCCATTCAACACCGCTACTGTTCTTTCCAATCCCATCCCCGTATCTACATTCTTCTGTTTTAAAGGCTCAAATACTTCCTGCGTCAGTATCTCCGAAGTGCCGTCCGCTTTTTTGTTATATTGCATAAAAACCAAATTCCAGATCTCGGCGTACTTCCCGCATTTGCAACGCGGTTCACATTTTGGTCCGCATTTCTCTTGGCCTGTATCAAAAAATATTTCCGTATCTGGTCCGCAAGGACCAGTCTCACCCGCCGGACCCCACCAATTTTCAGATTTAGGATAATAATAAATACGTTTCTCTGCAATGCCCGCCTTCCTCCAAATATCCGCCGCCTCCGTGTCCTCCGGCGCGTCGCGATCTCCCTTAAAAACCGTGACCGAAAGCCGCTCCGGTTTAATCCCAAGCCACTTTTTACCAGTTAAAAATTCCCAAGCCATCGCAATCGCCTCTTCTTTAAAGTAGTCGCCAAGAGACCAATTCCCCAACATCTCAAAAAAAGTTAAATGCCAAGCATCCCCTACTTCATCAATATCATTTGTGCGCACACATTTCTGAACATTACAAAGGCGAGATCCCTCTGGATGCTTTTCCCCTAAAAGATAGGGAACTAAAGGATGCATTCCAGCGGTGGTAAATAAAACCGTGGGATCATTTTCCGGAATCAAAGAAGCCGAAGGCAGCCGTTTGTGCCCCTTGCTTTCAAAAAATTTCAAATATTTTTCCCTGATTTCTTCTGCCGTCATATTGATTATGTAAAACTAAAACCTTGACAAATGACTCAAAACGACTACAATTAAAATATCACGAAGGGGAAAAGACTCGCGGGCTCGTCCCGCAAGCAACACCCCTTTTTTTATTTTTCCGAAAACCTACCTTAGATTTTAAATTATTCATAAAATCCAAATATTTTCTGAATTTCCAAAGCAGTTGAGAATATTTTTTTCTATTGGGAATAATCACTCTGCCAAGCTTGTCATTTGCCTCTAGATACTCAATTAGGCAATAAAAATCACCATCGCCAGAAATTATAATCGCTTTGTCATAGTTTGGATATTCTATCATAGTATGTAAGACCAAATCCGCGTCAACATTACCCTTGGCTTGTTCTTTGCCTTCCTTGTCTTTATATATCAAAGTTGGCTTAAAAATAACAATATAACCAGCTTTTTGCAAATAAGTGTACAAAGGTTGATTGCCCGGCAAAAAGCCGATAAAAAGAAATGCCTTTTCAACTTTATATTTATCTTGAAGATATTTTCTAAAACGGGAAAAATCTAAAACCCAGCCCTGATCTTTCACGGCTAAATTAACATTTTGGCTATCTATAAAAGCAAAATTTTTAAGCTCGCTAACCATATATTTTAGCGAATTTTTCTTAAAAAATCATTCAATTCCTTGTCTCTTTCTTTTTGATATTCTTCTTCGCTGTAGTATGTGTCTATTGTAGATATTATGTCCATCAATTCTCCGTATGGATCTTGCGAATCATAGTCTTTTACAAAATGTTTGTTAATAATATCCGTCAATCGTTTGTCGTCTCCATTAAATAAACCTTGTTTTCGCGCAATGTTTCGGAATCCATAGTTCGTTGATGATGTCGTTCGCGAACGACATCATTGAGCTCACTATTTTTAATAGTTCGGTAAACTCACTATTTTTAATAATCACCTGCTTAAGGCATTAAGACTGCTTTGCAATTTGGTTAAATCCTGCTTAAAATTCTCAATTTTTCTCTGGTTATCCGTGTATGTCCTCTCCGTCATCTGCAATTCTGAATCTAGTTTTTCACTCTGCCTTTTTAACTGCTCTTTCTGTTTGTCTAGATTTCCTATCTTGCCCTCTAACTCCGCTTTATTTGTTTCCAAACGCACTCGGTTGGCTTTTAATTCTCTCAAGTCTTCATCCATTCTTTTTTGCTCATCTTGCAATTGCAGAATCTCCTCGTTAATTTTGGTAACCTGGTCTCTTATGTCTGGCATTTTTTTATGTTAATAATAAAAAAGATACTTAAAGGATGTCGGTCGCGACCGACATCCTAAACTATAGCATAGATAAAGGAAAAAATAAATTAAACCATTACACCAAAATTTTTGGTGTAGGGGTCAACTTCTGAATAATGCCGCCGCCCAAAAGCTCTTGACCGGAATAAAACACAGCAGACTGACCCGGCGTAATCGCTCTTTGCGACTTTTCCATAATAACTGACAAATGATCGTTTTTGACTTTTTCTATGGTTGCTTCCGCGGGGAGATGGGAATATCTAATTTTGACCCGACATTGAAAAGGAAACTTCGGCGATCGGCCCGCAATCCAATTCACTTTCCCTAGCTTTAACATCTTACCTTGTAATTTGGGGTCATTGGTTTTTGAAGTCACCCACAGAATATTCTTTCCAAAATCCAGTTTGACCGCATAGTAAGGTCCCGTGCCGCCAATACCGATGCCTTTACGCTGACCTAAAGTGTAAAAAGGCAAGCCCTGATGTTCTCCTAAAACCTTTTGCGTCTCTATGTCCATAATTTTTCCGGGTCTTGTCTGAATCTTCTTTTTTAAAAAATCCTGGATTTTCTCTCCAGCTAAAAAACAAATATCCTGACTCTCTTTACGATCGTAAACTGGAAGCCCCATTTTTTTTGCCATCACCCGCACTTCTTGCTTGGTTAAATTCCCTAAAGGAAACAATAGATGTTTTAATTTATCCTGCGTTAAAGTATATAAAAAATAAGACTGGTCTTTCTTTTTATCCCGCGCTTTAAATAATTTGTATCTTCCTGATTCCTGCCTGCCCGCCGACCTGTCCGCCGAAGTTTTAACGAAGGCGGAAGCCCGAAGGGCGCAGGCGGGATTCCTGATTCCTGATTCCCTTCTTACATAGTGTCCGCTTGCCACATAATCAAAACCTAAAGATAAGGCGCGATCCAGCATCACACCAAACTTAATCTCCTGATTGCAAACTACGCAAGGATTCGGCGTGCGACCAGATTTGTATTCACGCACCAAATAATCAATGATTTTCCTGTGAAATAAAGAACTTAAATCAATGGCGCAAAAAGGAATGCCTAAAAGTTGGGCTACTTTTTTTGCGGAATCTTGGGCTTCTTTCGCTTTTTGAGTTTTATTTAAAATCATAAAAAAGCCGGTTACAGCATAACCTTGTTTTTTGAGCATAGCGGCGGAAACCGAAGAGTCCACGCCGCCGGACATTAAAACCGCGACTTTCTTAGGATTTTTTTCGCGCATAGCTTTATTTAATATACCAAATAGTTTGTGAATTACGAAACTTCCATAAAGTAATAAAATATTCCCCCCTTGGGAAGCGGGAGGTTAGGAGGGGCTCTGAAAATTTATCTCCCACCCCCTCCTTCTCCCCCTTCCGCCCTAAGAGCGGACAGGCAGGGCAGGGGGAGTGGGTTTCGTATAATAAAAAAGGCGAGAGGAGTGTTTATGTTTAAACTCTTATCCCGCCGAAGATTCTTTGTGTTTCTTCAAGGTGATCATAAAGCCTATACTTTACTTCAGGCATAGGCGCAAGTCCTGCAACATCAGGATGCCAAAACCGGGTTAAGTAAGCCTCAAGGACTCCCCTGTTTTCATCTGGATACTCCAGACAAGCCATCACTAGCTCGTAATCTACTGCGTCAGTCTCCTCGATCAAAGCCCTCATCCTGTCTATATTGTTGATTAAGGCTCTAGTGACTGGCATTCTTTCAGGATTAATGTCAATCCCGAGATACTCGCTATACCCATGCATCTTTAGGGCATACATCGCGGCAAACGCCTGATCTGGTTCAATGACACCCACGTTTAAGTCCTGATCATAGTTCCCTAAGGGCTGGCTATTCCAATGGGTATGCGCCAATCTGCTCTCTCGCAGCACTCTACTAAACGCGTAAGGCAGATCCTCAAACCCCATGCGCACGTGCCCGATCTCCGGGTTTAATCCCACCATAATATGCCCTTCTGCTAGGATATTTTTGTTCTCTTCGGATTTCAAGCGGCTCTCCACGTCGTGAGCCATAATAATCCCATCGGGTGTGTTCCTGTAGATATTATTACCGCGCGGTTCATAGGGCTTGGGTTCAATCGCAACCCTGACTCCAGGGACAGCATCCATTGCTTCTGCCAACCCGTCTTCAAACCGATCCCACATCTTGTAGAAATCCCAGCCAAAGGAATTTTCATAGCCGTCAATACCCGGCCAGAGCACGACCAAGGCATCTATTACTTTAGCAAAGGCTAACCCTTTTTTGATCCTTTCTACGGCAGCGTCATGGACTTTGGCTATAGGCGAAGATAAGGAACCGAATTCCCACTCTGGCTCAAAGAACGGCATTGGTCCCACCATCACTAATTTGATCCCCGTGCATCGTTCTAGTTCAAGATAAAGTCCCACATTATCCTCATTTGCTTCTTTGGGGTAATGCGCCTCCAGACCCATTAGTCCATATTCAGCCAATGGTCCAGTAATGTCAATAATCTCCGGAATAGTCATTGTCGGAACATAACGGTCGTGAAATCTGCCGCCGCCGGGCGCGAAAAACCATACTCCAGCCGAGAACTTAGGTTGGACGCTGAAATTCTCCATATGCTCCAAAAAGTCTTCCCCTGTTCTCCTAATCATTTGCGACCTTAAATCTCTCATCACTAATCTCCTTTCTCTTGAATTCATTCTGAAAGTAATATTATGCAGTTTTCAAAAGGTACAAAATACACAAACCACCTCCTCTTTCCACAAATAAATCTAAAAACAAAAAGAGGTTTCCCTCCTATCAAAAGCAGAAAAGGTTTAGATCCTTTCTGCTTGTTGAATACTTATATTACCACCTTCCCCCAAAATTGCAAGATCACGGGACTTAAGTTCACCCGCTAAAATCTTTTTGGCTAAAGCGTTATCCACCGTGTCTTGAATCAAGCGGCGCAGGGGACGCGCGCCAAAGACAGGATCAAACCCTTTTTGTGCCAGTTCTCTCGCGGCTTTTTCAGTGCATTCAAAACGGATATTTTGCTTCGCCAATCTTTCACCTACCGCTTGAAGCATTAATTTGGCAATCAGCAAAACATGTTCGGGCGCAAGCGGACGGAACAAAACAATACCGTCAAAGCGATTTAAAAACTCTAAACGATAATATTGAGTCAAGACTTCTTCAATAATCTTTTGCTTAATCGTATTCAACTCCACCCCCGCTTTCACCGCTTCGGTGATTTCGGGAGTGCCGGCGTTGGAAGTGGCAATAATAATAGCATTAGTAAAATCAACGGTGCGACCCTTGCCGTCGGTTAATCTCCCGTCTTCAATTACCTGCAAAAAAGCATTAAAAATATCCGGGTGGGCTTTTTCCAATTCGTCCAATAAGATCAGAGAAAAAGGGTTGCGCCGAACACTCTCTGTAAGATAACCACCCCTTTCCGCTCCCGCAAAACCCGGCGGCGGACCAATGAGTTTATTCAAAGCATCGCCAGTTTGATACTCGCTCATATCAATGCGGACCATCGCTTTTTCAGAGCCAAAATAAACATCGGCTAAAGCTTTCGCGGTTTCGGTTTTACCCACGCCAGTCGGACCAACAAAAAGAAGAGAAACCATGGGCCGCTTCTCGCTGCGCATCCCCGCGCGACCGCGGCGCAGGGCGGAAGCGATCATTTTCACTCCTTCTTCTTGATCCACAATTCTTTT
Source organism: Candidatus Doudnaibacteriota bacterium (assembly GCA_041644975.1). Lineage (GTDB taxonomy): Bacteria > Patescibacteriota > JAQUNI01 > JAQUNI01 > JAQUNI01 > JAQUNI01. The sequence continues at coordinate 13,639 of JBAZQX010000013.1, read as the reverse complement.
ATGAATTTCTTCCTCTAAATTCAACAATTTTTTCCCTTCCGCTTGGGTCGCCGGCGCGAGAGGGACATGAACCTCGCGCTCTACCAACTTTATAATATCCTTGCCGCTCACTAACCTCACTTTCCCTCCTTTGCGTATGATGGAAGCGGCATCGGTTAAAAGATTCAACGCCGAAAAAGGCAGAGCAGAATCGGGGAGATATTTCTTCGCTAATTCCAACGCCTTTTCCAAAGCAGGATAGGTAAAAAAGACCCGCTCTTTATATTCAATCAAAATTGTTTGCGCTTCTAGAATTTCTAGAGCCTGCTTCCCCGCCGGCTCTTCTAATTTAATCACCTGAAAATGACGCAATAAATCCGTGCGCGGCTCCAAGATATCCTTATAATCCCCTTCCTCTGCCGTGCCAATGACATTCACCGTGGGATGGGAGAGAGCGGGTTTTAAAATCGCCGCGGCGTCCATGTTGTCCCCCACACGCCCTAAACCGATTAACTCGGCAATATTATCAATCAAGAGAACGATGTTGCCCGCCTTGATCACTTCCTCAACAATCCTTTTTAATAATGCCAAGGGATTTTCACTCGCGGATAAAGCGCCTAAATCTAAACTCGCTAACCTTTTATCCCGCAAAACCGCCGGCACATTCTCCGCAACCATTAAATTGGCAAAATCGTAAATAATCGCCGACTTGCCCACTCCCGGCCGACCTACAATAATTACGTCTCCCTCGGCTTGTCTTAGATTTGCCAAGATTTCTTCCATTTCTTTTTCTCGACTAATCAGGAAAGGGAAAGCGCCGTATTTGGCGCGCAAGGTTAAATCATCACCGAAACGATCAAGGAGAGGAGTGGCGCGCGAAGTGTAGGCGCGATTCATTATTCCACCCGGTTTAAAACGAGCTTTTCTAAAAAACTTTCGCGAGAGCCTTCTTAGCTTTTCCTCCTCACAAACCCAGTTAATTGTGTTCAATAAAGACTGAAGATTCAAATTTTGGTCTTCAAAAAAAGCCAAGAGAGAGGGTTCTCTCTTCACCGCGCCCCAAAAAATCTCGGGTAAAGAAATAGTTTCCCGCCCTTCCGCAAGACTCATCATTACAGCATCTAAAATCATCAACTTAAATTTGACAGGGAAACTAGAATCCCCGAGAGCGCGGAAACGGGGAACAATTTTCTGCCACTTTTTTTCTAAGACCGCGGGACTTATCCCTAATCTTAAAATTATCTTTTGCACCCGATCTTTCTCTAATAAAATTTTAAAAATAAAAAAGGGGTCCAGATTCTTCCGACCCAAAGACCAAGCCCGCGCTAACGCCATCCTGCTGCTCTCGTCCAGAAACGGTTCCGCGTCTAATAAAAACGGCGAGCGCAGAAAATGGGTAATGCTTTCCCCTCCAACCTCCCTAAAACCTAAAACCGCCGGGGTTAATTTCCTCTGCCTCTCGGAGGTGCGCTGTAAACGGAAAAAAACAAAACTGAAAATGAGAATAGCAATCCAGAAAGAAAATCCGATTCCGCCCCGCCCCCAGCACAGAAGTAAACCCCCGCACCACGGACCTACGGTGGCGGCATTTTGGTATAAGGATAAAAATTGATGGGCTAAAAAAATAATCCCCAGGGAAATTGCCGCCAAATCCACGACTTTATTGAAAATAAGGCTAAATTTTTTATTTAAAATATAATGATCTAACCGCGTCGGCCGCCAATAAAAAACGCGGGTTGGTGTTTTCAGAACAACCCCAATATTCTCACATTGACTGCAACCCTTGCCTGCGCAATTCTGACAGTATAAAAATTTTATTTTCTCTTCTGCCATATTTTATATACCACGGGCACTCCCATTGATTATTGCTGAACAAACTTCTCTGCGTATACTATTTATCTAAAAGAATCTTTAGGGACCATTTTTGACTCGTCATCTAAAAAGCATATAGATACTAAAAGGAGGTATTGCTAAATATCCTATAAATAAAACCACAAAAAGCAACAAACCGATCAGCATCGGAAGTAATAAAAATAGAAACCATATTGTCCTAATCACCGGCCCAATCAAAATCCCCACTAGTGAGTAGTCACCATAAAGCGGCCGATGGAGATTCAATAACAGAATCCGAAAAGCTAAAAAGTCGTCCCAATTTTTGATTCTGTCCCGCGCCCATTGCCAATATTTTTTCACGCCGCGAGAATACCACCAAAGGGGAAAATAAGCTATCTCTTTCGCCAGGTCTAAAATAATAACAAAAGTACTCTGTTTCACTATGCTATTCATAAAAGTAATTTGATTTTTCTCTAGCTCCTCCCATATTTCTTCAACCACCGAGGCAAATCTTTAACTGACTTAATAATGTCTTGATCTAAAATACCGAGGGCTTTAAATTCCTGCCGGTCCATTAATCCCGATCGCACCCCGATAAATTTGATCTTGCGACCGCGACTTGCCTCTACATCAAATCGCGTATCCCCCACGTAAATTATCTCGCAAGCGAGGATTCCTCTTTCGCCTAAGATAGTTAAAGCATTATCAAAAGCGCGCGGATCGGGTTTATGAAAAATAAGCTCTTCTTCTCCTTGAATAATTTCAAAATCATCCAGAAAGAAACCTTGCTGCGCTAAAATATCCCGCACTGACTTCACGTTGCGGTTGGAAAGAACGCCCAAAATCATATTCTCTTTTTTAAGTTTTTCGATCGCTTTATTTACTCCCGGAATCTTGCCGTAACGCCGCGGTTCTTTTTGATTATAGTCAATATAGGCTTGGCGGAAATCAGAAAAAGGAACATCCGGCCAAAGCTTAGCAATAAAATCCTCCCATCCCAAGCCCCAATACTTTTCCAACTCCCCGCGAGAGGGCACTCTCCAGCCTTTTTCTGCCGCTACTTTCTGATGATAAACAACTCCACCTTTGGAATCAACCAGAGTGTCGTCAAAATCAAAAATAATCGCACGATATTTATAAGGCACAAATTTAAAATTAAAAATTATAATTTTATCGTCTCATCTTCATCAACTCTTTTGAAATCCGGCCGTCTATTCTCTTTTTTTACCACGTTAGAGGAACCCGCCGACCTGCCTACCGGCCCGCTTCGCCATAGCTTTAGCGAGGCGAGCAAGGCAGGTTTCAATCGGTGGTCATTACCGCTTAAAGTTGACGGTGGTTTAATCCTTCGACTAACGGGGCTAACGGGGTTTATCATAGAACCTGTCTCTATATTATTCTGACGCTGATGATTCTGATACTTAACCCCGGGATCCAATCTTGAATCCGAAGCGGAAAAAGATTGAGGTCTTTGTTTTAAGGCTTCACTTAAAGAAATGGAAGGAGGCACATGCTTTGCCACTGGCTCAACCTCTCTTTGAGGGGGGAAACGTCGGCTGAAATTATCCCATGCCGGTTTTGATGGCGCCACGGTTCTCGCATCTATCCGTTTAAAATGCTCTTCTTGGCGTTGTTGTTGTTGCGGCCAAGGTCTTGATCCCTCTCTTGCTTGCGTTCCTCCTTGCACCCCTCCACCACTTTTTCCTCCCTCCTCCATTCCGCTCCAACGGTTGATTCTTTCTTCCACGACTGCGCGAGGAGTAGCATATCTTTCTCGCGAAATCCGAATAATCTTCTCCCTAGCTTCTGGGTATTTGGGCACCTCTTCCTCAATCGGCGGCAGAGTCATCGCGGAAAAAGCATCCGAAGCCACACCATCAATCATTAGTTTTAGATAAATTTCAAACTTAGTTAAATTCACTAAGTCCAACTGGGTGAAAACTGGTTGAAATTCCGGTTCTAAAAACTCCGCATCCATCGCACCGACGCGAAAACAAACAATCGTCCCCACATTCCCGAAAACAGCGTCGCGCACCTTTTCCTCCATCTGGGTAATATACTGATGCGCCATAATTAAATTCAAGCGATATTTCCGCGCTTCAGACAGAATGTTCGCGAAAGAATCTGTGGAAAAATTCTGGAATTCATCAATATAAAGATAAAAATCGTGGCGCTCCTCCTCGGCAATATCCGCCCGGCTCATTGCCGCGAGTTGAATCTTAGTAATCATCATCGCGCCGAGGAGCGCGCTGTTCTCTTCACCCACTTTCCCTTTCGCGATATTCATTAAGAGAATTTTACCGTGATCCATTACATCACGAATATTCACACTGGATTGCGGTTGACCAATAATATTTCTAATGAGAGAGGAGGATAAAAACTGCCCGACCTTATTTTGAATAGGGGAAATGGCTTCATTGCGGAAATTCTCGCTGTAATTAGCATATTCATTCACCCAAAAAGAACGCACCACAGGGTCTTGAATTTTTTGGACTACTTTTCGCCTATAGTCCTTATCTACCAGTATCCGCGTCACCCCCAAAAGAGTAGAAGAGGGATAATCAAGAAGAGCCAATATGGCGTTGCGTAAAATATACTCCAATCGCGGTCCCCAAGAATCAGCCCAAATCTTTTTGAACACACCAACTAAGCCGTCAGCAATAAGATGTTTGTAATGTGGTTCTACGCGTTCAAAAATATTAAAAGCAATCGGATAATCGTAATCCGCTGGGTTGAAATAAATAACATCATTAATCCGTTGCGGCGGCACAAAATCCAACATTTTATCGGCAAACTGACCGTGAGGATCAACAATCGCTAAACCTCTGCCCCCTTGAATATCCGCGATGGCCATATTTTCCAATAATGTAGTTTTACCCATCCCTGTCTTGCCAATAATATAGATATGCCTCCGCCGATCATCCACTCTAATTCCGAATTTACGCTCCTGTCCCCGGTAATTAGTTTTGGCAAAAGGGACTATTTCATTATCCTGGGTCATAAAATAAATCAAAATTGAAAAATCAAAAATTAAAATGACAGTTTAAAATGCTAAAATGATAAAAAATTTTAAGATTTGCATTGTCTCGCTTCGCGAGATCTCGCGAAGCGATGATCATTTTACACTTTGCCTGCCCCGCTCGCCTTTAACTTGTCTGTCAATTAATATTATTTAAGAGATATAAATGAGTGATTATTGATAGACTATATTTAACGCGAGGCGGGCCCTGTAGTGAGATTCTCTACTACGGGGCGGGCGGGGATATTTGATTTTTGCCTGCCCGCCAAAGCCTGCGGCTTCAGGCGCTGGCAGGCGGGCATTTTATATGGTGGGCAACCCTTTCGGCGGCGCTCCCTTCTTCACTTCAATTCTCTCCATAAGCGGCGCCTTCACTGTCGTCATCGGGAAATGAAATAATGTCGCTAACTCCTCAATATTTAAAAAGTAACTTGTCCCATCAGAAAGAGAACGGTTTTTATATTCACTTAAAACCTCTCTTTTCCGTCTATTTAATCTAGCCGTCGGGAACCAATAATGAGCGGAGGTCTTGCGAGAGAGCTTAAAAGAATTTAAATTGGTCGTGGCAAAGTGGGTAAAAGCCCCAACAAAGGATAAACACCGAGACTTTAGAAGCGGTTTGTTATAGACATCCTTGCGCATCAAATAAATCATCCGCACCTTGGAGCGGTAAGCCACCTTATTGAGATTCCTTTGGATCGCTTTTACGGTTTCCTGCTCCCCTGGCGACAAAAATTGCATCAAACTGTGCAAACCCCCATTTTCTTCCTTAGCCTCGCCGGTAGTAAAAGTAGGGGGGGCGAAAGGCGCCTCTAACACCCCCTTGATCGCCACTTCTGTCCACTCATCCACAAAATCTTTTAAAAAACTTTTCTTTTTCGGCTCTTTAACGCCGATCAATTTTTTCACCAATTTTTCCCCTTCCTCCTTCCAAGTATCATCGGTAGGTTGAATAATTATTTGCATCCACATCTGCTCCCCGGCATTAAGACTACTCATTACTTCCACTATGCCGGCTAAAGGATCTAATTTTGCCTCATCGTCCGCGGCTTGGGTGGCCATCTCAAAATCCACATAACTTTTAATTGGATAAGCGTCCTCACGAGCAAGAGTCATCTCCGTCCCCCATAATTCCCAAGGTGAATTGGGATCAACAATATTAGGAGGAATGTCTTTTGTGTAGTCTTCAACCTCTACTATCTCCGCTTCCGGATATTGAGCATAGACATGCGCCTCCACGAGCTCCCGGAATTGCACGGGGGTACGGATCGCAAAATTCACATGACCTTCAATACCCACTATTTCCAAAGAAAACCATTCCTGGATCTCACCAAGCCAATATTTTTCTATTAAATCGCGCGGCCCTAAAACGCCATGCAAACCCGCCATAATCTGCTCGGCGGCAAAAGGGGTGCGCAAATTCTCCGCCGGCACATTAATAGTCAATAAGATATACTCCATCTTACTCAAATATTGTCCTTGACGATAATAGACCCAAGAAATAAAAGCGATGATAAACAAAAACGGCGGTACAATAAACTGCCATAAGTTAGCAAAGACAACTTTAAGAATGCCAAAAATTTGGACAAAAGGTCCGAAAACGGATAAATCCATTTTTGTCTTGATTTGGTAAAGATTAACCTTGATTATATTATAACATCATCAAGACCAGAAGACAACCAAATGCCTCAAGATTTCAACTGTTTATCCTATATCCGAGACCCCCTCCATCTCCCCCTTGGTAAGGGGGAGTGCATTCCACCTCCCCTTACCAAGGGGAGGCTGGGGAGGGGTCTTTATCATCTTTATTTTACCATAAAAAAATCTTTGAAATACAAAAAACAGGTTTGAATATAATTTAAACCTGTTTTTTGTAACACTTTTTATTTTAACTCCACCTCTCCTCTTTCGTCCCGCGCGAACAGCGAGGAATCCTGCAGATTCAGCAAAACCGTAGAACGCCGGACGATTCTCTGTTTTAAAACCAAATCTACCAGCTTCTCCCGCGACACTGGTTTTTTGGCCTTTTTCAAAATATCAACAATAATTTCTTTGACCGTACCTTGCTTGTAACCCCATTCAGCCAAGCCATAAATCCCGCGTCCCACCAAAACAAAACGCGGATCTTTGATTAACTCATTATGCACCGTGGGGGCGTGCGCTTTCTTCTGACTTAATTGACTTTTATTAATTAAATCCGTAATTTGCTGAAAGTGTAAAGGCTTTCCATCTTTTTTCAAAACAATATAAGCCCGATCTTTCACGCCGCGGGGATTAATCTCTCCCCAGCCTGCTAAACCCCAATCCTGATAGGGGTTGGAAATAACTCTTTTAGAAATGCCTAAATAATTTTCAATAATCTCCCGATCCAAATCGCTAGTTTCCATAGGAGAAGAATCTATCTTTTGGTATAGACTATCAAAAGTCACGGGTTCTCCCACTTTCTGTAAAACCTCTTTGGCTGTTTCAATAATTTCGTTAGTGCGCTTAAAAAATCCGCGTTTTATTGTCCATGCGCGATTATATTCGCTATTTTCTGAAAAATCAAAAAATTTATCCGATAAATCTAAAATAAATAAAACCAAACGACGATAAGTCGGATTGTTAAAATCATCACAAAGCAACCTTCTCAAGAAACTTTCTTCAGGAGCAATGCCCCCCAAGCCATTAAGAGTATTGGCAATCGCTGTCTCAATGGGCTCAATCTTCTTAATGTCCGGATTCTCTTTGAGGCTCTTTAAAGTCGCGGCTTCAATCTGGCGCACCCTCTCGCGAGTAATCCCATAATACTTCCCAATAGCCTCCAGGGTTTGACCTTCCTCTCCGGAGAGACCAAAGCGTCTTTTAACAATATCTTGGTTTTTTTCCGGAAAAGAAGCGAGTAAATCAAAAACCACCGCAGAGAGCTCCGCGCCTTGAATTTTCCCCCTATTTTCAGTTGTTTTGACTCTTTTGTTCATAAGGATTTGCTTATTACACTGATATCATATAATATCTAAAAAATTATGTCAAGAGATGATATTAGCATAACTTTAAAAATAGGTCAAATTCTGGCTCAAATCAAAAAACCCTTGTCAAGGCAAAGGGGGTTAGGCAGACAAAATAATGCGTATTTAAGCTCTTTTGCGCGAAAAGTTATACCAGACTACCAAAAGCGGTGAGGCAATAAAAATAGAAGAGTAAGTGCCAGTAATAATACCAACCAGCATTGCCAGCATAAACCAATGAATAGAAGCGCCACCAAAAAGGAAAAGCGCAAAAAGCACTAAAATCGCATTCATTCCCGTAACAAGCGACCGTGTCATCGTTTTATTGACACTCTTATTAACTAGAATCTCAAAGGGTTCTTCGGCTTTCAATTTGAGCCGCTCGCGAATGCGGTCAAAAATCACAATCGTATCATTCACAGAATACCCTAAAACCGTAAGCATCGCGGTAATAAAAAAACTGTCAATCGCAACACCTAAAAACTTGCCCAAAATAACAAAGACAGTAAGCATTACTAATAAATCATGGACTAAAGCCACAATTGCGACTATCCCAAAACGCCAGGACGAAACCGGTCGGCTTACTTTCCGAAAAGCCCAGGCAATATACAAAATAATCGCGATGGAAGATAAAATAATGGTTAGATAAGCTTTGCCTTTTATCTCTTCCCCAATTGTGGGACCGATGGTTTCGTAACTAATCTCTTCCACGTTGCCAAATTTTTGTTTTAGACTCGCGAGGGCAATATCGTATTCTCCCTGCTCTAAACTGCGAAACTGGAGCATCTTGTTACCTTCAGACTCACGCACGCTCACGTCTCCCAGATTGAGGGTCGGCCAAAATTCCCTGATCGCCGTATTATCTACGCCAGAAGGAAATTTCAGCTCCCACAAAGTACCGCCCTTAAAATCAATACCCCAATTTATACCGAAAATAAAGAAAAGGATAATGCCAATCAGAGTGAGGGCGCCGGAAAAAATAAAATAAAATTTTCTCTTGCCAATGATGTTGAACATATTTGAGTAATCGGTAATCAGTAATTGGTAATTTTTTTGGTCCTTCGGGCTAATAATTTCCTGATTACTAGTTACTAAGCTTAATTCCAAACAACTTCCTTTTTACCAGCCGATTCAAAATCAAAAATTGTAAAAAACTTCGGGTCACAACAACGGCAGTAAACATACTAACAACTACGCCTAAACCCAAGGTGACGGCAAAACCACGGATCACGCTAGACCCGAAATAACCCAAGATCACACAGGTAATTAAGGTAGTGATATTGGAATCAAAGATAGAAGACCACGCGCGTTTAAAACCTTCATCGCAAGCGACAAGGAGATTTTGGCCACGGCGCAATTCCTCTTTCATTCGTTCAAAAATTAAAACATTAGCGTCCACGGCCATACCCACCGAAATAATAAAGCCAGCGATACCCGCCAAGGTCAGGGTGACGGGAATAAGTTTAAAAATTGCTAAAGAAAGCAGAGCGTAAATCAAGAGGGCGCATACAGCCAAAAAGCCTGGCAGACGATAATAAATCAGCATAAAGAGCGCGACGATAAGAAGCCCTAAAGCGCCCGCTACCATACTTTCTTCCAGTGATTTTTCACCTAAAGAAGCGCCAATATTTTTTTGACCAATAAGCTTGATCGGCACAGGAAGAGCGCCAGAGTTCAAGCGTGTCGCAAGTTCCTTAGCTTCCTCTGTGGTGAATTTACCCGTGATTACCGCCTCGCCCGTGGTAATGGGTTCATTCACCCGCGGCGCGGAGATAATCTCGCCGTCTAAATAAATCGCCACCTGTTTGCCCACGTTGCGCGTGGTAATTTCACTGAATAATTTTTTACCCTCGTCATTAAATTCCAAACCAATCACCGGTTCATTGGTATTGGGGTCAAATTGCACTGTCGCGTGTTGAAATTCCTTGCCGGTCAAATCGGTGGGGATAAAAGAGGTGAGTTCGGTATCCGGCTTAATCTCTTGACCCGGCATAATTTGAGCAAGGGCTTCCGGCGGCAAATCCGATGCTTTGAAGATCTGGGCTTCCCGAAACTCCAAATAAGGCGTCGCGCCGATCATCTGCACAGCGGCGTCAATGTCTTTGATGCCAGGAAGTTCCACAACGAGCCGCCATTCTTCGCCGACTTTGGTCGTCTGCACAATGGACTCCCCCACACCATAAGCATTCACTCTTCTTTCAATGACATCGCGCGCTCCGGCAATGGCATCCTGGCGCCTTTCCTCTCTTACCTTGCTCAAATCCATCTGGTAAACCAAATGGGTTCCGCCTTGTAAATCCAAACCTAAATGCACCTTGATTTCGCGAAAAAATTTGCCGATTTTCAAATCAGGACCTTTAGGCCAAGCTATAAGTCCCACCAAAAAAGTTAATAGAAGAATGAATATAAAACTGGACCACACCTTGCGCCGCGGGGAAGAATTCGCGAGAAAACGCAAAAAAACAAAGAAGCCGGATTTGACTTTCCGGCCCAAATCTTTCAGAGCGTCTAAATCCGTGCGTTCAGATTTCAAATTTGGATTTTTGGACATAGAATTATTAATGAGGTTAACTAACCTTGAATTACGAAATTAGAGCACAAGCAACCCACCCCCGCCCGCCTCGCCTGAAGCGAAGCGATGGCGGGCAGGCCTTCCCTCCCTTATCCTGCCTGCGCTAAAGCTTCGGCGGGCACAGCAGGGAGGGGGTATTAATTCCCCCCTGACAAGGAGGGTTAAGGGGGGTTACATAATCTAATCGCACATTTCGTAATTCAAGGTAACTAATCCTTCCTTATTGTAATCTTCTTTGAATATCTTTTACTTCCTTACTAATGTATTTTTCGGAAATATCTAAGGCTTGTTGCAAATCTTTTTGAATTTTTTCTTCTCTTTTATTCAGCTTTGCTTTTTTATCTATTCTTCTGACTAATTCCTGAATCTCTTGTCTTAAAACTTCAAAGGCTATTTTCACACTTTCCTCTGCCTCTTGAGATTCTTTGCTGATTCTTTTTCGCCAAAAAGAGATCTGCCGCCAAGTGTAAATTAAAAATAAAATTAAGGTCACAATTAAGCCAATAAAGCAGACGATTACAGCAAGATAGTTAACAGTTATTTCCCCGATTCTTAAAAAAGCGGGAAGAGTAACTGGAAGAGTAATTTTTTCCGAAGGGTTGCTTTTTGCGCCGCGGCTATCAATAAGTTCGCTCCAAATTTGATAAATCCCACTTTCTAATTTATGATCATAAACAAAATACCAATTACCTTCACGATCAGTTTTTACCTCCTGAACCGCAGGCTCCTCTCCTTTCTCGCTTACAAAAACATTCACTAAAACATTAGGATAGCGGGAAGTACCCCCGAGGGTTAAAATATCACCCGCTCTAATTGTTTGAAGGAGATCATTAATCATCGGGGGTTCCAGAGGTTCAATCTCAACCTCACCAGTATTTACCGCAGCATTCTCGGCTCGATCAAAAGCCTTCACAATAACTGTATGCTTTCCCGGAGCTTGTAAGGGTAGCTGAAAAGGATTGTGTTCAACCGCGGCAAGCACTAGAGGAATTTTTTCCCCCTCCCCAATTTTCACCTCATAATATTCTACCCCTGATAAAGAATCCGTGGTCTGAAAATGAAGAACGGGGGAGGGATTAGTCGGATCTTCTCCTTGATCCACTTGAATGGTAAAAGGTTCTGGTGGTTTAGTATCAATCATTATTTTCCGATGAGTCGTCTGCCCCCAGCCATCCTGATTCTTAAATCCGATATGCAAATAGTAAATCCCATCTTCCAAGTCTGCAAATTTCTTCTCGCCAATGGGTGGAGCATAAAGAACAGAGGGATTCTCTTGAGGTTTTTCCCCTAATAATAACTTAACAGCCGTTACTCCTTCGGGGGTATCCCAAGAAAACTCGGGATCATTATTAGAAGACCACTTTTCCGGATCGGGGTGAGTAGAAGAAGAAATAACGGGTGCGGAAGGGGCTTCCGAATTAACTTCGCTGGTTTTCTCTTTTTCCGTATCCGCGGTGGACGCTGGAGGAGAAGAACTCTCTCCGGTTTTCTCCAAAGAATAACTCCCTCCACTCATTTTGGTTAAAATATTAGTGCCTTTCCCATCATTAGCTAAGATAGAACCAAAAGAAAAATTAAGAGAGGCTTTCCCCTCGCTTTTTATTTTAAAATTCACCGTAATCATTTTCCCGGCTTTTCCTGTAAAACCTGGGTTTAAAATAATACCCTCAAAACTTATTTTTCCAGTGCTGTTGGAAAAGGATGGCTCTTTCACCCAAAGTGAAATAATAGAACCACCCTTAGAAAGAGAAGCGACTTCTAATTTATCTTGAGAAAAGGAAATACTCCCCGAGACTGCATTGATTGATTGAGTGGGAGTAGATACGTAAATATTCACGGCAAAAGTTTTGTTTACCTTATAAGAGCCGCTAGAAGGAGATAAATATAAATCTGCTGCCTTGGCCACTTTAATCCCCAAAATGAAAAATATAAAAATTAACAGGCAAAAAGAAAAGATAACCGAAAAAATTATTCTTTTTGATTTTTGAACGGTCATTTTATTTTTAATTTGGCTATTTTCCAAATCAGAAATCCAATAATTGCTCCTAATCCTATTATAACCCAAAGAAGATAATTTTCATACCCCGGGCGGAGATTTTGAGAGGGTAATTCTGCAATTCGCTCATTTCCCGCGCGATCAATTGCTTTAACATAAATATAACTTTTTAATTTTTGATCTTGCAATAAATAAGGGCTTTTTTTCAAAATCCATTTTTGATCTTCTATATTTGGTTTTTTGTTTTCTTGAATTTCATAATGATCTATGCCCGATCCTTTATCTTGAGTATCAAAAACTAAAAAGTATTTACCCTCAAAAATATCAGCATTCTGTCCAATTTCTAATCCAAATGATTCCGGAGGATCAGTATCCTTGAAGCCTGGAACTTGAAACTCAAAACCTGGCGTTTCTTTGGAAATTGGAAATTGGAAATTGGAAATTGATAAATCAGCGGGTGTACCCTCGCCGTCATTTAATAAAACTTTAACGTTCTGTATTTCAATAGTACCACTTCCTTCTTTTTTGGCTTCAAATACCACGGTGAAAATCAACCCATCTTTTCCGTTAAAACCGCCGGGCGTTATGCCGGAAAACACTATGTTTGCGTCTGTTTCGCGTAAGACCGAAGGTCTCTCAATCCAAAAATTAATGATGGAGTTGCCATCGCGTATTTCTTTTAACTCCAAAAGTTCTCCAGGAAAAGAAACTTTGCCCTCAACCGCGTTGATTTCTTCGTTTTCGGTATCCAAGATGAGATCAATTTGGAATTGTTGGTTGACACCGAATTCTTGGGTTTGAGATGTTAAATTTAATTCCGCCGCCTGAACAAGGTGGACAGAAAACAGAAAGTAGAAAGTAGAAAGTAGAATAATTGGACAGAAAATAGAAAGTAGAAAGTAGAAAGTAGAAGATCGTGGCATAAAATTTATTTGCTGAGAAAATTGTTCAAAATTCGCATTGTTTCGGATAATAAATTTTCGGCTTCAGAATAATCTAAATTGGGAAACAAAACTTTGGCAATTTCTATTTGGCTTTCTAATTCTGAACCAGAACCAAAAGCAATTGACAAGAATTGTTGTTTTTCTTTTTTGTGGAAACGATGGTAGCTTTCTGCAATGTTCGAAGAAATTGAAATTACAGCTCGTCTCATTTGGCTTGTTAACCCATATAATTCGCTTTTAGGAAATTCTCCCGTTAGTTTATAAATTTCAACGGCTAAATCTTTAGACTTTTGCCATACTATTAAATCT
>JBAZQX010000012.1:0-30293 GCA_041644975.1 Candidatus Doudnaibacteriota bacterium | reverse complement strand
TTAATTGAAATTTCGCCTTTAAGGATAGGCGCGATCCAGCGATAACGCTCCTCAATTTCATTATTTGGCATAGTTTTCATATGCCTTTATCTTATCAGAAAAGTGCAATATGTCCGTGCACATTACCGTAAAACATTGACAAAACTTATGAAAAGTGCTAAAATAAAGACTAAAGAAAGATTCAGGATTTTAGCTAGTATGCTGTATTCTTTGCTAGGGAGGTGCTCTTTTAACAATTTTTTGTCTTAGTTAATCATAAACAATGAAGTTCATAAAGGATAAAAGGTGATTTGAAATGTTAAAGTATTTTGTAATTTTAGCTTTTTTAGTGTTGTTGGTTGGTTGTGGAGAAAATTTGAATCCGATAGTATCCGAAGACTCTACGCAGGTGAAAATGGAGTTGCCTAAGGAGATCATCGGTTCCGACGGCGCGCCAATGGTCTTAATTCCGGCTGGTGAGTTTCAGATGGGGAGCGATGAGAATGAGAGTGAGAAGCCGGTCCATACAGTATATTTAGATGCCTTCTATATGGATAAGTATGAGGTTACTAATGCCCAATATCAGAAATTCGTACAGGCGACAAGTCATGAAGATAAAAATCGTAAAGAGATTATAGAATCGTGGGGTGAGCGCCTTAACGGTGATGATCAACCTGTTGTATTCGTAAGTTGGGAGGATGCGAATGCCTATGCTAAATGGGCTGGTAAACGTTTGCCGACCAAAGCAGAATGGGAAAAAGCGGCTCGGGGTGGCTTGGTAGGGAAAAGATATGTGTGGGGTGACGAATGGCCTCCCCCTCCAAGAGCGGGTAACTTCAGAGATGAGTCATACCATAGAGATGAGTTATACCGTGAAAAAATAGACACGAAGTTTTTTATTTTAGGCTATGATGATGGTTATACTCTTACTGCTCCTGTGGGCAGCTTTACCCCAAATGGCTATGGTTTATATGATATGGTAGGGAATGTGGCAGAATGGTGTGCAGATTGGCGTGCTGGTGACTTACATATGTTTTCTGGAAGTTCGTTTCGGTGGGGTACTAACCACGAAGACAATACCCTGTGGGTTACCTACTACTTCTATAATTGCGCTCCTGGGATTGGTTCCTATGATGTTGGCTTCCGTTGCGCCATGGACGCAACGAAATAATTTTCTCAATCCCAGTATAATACTTCAAGAGTATATACTGGGTTTTTTATTTTCGCGCCTTTTTACTCCCACCCCCTCCATCTCCCCCTTCCTCCTTCGTCCACCCGAGGCGGACTTCGGCGGACAGGCAGGCAAGTGGGGATTGTTTGTGTATGGCATATACATACCATTTTACACCTAAGGTGGTCATAAGCTATTGGACCATTACAAAACCTTGACATTGGTCGCTTTTAATGGTAAAAAGGAGAATAAGATTTGGAGATCTGTCTCATACTTTTCTGTCCTTTTCGGAGGACAGCGCACATTTAAACCTAAAAAGGAAAGGGGTGCATAGTAAATTATTAAAGTAATTGTATTTTAGAATAGAAAAGCTATCCCCGCAGCTTGCTGCGGCTGGGTAATTTATTACTTTTTTTCAAGAAAAGGGGATGTTTGAAATGAACAATGGAAATACAAGAATTCCTTTTGATTTCACTGCAACAGAAGAAAATGCCTCAACTATTAGTGAGGTGATTAGAGACCTCAAAAATTGCCAACCAAATGAGTTTTGGGACAAAGTTAAAGACATTAACAATCTCTTTAAGGAGTTAAAGCCCCTTAAACGGGAAGACCGGGAACAGCTTTGGGCAGAGTTTCAATCTCTGATTGATTTGAGAAAAAATGCCCAGGAAAAGATAGCCGACCACTCCAAGGCTTTAAGAGACCATATATTGGTTTTAATCAGTAGAGCCGATGGTAAAGCAGGGGTTGCTGAAAACGCAAGTCAGTTTGCGGATGCCAATGATGAACTCCAAGAAGCTATGAGCATGATGAAGGATGGCTGGCACGGCGGGAACTGGATAGAAGGACTCGCTAGTGCCCTTTTTCTTTCGTTTTTTCCAGAAGCCAAACTTCTGAAAAGTGACCGGGAGCAATGTTTTGAAAAATGGCACCAAGCCAAGGAGACCCTAAAGAATCGTCGCGAACAGATTTATGAAAGAAATTTTGACAGGGTTATGAGTGCGGCTAGAAGCGCCTTCAATGTTGCCAATGTGGGAGACCCTTATGAAGCACTGGATGCCGTTAAATCCGTGAACACTGAATTGAAAGATACGGAGATGTTCAAGCCGCAACAGGAAGAAATAAGGAGCTATCTTGAAGATGTCTGGCAAAAAGCAATCTCAAGGATAGAAGCGATGAAAGACGAGAAGCGAAGAAAACAAGAAGAGTGGGAAAGAAGACAGGAGGACCATATTCAAAGGTGGTCCGAGATAATAGAGCGCAAACAAGACCAGATTTCCCGGCTTGAGGACAATATCCGTAGAAACGAAGATAAATATGGAGAAGCCACAGGTGACTTTGCCAGCGTTGTGGAGGGATGGATCAGCGAAGGCGAGCAAAAAATCCGAGAGCTCACAGCAGACATCGGAAACCTCGAAAGAAAGATAAGTGACGTTCAAAGCAAATTAAATCAATAAATCCCGCGAAAATAGAGGTCAGGTCCTGAAACTTGACCTTTTTTATATTTCTAGGACCATTTGGTGTAAATCTCTGATTTGAACTAACTCAGAAATATTTAAAGTTTCGCAAGGCATATTAAAAGATCTCAAGTTAATATACCCTTTTTATTGTTTAAACTCAATAAATAATAATCAATTTTATACCTTATCCCCAAAAAAATATGCATAAGTTCAGATACATCTTGGACTCTTTGAGAAGATTGAAAAGTAATGCATATTCATTGTAAATATACAGGGATTAAAGGTGATAAAGATGTTCTAGTATTTCTTTGTGATTTTGGCTTTTGCGGTTTTGTTGGTTGGTTGTGGAGAAAATCCATTAGACGGATCATATAAGGATTCTAGTCTGCAGGTGAAAATGGAGTTGCCTAAGGAGATCATCGGTTCCGACGGCGCGCCGATGGTCTTAATTCCGGCTGGTGAGTTTCAGATGGGGAGCGATGAGAATGAGAGTGAGAAGCCAGTCCATATAGTGTATTTGGATTCTTTTTATATGGATAAGTATGAAGTGACCAATGCGCAGTATCGGAAATTTGTACAGGCAACAGGTTATAAAGAACCTGGAGAATGGTGGGATGAGGACGTAAATGGTGATAGCCAGCCTGTTGGCTCTGTGAGTTGGGAGGATGCGAATGCCTATGCTAAATGGGCGGGTAAACGTTTGCCAACCAAAGCAGAATGGGAAAAGGCGGCTCGAGGTGGATTAGTGGGGAAAAAGTATGTCTGGGGAGATAATTGGCCCCCGCCCGAAGGTTCTGGGAATTTTGTAGATGAGACATTAAAAGGAAGTTTCTAGATGAGGATTGGGATGTTATTTCAGGCTACGACGACGGTTATGTTTATACTGCTCCTGTGGGTAGTTTTAAGCCAAACGGATATGGATTATATGACATGGCTGGGAATGTTTGGGAATGGTGTGTTGACTGTTATGACCCGTCCTATTATAGTAAGTCACCGAAGTCAAATCCAGTGATGGACGAGTCCTGGTCTTATCGCGTCGTGCGTGGCGGGGCGTACTGGTGTAGCTTATCCTGCATGGGTGTCGCCTACCGCGGTGCCGGCTGTGGCTTCTACTCTAATGTTGGTTTCTGTTGCGCCATGGACGCAACGAAATAATTTTCTTAATCCCAGTATAATACTTCAAGAGTATATACTGGGTTTTTTATTTTCGCACCTTTTAGCTCCCACCCCCTCCATCTCCCCCTCGGGCAGGGGGAGTGTGCATTAACCTCCCCTTTCAAAGGGGAGGTTAGGTGGGGTTCTGGAGCTCCCACCCCCTCTTGTCTCCCCCCTGGAAAGAGAGGGGAGCGCATTTCGCCTCCCCTTACGAAGGGGAGGGTGGGAGGGGTCTAAGTCTGTGCGGAGCCAACGCTCGGATTCAAAATTCGTGTGGATAACTAACAGTCTCGTTTTTACGAGATTGTTTTTTTGTGGTATAGTGTAAAAAGCGTAAAGTTAAAAGCGAAAAGCGCAAAATAAATTATAGAGTCAGAAGAATTACCAAAAATAAAAAGGAAAAGGAAAAGAAAAATCCTTTTAGTTTTCAATTCAACGACTAAAAGGGGAATTTTAGGTTATTATTAAATTGTTGGCTCCATAGTGGCTTTAGCCCTGTGGAACCAAGATGTAAGCCTCCCGGTAGGCGAGGCAAGCCATTATTAAAACAAAAGGTCTGCATTATGGCTCCACAGCCCGCCCGCCATCGCTTGCGCTTCAGGCGTTAGCGGGCGGGCCCCTCGCTTCGCTCGGGGACTATGGAGCCAACGATCTTAAATCACATTTGGGGAGTGCCAAAATGCAAATTAAAACCAAAAATTTTTGGAAAATATTGATTGTCCTTTTAAGTATTGGCTGGGGGGCGCTTGGTTTTGGCAGTATAGGGCGAGCGGCAGATATGGTGGATTGCAAGTGGACAAGATGGAGTAATCTTGAGTCAGGTTTCACAGGTGGTACAAAATGTGATAAAGGGCAAGGAGAAACCTGCGCTTATAATGAAAATGTTGCTAGTATGATTTCAACAGGGGTTGTACCCGCTGTCCAAGCTTATTGCCGCAAGCCGGATCCTGCTGACCCAAATGTATGCGTAGTGATGTCTTCAGATAAAGACTGTAAAAAGTGCGATGGGGTTATAGCCGATGGCAAAGGAAAGCTCGACAATGCTGATCTTAAAACATATTTCAACGACCCTGGTAACGCATTAAAGTTTCAGGTGGAGCGTCAATTGTATTTTGGTAAAGACATTGGATGCAAAAGTCCCGGGTTTTGCGCTAACACAGGACTCAAGATTGCGATTGCTAATTCCTATGGAGCTAACAGCGAAGCTCTTTACAAATGCGCGAGCGAGGCTGATGCTTGCGGGGAGGGGAAGGGGGTTTATGAAAAAGACGGAGAATATTTACCCCGGATTTGTTTAGATTCCAAGAAACCCTGCACTCCTAAAGTAGATGAGAGCGAGCTTCCCGCCTTTGTGGCGATGAAAGATGTTTATATAGGTCAAGTGGTTCTTTTTCAAAAAGGGGAAAAAGCTTATTGCGCCTCGGCAATAAATGTGATTGATCCAACTTCGTGTTTTATGGAGAAAGACGCGAATAAACCCGATCTTTATATTAGTAAATTATATCCTTCGGATCAGCAGCAGTTATTCAAAGATAATATTCAACCTTTATATGATTGTAATAAAGGAAGTTTAGCCAGCAAGGTCGCGTGGGGAATTTTTAATAATTCCATTGGGCTGGTGGTCTCTACGGTTTTTGGCATTATTGCTCTTGTCGTCTGTGGTGTTTTGCAGGCTCTTTTATTTATTATTTTCGCCTTTTTGGACTGGGTGCTCAATTTCAGCCAAATTGATTTTGGGATTGTGGATTTAGTCTGGCGGTTCTTACGCGATTTTTCCAATATGTTCTTTATCGTCGTTCTGCTTTATATCGCCTTTTGCACGGTCTTGGGCATTCAGGAGCGCAGTTTAAAAAAAATGCTGCCTGGTTTTTTAGCGGGCGTGGTTTTAATCAATTTTTCCAAGGTGCTTTGCGGCGTGGCGGTTGATTTCTCCCAACTTTTGTCAAATATTTTCTTAAATCTCAATCCGGAGAAGGTTGCTCCGATTAAGGCGCTTTTCGGAGCCGCAGGCTTTGGAGGCCTTTTTGGCGTAGACAGGCTTGCCGGCTCCACTGATTTTACAACCCTCGCCACTGTCTTGGGAGCCCAGATTTTGATGATTCTTTATATGTTGTCAGGGGTAATTGTTTATGGCGCGACCGCGCTCCTTTTGGCTGTCCGGATTGTGATTCTGCTTGTAATGACCGCCATTTCGCCTTTGATTTATCTCGCTATGGCGGTTGGACAGAAGAATATCGTCTCTAAGTTTTGGAATGAATTTTTGAAGACCGCTTTCTTCGCGCCAGTAATGATTTTTTGCATTACTTTATCGGTGATTGTTTTAAGCGCGGATTTAGACGCTCATTTTAAATCCAAAGCCGGAACCTTGGAGAGCTTATTGTCAGAAGGCGAGGCTTTAAAGCAATTGCCGGCGCAAGGCGCTTCTCCCCAAGTTTTTATGAAGCTTCTTTTCGCTGTGGCTTTTATGATGTTCGGTCTTTGGGCGGCGCGCGCAGCAAGTATTAGGGGCTCTAAGGGGATTATAGATGGCGCGGGTAAATTACAGAAAATAGGATCGGAATGGTTGACGATGGGCAAACCCGCGGCGGCGGGAGCTAAGGCTTTAGGAAAGTATGGTTGGGGCAAGGCAATGGAAAGCAGAGCAGGGAAGTATTTGAAATGGGTTAGCCCTAAGGTGTGGAAGGCAGTAACAGAGGCACGGCGCAAACGGCGGGAAAAAGAGGTTTATGGTCCACGGATTACAGAACTGCAACCGAGGCTTGCCGGCTGGCATGCTTTTTTCCAGAAAAAGGGTCCGGGTTATGAGCGGGAGAGGCTTTATGCTCGCGGCGCGGAGAGAGCGGCAGTGAAAGAAGTGGCAAACTCTCTTAATGAAAGCGATGTTCAAACAGAAGCCCTTTATACCCGTTTGGACGAGCTATTGGGAGAGATGGATAAACCGGGAAAGCGGTGGCTTGGTTCAGACCAGGCCTTAACCGCCGAAGTCCAGGGGATTTTGGAGGTAATTTTATCTCGGGGGGATATTAACGATCTTTTAAAGGGTTCGGAGTATGCAAAGAGGTATTCCGGCGGAAAGGCGGTGATGGGTGCAGATACAGCGGTCTTAAGAAGGCTGTTCGGGGATTCGGATCGCGCTGCGATGTTCACGAATGATATCGCTGAAGCAATGAAGCAAACTTACCCTCAATTTTCTTACTCTACCACGTTTGATGAGGCTAGTAATCGTTCTCTCAACACAACCGAGGAGGATGAAGATCTGGAGAAGATTGAATTAGCAGAAGGGGAAAACACAACAGGGCAGGTAACCTATTTAGAGAGGACGGCTGTGTTTCAAAAATATCTGCGTAAGAAAGCGGAAAAATTAAAAGCAGAAGGGGTGGATACTTCTTTTGAAAAACTGTCTGACTTAATGCTGGACAATTTTGGTTACTCCAAGGAAGAGATTTTAAAGAGAAAAGATGATAAAGGGAATTTTCTTATCGCCGATCAGAAGTTGCGCGAAGGGGTCGCAGCTGTGGTGGATACTTATAATACAAACCGGTGGTCTATCATTCGTTCTGAACAATTAAAGAGAGGCGCCTATCAGAAGAGGGCGCACCCCGGTCTCCTCCTCCGCGATATGAGTATTAGTGATATGTCCAAAGAAGATCAGATAAAATATGCCAATGCGCCACCTACGGCTAAATATTTAGGCATTACTCCAGGCAGTAGAGGGCAGGTTGAAGCTTTGACCGACGAAGATGTAACTAGATTGGGCACCTGGGCCCAGCCGCGCTTAATTGAATCTTTAAGATATATAGAGAATCAGAATGATCTTTTGGGTATTGCTGATGAGATGGAGAAGGAAGCCGAAAGGTTAGAAAAGAAGGGGAAGGGCGGGGCTGCCAAGATGCGAAGGGATAAGGCGCAGGATGTGAAAAGAATTTTAGAGAGACTTTTTAATCAAGTAGGCCAGACAGGCGGTAAGGAGGGATCAAAACCTGGTGCTGGTGATCGGCAGAGGGGTAGAGATAGGGATGAAGCAGGAGAAAGTTCTAAGTCAGGGATAGTGGGGGTCGGCAAGAGCGGTACTGTCTATACTCAAGAGCAGATAGCGGCGCAGGAAGCGGCGCAAAGAGAGCAAGGCGCTACCACAGCGGAGATATTAAATCAAGATGAGGATCAGTTGATTATGGGGGACAGGCAGTAAGTTGGAAATGATCTTTAATCACGAAATAGACAATAATGATAATATCTATGCGAGATTTAAACACTCTTAATTCAGAAGAGATAACGCAGCCAGAGGTTTTGCAAGAAATCGACCGGCAGGTCGGGGAAATTATTTATTTTTGCGAAGATAAGGAAGCTTTTGCATTATCTAGAGAGTTGAGAGAAGTCCTGCAAAGAAGAGAGCTTAGCGCGAAGCCGGAGATTTTAGGTCAACTAAAAAAATGGGCAATTCTAGTTAATTATGTCAGTTTGCCGGCGCAGAGGGACAGCGAGATTATTCAATTGTTTCAAGGCGAGATTAAAGAGGTTTTGCCCTTGGATGAGGAGATTGTATTGGGTCGTTTGGAAGCTTTGCTTTGGGTCAACCCGATTGGACCGCGGGAAGAGCTTTGTAAGAAATTAGTGCAAGCCTTGCGCGATAATAGACAAAAAATAGGTTCTTTAATGATCGGGGAATGGCTTGCTCTCTTTATCCACAGCTATCCTGGTCGGCCGCAGCTTTTAGAGCTTGAGGAAAGGGATTTTTTAAATAAGAATACAGAGGTTCAAAAGTTAGCGGAAGGGGATAAAATAATTTTGGCGAAGCTTTTAAAGATTTATGATGCATTACAGCCTTTGGGAGTAATGGCGGAGGTGGAAAAGGCGCGAGAACAGGGAGCGAGTGTAGAAGAAAGAAAGCAGGTGAGATTAGGTCAAGCCTTGGCTCAAACTGCGTCGGAAGGAGCTAACCGACCGCCCCAAGGTTATCAAGGTCCGCAGGATTTGAGGGATATTCGGCCTGCGAACGGAGGAGCGAGATTTCCCCAAGCGCAAAACAGGGCGCCTTTAATCGCGGAGACTCCTTCTCCTTATGCCGCCGGAGCCGCTTCAAAGCAGTCTGCCCCGTCCACAACAGAGGAGATTAAAAGACCCGCGGCATTTGCTGGAAGAGAAGAGCCATTGCCATCTCAAACATCCGTTCCAAATGCGCCTAAGGATTTACTATCGCAGAGAATGCCGGAATCTCCCACCCCCTCCGCCTCCCCCTCTGGCAGGGGGAGTGTCACTCCCTTCCCCTCCCTGTCCGCTCAAGACAGAGGGAGCGCCGTTTCTGCCCCACCCCCTCCTTCTCAAAGGGAGGATGGATCCTCCTCTCCAGCGCTGAACAAAAATTTTGTTCAGAGCGCTGTGGCGGAAAAGGGGTTGGCTAGCTCCTCAAATTCGGAAATTACGATTTCTATTTTAGAAGCCGCGGCGCAAAAAGGAGATCCCGTTGAAGAAGGGCGATTGCGGCAAATTATCCGTCAGAACTTTAACCAATTATCGCCGGAAGTAAGAAGCTATATTGTAAATAGTCCATTCTGGGCGGAGTGAAATCCAGTTAAAAGTTCAAAGTCTAAAGATAATTTTTAATTTTTATTTCTTAATTTTTAACTAATTTTTGTTGAATTAACGAATTATTGCATGCGGAAAACTAAAGATAAAGTTAATTATGATAATGTTTTCTAAAATAATTTCCACATTACAAAACAATAAAAATCAAGTAATTAAAAATTAGTTAAAAATCAAGTAATTAAAAATTGTCGTTTTCAATCTTCAGTTTAACTTTTGACTTTTGTCTTTAAATTTTGAACTAAGATGGCCAATCTTCCTCAAAATCTTAATACCCTTCTCTCTTCCCGCGAAACAGCCTCGCGCCTTGCAAAGATAGGCGACACTTTTCGTCTCTCGGAAAAAGAGAGAAGATTACAGGCGAGAATTTTAGGGAAGCTTGCAAGCGGGGAGATTAAAAAATCTGATCTGCCGCGCGTTATAAGAATTAATTTGAATCTGCCGCTTAAGGAGAGTGTTGATTTAAGTCGGGCTATAGAGAAGGTGATTAGTATTCCTCCAAAGCAAAAAAAACAAGCCTTGGATCGTGAAATTCCCGCCTCTCGAGATGGCTTACCAGAATCCAAGACCATCGCCGAAAGACCAAACCTGTTAAAATTGGGCCCGGGGGCGATCAGGGATTTTGTGGATCGCGCTTTGAGCGATTTAAATTTGAAATTGTCTCCTCTGCGGAAATCGCGTTTTGAAGGCAGTATCCTCATTTATATTAAGGATATTCGGGACGCGCTAGAGACCGAAGACGCTCTATCCCGGCCCGAGGAGCGGGGAGGGGTAGGACTCGGACAGGCGGAAGCGGCTCAAATTACCCAACTTTTGAAAGAAGAGTTTCCAGAAGATGGACAAGCGGATTTTCTGCATAAGTATCAGAATGTTCAGAAGAATAACTTGCAGCAGGATATTGATTTTAGAGTCCGGATGGAAGAGATTAAGCCTTCTATTTTAGAGGAGAGAGAAGCTCCGCCCCCTGCCGCCAAAAATTTGGCGTGGGGGGAGTCACCTATATTCCCCGTTGTTCATCCCGATGCGCCGGGTTTTCCGAGGGATAAAATTTTTACCCCGTTAGATAGCAAGCATCTAATAGGGTCCGCTCCTTTGCAAGACAAAAAGGAGATTCCCAGAGTAGAAGGTCCCGCGCCGATTTTTGGACAGTCTTCACGCGAGGTGAGCGCCGCGCCCGCCACGCAAGATGAGCTTGCGAGGCGTTGCGGGCAGGCCGCTCCCACCCCCTCTTTTCTCCCCTCTCCGGGCAGGGGGAGTGCCACTCCCGCTCCCATATCTTCTCTCCCGGAAGGGAAGAAGACGGTCGTTACTGATGTTTTGCGGAAATTAGAATCTCATTCAACTGTGGGAGAAAAGCAAAATGCCGGGCTTGCCATTGAGGCAATCAAGAATGTCACCGACCTTAAAAATTTGGGTTTAGAGAATTTTAAAATTCGTCAACCCAGCGAAGCGGCAAGTCATCTCGTCGCGCAGGTGAATAGTTTGGTGGGTAAGAGTGAGATTGCCCGATTCCAGAGTATAGAGGCTTGGCGCGCTTCAGGGCCTTATAAATTATATATTATGATCGGCGGCGAAAGCATTGCTCAAGGCAAGACAATCACGGAGATTGCCAAAAGGAGGATGATGCAAGGAGAGCCTTATTTGACTGAAGAGGAATTCAACGCTATTGCCGACGCGAGCAGAAAATTTCAATATTAAATTGTGATTTTTCATTTTTCATTTTTAATTTGTTTTTATGCAAGCCACTGTTCCCCAATTTATTGATATAGAAGACAAGGTGGTGGGGCCCCTCACTATTAAGCAGTTTCTTTATTTTCTCGCCGCCGCCGCCGTGGAATTGATTTATTGGTTTTTCTTTGATTTTTCCCTCTTTATCGTCGTAACCATTCCGACTCTCGCAGTCACCTCTGCTTTCGCGTTTATCAAAATCAATGATCGGCCATTTATTTATTTTGTTTTAGCTGTTTTAGGTTTCTATTTAAAGCCTCCGGTCCGGATTTGGCGCCGTGAAACAAGCAAATTAACTGCTAAGAATACGATCAAGGTTTCGTTTGCCGAAGGCAAAGAGAAAAGAGAGGTAGTCAAGGCCCATATGAAACGCGGCAGTTTGTCTCATATTGAGAAGGCGCTAGAGACATCGTAAATTATCTAAAAACTCAAATGTCAAAAGTTAAAAGTGCGTACAAAATAACCCCTTTTTACTTTTATCTGGCAGATTTAACTTTTAACTTTTGCGATTTGACTTAATTTCTATGTTTTCAAAAAACAAAGATCAAAAAGGGAACCTTGCTAGTGGGGATAAAGAGCCGCAAAATAAGAAAGAGAACCTCCATTCTCCCGAATTGGCGAAGGCAAAGCCCAAGAAATCCACCCAGCAGTTTTTAGATATTATGGGTGTCAGAGACAATACCGTGGTTTTGCGGGATGGCACCTTGCGCGCGATCTTGATGGTTTCCAGTTTGAATTTTTCCTTAAAGAGCGTAGAAGAGCAAAATTCTGTTATTTATGGTTATCAGAATTTTCTCAACTCTTTGGATTTCCCGGTGCAGTTTGTGATTCAGTCCAGGGAACTCAATATTGAAAGTTATCTAAAAAGTTTGGAAGAATTAGAGAAAAAACAGACTAATGAACTTTTGCGTATTCAGACCATTGAATATCGGGAATATGTGAGCAATTTAGTAGAGTGGGGAAAGATTATGCGGAAACGTTTTTATGTTGTGATTCCTTACGCCTTTACAGAGGCAAGAGAATTGGGGGTGATGGCAAGAATAAGAAATTTATTGCGTCCCGCGGAGGTGATCAGCCAGAACGAGAAGCAATTTCAAAAATATAATAGTTTATTGGATCAACGCGTGGCGCGGGCGGAGGGGCTTCTGAATGCCATGGGATTGAAAAGCGTGCGTCTGAACACCCAAGAATTAATTGAGCTATTTTATAATATTTATAATCCCGCGACCTCCAAAAATCAGCCGATGACCGATATTAAGCAGTTGAATGTGGTGTAAAAATAAACTCAAATCTCAAATGTCAAATCTCAAAACTAAAACTCAAAACCCTAAAACTGACGTAAAGATTAGATGCTATTACTTTTCCATTAAGATTGTTAAATTTATGGGGATTTTGCCTAATCAAAAAGTTTACCCCGTTAGAGAAAGCCACCGATTTTAATTGGTGGTCATTACCGCTTAAAGCTGATGGTGGTTTAATGCCACCGTCAGAGCAGACCGTTAGAGAACGAGGTTCTCTAACGGGGTTTACTGGATTATTGGCGACCAATTATTAAGATCAGCCACCTCCATTGGCTCTAATATTGTGGAAGCAAAATCGTCTTCTTCTAGAAGGGATTTCATTAAATTCTACGAGATAGCCCTAAAATCGGCTAACGAGACCCGATATTGGTTAGGACTGCTAAGGGACGCAACCAGCCTAGATAAAGATCAAATTAAACAATTATTGAATGAAGCCGAGGAAATATCCAAAATGCTTGGTGCAAGCATTTTAACTTTGAAGAAGAAAAAGTTTTAAGGCTTTAAGCTGCGGTTTTGCGTTTTGAGATTTGCGTTTTGAGATAATTATTATGTTCAACAATAAAAATAAAGGCAACCAAAATACTCCTCCCGCCAAAAAAGAGGATTCCATCCTGGAGATTCTCGGTCCTGGCGCGCCTTCGCGTTTAGGTTTAAGCCAGGAGGAGAAGATTAATATTCTGGAGGCGCAAAAGGCGTACTTGGAAGGGGTAGCGACCTTGCGGGATCTCTTAGCCCCTTCGGCAATGCGCGTTACTTCGCGCTATGTCCAGATTGGCGAGTATTTTTCCCGCACCCTCTTTGTTTATACTTATCCGCGTTATTTGCATACGGATTGGTTTACGCCGGTGATCAATATGGACGCCATTTTTGATGTCGGGATGTTTATTTATCCGCAAAGCTCAAACACGGTTTTGAAGAATCTCACCAAAACTCTAGCTAAGATATCTTCCAGTATCGCGGTGGAGCAGGAGCAGGGAAAGGTGCGCAATCCGGTTTTAGAAAGCGCATATAAGAATGTGGAAGCCTTGCGCGATTCCTTGCAGCAGGGGACCGAGAGGTTGTTTAAGTTTGCTCTCTATATTACGATCTACGGCAGTTCCTTAAAACAATTAAACAAAAATACGAAGAGAGTGGAAAACCTCCTCGGTTCGCGCTTGATTTATACCAAGCAGGCGGTTTTCCAAGCCGAACAGGGTTTTATTTCCACCCTTCCCTTGGGCAATGATGAGATTTTTATCACCAATAATCTCAATACCTCCCCTCTGTCCACGAGTTTTCCCTTCGTGTCCTATGAACTTTCTTCTAATGAGGGAATTCTCTACGGCATCAATCGCCACAATAATAGTTTAGTCCTTTTTGATCGTTTTTCCTTGGAAAACGCGAATGCAGTCGTTTTTGGAAAATCCGGAGCGGGGAAAAGCTACGCGATTAAATTAGAGATTTTGCGCAGTCTAATGCTGGGGGCGGATGTTTTAGTGATTGATCCTGAAAATGAATATAAATATTTGGCGAACGCGGTGGGAGGAAGCTTTTTGGAAATTTCTTTAGCCTCTCCTTATCGCATTAACCCCTTTGATTTAACTATTGTCTCTCACGAAACTAATCCCACTGATATTTTACGGGAGGCGATTATCAATCTTAAGGGGTTGGCAAAATTAATCTTAGGCGGCGTCACCCCTGAAGCCGACGCCTTGCTGGATGAAGTATTGATTCAAACCTACGCTTCCAAAGGCATTACGCCTGACACTTCTTGGGAGGGCAAAGAAATGCCGACGATGACGGACTTTGAGCGTATTTTGCAGAGTACCGAAGGAGCGCAGAGCATTGCCCAGGTTTTTTCTAAATTTACCGAGGGGACTTTCGCGGGCATATTTAACGAGCCGACTAATATCAGTCTGGACAAGCAGTTCGTCGTTTTCAGTATCCGCGATTTGGAAGACGAACTGCGGCCGATTGGGATGTATATTGTTTTGAATTATATCTGGAATATTGTGCGGGCAGAACTCAAGAAAAGGATTCTGATGGTGGATGAGGCGTGGTGGCTGATGGAACATGAAGATTCCGCGATGTTCCTTTTTTCTATTGCCAAGAGAGCGCGCAAATATTATCTCGGTTTGACCACGATTAGCCAGGACGTTAATGACTTCTTATCCACGCGGCATGGTCAGGCGATTGTTACTAATTCCTCAATCCAGCTCCTCCTGCGTCAATCCCCAGCCGCGATTGATTTGGTCGCCTCGGTGTTTCACTTGACCCAAGAGGAGAAATATTTGCTTTTAGCTTCGGATGTGGGCGAGGGCATCTTTTTCGCCGGCAATAAGCATGTGGCGATTAAAATCGTCGCTTCTTATTCCGAGGACCAGATTATCACATCCGACCCGAAGCAGTTGATTGAGATTGCCCGGGCAAAGGAAGATTTCGCTCGAGCGCAAGGGCAAAATGGCGTGGAAATGTCAGCAAACGAAGGTATGGAGGTAAATGAAGATGAGACAAAAAGCGCAGAATGATGAGGAATTTTAAATTTTCAGACAAAGAAAAAAGTTTTAAAATTAAAGAATTTAAAATTTGGATTTTCAAATTGATTTTCAGCCCTAGGTCGTTCAGACTCTGATGAGTCTTCAGACTCGAAGAGCTGATCCGCCTTGGGCGGAAAAATTTAGAATTTAAAATTGAAAATTTTTTAAGTATGCTTTTAAAAAATAAAAAATTCACTATTTTTATTATGACTCTCTGTTTTATCCTGATGACGGCAGGGGGTTTCGGTTGCAAAAATAAAACAGGGGAGGGGAGCGCGTCTCCTTCCATCACTCCTTCTGGAATAGCGCCAGAGACAGCTCCGTCTTCCGCGCCGTCTTTGCCCGTAGCGCCGCAAGCCATGGATGTTGTTGATGAAGAGATAAATGCTGAATTAGAATTGAGAACCTTAGCCCGCGATTTTACGGAGGTGTGGGGCACTTTTTCCAGCGCGGATAGTTGTCAAAACATCAAAGCTCTTTTAGATTATATGTCGGGCCGTTTCCGAGCCGAGTCTGAAGGCATCATTGAAGAGCAATGCGCTGAACAATATAGCGGTTTGCCATTTGAATGGAAAACCAGGGTGCTGGAAACCGTTGTTTTGAGCCAAGAGAAGAAACAAGCAAAAATTTTGGCAGTGACCGAACGCACGATCCAAAGAGGGGAAGCAAGCGAGAGCCATTATGCCAATCTTCTTTTGAATTTGGTCGTGGAAACGAACCTCGCTGGTCAAGATGAATGGAGGGTGGATCGCGCTTCTTGGGCGGATTAAAATTATAAGGCCTTTTGCGAGATAATTTTTTGTTATGAAGTTGAACAATTGCGGTGAAACCTCGCACCGTCCCACACCTTTTTTAAAAGGTGTGGGGGGCTGGTGCGTGGGTAGAAAAGGTTATTTTGCAAAAGGCCTAAAAAAACATTATGGCAGAGCGTGATAATTTTCAAGGACAAAATATTGATTTTAGCGGTAAGAATGTGGATATAGATGTGCGAAAGTCCGCGTCGTCCCAGGGAGTAGGGCGCGGGACTCGCGGAACCCCGATTGAGCGCAAAGAGATTCGCGTTACCGAGGAAGGAGGCCAAGGGGTTGCTGGCGTTTTGGATGAGGAGTATAAGAAGCAATGGGACACAGCGCGGCGCGGGCTTAAAAAGGTAGCAATAGGAGCCGCGGTGGCTGGAATAGCGGCAAGGGCAAAAAAGAAAAGCTATCTTGACCGCCAAGCGGCGCGGGAAGAGGAAGCGAGAAGGCAGGAGGAAGAATATAAAAAGAGAGAAGCTTTATCCCGTCAGGGTGGGGGTAAGGAGAAAGAGGAGAAGCCGGCGGCAGACCAAGAGGAAGAGGAAGGAGAAGAAGCCCCGGAGTCCGCAGAAGTTCCGGAGGAAGAAGGGGAGGGAGAGGGCGAGGGAGCGGAAGAAGGAGAGGAAGAAGGAGAAGAGGAAGGAGAAGAGGAAGCCCCGGAGTCCGAAGAAGTTCCGGAGGAAGAAGGGGAGGGAGCGGGCGAGGATATAATGGACAGGATAAAGAAGGAGGCAGAAGAGAGGGGCAAGAAAGAGATAAAAAAAAGAAGAAAAGAATCAAAATTTCAGAAACGTTTGCAGGAGTTGCGGCAACCGGAGAAAATAGCGCCCAAAAAACCCGCGAAAATCAAAGTTCCTGCCAAACTTCGGTCGCGAGCTGCCGTGCCAAAAGCGGGTCCGGCCGCGGGAAAGGCCGCGGGAGGCGCCGCGAGGGCGGCAGGTTCTGCTCTTGCAAGGGCGGGCGCCGCGATAGTGGCAGGAGGCGGGTTAGTGGCTCTTATCATTTTAATTATTATATTAGTCATTGTCTTAGTAGTGGTAATTGTTTTTTATGTCAAAGCGCAAAGGAGCTGTGACAGCACTGCTTCGGGTCAGGCTTTCTGTTCTGTTTTTAAATCGCCGGCTGGTATGGGCTATGGCAATCTAGGCGGTCCTTCTGCTTACGGACCTTCTGGCGAGACGGGAGAGCCCAATGGCTGGGAAGTGAATAATTTGGTCGCAGGGCAGAGGGATAGGCAGTTAAACGAAGCGGATTGGCGGCTCATTGCTTTTATTAATTGTATTCATAGCGGTTTTCCTGCTGACACTAATGCCTGGCAGGTTACCTCTCTTTCTGACGACGCGGGTTTTGCCGCCTGTCAGGGAAATAGCTGGACCGACCCTGCCTGCGCTCATGGTCAATGGTCTTGCCATTACGGCGGACATAAGTGCACCAAGTCAGTGGCTTTTGATGTTCAACCTGTTGATAGCACGAAAAGGAGCGATATTGATGATCCAATCTATGCCGGTTTAAGGGCAGAAGCAAGATTGTGTGATACACAGATGAATTTTGGCGCGGGTTTTCTGAACGAGACCACAAGTAATAATCATATTCATTTGAGCGTCAAGGACACGGAGTGTGAGTGCGCGGAGAATTTGACTCCACCTTAATTTACAATATTCTATTTTTGTGTCATTGCTTCGTCGTCCCCCACTTTTTGAAGAAAGTGGGGGACTCCTCGCAATGACAAAATGAACACAGATTCTTATGAAAAAATATTTTTTCCTTATTTTCCTGGTGATTTTCCTTGGCGGTTTGGCTGCGCCTAGTGTCAGCCGCGCAGATCAAACAAGTTGCGAAAACACGCAAGGGACTTGGCTAAAATTTCCCCTCCCAGTTATAATTGATAGAACTTTGACAGGGTTAGGATCATTGAAAGACTACACACAGAACGGCCGCTGTATTCAAAATCCCGTGGTTTTAATTTTCATTCTTTATGATTTGGGTTTAGTCTTAATGGCAATCGCGGGAGTGGTGATGATAATGATCGGCGGTTATCAATATTTGACTTCTTTGGGCGGGGATCAGGCGAAACAAGCGAAGACCCGTATCTTTTACGCTATCGGCGGCTTGGCTTTGGGTTTAATGTCTTTTATCCTGTTGAGGTTTGTGAATCCGGATTTAATCAATTTGAAGTGGGACAACGAAAAGCTGTCCGAGAGTTTGAGGCAGGCAGTGACTAAGATTGAGCAGGATAGTTTAGCCGGCGCCGCCCTCTGTCCTTCGGACTCGGTGACAGAATGCAGACCTGTCTTGGGAAAGCGAGTAGGAGATGTTTGCAAAAAGGGCGATCAATTTGGTTATTGCACATTACAGTCCAATGTTGGCACTACCTCCATCTGCGCTTGTGATGCCGACAAAACCGGTTGCGCTGACAAATGCAATGGCAATCCGAAAACTATTTGTTTAAATAAAGCCTGCTACACCGCCACCAATACGCAGGGAACTTGTTTGAAAGAAAAAGACGTGGTGACATGTCTAGATATCAAGGGTCTTTGCGAAGACGACAAATGCGGCTCCACCCATACTAGTGTGTCAGGGCTGAACTGCCAGGGAATGTATGATTGCACTACAAGCGACAACAAAAAAGGTCTTTGTTTGGGAGGAAAAAATTTATGTTCTAATTTTACCGAGATTTGTTCCCTTACCTGCAGTGGAGATCTTAACAAGGGGACAGAGGAGTTAAGGGAAAAATGCCACAACCAACCTATTAAATTAAATAACAGTAGTCAGCCGACAGCAGTTTGCTTCAATGGTAATTCGCATCAATTAATATCCCCCTCCGAACCCGAACGGCAGTGTACGAATGAAGATGTTAAAATGAAAAGAGCTTGTAAACAATCAGTAGGCAGCCAATATGGGCTTTGTCAGAAAGACGGTAATAACTATACTTGCAAAACAGTTCCATTACAAACACAATAATTATATTTTTGCGTTTTGAATTGCAGTTGGCTCCGTAGTTCCCGAAGGGGCTGTGGAGCCATAATGCAGGTCGTGGCTCATGCAAACACAATTGCGCTAATTTAAAAGCTTGATTTTAGGGGAATCCAGGCTGTGGTATTCACCGTGCCTTTCACTTCTAAAAATTATTCTAATTGTTCTAATTAACCTAATTGACCTAAATAAACCCCAATGTCCAAATCCCAATTATTTCACGAAGTGATCTTCAGGAAAATTAATTTTTTTGGGTATTGGTTATTAGGTATTGGGATTTGTTTAGAATAATTAGAACAATTAGATTAATTAGAATAATTTTAAATAGAACTCTAAAGGGTAAATTCCCATTTTAAAATTTTACACTATCATTTTACATTTTGATTTTTACATTTTGATTTACCCAATATGTCCCGCAAAGTTTTTCTCATCATTATTGGCGTTTTAATTCTGGTGATTTTAGGATCGCTGGTTTATCTTTTATTTTTTTCCAGTCCGCCGCAAAAGTTACCTCCCGCCCCTTCCGTATCCGCTCCTGTTGCGCCGCCGCAAGTGACGGCGCCCAGCCAAGCGAATGGTCAAACTATTGTGCCCGAGGTTTCTAAGGTGACCCAGATTGTGGAGAATCGCGTTTTAAGTTTCGCCTTAAAAGGCAATGAAATTGTTTATTATGATGTTGATCAAGGTAAATTTTTTCGCATCTTGTCAGATGGCAAAGAAGCCGTTCCTTACAGCGACAGCGTCTTTAGTAATGTCAGCGAGGTCATTTGGTCTCCGGACAAGACGCAGGCGATTTTAGGTTTTGGGAATGGCGATCATTATCATTTTAATGTGGGGACGGGTCAATCCACTAAACTAATGCCTGCCGCGAGCCGCATTTCTTGGTTTGCCGACGGCGCGAAGATTGTATACGAGTGGCAGGAGAACGAAGGGGAAAGGCAGCTCATTATCGCGGATGCGGATGGCAATAATTGGGAAAAAATTAAGGATTTAGGTTATGCCAAGGTGCTTGCCGGAAGTTCGCCGCAGTTAAACGGACCCGTGGCGATATTGCAGAATTACGCTTACGGGACGGAACGCAGCGTCTATCTGGTTTATAAGGATGGGGCGGCGGGCGTCCCGATCCGTCTAGAGGGCTATGGCGAAAAAGCAAAATGGAGCCGAGACGGCGGTCGTTTGCTTTACGAGGCGGTATCGGCGGAAAATTATGAACAATATCTCTGGGTCGTTGACTTGACTGGGACGAACAATTATAATTTAGGGATCAAGAGCTTTATTGAGAAATGCGTCTGGAATAAAACAAGTGAGAAGCTTTATTGCGCCGTGCCTTCAGAGCCCCTTGGCGCGCAAGCGAGCGTGGACGATGAAAGCGTTGATAATTTTTGGGAAATCAATACTAAAACGGGGGAAAAGCGGAAACTCTATGATGAATCCGAATCGGACGCGAGATTTGACGCCACTAACCTCTGGCTTTCGTCCAACGAAGACAAGCTTTATTTTACCGACGCGGGAAACGGCGTGTATGTCCTAAGGCTAGACTGATTCATTGTTCTATCCTTGAATTACGAAATTCACTCCCCCTGCCCTGCCTGTCCGCCTTGGGCGGAAGGGGGAGATGGAGGGGGTGGGAGTTTAAATAATTTTAAGATCCCTTCCCACCATCCCGCAGGTCAAGGGGGAGGAACATTTTATGATTTTATGGAAGTTTCATAATTCACAGTTCTATTATTTAATTGCTCAATTGTTGGTTGGGTTGTGTATAGTAATAAAGCAATTAAACAATCAAACAATTATTTTATGGTGAATCGTTTTGATAAAATTATTCTTCTAGTTGTCACCCTAACCGCCGTTGGTGGCGGGGTCCTTTTCTGGCGGGGGATGAAGAACCGGCAGATTTCTTTTAGCGCGTTGGGAACGCAACTGGAGGGGAATTTAGCTGAAGTCGTGAGTCAAAACGCGGACAATGTGGACCAAGGCAAACTTTTCGTCTATGATGAAGAGGGAATACACGCGTCGCAGACCCCGGAAAATAGCTATTTAGCCCGCGCCAAAAGTGAGAATACTGCCGGCGAAACAATAGAAGAAGGGACGGAAACCACCCCTTCCGCGCCAAGCGCTGCCAATCCGCCCCAAATGGTGGCGGGAAGCGCGGGATATAATAATTTAGCCGGCGAGGGGAATCCTTCGTGGGGGCCGGAGGGCGCCAAAGTAACCATCGTGGAATTTTCTGATTTTTTATGCCCTTATTGCGCCGAGTTTGCCAAGACCACCTTAGCCCAATTAAAAAATAAGTACGGCGCGCGGGTGAAATTTGTTTTTCGCGATTTACCGATTGAAAATATCCATCCTCTTTCCCCTCGGGCGCACGAGATGGGGGAATGCGCGTGGGAGCAGGGCAAGTTTTGGGAGCTCCACGATTTAATTTTCGCGAACAGCGCCCGTATTACCGAAAGCTTCCTTGCTTCTTTAGCGGAAAAAGCGGGTTTGGAAATGACAAAATTCAATACCTGCCTGAATCAGGGTGAAGCGAAGCTGAAAATAGTAGAAGATTTAGATGCCGGTATTTCCGCCGGCGTTTCCGCCACGCCGACATTATTTGTGAATAATCGGAAAGTGGAGGGAGCAGTGTCGTTTGAAGAGTTGAGTGGGATTATTGAGGAAGAGCTGAATAAATAAATTATTCTAGTTGTTCCTGATTTGGAGGTCAAGCCGAAGGTCCTGGAAGGGCGAAAGCTTGACACAAGGAGGTCGCGCGAAAGCGCGACACGAGTAATTAGGATAATTAAGTTAATTAGAATAATTTTAGAATGTCCAAAGTTAAAATTCTCTATGTTTGTTCTAAGTGCGGAGCCGATTTTTTGACTTGGCAGGGAAGATGCACGACTTGCGGGGAGTGGAACAGTTTAGTGGCGGAGGTAAGAGGGGAAGCGCGGAACGCGAAAAGCGCCGCTCTGCCGGCCGCCACAGAAGTTTTAGGCGATATCCAAAACAAAGATTTTACGCGGCTTACTACTTATTTTTCCGAGTTTGACCGGGTTTTAGGCGGAGGGATCGTTCCAGGATCCCTTATTTTGTTAGGCGGAGAGCCCGGGATTGGCAAATCCACTTTAATTTTGCAAGCCGCAAGCAGGGTTAGCGAGTTGGAGAAGGTTCTCTATGTCTCCGGCGAAGAATCAGGCGCTCAAGTGAAATTGCGCGCCGACCGCTTAGGTTTTTCCGCGGGTGAACTTATCTTTCTAGGAGAGCGGAATATTGACGCGGTTTGCGCCACCATAGAAAGTTTGAAGCCGTCTTTGGCGGTGATTGATTCCATTCAAACAATGTCCTCTGAAGATATCCCGGGCGAAGCCGGTGGCATCACTCAAGTGCGCCTCGCGACGCAAAAGCTCGCTCAAGTGGCGAAAACAAACAATATCCCGATTTTTTTGATTGGTCATGTGACCAAAGAAGGCAATGTCGCGGGACCTAAAACCTTGGAGCATTTAGTGGATGTGGTTTTGTATTTAGAAGGGGAGCGTTACCACACTTTTCGCATTTTGCGCGGCGTGAAAAACAGGTTTGGCGCGACGGACGAAACCGGCGTTTTTGAGATGACGGGGCAAGGTTTGGCAGAGGTTAAAAATCCTTCCCAAATTTTTTTAGAGGAACGGCGGGAGGGTTTGCCCGGCTCTTGCGTTACCGCCACTATTGAGGGAGTGCGCGTTTTTTTAGTGGAGGTGCAGGCGCTATGCGCCACGACTATTTTTGGTTATCCGAAAAGAGCGGCTTCCGGCATTAATTCTCGGCGTTTGGAACTTATTATCGCGGTTTTAAGTAAGAGAGCTAAATTGCGGCTCGCTAATCAGGACATTTATGCTAATATCGCCGGCGG
Organism: Candidatus Doudnaibacteriota bacterium; assembly: GCA_041644975.1. Classification (GTDB taxonomy): domain Bacteria; phylum Patescibacteriota; class JAQUNI01; order JAQUNI01; family JAQUNI01; genus JAQUNI01. Next base: position 7,762 of record JBAZQX010000012.1, on the reverse strand, counting down.
ATTTCGCGTGGCTGAACCCGCCATTGATTTAGCGATTGCCTTGGCGATTTTTTCCTCCCTCACGGATAAACCCTTGCCTCCGGACTTAATCGCTCTGGGTGAAGTGGGCTTATCGGGCGAGGTGCGTCGGGCAAATAATATAGAAAAGAGAATTAAAGAAGCGGCGATTTTAGGGTTTAAGAAAATAATTTTACCCTCTTTTTCTACTCTCCAAAACACAGGAGGAATGGAAATTATTAAAGTCAACACCATTCAGGAAGCGATTGAGAAAGTAAAATAAATGGGAATTTAGGCTTTAGCCTTTCAAAACCACGGCATCTGACTCATCTTTGTTTTTAAAACCATAAATGGTGAATTCTCAAAATAAAAAAGCGGGCACTCAAAAGCCCGTATTTTGTATTTTTATTTTTAGGAAAAAATAGCCATACCTGCTCCAATTTAGGTATGGCGTTGTCTTTGTTGTTATTCCCCCGCAACAAAATAAATATTGTAAACTCCAGCGGGAATTATAAACCAAGCCTGTTTGCCTCATAGCAAACATTAAAAATTCTATCCTTAGTCGTAGAATCCACAATTTCAGTGTAAGGCACTTCAGTCATCGTCCTGCCACCATATTTATCTATTCCGCTTTCAATTATTACATTACGGGTCAAAAAAACCAAACTTCTAGCCTGTTCCGGCGTTATTTGAGGAATCTTGCTGTTCAAGGAAATGATTCCATTCAGATCTTTGGCGATCTTAAAAGATCCATCATTTATAACAGGGAACCATCCATTGTATTTTTTTATTCCTTCAGGCAAATCTAGATTAATGTCTATTTGTGATTGCCTTAATTTCATCCTCTGGTTCCTGTCTTCTTTTGCCCTTGTATGTGCAACGACATGGGCACCATTTCCTAAATTCAGAGTTTCATTAGCGAATGCATGCCCAGTGCATTCATCTATCCTTTGTGCATAGTTTTTTGACATTGTTCCGCTCCCTCTCTTACACTTTTTTACGCCATTGCCGCAATTTATAGTATCTTCCAAAAAAGATAAGATAGGAGCCGAGCTAGGGGGGGTGGTGATCACGGATTAATAGAACTTTCATTTCGCGCCTCCAGTTGCATTTGTCTTAGCGAGAGAGAATCGCCAATAAAGATCCATTACTTTCACTATAACTCAACCATTTCAAATGTCAAGATTTGACAAATTTTAAGGATATGTAATATAATAGAATTAAGGCAAAGGGAAATAATCTTTGGTTGTATCGTCCGCCAGCCGCCGCCGCCCAAGGTTTTCCCCTCGCCCCTTCCCCCCCCCTTAGAAGACGACATAAAAAGTTGAATGAAAGATTTTCCATATTGGTTTTCTAAGGGGTTTTTTTATACTAAGCTAATCTCGCTTAGTTTTTTTGTTATTTTTTCTTGGAGCAGGGGATATTTATTTAAATTTGGGTTCTTTTCTAGAAGCTCTTTAGCCTCCTGCCTTGCGGTTTGGATTAAATCTAAGTCCCAAAGAGAGCCGATTTTTAAATCTAAATAACCCGCTTGGCGCGTCCCGTAAATTTCGCCTGGACCGCGAAATTGCAAATCATATTCTGCCAGCTCAAAACCATCGCGGCTTAAGACCAGCGCCTTCAATCTTTTTAAAGTCCTTGGCTCGTTTGATTCCGTGAAGACAAAAGTGTAGGCTTGTTTCTCGCCGCGACCCACCCGCCCGCGGAACTGGTGTAGAGAAGCAAGGCCAAATCGTTCCGCCCCTTCAATCATCATAATCGTGGCGTTTCGCACATCAATCCCTACTTCCACCACCGCGGTGGCGACTAAAATTTTGGTGTGACCCGCTTTGAAATCCGCCATCACCTCATCTTTTTCTCCTGTTTTCAGTTTGCCGTGGAGCAGGCCGATTTTAAATTCCGGGAAAATTTCTTTTCGCAGTTTTTCGTGCTCTTTAGTCGCGGATTTCACGCCGAGTTTATCAGATTCAGAAATGAGGGGGCAGACCACAAAGGCCTGTTCATGAGCCTGGATTTTTTCGCGGATAAATTCATAAGCGAGATTTCTTTTTTCGGGAGGGACGATTTTGGTGATTACTTTTTTGCGTCCCGGGGGCATTTCCCGAATAAGCGAGATATCCAAGTCGCCATAGAGGGTGAGGGCAAGCGAGCGGGGGATCGGCGTGGCGGTCATAGAAAGAAAATGGGGAGTAAGAGAGGTCGTTTTATGTTGAAGCTCCCCGCGTTGCTTTACGCCAAAGCGGTGCTGTTCATCCACAACTACTAATCCCAAATTTTTCAATTGCACCTTTTTTTGAATCAAAGCGTGGGTGCCGATTAAGATTTGGGCTTTTGGTTTTATTTTTTTCGCGCGGGTGAGAAGACCAATTTTCACTTTAAATTTTTGGAGCAAATGAGAGATTTCTTGAAAATGCTGCTCGGCTAAAATTTCCGTGGGCGCCATCAGAACCGCGTTCCATCCGGCACGCGCGGTTTGCAAGAGCGCCATTGCCGCGACCACGGTCTTGCCGCTCCCCACATCGCCGTTTAAGAGACGGTTCATAGGCTGCGTTTTTTCCAGATCTTTCAAAATTTCATAAGCGCATTTGCGTTGGTCGCAAGTTAAAAGAAAAGGCAGAGAGCGAACAAATGACTGGGCGAGTTTCACGTCCATGGGTATGGAAGGCGCCTTTTGCTTGGCTAAGTTTTTTTTATGGGCTAAAGCCGCGGTTTGCAAGATAAAAAATTCATCAAAAGCAAGGCGCTTTTTCGCTTCCTCCATTTTAGGGAACGTGGAAGGAAAATGAATCTCGGTTAGGGCTTCAGTAAGGGGAAGGAAGTGGTATTTCTGTTGGATTTGAGGGGGTAAATAATCAGGAATTTTTTGAGTTGAGGGCATCACTAAACTTACCAGATAGCGCAGCCATTTCGGCGAGATGCCGTAGGTTACATTATAAACCGGCGCGATCCGAGCGGTATGCGTAGTGCGGGGTTTGTAGATTTCGTATTCCGGATTCCGCATTGTGAAGTAAGGAAGCCCGTATGCCGCTTGACCGCTTAAATATATAAGCGCGCCTTTTTTAAGAGTCTCCGCGAGATACGGCTGATTGAAAAAGAGGCAGGAAATGACCCCTGTTTCATCCGCCACTTCTATCTCCGTCAGAAACATTCTCTTGCGCGGCGTGCGGATCATCTGAATCTTTTGGATTGTACCCAAGACTGTGATGATTTTTCCAGGTCGCAGATCTCGGATGGTAACGATTTTGCTAAAATCATTATAACGAAAGGGGAAATAAAAAATTAGGTCGCGAATTTTTTCTAGACCCAATTTTTTCAAAGCTTTTTGTTTTTGCGCCCCTACGCCATAGAGGGAGGAAAGGGGAGAGGAGAGAGTTAGCATAAGAAATTAAAAGGTTAAAACTAAAAGTGTCAAACAACAATTTAAAACCATTTAAATTTTTTAGTTTTTCATTTTTAGATTTTAGTTTGAGCGAAAGCGAATGTGCCCTTGGCAGGGATCGAACCTGCAACCTTGAGCTCCGCAAGCTCACGCTCTATCCAATTGAGCTACAAGGGCAAAAGCCAATTTTTAATTTTTATTGAGAAATCAATAACACAATAAGCCAATAAAAATTAGCTAAAAATTACCTGCCCGCCATCGCTTCGCTTCAGGCGAGGCGGGCGGGAGAAATAAAAATTAAAAATCATTATATTCTATTCTTCTTATATTTTCAATAACCGCGATAGGCGGTCGGTGGTTGATTCTTCGGTTTTTTCTAGGTCCTCATCCAGGAAGGGGAGTAAAATTTCCCTTATTTTTACCGGGTTTTGATCCGTAATCTGCATGGAGATCTCCGGGAAAAAAGTGCGGTTGTTCTTGAAATTGAGGGTTTTTACCGGCGGATCGTAAATAATCCAAAATTCTTGGAGTGTGTTGTAAGGGTAAAATTTATCTCCCATCTTCACTCCTTTTTCCATCAGAGCGAAATCAAGCGTCAAAGGTTCTTTTTTATTCAGAATGTAAAGCACGATCCCGAACATCGCCACGACAATAATGAGGAGATAGTTTTTCATCCAAATACTGGAGCCTACCAAAAAGGCGCTAACGGAAAAAGTGGCGATATACCAATTGCGGCTTTTGGGTTGTTTTTCATATTCTGGCGCGCGCCATGACATTAAAATTTCGCCGTAATTTTCTTGAGGCGCAGCGGGATTATTTGTCTGATTTTGAGGCATAGAGTGTGTTTTATTATTTTTTTTAAAATGTTTTTTGTATGAGAGCGCTGTGCTAAATGGCACGAGGCGAAATGATTTTATTATTTACTAGATCAATTTTACAAATATCAACCGCACCTGCATAATCAGGAAACAATACTCCATGGGTTATATTCATAGATTCTAAAGATCTTAAACACTCATCTTGAAACTTATCAGGTATTCGAATTTCAGCAAAAATGATTTCGTTTAGGTATTTATTTTTTTTTCTAGTTTCTTTCCAAAACTTTTCAACAACTGACTTAATATCCTCTCCCTCCAAGGCTTTAGTAAACTTTCCTTTTTGGTTTCTCAATCGTTGGTTTTGCCTATGGTCAAAATTGTTATTGAATAAATCAAAATCAACAAATCGATCCGCTCCTTTCATAAGCAACTTTAATGCCCTATTAAGTGCGTATACAACTCTGTTTTCTTGTCCATTCCCTCTCTCGTAGAAAGCAAAATAGGATGCGATATATGGAGATTCTGTCCAATCAAGAAGTGGTGTTAACAGACCATAATGTTGCCCGATAGCCCATATTTCGTTATCGGTTAGAGGGCCAGTTTTTTGTAAATCTTCTAACCTTTGCTTTAAATTATTAAATATTTTATTGAGTTCTTTTTGTCTATCTATTCTCTGAGTAAATTTTCTGTCGAAAGAGGATTCCAATTTTGCTATTTTATTTTGGCCTCGCCAAATATAATCTTTACTACTACCAAATATCCGCACAACATCATGGAACTCGCCCCATGAAGTAAGTTGAAGCTCCAATACCCCATCATTGTATGTTTTATTTTCTTTACGAAAGTTATTAAAATCGTCAATATGCAGTTTTTTGTATGATTCCATTATTGTTCTATAAAGTTTGTTGATATAACCAAATAGCTAAAATACAATAGCAATTTAGATGTATCACACCGTAGCCGAGCGAAGCCCGCCTCCGCCCTTGCGGGCTTCGGCGAGGCGAAGGTCGCCTTCGCGAACCTACTGGCGGACTGCGTCACGCCGTAGGTCCGCTTCGGCGGACCAAAGGCGGAGAGGGTGGGATTTGAACCCACGGACCCCTTGCGAGGTCAGCACATTAGCAGTGTGCTGCTTTCAGCCACTCAGCCACCTCTCCATATTTGGAATTATGAATTGGGAATCAGGAATTTTGTTTCATGATTTTAGTAAAGTCTAGTTGGCTCCATAGTTCCGCCCTCGCCTTCGCCGCCGCGATTTTTCGTGCCAGCGAAGTTGGCGCGCGTCTGCCTAAAGTTTTACTTCTTTTCCGGCTTTCTCATTATAAACAAATATTTAAAACCTCTCAAATAAAAATTAAACTGTCTTGCTCTATGATGCCAAACGTCTGTATTTGATGTTTGATTATGTCTCGTTAAGCAAACAATATCAATTGGCTCAAAATATTTTTCTAATCTTTGCCAAAGTAAAAATCCAACGGCTGTAAATTTCTTTTTGATCCATTGGTCGGCAATAACCCAGCCCATCGCTTTACCCGGTTTTAATATTCTTACGATTTCAGAAGCGACTTTTTCTAATTCGTCATAAAATTCTGTTTTTTCACAAGAGATTTTGCCAATACACTCCTTGTTAGTGGAATAGTTGATATTGTCGGAGTATGGCGAATCAATAAAAACAAAATCAACCGAATTATTTTGAAGCGGGATTTGTCGTGCATCATTTTTAATCACATCCGGTCTAACTATATTCAAATCATAACCAATTACTTTTCTGTTTAATTCCTTTGCCACATCAATTGTTGTCCCGCTTCCACACATCGGATCAACAACTAAATCGCCCTCTTTCGTATATCGCTGGAGTAAATTCCAAATAACGAACGCGGGCGTAACGCCATTATATTTATTATTTCCATGAGGTTCATCACCATAATTCTGTCTTGGAAAATCCCACAAAGTTGTTGATTCTATTTGCATATTATTTCTTTATTTAACCATCTCTATTTGAAAAAAATGATTTATAATATTTTTTGCATTATTTCTGTCTAAGTGAACAATCGACATTTCGTTATTTTTGCTGATTATAATCTCTGATAACCACGCAGGTTTATTTTTGTTGGAAACGAAAAAAATATAGATAAATCCACCAATTAGAAAAGTGTAACCTAATATATTATTGCTTCGGTATTTAATTGGTTGACCAACTATTTCACTCGGCAAATCTCTAATACTTTTATAAGTGCTAATTAAGCAGGGAAAATCCATTGGATCCTTTGGATTATTGTTGATTAGCATCTGCCTTATAAGTTCTTGGTACTGCCCAAGATCAACATACTTAAAAAAAATTCTTTGCGAGATGCTCGCTCTCCACAAAAATGACAACAAAAATAATTTAAATTTTGCATAATCAACGCCTTTGCAATATGTCATCTTTATGCCGTGTTTGTTCTCTCTATTTTCGAAATATATGTCCTTATGACCACCATAAATAAATTTGCTTGCATAATTTTCATAACAGCCAATTATTTTATTGTCACATTCTTCACATAATATATCTGATTCATATTCACTAGACGATAACCTTTGGGACTGACTAAGGTTTTGTAAATTAATTTTATACAAAATATGCTTATCATCAAACAAGCCTCTATACATAAAATTAGGAAAAATATGAGATTTTTTTAATAAAGGCTTGTCTTGTAAACATAATTTGCAAGGCATATAATTTTCTATAAAAGATAAATTACCTTAACAATTTTTTTAAATCATCAATAAATTTATCAAACATTTTTACCTTGTCACTTTCCTCAATATCTGTCTCACTCAAAACATAACTGCCGTCAGTATCTACTTCAACAATCGCGCGTCCCTTCTTTGCAGGCGTTTTTATTGTTAGCGTTCCGTCCTCATCTGGCGTTACGAAATAAACTTTGATATGTTTTGTCGCCTCGTCAGAAGCAAGTTTGATTTTCCAATAGCCAGTTTGGGCGATCCTTTCTCGCAAAGTTACTTTGCTTGATAGAACAGCGATGACCTTACTCGTTTTTGGGTCATAAATAATAATATCAACATCTGGCAAATGCGAACCGAACTCACCAAAATCAACTAATAAATTTCTTTTAACTAAACTTAGCTCTTTAGAAAGATTTGCACTGTTAGTTTTTTCTAATTTATTCCCGTCCGTCACCTCTAAACTTAATCCATTGATTACATCTTTTAAAATATAAATGACTATTTTTTCTAAATTTTTTCCCTTAAACGCTCTCCACGACTGCTCATGATCTGATATTCCACCTTTCTTGATTTTTTCCTGCACCTTTTTACTGGTCAAAAAATATTTTTTATGAATCGGCTTCGCCTCTACAAATATTTCGCTTAAATATCTATAGGCATCCTCTCCGTATTTTGCCCCCTTTTTATCATAGAGTAATTTTAAATCTTTGATATTAAAAGTTTTTTTTATTGTCTCCCTTTGAGTTTAAAACTCTGGACTTTTAGTCCATAACTTCAGTATACTGGAGTTAAAATATGCAATACTCCAGAATTACTTCCCATACAAAGTTTGACAACAAGT
>JBAZQX010000002.1:0-160973 GCA_041644975.1 Candidatus Doudnaibacteriota bacterium | reverse complement strand
TTTGAGTCGCGCCTTGGTCATAGACTAGGTAGAGATTAGCCATGCCTTGGGTTGTGTATTCGTATTTACTACGAAGCTTGCCTCCTAATCCTAAAGCCTGTTCGCCTGAGGATTGCAAAAGAGAAAGAGTGCTATTCGCGGCTTCACCCGCTAGGCTCAAAGTGGAATCCAAGCCTTGATTAAATTTCAAAGAGGCCCGACTCCAGGCTAAACCGAGGTTTAAAGTGGCCCTCTGGCCTTTATTTTGAATCTTGCCTTCTGCTGTCTCTCGAGTTTTTTGAATAAGGTCTTGACCCTGCTCCTTTGTTTCCTCCAAGCTAACTGACGTGCCTAGAATCGCGGTCTTGGCTTTCTGGTCGGCGCGTTCATAGAAGCGAGCGCGCGCCTCTTGCAATGTGGAAGGAAGCTTAACTATTTGGTCTTTAACCATCACGAAATCAGACCAAGCGCTCTCTCCTCTCTCCACTACTGCCCCGGGCAGTGCAAAAATCTTGCCGCGAGCCTGTTCTGCCAACACTGTGGCATTTTCAATAAGAAGCGGAGGAGTATTAAGAAGAGAAATGCCAGCAGATTCTAGAGCATGGGGAGCATTCGCAATCCGAGAAGCCCAAAAAGAAGAGGTCTTTTCTAAAAAATTTTCCTTAGATTTGGAAGCGTTTTCTAAAATGTCCGCTCCCCGCTCTGCTACCTTTCCCTTGTAATCAATATTTTGAGTATTTTCCAATTCGGCGCCGAGATTGTATGTAATCTCATCTATTTTTCGAGGCAGATCCTCTATCTTTTGCCCTTGCTCCTCTTTATATTGAACAATCTCTTCTTTAAGCCTTAATGCGCCCTGCTCTGCCCATTTCTTAAAATTCGTGCCCGCCTCCCTGCCCTCTGGCTGTAGAGAATGAACGCCTTCTTGAACAGCCACATTCTTAGCTCCCCCGCTTTTAGCGAGTTTTTGAACAAGATTACGCGCCCCCTGATCTGTTTTTTCTGTAAAACTGGTTACTTTAGCTGGAGTATTTTTAACCTTGGCTATCATGGCTGTTGTTTTCTTTCGCGCGCCTTTAACCATCTGCTCTTGAAATATTTGGCTTGCTTTCTGGTTTGTATTTTCCAAACCTTGCGCGAAAGATCCCGCTTGTAAAACAGCAAATTCATTCAATCCTTGACTGCCGCGAAGAGCGCCCTTAACTCCTTTGGAGGTGGTAATTCCGATTTTTTCTATTCCATCTTTGAATCCCCCGCCTTTTTGAGCCAATACGCCGTCTGTAATCACAAAAATGTTTAAAAATACAATGATTAAACCTAAAACAGAAAGTAATGCGGATCTCAAAACAGGACGCCGTAAATATATTTCCTCCTTTAACTGCGATTGTTGAAAAAAGTATTGAGTATCTGACTCTGGAACTCTTCCAAGGCTCACCTCTTCCTCCCGAGCCGTGGGTAAAGTTTCCCCTTTCCCTAAACTTACACGGCGGAAATAATCTTCCACATCCTCCCTGGTTGTAAACCAAACCCTGCCGACTTTCACTGTTGGAATAATCCCTTTGCTCGCCAGAAGACTCAAATATTCTTGAGAAGAACCAAATTCTTTTGCTGCTTCTGCCAATGAAATAGATTGCGGTTGGATCTCCCCTTTCTTGATCGCGATTTTGCGAGTATAACGCAAAATATCCTCGCGAGCAATAAACCAATTGCGTCCCAATTTGATTGCGGGCAGAACTCCGCGCCGCGCGAGCAAACTTAAATACTCTTGTGAATATTCACAATATTTTGTTGCCTCGGCGAGCGATATATGTTTGGTTTTTGTGTTTTGTTTGTAACCCATTCTAGGGTGTAGAAAATTTGTTTTTATCTTGCATCATCCGATATCGGTTATCCGATATTAATTTTACCATAAATAAGACAAAAAAACAAAGAGACGGGCTATAAAAAAAGAGGTATACTTCGAGGCTTAAATAAGCCTTAAAAATACCCTTTTTTTTAACCTTCTTTTTGCTTAGAATTATCCACAGCAGAATCTAAAAACTATACTATTAAATAGTACTATTTTCTAATACTTTATCCACAGAATTTCTTACCGCATAAAAGATGCTTTAATATAACTTACACTAATTATTCTCCCTGAAAAATGTCTTGGGAAATTAACCATTTATGGTTTCCCGGCCTCGCTTGAAAGGCTGGATTTCAAACCTAGATTCTAAAAGGCTTCCCGCCTGCTATGCCTTGCGGCAGCATAGCAGGCGGGAAGTAATACCGTGGCCTAAATTCCCAATACCTTGAATTACGAAATACATGATTTGGCCATTACTGACCCTCCTAGCCCCTTGTCAAGAGGGAATTTATACTCCCTCGCCATTCCAAAAAATAAAAGAGCTAAGATTGAGAATTATTTTCCAATTCAATGTAAGAATATCCTATATCGTGACCCCAAAAGCTCCGCCACATTCAGCATATAGCTAATAAATATCTCAATACATAGACCCTATATGTAATGATTTTTCTGTTTCAATTTTGCCTTTCGTATTTTTTAGTCAAAAAATCACCAAAGACCCAAAATAAAACTGATCCAATGTTAAATTCCACCAAATAAAAAGCCATATATTTTAATATATGGCTAAATAGACTTATCCTACAAAAAGTGAAGCTCCGCGGGCTTATGGAACACCATGTAAGGTATCCCCCCCCCAACCACCATGGCGCCCTTGGCCTGCCTGCCAGTCCGCCTACGAAGTCGGGCGGGAAGCCACAGGCTTATACGCCCGCCATGCAAGCCAAGGCGTTGCGGGCAGGCATCTTCCCCTATGGGGTTTCGTGGAGCGAACGGATATTTTGGTAAACATCTAATGTTTCTTTCGCGCACTTCTGCCACGAAAATCTTTGCGCCCTCTCTAAACCTTTCTTCGCTAATTTTTCTCTTATATCCCTATCCCCCAAAACCTTACTTAAACCCTCGGCAACGGATCGCGCAGCATAAGGATTAACAAAAAAGGCGGCATTTCCGCTAATTTCCGCTAATGCTCCCCTCCTGCTACAAATCACAGGCACTCCCAGACTCATCGCCTCTACCACGGGCAAGCCAAAACCTTCATAAAGAGAGGGGAAAATAAAAACTTTTGCCCGCCGAAGCAGCCTTATTTTCTCTTTCTCGCCCACATATCCAGTCAAAATCACCTCTTTTTGCACCCCCAACTCTCTGATTTCCTTGTAAATACCCTTATATTTCCACCCTTCTCCGCCAATAATTATCAATTTCTCCCTCTTTTGGGGATTATGGCGGCGATAAAGGGTAAAAGCCCGGATTAAGCGGACTAAATTCTTACGCGGCTCCAAAGTACTAATCGTGAGGATGTAATCCAAAGCACTCTCCCGCTTCCCTGAAGAAATCAAAGATGCATCCAGCCCTCCTTCATAGATAACCTTGATTTTTTTTGAAGGTATAGAGAACAAGGTAAGAAGATCTCTTTTGGTGGTTTCGGAAACGGCGATGATATATGTCGCCTTTCTTAGGGATTGCGGGACAACAATATTTTTAGAAAAAAATTGGAAACGCGGAAACCATTCTGGATTTTTGTAAATTGCCAAGTCATGCGCCGTAACCACTGTCTTCCCTTGATAAAATAGAGGCAAGGAACCGGCGGGCGCGTGAAAAATATCTAACCCTTGCTTTCTCAAAAATTGACTAAATAAAATATGAGAACGAACTAAAGGCAAACTATCTAACAGACCTCTGTGGGGGAAATATTTTATTGAACAATTATGTTGTTCAGATAAATTTTGTAAATTTTGGCTAATTTTAGAGTCAACCCCGTTAGAAACTCGTGCGGGGCATGAAACCCAACCGCACGAGTTATCTATATTTCTACCCAACCGCAGCAAGCTGCGGGGCATGTTTCTAACGGGGTCAAAAAAAAGGACATAATGATTTCTTTTGTCCCTAATGAGGAGGTTTTTGACTAAATGGAAAGTGTAAGTGGCAATGCCCCCTTTCCCCTGCATTGCTCGGCAGTCAATGCCTAAGCGCATATAAAATTATTCTAATTATTCTAATTGTTCTAAATAATGACCAAACTTAAGAAATTATTCTAATTTAGGCATTGATTATTGGAATTTATTTAGGTTAATCAGAATAATTATTAATTTTTACTTTTTACTTTCCTATAAATGGAATTAAAAATCAGATTTAATTCCTTCGCCTCCAGCCATAATTTTCTTGTCTCTTTTTTCTTTTCGGGAACGGCACTGGCGACCATACGGAGAAAATGCTTAACCTCTCTTGATTCCTTCTTACATATCCCTATTTTATGCACAAAATCCTTTGAACTTTCAGCATCGTCTGCTTCGCAATAATTGGCGCCAATACTGGTTGCACACTTAACAAGCTGATTGATTAACGGTCGAGTAATTTCATTCTTGGGTAAAGAACGGCAAAATAGTATTACTACTTCACCGAACTTCGCCGTCCTCTCCTCTAAATCATAACTTTTTTGTTCATTGGTCATTGGTGCTTCTTTAGAATAATTAGGTTAATTAGAACAATTAGAATAATTTTAATTACATTTTCTTGGGTGCCGAAATCCCCATCAGTGTAAGAACATTCTTTAAAACAATTTGAGTGGCGCGAGTCAGCATCAATCTCGCGCAGGACAAATCTCGGTTATCCCCTAGCACCCGACATTCTTTATAAAACTGGTGAAATTTCTCCGCTAAAGATATGGCATAATAAGGTAAACGATGCACTTTATAATCGAAGGCTATGTTTTCAATTGTCTCCGGAAATTTGGCAAGTTCCCTCACTAAACCTAACTCGGTAGGATGCTTCAATAATTCTAAATTCTTAATTCCTGTCTGAAAGATCTGGCGAAGCCCGACCTGCCCGCCGACTTGTCCTTCATAGTCCGCCTCGGGCGGACGAAGTAGGAAGCCTTGGCGTAAATGGGATTCTTTAAGAATACTGCAAATCCGCGCGTAAGCATACTGGACATAAAAAACTGGATTCTTTTCAGAGGTATCGCGCGCCAAATCTAAATCAAAATCCATATGTGTATCCACGTCATACGCAAGAAAAAAGAAACGAGCAACGTCTAAACTAATTTCGTCCAAAAGTTCATCAATGGTAATATAAGTTCCTTTTCGCTTAGACATCCGCACTTCCTTCCCCTTTTCCACCAAGCGCACAAATTGGACCAAAATTATGGATAATTTACCTTTATGACCCAAGGCTTCCACGCCAGCTTGCAAACGCGCCACATCGCCATAATGGTCTGCACCCCAGATATTGATTACCTCCCCAAATCCGCGATTCGCAAATTTATTTTTATGGTAAGCAAGATCCCCGGCTAAATAAGTAAATTCTCCATTTCTTTTTACCAAAACACAATCTTTTCTGTTATTTTTGTGCCCATAATTAAACCGCGAGGCTAAAAACCAAAGAGCGCCGTCCTTTTCCTGAATATAGCCTTTCTTTTTAAGCTCTTCAATAACTTCTTTAATTTTTCCTTTTTTATGCAGGCTTTTTTCAGAAAACCAATGGTCAAAGTGAATTCCCATTCTCTCTACTGTTTTTTGAATCATTTCTCGCAAAATGATTTCCGCCGCCCATTCTCCAGCCCTTCGCGAGGGGCTGGATTCCCCAGCTGGATAGGCATCTTTGATTTTGTCGTGAAGATCCTTCAGACATCTCTGGCGTAATCTTTTTATGTATTCACCTTTGTATACAGCCTCCGCATCTCCTAAAATAGAATGTCCCAAAGCCTCAATTTGCTTCCCCGCGTCATTAATATAAAATTCGCGTTGCACTTCATAACCCGCGAAATCTAAAACTCGCGCCAGCACATCTCCTAAAAAACCACCGCGCGCGTTACCTAAAGTTAAAGGTCCGGTGGGATTGGCAGAAATAAATTCAACCTGCACCTTTTTCCCTTTGCCTATATCTAACCGACCATAATCATCTTGCCTCTCCAAAATATCTTTTAGCTCCCGCCAAAACCATTTTTTGGAAAGATAAAAATTAATAAACCCTGGCTTAACAAAGCCAATTTTCTCAATTCTCTCGTGAACAATTTTTTTGTTCAATACTAAATTCAAATCTTTCCAAACCTCTTCCGGGCTCACACCCAGCTGATGAGCTACAGACATTGCAATATTTGCGGACCAATCTCCGTACTCTTCTCTGTTAGGATGTACTAAAGTGAAAATAGGCTTCGCTTTTTCGTATTTGGGATTCTTCTTTAATTCAGCAAAGGAATCTTGAAGTAATTCTTGAATTTTATCTTTGATAAAAATTTTGCATTTTGAATTATAATTTTGCATTATTCTTATTATATCCCTAAATATCCCTTTTTGGCAACAACAATTGCTTAAATGAAATGAAATGATACAATAAATCTATGAACCCCGTTAGAAATCAAAATATATCTATCGGGGACTAGTATAAATATGCTCCCATAAGAAAATATCTATAACCATAATGGGTAATCCATCTAAAATTTCTAAACGGGGCTAACAGGATGAAAATTTTTAGCACAAACAAACAAGCGTCAAGAGATTACCAAATCCTCGCAACCTATGAGGCGGGTTTAGTATTGACAGGAGCAGAGGTAAAAGCCACCAAAGCGGGGCAAATGAATCTAAAAGGCGCCTATATCACAATTAATGAAAATCGAGAACCCTGTTTGGTTGGCGCCCAAATTTCCCTTTACAAAAAAGCCCATCTTCCCTATTATAATCCCCAAAGGACCCGCAAATTACTTCTGCATAAAAAAGAAATCCAATCTTTGACCCAAAAATTAAAACAAAAAGGCTTGACATTAGTGCCTTTAAAAGCATATAATAAAGGCGGTCTGGTGAAGTTAGAATTTGGTCTAGCTAAGGGTAAAAAGAAGTGGGATAAAAGACAAGCCATACGAGCAAAAGATGACCAAAGGAAAATCCAACGCTCCTTAAAGAACTTTACCAACTAAAACATTATTCCATTGCTCAATTCTTAAAAAAGCGACAACGGGAGCAATCGAACAATCGAACAATAGATTTCGGGCATGCCAGGTTTCGATGGTAAGATAAATTTAAAGTCTTCAGATTGAGGACAAGCCTTGTGAACCCTCATTAAAAACTCAAGGCAAAAGATAAATGCCAAAGCATTATCAAGGGTAAAAGAAAAATTGGCGAGCATTTTTGCTCCCCAACTTTCTCCCCTCTTAGCTCTCGCCTAAAAAACGCGAAAGCTCGCCCCTCTTCTAAATCCTGATCAGGAGAACGGGGTGTCATTTATCGGGATAGACAATTTTTGTTTTCGGCGAAGATTGTTGAAAATTACACGAAATAGATTATTAGTTTTTTGTTTATTTCTAAGCTAATAATTGAAAAATGGAAATAAACTACATCTGTAAAAAACTTTACGGTTCATCTTCCAGACATGGGTTCAACTCCCATCATGTCCACACAAAACCCCAATATATTTCTTTGACTCCGAGTAAACTCGGGACACAGGTTTCACCCTCTAAGGGTGACCGCAGGTTCATCCCGTGGCTTTCTGGTGCGTGGGTAAGATGGACTTAGCCCTGTTTCACTGCCAAAACACAACCACACCCCTACATTAACATCTCTTTTTTCTAAAAAAGAACCTTATTTTTTATAAATTTTAGTTACGAGATTATTTTCAGGAAAAATTTTTATTCTCCAAAATTCAGGTTAAATTACGAAATCAACTCTCCTCGCGTTAGATTAGTGGATGAAAATGGAAAACAAATCGGGATTGTAGAGACAAGGAGGGCGCTTGAAATTGCCCAAAATAAAGGATTGGATCTGCTTGAAGTTTCACGCAGTCTCAATCCCCCCGTATGTAGAATTTTAGATTACGGCAGATATCAGTATCAAAAACAAAAAAGGGAGCAAAAGGCAAAAAGAAAACACAAAAAAACGGAATTAAAGGGAGTCAGACTCTCTTTTAATATTGGTCAACATGATTTAGAATTTAAAGCAAAGCAGACGGATAAATTCTTAGGCAAGGGACATAAGGTTAAAGTTGAATTGATTTTGAGAGGAAGAGAGCATTCTCATCTTGATATCGCCTTTCAGGAACTGCGCACTTTTCAGGCCCTCCTCCAGTCAAAATTTAAAGTGGAACAAGCGCCGCGGAAGCTGGGGAATCGTATTATCACTATTCTCGCGAAGGTCACCTAAGGAAAGATCCGCGACAGATGAAATATTTCTAAAAAGCAGTGTCATATTTAATATTGGCGGGGAGACACATCGGTCTACTCATTACTAAAATTTTATTTTATGAAACCTAAAACGCATAAAGCCACCGCGAAACGTCTGAAAATTACCGCCAAGAAAAAAATCTTGCGACGTTATACCCATCAAGATCACTTTAACGCGCGGGAGAAAGGCGCAAAGACGCGCTTTAAACGCAAAAATCAAGAGATAAGTCCGGTGGAAAGAAAAAGGATTAAAAAATTGCTACCTTATTCATTTTAAATTTGACAATATTGTCATATGAGAATCAAAAGAGGTGTCGGCACCCATAAACGTCACAAAAAAATCACCAAAAAGACAAAAGGCTATCAGAAGACTCGCACTAATCTTCGTAAAGCCAAGGAGGCGCTCCTTAAGGCAGGTCAATATGCTTACCGCGACCGCCGCAACAAAAAAAGAGAAAGGCGAAGGTTTTGGATTTTAAAAATCAACGGAGCTTTAAAGGAATATCATCTCTCCTATTCCCGCTTTATGAACGGCCTTGCTCGCGCGCATATTGAGCTTAATCGTAAAATTTTAGCGCATCTCGCCACGGCTAATCCAGAAACCTTTAAAAAGATTGTCCGCATCGCGCAAAAGACGTTAGAAACAGTTAAATAAATTCGTCAATACAAAAAAGACCCTTACTATTTACCCCGTTAGAGAAAGTTCATCTCGTTACAAATAAATTTGTAACGGGATGGTGGGAAAAATATAGACGCTAACCCCGTTATAAATAAATTTCTAACGGGGTCTAACGGGGTTTATATAAGTAAGGAGTCTTTTTTTGTTTCCGGTTTTTTAAATAATGATAGCGTACTTCTTTAAATCCACGGTATTGTTTTCCCGCACTTCTACCCCTTCTCTTTCCAATTTTTCTTTTTGACCCACAATGCCGCCAAAGGCAAAATTGCGTGCGAGAACCCCGTTCGCGCTCACTATCCGATGGCACGGAATCTTCTTCGGATTTGGGTTGCGGTGCAAAATATTACCCACCGTGCGATACGCCCGCGGTCGGCCAATAATTCGGCTAATTTCGCTATAGGTGGCGACATTACCTTGGGGAATCAAACTCACCGCCCGAAATACTTTCTGGCTGAAAGAAAGCGTCTTTTTCATTAATAATATCTGATTGTAGAGACAGGTTTTAAACCTGTCTCTACTTACCCTTCCCTGGTCTATTACTTTTTTAATTCCGCCTCAATAATTTCCTGAAAAGCGCTAAAAGGTTGCGCGCCGACTATCTTCTGACCGTTAATAAAATAAGTAGGCGTACCCGTGACACCAGCGGCCTTTGCCGCTTCCAAATCTTTGTTCACTTCCTCTTTGTATTTACCGCTATCTAAACATTCGCTAAATTGACTTTGAGAGAGCCCTAATTTATCAGCCAATCCCTTCAAAAAATTAGGCAGGTCTTCTTCTTTCTCTGGGAATTGATCCTGACTTTGGAAGAGAAGATCGTGCATCTCCCAATATTTCCCTTGATCGCGGCCGCAATCAGCGGCCTCTGCAGCTAAGATGGCTCCCGCTCCGTGGAATGGACAATCCCGAAAAACAAAACGCACTTTTCCTTCCTTCACATAGGTCTCCAGGATTTTGGGCACGGCGGCCTCCCAAGCCGCGTCTCTGGATTTCATTTGCGCGGTTAAATCAGGTCGAAATCCAACCGAAACCGCACAATAAGGACACAAAAAGTCGGAAAATTCAATCACCGTCACCGGGGCATCCGGAGAACCTTGAACAGGGTCGTCGTCAACACTTACACCCGCGACTTGGGGCGGGGGCGCGGTTTCATCTAGCGCGCTAGGCGCCTCTTTTGAGGGTTGGGCCTGCTCTTTTTGTTCTAAACCCACATTTTTCAAAAGTCCAGGTTTTACTAAATAAAACCCCAAACTAAAGACAGCAATCGCCGCCAAAACGAACAGAACGCCAAAAACCCAAGTCGCCGTTACCCAACGCGTCCTCTCCCGATGGAGCTTGTCAAGATTATTCATTTCTTCTTTAGATTCGTTAAGCATTTGAACTTTTTGTCTCCTGTAAATAAAACCTATGGAAGGCGCTAAAAAGGCGTGAGAACCCCTCGCCTTCCCCTAGGATCCTTTACGGGATTGACGTTTAATTTGAATAATGAAATAACAAGATATAAAAAACAAAGCGATACTGATGAACTGGGCTAAATTAAGACCCCAATAATAATGATCAGTAAAAGGTAGATTCTCCTCCCTGCTCCGCGTAAAATCCAGAAAGAAACGGCTGACGCTATGCAAAAGCAAATATAAAGAAGCTAGCAAACCCGCTACGTGAATTCTTTTTCTAATTATAAGCAAAAAGAAAAAAATAAGCAACTCCGATAAGGATAGATAAAGAGCCACCGGGTGTCGCGCTATGCCGTCTTCATACTGGATTCCCCAAGGCAAAATGGTAGGAGCGCCTAGATGATCATTAACCAAAAAACAACCCAACCGTCCGATAGCAAGACCTAAAGCCAAACTTAAAACCAGTATATCGCCAATCTCCTTGCAACTCACTTTTTTTCTCCAGGTGTAGAGCAAGCTCGCTAAAATTCCTCCTCCCAAACCCCCGTAGTAAGACATTCCCCCTTCCCAAATTTTGAAGCTACCCCACCAATCGTTCACGAAAAAGGAATAATGTTCTAAAGCAAAAAGCAGCCTCGCGCCCAAGATAGACCCCAAGACGATCCAAAGGCTTAAGTCCGTAATCTCTTCGGGATTCATTTTTTTCTTCTTCGCCTCGCTAATGGCCAGAAGCCAACCCGCTAGAAAACCTAAACCCATCAAAAAGCCCCACGGGTAAAAAGTGAAAGGTCCGCTTTTAAAATGGTCAAAAACAAAGTAAGGAATCATCTATATAAATTTTAAATTTTAAATTCTAAATTTTAAATCAATTTTAAAATTCTAATTTTAAATTTTAAAACTAAGGGAAAAAGAAAAGGTTTTAAAATTAAAGAATTTAAAATTTGGATTTGATTTAAAATTTAGAATTTAAAATTTAGAATTACGTGATTTTCACTCTCCTAAATCCCTTTCTCTTCCGATAAATCTCTTCCAACAAAGGAACAACCTGACGCCAAACCTTGATCCCCACTGTAAAAGCCTCTTTCGCTTTGGGAGTAATATAATAAACTTTGCGTCTGTGGTCCCGCACTAAGCGGGGCTGGACGGCGAGAAGCCCTGCCCGCACCATACTCCCGAGAGCGGGATAAAGTCCCCCTTCCGAAGGAGTGCAAAGACCGCGGGAGAATAGAGCCACCTTATCCTTCAGGGCATAACCATAACTGGGCCCATCGCTCAAGATATACAAAATAAAAAGCCGCGTAAGAGACATTTCAATTAAATTACGCCAGTATTCTTCCTGATTAAAGTCAGCCTTGCGCATAATGGGACCTGTGCAAAAGTAATAAAAAATGTTATTCTACAAAAAGTGAAGCTCCACGGGGGCATTTTTCTATCAGGGGATTTTAGTGAAGCGAAACCCCCCACCAGAAAGCCACCATTCTAGCCTACTCCGCGCTCCGTCGCTCACAAGCTATGGAGCGTCGGCGACTTAAAGTAGTCTTCAGCTGCGAAGGCCCACGCACCCATGGCTTTCTGGTGGGTCGGGGAAATTCGTTATGCTAAAAAAATTAAAAACACAAAAGGGGTTCTTAGTGCTCACCCTGGGCGTGGGGCTATTTTTATTTTTAATCACGACTGGGAAATCCGGCCCCCGTTCCATTATCGCCACTTTGGGCGCCTTCACTATTTGGGATTTTCTGGTTATCGTCGCCATATTTTTGGTCCAATACTTGTTCTCCACAATCTCTATTAGTCACATTCTGAAAAAGTTCAATCATCCTATTGCTATCAAAAAACTTTTTCCTTTGGAACTTATGCGCGCCAGTATCAGTTACGTTACCCCTTTTTCCAATAACGGCGGTGAACCGTTGGAAATTTATCTTCTGAAAAAAAGATATGCCATTCCATACTCCGCCGCGAGCGCCGCGATCATCTTGGAAATTATCCTCAAAATCGCGGTCTCCTTGATCTTTACGGCGGTAGGTTGCGGTTATATCTTTTTAACCACTGCCTCGCCGCTTCTAAAAACCATCCTTTTTTCTCTACTCTTGTTCTTTCTTGTTTTAATTATCGCCTTTTTCTATTACACGATCCAAAGACGCGGCTTCTTCAGCCTCGCTACCCATTACTTCGGCTTAAAAAAATTCGCATTTTTCCAGAAAAATAAAAAAGTTATTCACAATATTGACCGCTGTATAATTTATTATCTGCATCATTACCCTCGCGACTTTCCCCTCACTATTTTACTTGCTTTCCTTAATATTAGTTGCTATATCCTCCGTTTCTATCTTATCATCCTTTTCTTAGGCTATGCGTCCAGTTTTTTAGAGTTAATTCTAATCTTCTCTCTCACCCAAGCTCTCATTTTAATTCCCATCCCTACTCTCTTGGGCATCCATGAATTAGGCCAAGGCCTATTATCTCTCATCACCAATGTGCCTTTAGGAACGGGAATCTCTTTTGTAATAATCCTGCGCATTATTACCCTCGTGATGACCATCCCCGGATTTATCCTTTTGGGTCACCAAAGTATCAACGGCTTAGGGCAAAGACTAAAAGATAAAATCTTTTTTCGCGTCAACCATAAACTAAAAAACCCTAACCTTTAAAATAGCAACGTGAAATTTCGCGCCTCCATTTTAAGTTCGTCCGATAAAACGATAATAAATATCTCTTCCTTCTCCCACCCTCTCCGCAAAACCTAAATTCTCTAACATCTCTAAATCTTTAAAACTTGATTCTCCCGAGATACTAAAATAGTCTCCATACTCATCCATTGTCACGCTACCTTCCGCCTCCAAAAATCGCAAGGCGCTTTTCAAGCGGCTAGGAAGCGAACCTTCTCTTTTTCCCCTCCGGACACGAAAGAAGCTGAATACACAATAAACTAACAAAAAAAGAATTAAGCCAAAAATTAGATAGAGAGAGATGAATAGTAAATAAAGCATAAAGGGAATTTCTAATTTTCCTAAATGGAGGTCGCACGTCTGAAGATCCTTCGGACTGAAGTCTGGCATAGCCATGAAAAGTGCGACACGATTCACTATTCGCCTTAGGTCGTTCAGACTCGAAGAGCGGACCTCCAAAGCGCGGAACGGTTAATTAGACTAATTAGAATTAGGTCAATTAAAAATTTGATTACTTCCATTATACCATAAAATCTTATCTTCTCATCAAAATTTTTAGAGACAAATAAAAAACTATGAAAATTATCTTTTACCGCGGAGATTATCCCAAAAAATTCAATACAGAAACTTTCCAAAAAGATCCTGTGGGTGGAACAGAGTTTGCCGCCGGATATCTTGCCAAACAACTTGCTCATAAACATCAAGTTTTTTTTATTTGCCAAACACCAGAGGAGAAAGAAATAGACCATATTCAGTGGATTCCCCTCTCTGCCCAAGGCGCAAATTCGGAAAAGGAAATTAGAATTGCCTTTCAAAAAATAGGGCAAGCAGACATTCTCATTCTCGTGGGCGACCTATCCAACGTCCTCCTCTACCACAAGCCCTCGGTTCAAAAAACCGTCTGCTGGGCGAATGGCTTAAGCCTCAAACCAAACACCGTGGAACACCTTCTCGCCAACCGAATTAACGAGGTAGTCTGCAGCACCCATCATGCCCGCCAAGTCGTGCTTCATCACACTGTGAAACATTTTCCTCCCCGATTCAAAATGAAATATTTTTTCCACCCAACCTACCGCCAAAAAATCAAAAATAAGTTTACTTTCATTTATAATGGGGTGAATCTTGATCTCTTTTCTGAAAAACTTTACCGCCGCATCGCGAAAAAACCCTATAAAATCCTTTACGTTGGTGTTTTTAACCGGCAAAAAAATCCAGACAAAATTCTGAAAGTCTTTCCTCAAATTCAGAAAGATCTACCCCAAGCAGAGTTGCATATGTGCGGTTCCATAGAGCAGTATAAAAAAGAAAATGCGGATAAAGTAACGGGTTATTTTGACGGCGATGAATTTTTTGCTCAAATCAAAAAATATATTTATAATGAAGAGGGAAGGATCCGCGACCATCTTTATCTCCGAGGCGCTCTCCCCCCCTCCTTGCTCGCAAAAGAAATGATGTCCGCCGCTCTCGTGGTCGTTAATCCCCAAGTCCAAAACCAAGAATCATCTTGCATTAGCGCGCTAGAAGCTCAAGCAGCAGGGACACCGGTGGTGGGTGGTGGTCTTTCCGCTCTAGAAGAAACCATTCAGAATCAAGCAACTGGTTTTGTTTTCCGCCACCAAGAAGAACTTGCCCCCCTTATTATCCGCCTCCTAAAAAACCCCGCTAACCTCAAAGAGATTGGCCAAAATGGAAGAAAACGCGCTCTCGCTGGATTTGGTTGGGAGACGATTGCGAAGGAATGGGAAGAGCTATTGAGCAAAACTTTAAAGGGCGGCATATTTAGACCAAGGAGACACTAATGGAATAATTTTTTATTTTTTAATATAAGAAATACTATGTTCCGACCCAAGATTTCCGCCTCTCTAATGTGTGCTGATTTAGGGAATATCGCGGCGGAGATTAAAAAACTAGAAAAAGCCGGGGTGGACTATCTCCACATTGACATTATGGATGGGCATTTCGTCCCGAATTTTACTTTCGGTCCTGACTTAGTTAAAAAAATAAGAGGGTTTTCTCATCTACCCTTAGACATTCATCTGATGATTGAGCATCCCGAGCAATATCTTGACCTCTGGGAATTAAAAAAAAGAGATATTCTCTCTTTTCATATTGAAGCCAATCTTCACCCCCAACGCGTCTTAGCGCAAATTAAAACTCTCGGCGCGAAAGCGACCATTGCTCTCAATCCCGCCACCCCTCTTTCTACAATTCAATATCTTCTTCCCGAGCTGGATCTCGTCCTCCTGATGACCGTGAACCCCGGCTTTGCGGGACAAAAATGGATTCCCGCGGTTTTAGATAAAGTGAGGGAGCTGAAGACGATGATTCAAAAACAAAATCTAAAAATAGAAATTGAAGTGGACGGCAACATTGGCGAGCACAACCTAGGGTTATTGAAAAAGGCGGGCGCTAATATTTTCGTAGGGGGCAGTTCCAGTGTTTTCGCGAGTCCAGCCTATGTAAAAAATACCCGCCAGATGCGTAAACCCCGTTAGAAATTTATTTCTATCGGAGTAAAATGCTTAAGGAATAAAAACCCCTCCCCTTTCTGGATCGCTTAAATCTATTCCTCCTTGCCCCGCTTTCCGCTTTCTTGCTCAAAATGGCCAGGTCTCTCTTTAAAAAACCTGCGGCGGTTAGGCTGATTCTGATCCGCGAGACGCCGCCGCCGACTAAAGATAAACCCAATCCCAATCAAAATCACCACTATCGGCCAAATAATCTTCCACGCGTTGCCCGTAATAATGTCTAGGTTTTGCAATAGAAAAATTACCCCTATTGCCACCAAAATTACGCCAAAAATCATTCTTGTAAACCCCGTTGGAGAACTTTATTCTCTAACCCTGCTTAGAAATTTATTTCTAACGGGGTAAACTAATAATTATTATTGATTCTATTATACCATTATTGGTTCTTTATTTCTCTCATCACAACTGGGGATAAATAATCCACGCCTTTTGCGCATAAAGTAGAGATGTGCTATAATCAAGCTAACTTTGAAAATCATAAAAAATTAAAATCAAAAATATGAAAAAGGTTTTAACCCTTCTTCTTTGTGTGGGTACAGGCGCCCTTGCTGTTTTCTGCATTACCATTATTAAGCCTGATCTTCTGGGTTTATCAGCAAGTACCTGGTTCACCTTTCACGGCGATGTCAGCCGGACAGGATTTTCCACCAGCGGATCGCCAGCCAATGCTACGGTCGCCTGGGCTTATGAACTCAAAGAGAAAGGCAATCAAAAAGGAGTCATCCTGGGCTCTCCCACGGTTGCCGAGAATAAAGTCTTTTTTGGCGCTTTAGACGGAAAAGTGCACGCTCTTGATTTAAAGACTGGCAAAGAACTGTGGACTTTCAAAGGACAAAAATCCTTTGGGAAATCTTCGCCGACCATCAGCGCGAATAAAGTAATTATCGGCGGTCAAGATAAATTTGTCTACGCTTTAAATGTACAGGATGGAAAACAGGTTTGGCGCCATCTCACCGAAGGAATAATTAATTCTTCACCGGTTATTCTCGGAAATCAGGTCTTTATAGGTTCAGAAGATGGCTATCTTTACGCCTTAAATGTGCAAACGGGTAAAAGGGATTGGCGCGAAAAACTAGGGGACAAAATTTCAACCTCGCCCGCGATTTACAAAAACAAAATTTACGTGGGCGTGGAAACAAACACGGAGAACAAATTTGAGCTTTTTTGCCTGAATCCCAGTAATGGCAACCAATATTGGTCATATGAAACGGACGCGAACACCAAATTGACCTCTGTATCAGCGGGAAATAACTTGATTTATGCCGGAGGCACAGACGGTAAAATATACGCATTCCGTTACAGTGATGGCACGCTCTCCTGGTCTAAAGAAGGAGGCGATGAATTTAACGATGCCCCCGCCCTCGCCTATAACCGTATTTATGCTTTAAACGGCAATGGTGAACTAACTAGTATGGGTAGCGATAATGGCAATATCTTTTGGCGCTACAAAAGTGGCGTAGCCTCGGAAGCCTCTCCGATTGTCGCCGATAAAAAAATATGCTTTGGTAACCAAAGCGGTAATTTCTACTGCGTGGACCGCGCGGGCACTCTGATTTGGAAAAAGAAATTAGCCGGTGAGATTACCACGCCAGCCACAGTAAGTCCCGGAATGATTATCGTGGTCTCGCATACAGATAAAAATTCAACAATCACTGCTTTCGGTAAATAATCAGTAATTTTACACAAGATCAATCTCCGTAAAAGCGCTTTTTTCGTGAGATAAAACCTGCTTTGCCTGAAATTAAATAAAGGCAAAGCAGGAGAAAAAACAAAAGAAAAGAAAAAATCCCCCGCCTTCAAAGGCGGGGGATTAATTTTATTAAGTTAAAAACCCCTCTTTCATCTCCCCTTGTCAGGGGAGAAAGAATCACTCCCCCTTACCCACCTACGCTCTTTAGAGCTTCCTCCTTCGTTTCACTTCGGCGGACAGGTCGGCAGAGCAAGGCCAAGGAGGAGGCAGGGAAAACACAAGATGAAAAAATACTCGCTAGAACTTCACCTCGGGCGCCTCTCTTTCCTCCTCATTTTCGGTCTGGAAAAACTGCTGTTTTGTAAATCCAAACGTCTTGGCAATTATACTGTATGGAAAAACTTCTTGCCTGGTATTGTAATCCCTCACATTACCATTGTAAAACCGGCGCGCTGCCTCAATCTTATTCTCCGTGTCTGTTAAATCTTCCTGTAGTTTCAAAAAATTCTCATTGGCTTTTAATTCTGGATAATTTTCGGCAACGGCGAATAAAGTCTTCAATGCCCCAGAGAGTCCCTGTTCGGCTTCCGCCATCTCTTCGGGATTTTTCGCACCCATCGCGCGGGCGCGCGCTTCAGTTACTTTCTGAAAAACTTCTTTTTCATGAGCGGCATATCCCTTCACCGTATTAACCAAATTAGGAATGAGGTTGTACCGCCTTTTGAGCTGCACATCAATATCTGACCAAGCCTCTTCCGTCAGATTTTTTAATTTTATGAGGCCGTTGTAGACTCCAATGATGAAGAATACCAACAGCGCTCCCACACCAAGGATGATCCATAAAATAATCATAGTTTTTTTACTCACTTTGATTCCCTTGGAATCAAAATTAATGTTAAAAAATTATTTAACCACAAAAATTTCTTTCAATTCTTTCATATCTCCTCCTAATCTTTCAATGCGGCATCAAGAATAAGGATATTTTAAATCCTAGCTAATCGTTCTTCTATGGAATCAAAATGTTCATCTGCTGACTTAAAACGTTATCCATATCCTTCTGTTTTGCTGTCTCATTAAACCCTATTTGAACCATCCTAGCTAAGTCATCAATAGTAATACTCTTCTTTTTCTTTTTGAGAGGTTTTTGCATAAATTACTATAGTCTACAGGTAATTTAATTATAACATAAAATTTACCCCCGCGGCAAAATTTTGATGATGCGGGAATTTACCCCGCGGAACTGCCGCCACCACCACCTCCTCCGCCCGCTCCCCCGCCTCCGCCAAATCCTGAAGAAGAGGAAGGAGAAGAAGAGAGAACTGAAGAAAAACTGTTGGACATTGACGAAATATTGCTGGAAAAATTAATGAGAGAAAAGGCGGTCCAAGCGGAAACAGGAGTATACCAATCCGGCGGCTCGGTATAAATGTCCGCAAAACGATTTGCCCATTTCCCTTCCACGCCCAAAACCATCGCAAAAGCAAGATATTTCTCAAACATCCGAGGGTCAACATTAGCCTTCAAGCGAAATCGTTCCGCGACAGACAAAAACATTTTAAAGCCTAGGGTCTGCCATTTTGCTTCCGCTCCCTTCTTAGTTTTAGCCGGCATAAAACGGCCGAAGATGATGAGGAAAATGCCGGCGAAACCCACAGCGAAAGGCGGCAGAAGCTCACTGGAATATAAAAATGAGCCTACTCCGCCCAGGACGAGTAAAAGTATCCCCCAAACAATGTACTTCTGCATCACGCGAGACGGGTTTTGCTTAAAATAACCAGACCGCGTGACCTCGTCCAAAACTGCATTTTTAATGCCGGTAATATGGCGGTAAAACTTATTTTCCAAATCTTCTAAAGAAACTTGTTCCCGGTCGCCCAAAACACCATTTAAAATCAAACGCTCATGCTCTTTTAAAGTAGAATCGCTTCTGAAATCCTTTTGGCGCGCGAAATTATAAGTGCGAGAAGTGGTGAAGATCCCCTTTTTCTCCACCTCCGCGATTTTTAAATAGCCGCGCCGCGCTAAATCAACCAGGGTCGCGGAAATATCTTTCATCTCTACCTTCTCGCGGACCAAAACGCCCATTTCAGCAGGCGTCATTTTGTTCGGCGGTTCATATTGGGGAATAACCGTTCCTTTCATCTTGGGATCGCGGCCGCTCTTCCACCACTTGAAAAATAAAAAACCAAAAGTAACGATAGGAATTAAAGACCAAAGATAAGGCGAAAACGCAAGCCATAAGTCCCTTTTCACAATGCCTTTCGGCCAACCGGCGACAATCGTGAACTCTGTATTCGGCGCGATATC
This sequence comes from Candidatus Doudnaibacteriota bacterium, assembly GCA_041644975.1. Taxonomy (GTDB): domain Bacteria; phylum Patescibacteriota; class JAQUNI01; order JAQUNI01; family JAQUNI01; genus JAQUNI01. The sequence goes on along the minus strand of JBAZQX010000002.1, from coordinate 141,520 downwards.
CTTTCCCCAATAATGCAAAGCGCCATCCTCCAAAACATTAAAATTCTGGACTTCATTTTGAGAGCCGACTGCGCCTGTGAATAATCTCTGTTTCAACTCACCCTCCGGCGCCTTTTGCGGCAGATGCACGAAAACCTCTACGGATTTAATCGGCACATCGCGCGCCGAAGATATGGCATTCCAGTATAACTCGTCATAATCTTTAAAAAAGCCAATCCCGCCGTGGATCTTGTATTCAATCGTCCAAGTTTTTTGTTCGTCTTGAGCCTGCGTATTAATTTTCACGCCCACATTGCCCACACTACGGCTAATCTCCACCTCGCCGGCAGAAAGCCTGCGCCCCTCGCTATCATAAACCGCGATATCGCTAATCTTCTTGAAGCGCTTTAACGCGATATCTCTTTTTAGCCAAGTAAAAGAGCCATTAAAATTCACCGTCTGCGTCTCCCGCACCATAAAAGTAGAGTCCGGGTTTATGATAATATCACTCACCCATTTTTCAAAGTCCCAAGACTTCGCGAAAACAAAATGCCCGAATCCGAAACAAAAACCTCCCAGTATTAATATAAAAACAAAAAATTTTAAAAGTTTAAATTGCATGAAATTATCCTCTTTTCTATTTTAACAAAAAAAAGCCACAATTGCAAAACAGATTATCCCAAAAAACAGTAGAAATAAATATTATTATCAATTTTTGAGCTTACCTTAGCCAAAATAGACTCCGAGCATTGACTTTTTAATCAAAATATGATATACTAATAAACATAAAACGAACTACGCTCTTTCTATATTTCACTTGCTTGTGCTATTTTAGACGATTTAATCACCTATTTTTTGTTCCCGTCCCATAATGAATATGAAATAAACTCCAACGGGAATCCAGAATTAAATCTTTAAAATAGCGCAAGCAATGGGGCTTGTTGCTATTCACTGTCTGCACAGGAGGTTAAAAATGAAAAATCTATTTGAAGAATTGAAAAAGTTGGAAGGTCAAAAAAATCTTAAGATAAACCTTGACGAACAATATAACACCGCTGAAGTAGTCTACCCCGTAGACGCTACATCGAGGTACACTACCTTTAATAAAGGGAGGGAAAATCTCCAGAAAATTGAAGAAACAGTGGAAGCCTTCTTCCCTGGAATGAGCCCAAAACTCGCCTGGACTGAAAACGGCGGAATCGCTTTTACGTCTATTGTTTTGGAGATCATTGAAAAGAATAAAGATCTCAAAACAGATATGGATAAAAAAATAGGCACTGCCGCTCAAAAAAGGGTCTTTATCGGCAATTTCGGTTTCGTGATCAATGGATACGGAAAAGATGGTAAATATCTAGACACCTTTGTCCTGGAATGGGAAAAGATCCCCGAACCATCGAAACCAGCCGACAAAAAATCCCAACAACCCCAACAGAAGACGAGCTAATACTCGTCCCCGAGGAGGGAGCAAATCATTTCACAATCATTTTGCTCATTATCTTGTGCTCCCTCTCTCGATTCCCCTTGCGGACAAAATCTTGTCCTCAAAGATAATCGAGAATTTAATATATCAAAAAATAGACAGAGATTTCTGTCTATTTTTGTTTATCAAATTATATGGTCATCAAAATGGCACTCTTCCAGTATTAGATTCAGCTTCCCTTGTCTGGCGACGATATCCAAGCTTCCAACGCCTCTCCTGTTTATAATCATCCAATTTTTTAATAATTGTCTTCATTCCTTCCGAATCAAGCTCAATATTAGTCTCTCTAAATACATAATCTTTTTGATCTCTCAAGCCCATCGCGCTTAAAGCGCGCTTCATCACCCTTTGCCAACCCTGTTTATTGTTCTTGAATGTCGCTTTAACAAAATCCGCCGCGAAATTAATAGTATCCTGATAATCCTTAGTCTGGCTGTCACTTGCTTTTTCATAATTCTTGATGCTCTCCATCAACTCATCTAATGTCTTGCCTTTCAAAGATTGGTTTTCAAAATCTTCATACGGAGAAATCTTTCTCTTTAAGGCGTCTATAAATCTACGCGGGCTGGAATTAGCGCGCAAACCAGAAGCCCTAGCTGTCCAAGTATTTGGAATAAAATCGCCGCTTCCAGCGTCTTTCTTCCCTCTTAAAACCGATATTTTTTGCCCAATATCCATATCCTCCCCAATAACCATTTTTTCATTATAACCGCCGATTTGACTGTAAGCCTCGGCCGTATAAGCCGTGTTCCAACCCCCGCTTACTACCCTATGCCAAACAAAATCTGACTCCGGATTACTCTCTGGTCTATATTTTCTATCTCTTAAAAAAGCTTCCATAAAATCCGACAATCGCCTCTGGAAAAATAATAAATCATTCTCCATCAAAATCTCCGGTTGCCTGTCCTGCACTCCTCTCAACACATCAATTTCTGGACTATGATCAAAATCACGAATTAATTTTGATACTGTCCTCTTATCTATACTGAACAAATCTGCATCTTCCGATTCAATATATAGGGACCCATCTTGCTCTTTTCTTTTTAGTGAACGCAAAAGGGACAAATCTGTAATATACTTTCTTGCAATTCCCACGCAACCTTTATCATCGTCAAACGATTTTTGAATCACATTAACCTTAATATTTGGATTTTTTCTTTTCCAATCTTGAACTATATCCATTGATTCATCCCACTGTTCTGAATTCTTTTTATTAATAATAACATTGACCTCAAAAAGATTGGGATTAAGTTCATTGCCATCGGCATCTACCTGTTTCGTATATTGGTCTAAAAGATTAGATAGATTTTTACCTTCAAACCGAGCCGGAATAATTATTGCTATGCGACATTCTTTCTCCATAGGAGGTAACCCACTATCTAATTCTTCTAACTCTTTTCTATGCTCGGGACTTAAACTTTCTAAATAATCTTGAATGTGCTTATTTTCACGTTCAATAATTCTTTCAATCTTCTCTCCATTTTCTTTTTTCAAGACTCGTTTCCTATCCTGCATTTCAACTATATAGGGATCGGTCTTGATGCCGCGACTTTCAAATTCTCTTAATATATTTTCCGCCGACCCTGAACCATAATAAGGATAAGGATAAAGAGGTATAATCGGTTTCTCTTGTCGCGCCATTTTCTCCATCGGCTTTCTCCCCAATATTGGTATCACCGGCGGCAAATCAGTCTGCGGCGGAATTTCAAAAATCGGAATCGGAACAGGCTCCACGGGCTCGGGGATGACCGGCGCGTTCTTTCCGCTGTCTGTCGCTAAAACTCTAATCCATTCCGCTCCTTCAGTATTCGTCTTCCCCATCATCTGGGATACTTCGGCGTGATCCCCTAAATAATCCGCTTGACCTTTCGCGTCCTGCGTAAAAAGCATACGGGCGGCTTCGCTATCTTTGGGGATAATAGCGTTAAAATCTTGATCAATTTTAATTGGAATCACGTATTGTTCCGTGTCATGGCTTGCTGAAAGTAAAAGGCTCAATCCTCCCCTTCCTGCCGCCTCATGCGCATCCACGGAAAATTCCTTATGCCAAGAACCGTCCGCGGTCATTCTTTGGATACTATACACATAATCGCCATTCTCATTTATACCCAAACCATTCTCGCCGCCCCAATCCAAACGCAGTTCATTATGGTCAAAAATAGGCTTCGGCGTATTATTGTCATACCACATCTCATGGGTAATCTTTTTAAATAATTCCGAATACTTTTCTACAAAAGTCATTCTCCCTTCTGGCGTGGAAACTCCTGCTAAAGCTTCTTTTGCTCCGCCCTCGGGCAAAGTTTCCGTAATATGCACCCCGCGGCTCGCCAAAGCCGCCCGCGCCTCGTTCGTTAAATTGCCTTTCTCGTCAAAGGAAACTTTATCGCAAAGCTCTTTATTATGATAAAAAAGTGAATATACGCCGTCTCCGTTCGGATCTTTCAATTCCGCGCCTTTGGGCAAACCCACTTGCACTTCGTGTCCCGCGATCATAATCTTACTTAATTCTTGAGCCGCGCCCTCGCCTTTTTGAGGCGTAATCCAATCGCGCAAACCTTCTAAGGCAGTTTGGTGTCCCGCGTCCGTGTTTTTATCTAAAATACCTTCTAATAAACTCTGTGTGTTGTCATCCATTGCCGCCTGAATTTCCTGAAAAGTCGCGCCTAAAATCAAACCCGTTACCGCCGCCTGCGCTACTCTTTTTGCCACTCTCTTCGCTTTCATCTTGTCAAATTCATCATCTTTTTTTGAAATCCCCTCTGCCTCGTCTTTGCCTTGTGTTAACTCTGCCTTACTTATATTTACTAAATCATCTAAATTTTGATTCTTGCCCTTGATTTTAAACCCGGCTGGATATTTACCCTCCAAATCAGCTTTAATGCGGCTGCGCAACAGTAAAAGTTTTGTTCTTTCTGTCTCTACTTCTGCTGGAGCCGAATATTGAATTAAATCTATTTTATGCGCGTTGGATAATGATAATCTTGCTTCCAAATCGGCTAAATTGCCTAGGGCTTGCCCTAATTCCTCCCCACTTAGATCTTTCAATTTTCTCTTGCCTTTAATTTCATAGACATCATAATTATTCTGCAATTCCTGAAGAATAGTTTTAGCCTCGGCTGTTTCGTAACGGAATTTTTCCATTTCCTGCCTGCGCCGCGCCTCGGGCGCAAAGGTCTTGCCTTTCGCTCGCTCGCGTGCGTGCTGCGCCCTTTCTTCCTTCACCCTTTTGTTTTCTAAAATTCCGGCATAAGCTCCTGACAAAGCGGCTGTGCCGCCGAAGAGCGCGATGTTCGCCGCTTTACTGTAAGCAAATCTTTTAGAAATAGCTCGCCCTATGCAATAAACCGCAGTCGCGCCGACAGCTAATGTTGTTTCGTTAATCCAAGACAAACCTCTCATCTTTTTCATTTTATCAATGATTCTATCCAGCCGCCCTAATCCCGCTTCTGTCTTTATTCCGCCGCGCGCCCGACCACGGATAATTTCCAGATCCAATTCCAATGCCTCCCTCGCTCTATTATGACCATCTAACCTTTTAATCCTTTCCGCAATTTCCAAAAGATTGTCAACCTCAAGCTTGACATCCACGTCCGGACCAGCTACTTTACCCAAAATTTCATTATGTTTTCTCGCTAAATCACCTTCACTAATACTGCCTTCCGCATAATCCCGAATCAACTCCCTTATTTCTCTCTTAATGCTTTCATCTTCGATTTTCTTCTTTTCTTCGCCAGCCTCTCCTTCCACCGCTTCATCATATTCCGAGGCAAAGCGGTCAAACATCGCGCCCATTGCTTCATGATGTTTTTCCTGACGGCTGGTTTCGTCTTCCGCGGCAAGTATATTTAATTTATCAATATCAATTCTCCCCTCTTTGTAATCGCGGTAAATCCTCTTTTTGGCTTTTTCATACTCGTTGCGCCTATAGGTCTCATAAGCCCAATTGTATTTCCAAAGCCTTTTGCCGATATTTTTAATTTTATTGAAAAACCCCTTAGCCCCGCCTAATTTTTCTTTCCCTTCGGTCATCTTCGCGTTCGCCGCGTCCCAAGCTGCCGCTTCAATCATCGCGCTGACATTGGCAAAAACCACTTTTTCCTTTTTAGGTCCTTCCTCGCGAGACTCTGTGGGAGTTTCTTCCGGTCTTTCTTGAACTTTTATTGTTTCTTCTTCTTGCGCTTGCTTCTGCGGCTTAATTTCTGTTTCCTCCTCCTGCCCGCTCAATACCGGTAAAATTAATTCCTGCCTTTTCGCCATCGCGTCTTCTGCTTTTTTGTAATCAGAATCTTGATTACCGGTCGCCCGCCAATCCCGCGAAATCAATCCCGCTTCATATTCCGTCCGCCAATCCTGTTTTTGTTTCGTTGCCTCGTCCCAATTAATTTCGCTTAATTCCTTGTCAAAATGCGCCCTCCAATAACTTTGTTTATTTTGCTCTAAAATCTGACGCGCCCTTTCTAATTTCTCCACTACTTCCGCCTTGCCTTCCTGCGTTAAAGCGCTGATTTCCACCCCTAACCATTCTAATAAATCATCAACCGAGGCGCCTTCGCGCTGAACATTTTCCCCTGATTTAACCTCGTATTTGCCGTCGTAAGCTTCCCTTGATTCTTTTAAGCTGTTTTGCGCGGAATCTAAAATCCACTGCAATCTATTTTTTTCTTCCTCGGTTTGCGCTTTTTTAATTGACTCTGCGAGCCAAGCCAAAGTAAAATCTAAACTTGCCAAAATTTCCTCTCTGCTTTCTGGTGTTTTTTCTTTTCTTTCAACGGAAGGGCGAGCTGGTTCCCCTTGCTGTTCTGCTTCTGCATCAAGTTCCCCCCTTGCCTGTCTGCCGTCAGGCAAGGGCAACGGACTATTTTGAATGTCACGATTCTGCTCATCAGGACTCGGAAATTTATGCTCTATGCCTAAATCCTTACCCGGATTATTTTCTTCGCTCATACATTTATTTTTATATTTACCCCCACACCAGAATGCCACGGATGTAAATCCGTGGTGTGGGGGTTTAGTTATATTTTAAAAATATAATCTTAAAATTTCACCTTATATAAAACGCGCAGAATAAAAAATATTCCTGAAAATCTAAAATGAAAAATATCTTGTTCAAACGCAAAAATTAATCAAAATCCAAACAACTTCTAGATTCTCTAATTTACCCCGTTAGAGAACTTCGTTCTCTAAACCCGTTAGAAATTTATTTCTAACGGGGCTAACGGGGTAAATTTACTTTGAACCGCGTCAAAAAATAACCGCTAAAATTCGGCTCTTTATATTTGTTTCCTTGTTTCTTCCAAATCTATTGCGTCCGCCTTCTCGCTAATCTCCTGCGCTATTTTATTCTCTTCCTGCTCTAATTGATCAACATCTTGAGTAAAAGTATCGGCTGCGTTCTCGGCAACTTTATTTGCAACCTCTTCTACTTTCTCCTCTGCCGCTTGCTCCAAGCGCACTTGTATCTTTTGAATCATTTCCGGACTAGGTTCATCATCACCAATCAAACCCAAAAGTTCGCTCTTTAAATCTTCGCTCACTTTTGATTCCTGAATCAATTTAATTAGGCTATCCTTGTTCATATTTTTTTCAATTCTTTTTATTTATTTTAAGTTGCTTCTTGCTGTAACCCTTCCAAAGAAGAACTAAGTTCCATTATTGCTAGTATTTCTTCCCTCTCTTTCGTGAATGATTCCTTTTCTTTATCTATGTTTTTTAATTGTCCATCCACCCATTTTAGACGTTCACTCAAATGTTTTTGCTCTTTTTCTTGCTTCCAACTCTCCCAAAAATTGCGCGCCGACTCCATACCTTCAGATAATTTTCCCGCTGCTCTATCTTTCCCATCCATCACTTTGTCATAACCCTCCCCAACCATTCCTTTTAGACCCCCATATTTTTCATCCACCCAGTCATTTAGATCATCTTTACCGCTAATCAAACGACTCTTCAAACTAACCGCTCCCTCTTGCACAGCGCCCGCCGAATCTATGGCTTTATCTTTCAAAAAGATTACCCCCTCTTTGGACTTCTCTATCCCTTTTCTCCCTAACTCCACGCCGCCTATTGCGGCTCCGGCAACCACTCTGCTAGTGGTTTCTAGGCCTGCTTTCGCCATATCTGGACTGGCATAAGCCATATCCAACGCGGATTCTTTCGCGCCAACGACACGGCGCAAAATATTCTTACCAAAATTCTTAGCCTTGCCCCAGGCTATTTTCATTTTTTCCATTTTGAGCGCCCAGGATTCCTTGCTTTCAGCTTTCTTTTGTTCTCTTTCCATTTTGACCTTCTCCCTCTTTTCATGGCCTAACTCCTTCCAAGATTGTTTTGTTTCACGTTCCATCTTTTTAATTTAATTTTAAAAATATTTATTTTTTATTCAAGTTTAAAACAACACTAAAAAAATTTATGCTTTTATGCCAGGCAAAGAGCTAATATTCTCGCTCCCCTTCATATCTTTATCTTTCCTTTTAAATAGTGGTCAAATAGGTCTTGCGAAAATTGAGCATTTCCAAAGCCGTAATTTCAGATAAGTCAGGCACATTTTCCATACAAAATTTCTGGATTTCAGCCGCACTGCCTGTGTCTAATATCTTCTCAAAACTGGCAAGCTTATCTTCGGGCATCGCCGCCAAAATTGCGGCATTAATTCTGTCTTCCAAATCACCCATCAAATCGCTTTTTAATTGCTCAAAAACCATCTTATCTTCGTCGGCTAAACCCTTGTCTTTTAATAAATTAACAATAAAATCTTCCAAGGAATTGTCTGTCTTCGCCAGATCTTGATGACTGGAATCTTTTTTCTTTTTGGTCATAAATTTTAAATTTAGTTTCTAGCTTTATTTTACTGCAAGCCGCCAATAGTGTAAATCCCGTTAGAAATTTATTTCTAACGGGGTAAAATTACTCTACTGTTCCATCCCCGCCAGTTTCATCTTTGACAACGGGTGTTATGACCACGCCAATTGTGGAATCATCATGCCAGTAAGTAATCTCTAAAGACACTTCACTTTTCTCCGCCACTATACTCGCCCCATCTTTATCTTGGTTGCTGCTTCCTACCGTGTAACCGGCTTGTTTTAAACTGCTCAAAATAGCATTTAGATCACGCGCCACGATATTGCGGCTCACTGTGTATTCCAAAAATTGTTGACCCATGTCCAAACCTAAATAATCAGTCTGGTAGTTGGTAATTTTTACTTCGCCGAAAACGCTCGTGAGTACGGGACGAAAGCTTAAATCCAATGCCTTCAAATAGCTGTCGGCCATTTCCACGTCTTCCACCCTTTTAAAATCTTCCGCCGCCTCATCGCTGTTATCTGCCTCTTCAGAAAGCTTATTCAACAAATCTCCATTCTCGGCGGGGTTGGTAAGTGTCTGTTCAATTTTGTTCTTCGCCGCTGTCTTAATTTTTCTGAAAATCAAATAACCGCCGACCCCCGCGCCGACCACGCACACAACGATAACAATCACCACAATCAAAATAATTGTTTTTTTGCTTCCCCCTGATGAAGGAGTGGGAGGTGCTTGAACTTGTGCCATAATTTTTTAGCCCGCATTTTAAAAAGAATGTCGGGCAATTTTAATGATTATAACTAGATGACTTAAAGGAAAATTAATTACTTCCTATGACTTCCTTTCCGTCATTGCGAGGAGGGCTTATGGTCAAATCCCTCACAACGACAACGTGTTTCGTAATTCACATTTATTTCTCTTATTTCCTCCAAGTTAGTATCTTATTCACTTCCCCGGAGTCAATCTTAATCCAATCGGAATCCGCATCTTCCTGACAATATACTATGACCTTTTCCATAAATCTTTTTTTTAAATATGGAATGCGACTATATTCCGGTTCACGATATTTTTCTTCCAATTGGTATCCAGCGTTATGGATCGCCTCGCCTAAATCGTGAGCGTGGGTATAAATTTCTAAATTCTGTCCGCTAAGATTGCCCACTAATTTGTAGGGTTTCTTCTTCGGCACCTCTGCCTCCTCCTTATAGGAAGAGTTCTCAAACTCTGCCGATCGCGAATGAGATTCAAGCATAAAATTTCTTCAAGAAGATTGGTTAGATATAAACCACAGCTAGAATGACAATTCTTTGACTGTTTCCCAATTCGTCTCATTGAGCACGGTAATCTTACTACCGCTAATAATATATAAATAATCATCAAGATAGATCGCGCGTTCCACATTAAATTCCGAAACCGCTTTCACCAGTTTCAACTTTTCATCCCTGTAAGAAAAAATATACCCCCCCTTTTCCCCGGGCAAGAAAAAAATATTGTGCTTTTTATCCATAAGAAAGGCGTGATGCGTTTCTAAAATGGCGGAGTGATATTCATCCAAAAGGTACTTATCCAGTTCTTTGGGATTCGCGGCAGTAGAAACATCAAAAAAAGAAATTTTAACTTTGCCATTCTCTTCGCCAATGCCTAAAATTTTATCCTTGGTAATGGGATGCAAGTAGCCGGAATAACCCGGGATTTTAAGCTCTCCAGCCATCACTGGCTTTTCAGGATTACTTAGGTCTAAAACATAAAAAGGGTCGGTCTCTTTAAAGGTCACCACATAACCCTTGTCTTCAATAAACCGCACCGCGTAAATCCGCTCGCTAATCCCCAAATCCTGGACTTGTCCTTTCGGCTCTAATTTTTTATCTAGAATATAAACATCATTGGCGCTCTCTGCTTGTCCCATAAATCCGCTTCGCCCGCCCACCGTCGTAGCAATGCGCAAATTACCTTCATATTCATCCAAGGCAAATTGATTTAAGGGACGACCCGCCACTGCCCCCGCCGCCTGCACTTCTAAACTTTTATCTAGTCCCATCTTTACAATCCCTGTTTTTTCCAATTCCCTTTGATGTTCTTTTTGATAAGCCGCCATACGGTTTGTGGTCTCATTCTCTATTCTTAAGCTCTCATCAGGCGCGAGCGACGCCGCATAATTAGCTAGAATAACCTCAATTTCCGTGAGGCGCGCCCGCTCGCTCAAGTCATAATCCTTAATTTTCTCCAACTTCTTTAAAGCGTCTTCGGAAATTAAATCCGAGGCTTTATTTTTATAAAAGTCAAATAAAAATCCCGCCACGCTCGAGTAATAAGTATAGGTCACATAGAGCGCGCCGGAAGACATATAAACCACTGAAGAGCCTGAAGAACCCACAAAGGAAATCTTATCCTCCACCTTGCCCGAGTCGGGATCAATAGTCATCGCCATAAAAGTCACATCCACGGGAATAATTTCAGAAGGATGATAAATATCTCCGCAAGCAAACTCTAAAGCGACCCCATTCACGCTCAAGGGTTTAATCGGACAAGGCTCATTTCCGTTAATTTGATTGCGGGTTACTAAATAGATTTTGTCTTGATATAAACGCGCCGCGACCAAAGTAGTGCTGTTTTCCAGTGCAAGCTCCCATTTCTTTTCCGGCTTCTCCGGGTCGGCGACATTGTAGCCTATGATATTCGGCTCTGAAAATACAATCAAAATATCTTTATCCAAAAGTAAATTGCCTGTCTTGTCAATTTCGGATTTCTTGGCTAAATCTTCAGGCGGAAAAGCCCTCAAAATCCGTGTTTTTGCCTCGCTGTAGGGAGGAACGCTCTCTGATCCTTCACTATATAGAGGGTAATAGCGGTTCGTTCCAGAATAATAAATCTCCTTGCCGTCGGTTTTGACAATATCCGGCTCATCAATTCCCGTCACCTGAACATTGGTTTCGGAAACTCTGCCGGAGGAAGGAGTCTCTTTGGCAAGATCAGTAGGCGCGGCTGCTTCTGAAGTCGGCATTCCCTCCCTTAAAAGATTGCCCCCTAAACCCGCGCCAGAAGGATAGTAGCTGCTATCGGAAAGCATAGCCCCCTTTTCTAGATAAGCTTTGAAATCCTGCGCCCCCTCAAATTTTTTCACCTCCTCGGTCTTCTGAGTGACGGAGGGAAGAGAAGGGACAAGAATCGAAATTGGTTTGAAAGTCAATCTCTGAATACCCAAGATAACCATTATTCCTAAAAGAAAAACGGCAATGATGATAGCTACTACTTTGCCAGCTCGCTTTTTCTTCTTCGGAGATGGCTTTTGATTTTCCGGAAGTAAGGTCTCTAAATTTTGATTGTTCTCCATATTTTTATTTTAATTTTCTATTTCTATTTTACCATATAATCTCCCAGAACGACACCTTAAAGATGGTCTTATCAAATAATAGTCTCTTCAAGGGCTGTCGCTAACCCATTCAAAATTGCTTCAGGATCGGCCAGTTTGAACCAATTAAAACCGCTAGAATTAAATAAAGAAAAACAGTCGCGATCCGCGATCGCGATACCAATTTCAAAGCACTCCCCAAGGAATGGCTCGGAATCAAAAAAATCCCTCTGAAGCGTGCAGCTGATTTCAGTTCGTCCAAGATAAGATGCCCTAAAAATCCCAAGCCCACGCCCCCGGCGAGCAGAATCTTTTCGCGAGGCGAAAAATTAAATTGGCTAAAGATTAAAAGCGAAGAGAGCGCCGCCACACCCATCATCGGCAGGGAATGAAAAATACCGCGGTGGTGGGTAAACTTTTTAAAAATCGCGCCCAAAATAAATCGGATAAAAATAAAAACGACAAGGGGCGCGCCGATTAAAAATTTAAGATTGTGCGGATCTTGCTTATAAAAATAGATCAGAATGATCGCCGCGGAAACTAAAGCCGCTAATCCGAAAACAATTTGAAAAGGCATACTTTCATCACTGTCAAAATCAGGCAAAAAGGAACCTAAAACAATAGCTAAAAAGAATAAAACGGCGAACAAAAAACCACCGGCAAGCGAGGTGTAAAACAAAACCGCGGCCATCGCTATGATACCCAAAATAATTCCAAAAGAAATATGAATTTTAAAACTCGCCATAAATGAATAGTTTTAAATTTTAATATCCTTATTTTCTATCTTCTCCTTTAGTAACAAAATTGCTAAAGCCGAGCCCACAGCGACAATAGTATTGTCGGATGCCATCCGCGCCGCGTCCTTAAACTCCACGAGCTCTACCTTGATATCTTCAAAACCTTTTTCGCCTTGATCTAGATTCTGTTTGGTTTTTCGCGCTTGCGGCGCGAAAAACAAATGGATTTCGCGATTAAGTTGGCTATAGGTTTCATAAAATGAACCGAGCTTAATTAGCTGACTGCACCTATACCCGCTTTCCTCTTCAAATTCCCGCCGCGCGCATTCCTCAATATTCTCATTGTTATGCAAGCCGCCGGAGGGAAATTCCAATACCTCCCTGCCTACTAAATAACGGTACTGCCGAATCATCACCAGCTTTTTATCCGGAGTCATACCCAAAACCATTGCCGAATCTTTGCTGTCCCAATAAATCCATTCTATCATTTCTTGATTCGGTAATTTGACAGTATCCTTGCGCACTTTAAAATATTTCGTATCCAAAATGAGTTCTGATTTTTGACATCTCCATTTGCGCATAAATTTTTATAACATTATTTTTTCCCTGCCACCTCTTGCCAAAACTGCTGCCAAAAACTGACCATAAACCTATGCCGGCCAAGGGCAATCCTCCTGCCGCTTGCGGTAAGTATCACATCCTTAATTTTCTTCAGTTTAATTTCGTATTCTAGAAAAGCAGAGTCCTCCTTGGTAAAAGAGTAGTCGCATCCTGTTTTCGCTAAACGTCTCTCATTGCCCGTATAAAGATTACCCGAACCCGCGCCACCCGCGAATAGAAAGGCGCGACCCAAGCCAACCGCGCCGATAGAATCCAATTTATCCGCGTCAAACAGCGCTTTAGCCTCAATGGTTTTCGGAACATTCCGGCGGTCGCGAAAACGGTGAGTCCTGATGCAATGAATAATATTCCTCACCGTGTCTTTATCAAATTTATACTTCCCTAAAATTTTTTGCGCCAAGGCAGACCCAGCTTCAGCATGACAAAAAGTTCCTTTCGCCTTCATTTCTGCGCGCCGTCCAATATCATGCAATAAAACCGCGACCTCTAAAATGCCTAAATCCGCTTTTTCTCTGCGACCCAAGTGAAGCGCGAGTTTCAAAACCCTTTCCACATGGCTAAAATCGTGGCAGCCACTCGCACCGCGAAAATATTCTTTAGCTTCTTTTTCTATTTTTTGGATGACGGCTCGGGAAATTTTGTTGCTTATCATAACCCCATTATATTACAAAAGCTTGAATTACGAAATATTACCGTCTATTAGCGAAGGATTTTTCCTCCCGCTTAGAGAAGCGGGAGATTAGGAGGGGTCTACTATTCTCCCTCCCCCTCTTATCTCCCCGCTCAGGGCAGGGGGAGTGTAATCAAGCTTCTCGCAATAACAAAATGTATTTCGTAATTAAAAATACAAAATAAAAAACCCTGCGCTGTTTTTTAAACAGGCAGGGAGCAAAGTTTAAGAACAATACGGGCTTGGCTGTTAACGCCAAGCTCGGCAAAATAGAATTCCCCCAGTCCTCCTTTATCCCACATTCCAAGGGATATAAGACGAATAAATCCCAAGAACAATGACTGCCAACGGATTATTGTTAACAGCCAAAAGGAAGAATGATAGGGTGTTGAAGACACAGCCAATGGCACTCCTAAAATAGAAAATCCGGGGACGCCATTCAGGCAAGCGAAAATAACATACAGGAGAAAATTCAACAAAGCCACAATAACTCGACCCACTAAAAACCTCTCCACCTTCAGCCGCGGAATAAGCCGCAGGAGAAAAAACGCTCCAAAGATCAGTGTGGCCACGATCTCATATAAGGCTGTAATTCCCAGCCCCAAGATGATAGCGGCAAGCCAGCCCGGCACGTGCGGAATAATATCATACCTGATGATCTCGGCAAGCCAGTTAGGCAATCCCGGCATTATGTCTAATAACTTCCGGGCCATTAAAAATCCTGAAACTGCCGCGATGCGCACAGACCAAGTGACTGACTTGGGGGCAAGCAAGCTAAAATACAGGATTAACCACCAGTGAATAGCGGTTACTTTCTGTAAATGCTTTATCCTGTAATAATACTGATCCGTGATGCGGCCATCGCGCCTTTGATTCGTCAGATAGCGCTGAAAACGAGCGACCGCCCGCCTTTTCAGAAACTCTCTGCTCCAGAAAATCTTAAAGGTATTGCGCAGCCAAAGCCTCCGATAATGCCGCTCAAAAACAAGGCGATAAAACTTCCTAATCAGAATAAAGCTTAAGAAAAAAGAAAATAAGCTTACTCCGACCAGAGCTAATCCTCTTGCCGTCCGGCGGCTTATCTGCCCTTTTTGCAACATCTTTTCCAGCCGCTTCATCTTCCGATAAATGATTTGCCTATGGCGAAAAACGCGGTCTAAAATAAAACGCCAAGGGATTATGCCAAACAAACTTACCACCAAGAAAAAGAAATAATGAGCAAAATTTTCTCGCATCTTCCGCACTCGCTCTAAAGTGATTTTTTCCTTCAGTTCCCAACGTTCAATCGTGCGCGACCGCCATTCCCGCCCAAAAAAAGGCAAAAGCCGCCTTAAAACCAACAGAACGAACAAACGGTTAATCGGATTAAGTCTTCCCGACTCAAACTGATAAAGTAGGGAGCGGTATCGCTCAATATCTTCTTGAAATTCCGGATCACTCCCGAAAGCATAAGCAAACCCCTCTATCTCCAATTGTCCAAAAGGAATAGGATAGCCCTTCTTGATATTCTCCCAAAACAAGGGCAACTCAAACAAGAAAAGATAACCCGGAGAAAAGAGTAAGGCTAAAAAAATCGCCCAAGAGGGAGAAAGTCCCCAAAATTTATGCATCAGAGAGAGAGCTGACACAACCAGGAATCCTACAGGCAGACAGAACCCAATGTGCGGCATTCCCAGCTCTAAATCCGGACCGCGGAAAAATCCGTACTTTTCACTTTTTTTAAGATTATCCGCGGATAACCAAGAGGCGCCTGCGAGACTGAAAAAAAGACACAAAACCGCCAGCACATTCACTTTTGGATCATAAGGAAGGTCTAAAAAGATGGTGAGAAGAAGAACGGCTAAGGCGCAAAACAGGGTGTACCAGACATACCACCTGCCTCTCGGCTCGCGTTTAAAATGATTAAACTGCCACGCAAAGGCAAGAGCGCCAACCCCCTTGAAACAATCGATTAAAATATGGGCTGCCCCCGCCCGCTCTTTAACCTCTAGATCGCCTACTCCGGACAATGTCCCATGATAGGCAGAACGGAGATCATCATACTCTAAAAAAATCCCCCACGCCTTCTTTTCTGGAATCCAAGTATAACTGCGGCGCCAAGAAGGGATGAGATAATCTTTTCCTGTCCTCTTTTTGACCGCAAGGGGTAAAAGCGTATGGTGCAAAACCGCCATCTTTACCTCCGCCTCACACCAAGCAAAATCAAAAGTAGCGAATAGCCGCGCCAAGAGCGCGATAATTCTCTTTAAAAAATTGCCCGAACGCATAATTTTCAAGACTACCTTCTCTTCTGAATTCTGCTCTTCTGAATCCTGATGGGTCAAGAGATAGACTTCGCCCGCGTAACCCGTGCCGAGTCTCTTTTGGACCTTAAAGCGCTCCTCGCTTTGATTACCTTCCAAATCTTCTACCGACAACCGCACAATCTTCCCAGGGATAAATACATTAATCTCTTCCATCACTCATCTCCTTTGTTTAAAAAGCCGTCAATCTATATTTCTCTATTAACAACCGATTCCATACTTAATTTGTAAAACAAGATAGTTTAGCAAATCTTCAATAAAAAAACAAGGCTGCGGTCTTTTCCTCCGCGCCTTGTAAAATAATGCGCGCTGATTGATAATAAACCCCTCTCTAATCTCCCCTTCCCGCACAAAATATGAGACAAGTGTCAGGGGAGAAGTTTTACTTTCCTTTGACGAAGAAGGAGTATCTTAAGAATTTCATAATCCAAGAATCCTTAAGAATATATTTTCCTTAACCGCTTTAATCCCCAAAAACCGACCAAACCATAGATGATAATCGGAATCTCCACTAAATAAACCGAGGTTAAAAAAGAGGAGACGGAAATTTTTGTAAGATACAAAACGCTCCCATCAATGATCATTTTGTAAAGAAACGAATACCAAAAATAACGCATTTTGCCGGTTTTCACGGCCGCAAAAAGGAGCACACTCGCTAAAATATGGGCAAAAAGCGCCGCTATCCTCTCCAAGGCGGGCGCGAAGATAATCCAAGAAGAAGCGGTGTAAGCCTTGAGATATTCGGCTTGCAAAGAAGAAGGAAATCTTTGCAGAACCTCCGGAGCAGCGAGCAAAACAACAGCCGTCAAAAATGATTGTAGACCCAGGATAAAATTTTCAAGACCGCCAAACCCAATCCCAAAAGCCACCGCCTCACCCCAATTCGCCTCTTTCATTCTTTTTTTCAAGCGAATAAAGAGATAAGAAAGACCGCTTTCAAAAACTCCAGTCCGGATGCCAAAATAAAGAGCGTAAAAAAACGTGATCCCGCCCACGGCGGCAAAAACTGTGTTATTAAAAGTAAAATCTAAGGTAGCTTTAATAATAATATTAATAGTCCAAATCAGTGCTCCCCAAGCGAAAAAACGCCAAGGAGTCTTTTCTTTCCTGCGCCAATAAATTAAAGGAATGACGAGGGTAAGCATCATTAAAATCCCCGCCAAGAGAAGCCAAGGGTTAATGTGAATCGCCAGAGAATCAATAATAGAAGGGGTCGCGCCTTCTGCGCCTCCTCCACTAGGCAAGCAGTCTTGAGGGCAATTCTCCGCGCTCTCTCCCAAGAAAGTAGCGCAACTTTTATCTCCACAAACATAGGTACCCTGAATAGGTTCAGCCATATTTTATTTGTTTGATTTTTTACAAATTATTTTAATTTTTTTAACCAAGTTTTAATTTCTTTTAAGCGACATGAAAATACCTTCGCTAAATTGCATAGTTTTATCTTTATTTTTTAATTGATTCTATTTTAACATAATTAGAAACGCGGGAAAACTCTTTGCCAATTTATTTGATTCCTGCTAAAATAGATTCAACTATACTTAACATAAAATATGGGTTCTATTTTTGAAAATGGTTTTAATCTTCCCTTAATTGTTTTCTTGGTAGTCCTTGTCATCTATTTTTGGTATGCTTTTTGCATTATCTATCATTTCATTCGCTTTGGTGTGGGGGCTAAACCTAAGATTTTAGCCCTATGTTTTTTCTTAGGTTCTTTTATTTTTTTCGCCATTATTCTTATCCTTTATCGCCAAATTAACTGGGACGAAATCTCCCAAAACATCTTTTAGTATCTTCACTTTTCACTTTTAACTTTTCACTTTTTATTATGCCTATATTTTCTTCCACAAATAATTTCCGCGGCCGCCAGCCGGATGAAACAGTTATTTTGCTCACTCGCCGGCACTGGATTAGATTATTCGGACCTCTTTTCGTCCTTGCCCTTTTCGCTTTAATTCCTTTCTGGGTCTATTTTTTGATTGCGGCAAGCGGCTGGTATGAAATCTTCTCCTCTGTCTATTGGTTTTTAGCGGCTGTTTATCTTTTTATTTTATGGATGATCGCTTTTTACAATATTATGATTTACACCTTAAACACGGTAATTGTCACTAATAAAAGAGTCATAGAGAATGAACAAAAAGGATTTTTTAAATATAACTTAAATGAATTGAAGTTATATAATATCCAGGACATTTCCATTAAAATGTTTGGCATCCTCGCCACGTTTTTAAACTATGGCGACATTGAGATTGAATCCGCAGGCGCGGAGCAGGATAAATTTTATTTCAATGCCCTCCCCCATCCGCAAAAAATCAAAAAGGTAATTATGGATTTAGTCGCCCGCTTTCATCATCCACCCAACCCATAAAAAAGAGACATACAATTGCCTCCCCCTCCAGTCTCATAAAGAAACCGCTTGCAAAAGCGGATTATTTTTTATCCAAGCCAAAGATTTCAAAGGGTATTCGCCTTATTTTTGGATTTTCAAAAAATTATTTAAAATCTTTCTACTTGGAAAGAAAATTGGATGAGGCAGCTTGTCCAAAGCAAACCAGCGCCATTCTGTAATCTCGTCGGGTTCCATTACCTTTGGTTCGCCTCGAAAATCTTCGCATAAAAAACCAATAGTCACAAAATGCGCGTCTTTAACAATATCATTGGTGACACTAATCATCCTTAGTTTTTTTTGATCGATTTTTACCCCTGTTTCCTCCAAGACCTCGCGATACGCCGCGCCCTCCAATTCTTCGTGAAAATGCAGTTTACCGCCAGGCATAGTCCAAGTGCCTTCGCCGTGGAGTTCGCTGTCCGCCCGCGCCGCATCAAAATGCCGCTTGCCGAGCAAGACCTCGCCCTCTTTTAAAAGCATTACTCCTACGCCCACGCCGGGTTTTTTAGTATTGTCCATCGCACTTTGTCTATTAGCGAGGAGCGACCCTTAAGGAGCGACGAAGCAATCTCATTAATGACAATATTCGAAGTCATTTAAATAATTTTTTAAAACTCAATGAATATTGAGTCTTATGAGATTGCTTCGCTCATCCCTCACTTTTGTAAAGTGAGGGATATCGAGGCTCGCTCGCTAATAGACGGCTTAAAATCCAAAATGCTTCAAGGCTGGCTTCACATTTGGCGCTATATTTCCGGGAAGGTTATCCATAGAAAACCAATTCCACTCCCTGATTTCAGAATCAGGTTTCACTTCACCTATCCTTTTTGCTAAGAAATGCGCTAAAATAACATCAACTTTACCTTCCGCTGTTTCTTTTTGGAGATAAATAATAAAAGGATTTTTATTAATCACTTCTATGTCAATCCCCATTTCCTCTCTCGCCTCGCGCCGCGCGTTTTCCGCTAAATCAACGTTATAATCCTCCACCCTGCCTCCGCAGAATTTCCAAAAATTATCCTCGCCGTGCTGATTTAATAAGACTTTGCCGTCTTCCACAATCACCGGTCCGGAAACGACGATAATTTTAAGCATATCATTAAACATATTTGATTGGCATTGAATATTATAACATCAATAAAAATAGGGGTAAACCCCGTTATATAGCAAACATCTAACGGGATAAACTATTCCGTTATTATCCTGGACGGAATAAACCATAATGGAAGTATAAACAATAAACCTCGCCCAAAACAGGCGAGATTTATTTTACCCCATTAGAAATAAATTTCTAATGGGGTCTAACGGGGTTTATTCACGCCAAAGACTTTTTAGCTTAAAATCCACTTCAAAATTTCCACCTGCTTCTCTAATTTTTTAATCTTAATCTCCTTTTCACCTTCCAAATTTTCTGCTTCCTTCGCATTGTCATCATCCTCCGCCATTTCAATCTCATCGTCAAAACCTTCTTCTATTTCTGCTAACTCTTTTTCAAGTTCAGAAAGTTTGGTTTGGATCTCTTGTTCGGTGCGCATTGTTTTATGTTAATTGAAAAATTAAAAAACTGCCAAAAATTGAATATTTTCCAGTCTTGATTATTTTATCACTTTGAACGTTTTGACTGCTTCTTTGAAAGCGGATAGAACTATGGAATCATTGGATTGCGAAATAAAGGTATAGGTCATCGTTTTGCCCTTCATATTAAGTGCCTCTACTTCTGCTTCTAAACAACCGCCAATTTTTGTTTTGCGATCAGCGCTATAATAAGTGTAGATATTCACTTCTCTCGTACCGGCGCTCTCTGTCTTCTTATCGTATGGCTCCACGGTCATACAAAAAGCCTGGCGCATATTCAAGGCAATGTCGTCATTAGTGCTACTCCCGCTCCTACCCAGAATCACTGTCGGGAAATCCGCCTTAGTGCCGTCAAGCATTGTATAAAATTCCGCGCTTTTAATCTCCCAGCCACTGGGATAATAGAAAGAAAAACGGCAGGCTTCATTAAGATAGGTATGTCCTGAGGCAGTGGAAACCGTATCTTCGGACGCTGGATCGCTCTCCGCGGGTGTAGGCGGTGAAACGGCAGACGGAGTATCAGCCTGCTCTTCTTGAGGCGTTGCTCCCTCCTCTTCTGTTCCGCCACGGCTAGCCGTGGTATCGGACGAAGGATTATCAGGCACGAGGGGATTGCGTCCCGCATACACTTCAGGCCCATCCATCATCCCATCGCCGTCCGTATCAGGATTATTAGGATCCGTTTTGTAAATCCTCACCTCTTGATAATCGTTCAGTCCATCATCATCGGTGTCGAAATCATCAGGATTGGTATGCGCGCTCTCTTCTTGATGATTAGTCAAACCCTCACCGTCATCATCGCCGCTTAAATGGAACATGTCATCCGCAATTTCAAAAGCGACATCCAAAATTTCATAACCAGTGCAACCGGGCAAAATAGCTAATGACCCCATTAGAATAGGAATTAAAATCCAATGTCTGATTTTCATTTTAACCTCCTTTTTAGAAAGTTAATCAATTTATTGCACAAAATCAAAGGTCTGAATCATTTTATTGAGCAGATCCTGGCTCTCTTTATCCAGAGTGCAACCAAAAATAAAAACATCAGTCCCCCGGTTTATGAAATAACTTTTCATTTCCACCTCGGGGAGCCGCGCGGCTGGATTGCCTGGCACCCCCGGCGTCACTTTATATTCCGCGGTGACTACCTCCCGACCGTTAATGGTCAGGGCGCCATACTGCGCCTCTGTTGCTGTTATAGACGTATAATATTTAGCAAAACTTTTCAACGATTTATCCGGATTGGAATGCCAAATAATCCCCACCTCTTTTGCGCCGATTTTCTTATTCTTTTCCATAAACTGCGCCGCTTGTTCGCTTTTGATAGGAATATCAGGAGTCAGGTTTGGTCCCTGTAATTTAGTGGTATCCGTCGCGTCAAAATCATCTGGATAACTAATCTTAAATTTATACTTGTCGGAAATAAAAGTATTCGGTAGTCCTTCTATCTGCGACGCTGGAGGCACTACATTGCGAAGAGCGGGAGAAGTATCCTCGCTCTTCGGCGCGGTTGCCTCACCTTCGCCAATCGGCGGAGCGCCACGCGAGCCTGATTCCTCCGGCTCATAAGAGGAGGAGCGCGAAGCGAGGGCGACATAATATGAACCTTCGGGTTTGGAAAGCTCCTTATGTAAAGGAATATCACCCAAATAATCTTGAACATCTAATTTAATCACGCCCTGAAAGTGTCTCTCAAAACGAAAAGCGCCTGCGGAAATCTGCGCCTCTCCCAACAGATTTTGGTTCTGATCATAAGCTAAAATTTTCCCTTCCCCAAAGTTATCCACGCTTCCATATAAGGCATACGGTTTTTCCGTAAAGTAGGCATAGTTAATAGGGATGATTTCCTCACTATATCTCACTTCATAGCGACCGTTACTTAAAGTTCCTGCTTCCGCGAGAGGAATGTCAATCTGACCGCGCGCGTCCGTATTGCGGCTAATAGTTTTTAATAAAACACGGTCATTGTAAATTTGAAGCGTATGCGAGCGATCCTGGCGGGGTTCAAAACGCGTCCCTTGCCCGGCATTCACGGATTTGAATTCATACAGATGAATCCCATTATCCTCCGCCACAAAGGTGCTGCCAAAAAGCGCCCACATTAAAAAAACAATGGGATTGGTTTGTGTTTGATGTAAAACATGCTGATTATTATACCAAGAGTCCGGTGTAAACTTTTCAATCTCGGGATAAAAAATATTCTTGGTGCGTAGAAAGACCTTCATTTCATCCTGCCAGATTTCGCTATCCAGGGAATTGCCATAAAGCTCAATATTCATTCGGCGAAAAAACTCTGGGTCGTATTGATAAATTTTAAGCCACGCCGCGGCTGCTAAAAAAGGACGTTTCCAAGCAAAATCAGGGAAATCATTAAGATAAATGGTCTTTGCGCCGCAGATGGGATAGGCCGCCACATTATATTTTTCATAACTGCCTTCCACACCCTGAACGATTAAATCCATCATCGGATCGCGAGGCCAATCCTCTGGAAATTGCCGAATCGCGAGTTGCGCTACGGCATAAACCATGCCGTCTCTCCAAGTTTCCGGAATCACAGAGTAAAAATTGCTTTGAAACGCGGCGACAAAAGCGGGAATCACTTCCCAAGGTCTGGAACTTGCTAAGATAATTGTATCGTATTGGGGAAGAAAGACGGAAAATTCAGCCGCGGGGTCATAAACAAACATCAAAAACCGATTTTTAACATTAAAAGGCTCGCCATAATATTTGACCAGTGTGGGATAATATTTTTTAGTGAGCTCCATAATCTTCACCATTTCCTTATACTCCGCGCCCTTATCCTGACCGCCCGGCGGCACATTATAAGAATAGGCAAGCGCCGGCCAGTTAATTTCTTCTTCCTGTTCCGAGCCGCTCTGATTAGCAACTATCTTCATCCCTTGAACTTGTTTCGCGCGAGAAGCTCCCTTAACATCTGTTTTCTCGGGCGCGGCTTGAGGTTGGCTGGAAAGAGGAAGAGTTTGAGCAGGTGTGCTCTCCAGAAGTTTATCGCCGCTAAGCGGTTTTAATCCCGCAGGCAACGCTTTTTGATTTTGGCTCAAGACCACATCCTGAACAATCCGCACCGGCTGCCCTTCTCTATTCGGAACAATCTTATTTGGAAGGCTCTTTTTAATATCCTGTAAAAGTTTCTTTTGGTCGCTCGGATTTAAATTTTGGTAATCCATTTCTTGCGGCAAATCAACAGTAATATTTTGCCTCGCGGAAAAGCTTTTACGTACCCTAAAACCCCAGACCAACAAGCCGACAACGATTAAAATCAAAACGCCGACTGGAATCAAAATCCCTAGTAATAATTTTTTCTTAGGCATATTTTTTTAAGTTATTTTTTGATCTTTATTTTTGTAGACGGCTTGCTTATAACCTTAGATCTATTTTAACATAGTTTCAAAGAATAAAAAACCTGCAATCAAGCGATTGCAGGGTATCAATAAAAAATTACTTTTTCTCAAACGCGGCATCAAACGCTGTAGCTGAAGGCGGAAAATCTAATGACTTCACAAACTCGCAGGCTTCAACGGCGCCATGCTCACGATCCATACCTGAATCTTCCCATTCAACACTCAATGGACCTTGATAGTTGACTCTATTGAGCATCCTGATAATTTCTTCAAAATCTATGTTTCCACGACCTAGTGAACGGAAATCCCAGTAACGATTTACGTCACCGAAATTCAGATGACCACCAAATACGCCTGATAGCTTTGGTACTGATGACCAGCCAACATCTTTCATGTGAACGTGATATATGCGATCCCCAAACATGCGGATAAATTCGACATAATCAACGCCCTGATAACCAAGATGGCTTGGATCATAATTGAAGCCGAAAGCTTTGCGTCCACCTAATGCCTCAACTGCTCTCGCTGCTGAACATGCGTCAAATGCTATCTCCGTTGGGTGCGCCTCCAGAGCGAATTTTACGCCAACCTCGTCAAAAACGTCAAGAATCGGATTCCATCTGTCTGCAAAGTCTTTATATCCAGTGTCAATCATGTCTGGTGTTACTGGCGGGAAAGAATATAGCAAATGCCAGATGCTTGATCCTGTAAAACCACAAACATCAATCTTATGTCCGGCTGCTTCAGCAAGTCTTGCGGCGGCTCTCGCTGTATTTTTCATTTCCTCTGCAGCCCTCTGTCTTACACCTTCAGGATCTCCATCTCCCCATATATGAGGAGGAAGTATACTTTTATGCCTTTGATCAATGTTGTCGCAAACCGCCTGTCCAGCAAGGTGGTTGCTGATTACCCAAACTCCAAGTCCCTGATTGCGCAGAATTGAATACCTGTCTCTGCAGTAATTCTCATTCTTCAACGCGGCATTTACGTCAAAATGGTCGCCCCAACAAGCAAGTTCAAGCCCATCATAGCCAAACTTTTTTGCCATGATTGCAAGCTTTTCTAGGGGCAAATCCGCCCATTGTCCTGTAAAAAGAGTCACTTTTCTTGCCATCTTTCTTTTCTCCTTCTTCTTTGGACGGTCTTAATCCGTCCGGTTTTTTGCTTAAAAAACAGAACCCGAACCGACCTGCTACCTTCCTCTCCTTTAAGTTGATTTTTAACAAAGACTAATTCATTAAACCCAGCCCATACTTATACAGCCTCATCTAAGACCAAAACTTGATGTTTGTCAAAGGTTTTCAGCCTCAAAATCAACGCTAGCCGAGTCTAGACCTTTATCCTTTAAATTTGTTTGGATCTCCTCTATGAACTGCAAGACCTCGTCCTCGGTTAACCCCCCTTGCAAGGTTTGTGGCTGACCGGTTTGACGGCAATTATCAAAAGCATCTTTAACCTCTTTCAATGATAGAGACTTCAAAATTCTTTTAATAGTAGATACCGTGGCAACTGTTTTATCTGGATCAACTGATTTAAAAATTATTTTGTATGTTTTTTCCAAGCCCATCTTTCCTCCCACCCTTCTTTTCTCCTTTCTTGTCTTTTCAGTATCCCAATAAATTACACATAAACCCATCCATCGTCAGCTATTGAACAGCTCACAGCTTCCAACACTCTTTGACATTTCAAGCCGTCTTCAAAGTCTGGAGATGCCGATTTACCACTGGCTATAGCCTGCATCAGCTCATATATCTGGTGAATAAATGTATGCTCATACCCGATGATATGCGCTGGCGGCCACCAAGCTCCCATATACGGATGAGACGGATCAGTTGCCAGAATTGTCCTGAATCCCTGCAATCCGACAGGATCATCAACATTGTAGTATTCCAGCTCGTTCATTCTTTCAAGGTTGAATACTATACTGCCTTTTTCTCCGTTGATTTCAAAACTGTTGTAATTCTTCCTTCCAGCGGCAAACCTTGTAGCCTCAAAAGTCGCCACAGCGCCATTTTCAAATCTAGCCAAAAACAGAGTGGCATCGTCAACCGTAACCATACCCTTAACACTTTTGTCCGTCGCGGTCGCTGATAACTTACCATCCATTCCTGTTGCGGATACAGGACGTTCCTTAATAAAGGTTTCTTCCATTCCCACCACGCGGTCAAAATCACCAACAAGATATCTGGCAAGGTCCACTATATGAGCGCCAAGGTCTCCAAGAGAGCCCGAACCGGCAACGCTTTTATCCAAACGCCATACGATTGGGAAATCCGGACTCAATATCCAGTCCTGCAGATAGACACTGCGGAAGTGATAGATTTTACCAAGCTTTCCATCGTCAATCATCTTTTTTGCAAGCGCGATTGCCGGAACTTTACGATAATTGAAGTTGACCATATTGATCACGCGCGCTTCATCAACCGCGTCCCACATTTCCTGCGCTTCTTCTAGATCCATAGCCAAGGGTTTTTCGCAAATAATGTGTTTTCCCGCTTTCGCCGCGGCAATGGCAATATCCCTATGCATATTGGTTGGCGCGCAGATATCAATAAGATCAATATCATCGCGCCGCACCAGTTTTTCCCAATCCGTCTCATAGCTTTCCCAGCCGAATTTCTCCGATGCCTCTTTCACGCCTTTTTCATTACGTCCGCAGATCGCCTTCATTATTGGTTTTGCGTCCATATTAAAAAACATGGCTACATCGTGATAAGCGTGGCTGTGCGCCTTGCCCATAAACATGTAACCGATTAAACCCACATTGACTTCTTTCCGAGCCATACCACAATTCCTCCCTTCGCTAAAAAACAAAAAAAGAGCCTAACCCAATATTCCGCCCCCTGCGGCTCTTATTTATGAAAGAACAGAAAACAAAACTTTTTGATGTTTCCCTCCTTCCCGAAAACATCTAACTACTTTAGCACATTTTCCCTAAAATGCAATGTTTCAATTAAAAACATCAGATCTTTCGCGTTTCATGTCATCCCCGACCTGATCGGGGATCCAGGTCGGAGGCACTAATCCTGGATTCCCGCTGGAGTTTACCCTGTATTCATTACGGGATGGGAATGACAATAAATATCCAAGTTTAATTATTATGAAACGCGGAAGTCCTATTTATAGAATAATAGGTTATCTTTTTGACTGCTTAATCTTCCGCAACACCCAAAAAGCGCTTGCTCCACCAAGTAAAATAACAAAAATAGCTAATAGGCTTTTGAATAGACGCGGGGAGTCTAAAATCGTATCTAAAAATCCTTTATGACCCAGCCGCGCCACCTCCCTTTTTCCCAGTAAAAGATCGGTCAATTGAGCGCTAGAAGTACTGCGGACACCCAAAGGAATTAAAACCTCTTCATCTTGTTTAATCTTTTTGTCCTTTAATTCGCGCGTTTTGACTAAAGAACCATTATCAATCAAACCTAACTGCACACTGTATTTGCCATTATCCTCGCCCATAATTTTAAAATTTACGCTTCTTCCCATTAAATCCTGCGGATTTTTGATGAGAATGAGTTTCAAATCCCCTTGCTGTAAAACAATAACGCCGTCCCGGGGAGTTAAAACCTTGCCTTCACTATCTACGACAGCGATGGCGACGGGCGAGCCTACCATAGCGACCACCATTTTCCGCACGGCGGCTGGCTCTGTCGCTTTACCAGAAATCTCCGCAATGGTCTTAAAAATATTTTCCGCACAACCGGTATAACCCTTGCCACTGCCGCCGGCGCAATATTGATCCACCCCGCTATGCACAAAACCTTCGGCGCAATCAGCTGCGCCCTCCACGATATCCGCAAAAGTGGAAGCCAAATTGCCCGCGCCCGGCACTGCGTCCGCGGCATTATCCGCTACGTCCGACGCCATCAAAAGCGCCGAGACCGCCGCACCAATACTATCACCTCCTGCTCTCCTCTGCCCAATTTCACACACATCAGCGGTAGCAAGGACCACAGCCACAGGTTTGTCTAAATATGGAATCACATCCGCTAGTTCTAGAGTGCAGCTCATCGCATTGGAAAGTTCTACCAGACAATTCACAGCCCTAACGCACGCTGGGTCATTAGATTTGCACTGGGCGCGCTTCTCCACCAACGAAACTTTAATCTCGTCCTGAAATTGAAACTTGCGACCGTCCACGGTTTGATACTCTACTGCCAAAGACAAAGGATCAGTAATGGCTAATTCCCCCTCCTTGGCAAGTTTCTTTAAAAGCGGCGGGAATTCATCTGTGGCGACAAGGTCAATCTTCGCGGTCGCTTCTTGCCCCGGCTCAATAAAACCGAAGCGCACCTCCGCGGTGGATTCAAAATAGGTAATCTTGGATTTAGTGATTCTAATCACACCTTGCTTAACGATTTCACTGCCTTTGTTTTTGAGAACTAATTTTAACTCTCTTGCCTCCCCTATTTCCAAAGCAATGCCGGCTGGAATGATTTGCAAATCAAGCAAACTTTGTTTGCCTCCACGCGTAGCGCCGACTTTCACCTTAGTCCTCTTTTCTAGACTTTCCTCGCGATTACTCCCCGGAAGATAATACTTAAGTTTAAAAACAAGTTCAGTTTCCCCTGCGTCCCGACCCTGAATTTTCGGTCGCGGGGAGATCATTTTCAAAATATCTTCACTCTCGGTAGTAAAAAGTTGGTCTGGTTTAATACCCTGCCCCTGTCCTCTCACTTCCATTATTCCTCCCTCTTTAATCTCCACAACGTTCGGATTCAGACTCTCCAAGGTTAAACCCTTTACTTGCGCTGACTCATTGCCTTGGTTAATCACAAAAACGCCGAAATCATTTTCTTCTTGAGGCAATAAAAAAATAGACTCCGGCACATCAAGCGCGAGTCCTCCCTCAATATTCACTTGGACGAATTTCAGAATACTGCCAAAATTATTGCCCCGAATATGTATTGCCAAATAAGCCGTGCCTGCAGACTTCGCCGTAATCTTTATTTCTTTGGATAACTCACTAGAGCCTTTCACTGTGCCAATATTTTTATCTTTAGGAGAAATAACAAGCAATTCGTCTTTATCCACAAGGATGCTCCAATAAACATTATCAGCAGTAGATTTTGCTACATTTCTAAAATTAATCTCTAAGTTACCCGTGTCCCCTGGTTTCAACTGCAAGCGCATCGTAGAAAAAGAAACACGCAAATCCGAGCCGCAGCAATCCTGCTGGCACTTTGCGCAAGTCTCGCCCGAGTCGCAAACGTCATCGCCGCAGTAAGTTGTTTCATTACGGCACTTCTTGTGCACACAATGCCCGCCTGCACAATCTGAATCTTTGGTGCAAGCCGCACTGTCGCAGGCGCCGCAGTCGCGAGCGCAAGTCTCGCAGGTTTCCGCCGCATCACATTCGCTGTCCCCGCAATAAGTCTCACCTGCCCGACACTTGCCGTGGACGCAGTGTTTACTTGCGCAATCATCATCGTAATCGCAAACGGCGCCATTTTGCCGCGGGCAAGCGCCGCAGTCGCGAACGCAATTAGCACAGGTTTCGCCCGCATCGCAATAAGCATTGCCGCAATAATAAGGGCTGGAACCGCATCGCCCTCCATTACAATAGCCACCTTGGCATAGAGAAGCATAGTCGCAAGAATCGCCATCCGCTTTTTTACAGATTCCACAATCCATCGGGCAACTCGCGCAAGTCTCTCCTGTATCGCAATAATAATCGCCGCAAGTAGAGGCACTTGAACTACATTTGTTATTTGTACAATAACCGCCCTTGCACTGCCTTGCACGGTTGCAGGAAGCACCATCATTTTCTTGAAAATAACAAATATAATCAGAGCCGCAATAGGCATCGCTCGCACAATCGCTGTCAGTCGCGCAACAGACATTCCCTGTGCAACAATAACCATTGTTGCAATATCCAGACTGACATTCGCTGTTTGCGCTGCACTGCTCCCCATTTGCTCTCGCGGAGAAACCGCTGTCGGCACTGCCGCTCCCTTCCGATTTCAAAACATAAGTCCGATACCAAAAAGAAGGGCTGGAACCGCAAGGCGTAATATCAAAACTCACATTGAAATAGATTCGCGAACCCGGAGTCGCGCTTACTTCGCAACGTTCTTGACTCCCGCCGCACAAATCAATACTGCGCCGCACGCAATCGTTGCCCACCGCGCTTAAAATTACTTTATCTACCCCTGCGGGAATATCGCTGTAAAATTCAATTGTTTCTTGATCCAACCCCGAAAGCATCCCTTCTGCGTAACTTCCAAAACTCACTGCATAAGAGCCATAAGCAAGGGCAGAAGGAATCTTCACTAAAAATAAAACCAGTGCCGCACAAAAAAATGTGAAACCCCATACAGTCCCCCACCTTTTAAAAAGGTGTGGGGCTGGTGCGTGGGCAAAGATTGGCAATCCCTTTATTTTTTTCATATCTTGACTCTGCCGAATTTATTTAAGTGGCAAAATCACTGCTTTGCTTGTTGTCTGTTGGTTAAAAAAAGCACCCAAGATTAGCCCGGGCAAAATATAGAATAATAACTATATTCCATCCTCATATTTTTTGTTTTGATTTTTTTTTGAACAAAAATCTCTCAAGTTTTACCTCTCTAGAATTGCATTGCGCGTCTGTTTTTTATGCGGCTTCGCCTTCCCTCTAGACCCGCAGAGCTTCACTTTAACTCACGACAACCGAAAGAGACTTCGCTTGTGTCTTGGCTTTCAATGTCTGTTTTTTCCAAAACGCACTCCGTGGAGCCTTTTTTGTATTTTATAAACCGATTGCCCACACTGTCCGATTCGGGTTGCTTGAATTCTTGCGCCGTAAAACCTCGATCTTTAAGCCGCTCATCTATAGAGTCCACTTTCTGCTGAATTTCCGGCGCGCCCAACTTTGCTGTAAAGGTAAAGCCTTGAGCGTCCAGCAAATTCTCTGTGCTGCCAAAATCCTGTTTCACTTTTACTGACTTTGCGCTGGGTAACCCGGAGATCTTTTCCACTTCCGACAGCACCTGCGAAACGCTCTGCGGACCAACATCGCCTGAAGAAGGTGCGGCCTGCGGCGCGTTTGACCGCTTCCACAAAAAATAAGCTCCCAAACCCGCCACGATCACAACTAGAATAACCAAGATGTAAATATACTTTTTCATTCTCACCTCCTCTTTATTTTTTATTTAATTTATCTTATTGCCTTTCATTAATATTATAATATAAAACCGCCAAAAATTACAGTATTCCCGGACAATGCTCTTTAAAATTTTGCCATTGAAAAATAACACAATAGGAACCATTTTCAATATAGGCTGTTAAATAAGCTATCTTTTTAAGATGGGAATTGCCCTGCGACTTCTACTTTCTGCCCCTGCAAAAAACCTTCTACCTGTTGCAAAAGACCTTTCAAACGGTATTGTTTGAATTCTAGCTCGTCTGCAAGCACCTCGGCAGGGGCGGTAATTTCCACGGGATAGAATTCCATAGGCAGAGAGAGCCTGTGATTTAAAACATAAAAATAGGCTTCAATGCCCCAGCCTACATCCCCTTTGAGCGCTTTAAGATACGGGACAAGCATTGAGGAAAAAATCTTCGGACCATAATAATAATCCGACCTTGAACCGCAATAGTCTCCGAGAACATAATTCAAATATTCCTCCACTTTCCTTTGGTAGGGAGGATAAGTTTGGAAGGACTTTTTAGTCCGCGCGGCAACGATCATCTTTTTATCTTTGCGAGCGAGGTAGTATTGAATCAATTTCGGAACATATTTCCTGACAAAATCCAATTTATCCAGATGAAGATAGAAAAGAGAGTCAGCCATTGCCGCGCCCCTTCGAAAAGTAGTTTTTATTTCATTAGTCAGTCCTTCTGCTTCCAAAAAAGTAACATTGGAAAATGATTTCATTATTTTCTTTTGTTTTATTGGGGAACCGCCATCTGCTATTATTATGGGGATACCAAGACTATTCAGAATTTTAACTGTCTCTAAAACTGTTTCTCCTTCTTCGGGGGTTCTGTTTAAAGAAATTGTGGTAATGGCAATTGGTTTTTTGCGCATAATTTTATCTCTTTTTTAATCTTACTCTGCTTTGACACTTTTCTCAAGTTGAAAATAAAAAAGCCCGTTTGAGCATAATTAAGATAATGCGCCAACGGACCTAAAACAAGGTGCCGCCCAATATATAACTAAATCTTGCCGTTTAAGTTCTGACATTGATACCCTCCCTCCATTTCAAGCACAATAGACCTTTATTTTTTTAAATCCTCTTTCCAAACACCCACAAGTTCTTCAATTCGCTTTTTTAAACCAAATCTTTCGAATACGTGCCTTCGGCAAAAATCAGCAACCTCCATTTCAAGGCCTCGCCAAAACAACCTTATTTCTTTGCATCTTTTTTTTGATTCTTCATAAGCTATCTGATACTCCTTAATTGACAAAAAACCGCCGCAATACTCTTCCTTAAGGCTAGCCAAACAACCATTATCTCCAATTCTTATCTCCCATATTTCTAAACAGCTATCCTCTGGCGGACCAAAGGGATGATCTATTTTCTTAAACGAGGTATCGGAATAATTGCCGATAGTTTTACGAAGGACATCCAGAAGTTCCTGAATATGAGGGATAGTGGGTAAAATAATAATGTCTAAACTTCCCCATGGCGAAGGATCAAAGCTGTTTGGATACCATTTGTCAGTATCATCAGTCTCCTCAAAATCTCCAGCGCAGCTTACGCCGAAAGTGGCGCAGAACGGTATTCTGTGGAAAAGTACTACTAACTTTCTAAAAGCAGAATCAACATGCATTAGACTCTCATAATTCTCCAAAAAGGTTATCACAACACTGCGGCACATCTCTAAAACCTCCTGTTTTTCATTGTGAATTATTTTTTATCAGATCTATATCCTCCGATACAAACGAAAATGATCTTGAGATTTGATTAAAGAACACATCAAAAATAATCTCTAAATTAAAGCATAGAATTGTATGTTATGCAAGTCTCATTAAAAAAAGGCTTATTCAAGCCATTTTTCAATATGGACTCCCCTGGATAGATAATATTAGAACCTATTTTGTTAGAATATAGAACCTTGGATTACGAAATGTATCGTCTATTAGCGAGGGAGGCATCTGATGCCGACCGAAGCCCGCCCGCCTCGCCTGAAGCGAAGCGATGGCGGGCAGGCAATCTCCTAAATTAGGCATAAATATCGCTTAATGAGATTGCGGAGCCTGTCCCGAGCGGAAGCGAGGGATCTGACTAAGAGCCCTCCTCGTAATGACAAAATGAATTTCATAATTCAAGGTATAGAAATAAAAAAGAGTAGTGTATGACATTACTCAAAGATTTTAATGTACCGCTTAAGCACGATAAAATACAGTCATTACCGTGCCGCCAAGTGCAACTATATAACTAAAGCGCCTCTTCCCTATCTCGTCCGCCTTTTACTGATTTACTGCCTCAACCTTAAAAAACCGCCAAGCATCCCAAGGATGAATTTGATACTTATATCTGAAGAGCTTGGTTTTGGGTTTACTAAGCAGAACAAACAGACAAAATGCTAAGACCAGAAGTATTAAAATTTTCATCATCATATCTCCTTTTTGCAACCTTCTTCCTGTTTAGGATGTGGCATTTTGAACGACGTATAAATCTTTATAGGTCAGCTTTGCCGCTTCCCGACTCACGAACCCGTAACAGAATTTTGTAGCTAATCTCTGTATATGGGACATTTCAGCATTAAGGCTTTTGAGCATCGCACAATAATATTCCAGTGCTTTGCCCTCATAATACTTTTCATCGAGATCATCTGTGGCTCGAATCTTCCTTTCTGATTCTTCCCTATCCCGTTGAAACCTTGAGATTCCGTCAGAGACAAAGAACACACGCAACCAGACTGCGCTTCTCACTCCCTGTGGGTCGTCATAAGGATCATGACCAAACGTCTTTCTAAACCTCCACCGCGGACTTCTCCGAAAAAGCACAACAATAATGAGAAACCCTATAATTACCAAAACTATTATCTGCATTTCTAATCCTTTCCTCTGTCTGCCAGAGAGAAAATCCAAAGACGCTGTTTACAAGGAACCAAAATAAACCAAATTCAGGTTATAAACTATAAATCATTTATCTATTTTAGTCAAGAGTTTGCTTTAAAATTTAGAATCAAAAAAACGACAGTAAATATATTATCTCCCACGTCTGTTTAAAAATATACTCCCCCTTACTACCAGACAACGGTCACATAAGGCCAATGATCTTGGGTGTTGTTAAGATTCTGGGAATAAAAGGAAACGCGGCAGAAAGTCTCATCCACCTCGTCAATTGTAAACCCATACCCTTGCATTAGTTCTTTCAAGGGGACTTCCACTTTAATCTCTTGATCTTCCGGCTTGACCTCAAAAGTAGCAACGACTTCCCCGCTTTTCTGCAGAGAAGCAATAGTGTTCCAATCCGCAGTTTTTGGATCCCAAGATTCGGTTACTTTCTTAATATAGAATTTTTTAGTAAAATCACACTTTTTGTCCCCCCTCTCTTTATTCGTATACTCCTGCACCCGCAAATGGAGAGTGCCCTTGCTAAAATCTTTGACCTCGGGGATTTCAAATTTCACCAGCGAACCATAGGTCTCTCTTTTGTTGCTCGTCCACTCGCCAGATTTATAAGTCCAATCATTGGGACCGCCGGTGATATGATATTCATCAGTGGTGACCGAAACTGTATTGGATTCAGTTAAATAATAAGGACCTGCTTCATTACCTAAGGGCTGGTCTTCTTCCGCGCTTGGGGGTTGAAATGAGGACCTCTCCTCTTCTTCTCCATACCAACAATCGCATCCCGATCCCCAAAGAACAACCAAACCCATAAGCGAAAGCAAAGCAATACTTTTAATTTTTGGCATAAGTTTATTTTAGTTAATAATTTTGGTTTGGATTTTCGATTAAATGAATATGCCTCCGCTCAAGAATCGGGGTATTCTAGAAACGGCACGTGGTTTCCAAAGATCATCTCACTTCTACCCAAATGGCGTTAGTAAAAGCCCTGCCATCTTCAGCATAAACTTCAAGATTGTACCAGCCTGATTCTCGCACAGGAAGAGAAAAATCTTTAACAAACTCTGGCGCAGTAGGTTGGAATACCTTCGAGACATTACCGTTTTCAATCAGCACAACCTTTTTTATCTTTGACCCTGCCTTAGCATCTATTTTTATAGATAAAGACCCGTTTGGGGGAACTAAGACAGTCTCGCCCATCCGCGCTCCGTTAACCGTGAAATCGTTGATCTGCACGCCAGAGGAAGCATAGCCATTGCCGTTTTTAATTGCCTTAATAATTGCCTCTCTATTAAGTGCGTTTAAATACAAACAGGTATATCCTGTCTTTAATTTGTCTTCTACTTCTTTTGGATCTAAAAGGGTGTTGGTATACGCCTTATGATTTTTAAAATCAGCGCCGCCAGTCAAAGATTTTTTAATGCCCTTATTCCAAAACTCATAAATCTTTTTAAGCGCTTTTTCATTGGATTCTTGGTCAATTACTCCATCTATCACTTCCATTGCCTCCCAATCCAAGATATCCCACCTATTATAGTTATACATATCCGAAATATCCTCTTTGTAAAAGGGATGGGCTATAATCACTACGCTTCCCTGCTTGTGGGCTTCTCCAAGAACTTCAGGCACATCTAAAATTTCAGGGATGTAATCTTTATTTTCTATAATGACGAAATGTCCTCTCGGCTTTTTGGGCGCTTCTTCCAAAGTACAGTTTTCTTGACCTGAAAGACAGACAAAATCATTAGTGTTATTTTTGTCGCAATCTCTAATCATATTTTTCCAATTGGGGGAGTCTTTGCTATAAGAGGGGCCTTTTTCAGACAGCATTATAAATTTGAAACCCAATTTTTCTGACGCGGCGATAACTTCTTCCAAACTTTCTGTGTTCTGCCTCTCATCTTCAAAAATCATTATATGGGTATGCAAGCTGCCGCAAGCCCATTGTAATTCTTGCCCCTTGGCTTGATCTTGTTTCGATTCTCCGGGGGTCCTGGCATCAAAAGAAGAGGATTCTTTGGAAATCTTCCATGAATAAATGAATATTCCCGCCCCCACCAAGACCGCCAAAAGCACAACAATAAAAAGGTATTTTAAATTGACATTTTTCAAATGCATGTATTTGTTTTTTATTTTAAATAAATACTCCTTTTTCTATTCTACCAAAAAATCGCCCTTTTAGCGATTTTATAATCTAAAATCAAAAAAGGTCAAGTTTTTTAGACCTGACCCCTCCTCCTCTTTATAGTAATTGAAGGATAACTCCTGTGAGGACTTAAATAAAAAAGAGGCAAAAATGGAATTTTAGCTTTATATCTGCTAATTATTATTAAGCCTGTATTTTCGATTATATATAATTTTAACTAATTCAGCCCAAAGGGTGGCAATTAAAGCAACGCTTAAAACTAATAACCAGTGAACTGGTTTAAGAGGCTCTGTGCCTAAAATTCGGTTCAAAACAGGCAAATAAATGGCGGCGAAAGTAAGCGAAAGTCCATAAAGCACACCTAAAAATAGGAGTTTATTTTTGAAAAAATTCTCAGTTTTGAAGATAGGTTTTTTCAAATTCTTAAAAGAGAAAATATAAATTAAATCAACTACGGCGACTGTTGTAAAAATAAGGGTGCGAGCAAAAATTAGATCCCCTGTTTTTTTTAGAATATACCAGAAGAGAAATAAACAAAGGAGTCCGATAATAAAACTGATTCCGAAGATTAAAAATTTCATTGCGTTAGAGAGAATGCTTTCTTTCCGAAGATTTTCCGGTCTTTCTTTCATAAGATCTTTTTCTTTAGGCTCAAAGCCCAATATAATATCAGGTGGTCCGTCGCAAACAAGGTGCAGCCACAAAATTTGAACTATTGTAATAGGATAGGGTAAATTTAAAATTATGGATCCGAAAATCAAAAAAATCTCAACAAAAGAATTAGAAAGAACATAACCCACGACTTTTTTAATGTTTGAAAAAATTAATCTGCCTTCCTCCACGGCCGCGACAATTGTCTTGAAATTATTGTCCAGTAAAATTAAATCTCCGGCTTCCTTGGCTACCTCGGAAGCGCTCCCTACCGCGACGCCAATATCGGCTTTTTTTAAAGCAAGGACATCATTTACGCCATCTCCGGTCATCGCCACTATCTCTCCTTTTTCCTGAAGCACTTTTACTATTTTCTGTTTTTGATGGGGGGCAACCCTGCTGAATATAACGATGTCGTCTATTTTCTTTTCGAGTTCTTCCTCTGAAATAGTTTCTAACATCTGACCCTCTAAAATATTTTTTGGCGCGAGTTTAAATCCGAGATTGGCTGCTAACCTTTCGGCTGTTTTGCGATAGTCGCCGGTCACTATTTTAATTTCTATCCCAGCTTTTTGAGCGCTCAAAATTGCCTCTTTCACATCTTTTCTGATCGGATCAATAATACCGACTAAGCCAAGCCAAGAAAATTCTTTCTTCTCCTTTAAATTTCCTTTCTCTTTAAAAGCTACCCCCAAGATTCTTAATCCCTCGTCCGCCCATTTTTCAATTTCTCCCAAAATTTTATTTTTCTCTTCGTCAAAAATCTGGCAGAATAAGAGAATAACTTCTGGAGCCCCTTTCAAAAAGGCAATTTCCTTATTCTCAACTTTATTTATAGTCATCGAATATTTCTTTTCGCTATCAAATGGTTCCTCATAAACCCTTTCCGTTTTATCAAAAATATCTTGGGGGTTAAATCTCTTTTCTTTTTTTATATAATCCCAAATGGCAGCCTCCAAACCGCTCCTTTGTTCATTATTCAAGGTTAAAGCAAGTAATGTTTTTCCCTTATCTAAAAAATCTGTTTTTACGACTTTCATTTTCCCTTCTGTCAGGGTTCCGGTTTTATCGGTGCAAATAACCGAGGTTGAACCTAGGGTCTCAACTGAAATTAACCTTTTAACTAGCCCGTTTCTTTTTAATACTCTCCTCACCCCGAGGGCTAAAATCACGGTTATCGCTATCGGCAAACCCTCGGGTATTGCCGCCACCGCTAGAATAACGGCGAACTTAAACATTTCCCAAGCATCTACTCGGTAGAACAATCCTACTAAAAAAACAATTGCGCAAACGATTAAAATAATCTTCCCTAAACTTTTTGAAAATTCGTCAAGTTTTAACTGAATCGGCGTTTTCCTTTCTTTTATGTCGGCTAACTTTTGCTCAATCTTTCCAATTGCTGTTTCTTTCCCGATGTTTAAAACCTTCATGATTCCCCTGCCGGAAATCGCCATCGTGCCCATAAAAACAAAATTGTTTTCTTCCTTTGTTGTTTTCGCCACCGCCTCCTCTTCGCCGGTTAAAATTGCTTCATTGATTAACAAATTTACTCCTTCAATTATTTCTCCGTCAGCCGGAACTTTATCACCAGAATTTAAAATAACCAAATCGCCCGGCACTAATTCTCTTGCTTCAATCTCCTTCCTTCTGCCTTCTCGAACAACTAGCGCTTTGGGCTTCAAAAGTTTTCTAAGAGCAGCGAGGGTTTTTTTAACATGGTATTCTTGGAAAAAACCCATCAGGGTATTAAGGACGATCACGGACCAAATTAAAATCAGATCAAAGTATTCTTGAAAAAATAGGGAAATAAACCCGATAACAATTAAAATATAAATTAAGGGGCTCTTAAGTTGAGACAATAAAATTGAAAACCAAGTGGTTTTCTCTTTAGATAGAATCAAATTCTCGCCAAATTTCTCTCTGCGCCTTAGAACTTGTTTTTCACTTAATCCTTTTGGTAACATAAGTATTTATTTTATTTTACAAAAAATTCGCCTTTTTGGCAATTCACTTTATAAAAAGACTTTCCAAGCAAATAGCTCGGTTTATAAAAAACTTTTGCTCGCTTGTGTAGATGATGCCTGCCCCGCCACGTCGCTCGCGAGCGACGTGGCCCGCTACTCGCGCTATATATTGTAGAAATAAAAAGAGGTCAAATTTCAAGACCTGACCCCTATGCCCTTCGCGCTGATTTTATGCGTTCCCTTTTTCGCCCTTTTTTGTCAATATCCTCCGACTAACGTCCGTGAAGCAAAAAGCTCAAAAGACAAATGGTCCAGGCAAAAAGCCAAACAATCACCGAAGAAAAGGCAAGCCACTCCCATAGCGTGGCATTCTTTAAAATACAGGACTTTTCTTTTTTCCTTTCAAAAACCAAATCCCCCATTGCCCGGCCTCCATATTTTCCTTTTAATTTCAAGTAAGAATAGACTACTAAAAGAGAAAAAACAACCGCAGCCAAACTCAAAATAGTTAAAAATGCGGGAAACATTTGTGAAATCAAATTAAAATAAGTAAATAACAAACAAGCTGCTAAAATACAAAAAAATAAAATGTTAGCGATTATTTCGTGGGCTTTTCTTTTCTTGTCCATCGGGAAAAAAGGAATAAGAACAGTAAGCAGGGCGGACAGCGAAAAAAATATTAACATTGCCAGAGTCAATAATGTTTGGGGCAAAATTTTAAATAATATCCAGCTAAACAATAAATTCAATAAACCAGAAACAAAGGAACAAACATTGAAGATAAGGCGGCTGCGCGATTTTTTCGCGCCAAGATTGCTTAGCCAAAAAGTGAAAACCGAATAATTTTTATATTGTTTTCTAGCAACCAAAAATAAAATAGCAAAGCAAAGCGGAAGAAAAATAAGATAAGCTAAAAGTCCGACAATTAAAAAAATCATAAATTTTTGGGTTTTCTTGTAAAAAGAGGGATGCCCTGTTTAATGAATATGTTTACATCCTAAATTTAAGTCCGCAATCTTAGTTTATCAGATTTTACCCCATCCTGCCACGTCGCTCGCCCTGTCGCTCAAGAGCGACGGGGCTCGCGAGCGACGTGGCCCGCTACTCGCGCTATATATTGTAGAAATTAAAAAGGGGCAAATTTCAAGACCTGACCCCAAATTTCTCTTTTTTATATTATAACCGCGAGCATTTTTCAAAATTTATTACTCTAATCATGACAAGCATAAAGACAAGGATCAATCCAGTTAGCGAGTTCTGCTTCTGAACTCACATAACCTCGAATATCTATCGCTGTTCCTTTATGAAAACCTAAATGTAAATGCTTGCGTTCACCGTCTGTCTCCACGCTTTTATCGGCTCCTAGAATCCCAATTACTTCGCCAACATTGATATTTGTTCCAACATCAGCAGTGATATTAGACAATTTCAAGTGTCCGTAGATCACAGTTATCGGGTCTTTATTTAATTCGCAAGCCTGAACCGCGACTCCTCCATAACCAGACGCGTGTTTTTTTAATTTTAGTTCTCCCGAACAAACCGCATGGACTTGGACCTCCGCGTTTAACTCCTCGGGGAAAATTTCAAAGTCAACTCCCGTGTGATATCCTTGAAATCTTTCTGGCTGCACTGGCGAATTTTGAGGGGTAATATACATACCAAATTTTTTCTTAAGTACCCTTTCCATCGCTCTCTCTAAAGGAGGTTGAAAAATACCTGCACTTCCTTTGTCAGTATCTCCGACATTTGCATTGTTGGGTTGAGTTTGCTGCAACCCTGGCTCTGTACCCGAAACCGATGGCGAATTACTTTTCTGCCCTGGCTCGCTGGTTGGAGCCGTGGGGAGATTGTTTTGGGGCAAGGATGATTTTGGTTTTTCAGAAAAAATATAAATCAGTAAAATAATTACGGCAATTACAATAAATAAAAAAAATAAAAGATGGATTCTCTTCATAAAATAATACTTCTTTTTATTGGGGTTAAAAAACAGGTCTTCCTTTCATTTCAAAAAGCTTTTCAAAGTCGCCTCTGAAATTCGGTATGGCCGGCTCATCTTCTGTAGCAGGACCACCCGCGCTAAGCGTCCCGTGTTCGATAACCAGTTTATCATCTTCCTTAAAAATGCCAATCTCATCTCCCCCGCCTGCCCACCAGCAAATCACTCCCGAAATTTCATTTTCTAAAAGTTCCCATTCGGATTTGGCAATCTCAAAACAGTTTCCAGCGTAAACCCCCGCGTCATATCCTTTATTGATTCCGCCTTTGAAATCTGCTTTTACTTTTGTAAGCGGCGCTCCCGTCTCGCTATCTTCGCCCGCTTTTTCCAATACCCAAGTAATTTTAGTTATCTCTAGGGTTTTAGAGGACTCCTTTTTTGTCTTTGAAAGCAAAATATATACGCCAATTCCTACAATAATAATCACCAGAAAAGGGATAAAAATGTATCTTATTTTTAAATGCATAGATTTGTTTTTATTTTAATGAACTCTTTTTTATTTTACCAAAAAATCGCCCTTTTGGCGATTTTTTTAGCTCCCTTTGGTGGAATCTGTCTGCAAAGTGCATAGAAATAAAAAAGGTCAAGTTTTAATTTACAAGATGAATCGCAACATTCTTATAACATTCTCCCTTTAACATAACATTGGATATCCTATCGCATATTATAGTATCTTCACTGATTCTGCCATAATCCCTATAACAATCGTCTTTTTGATTGGAATCGCTAATTTTTTCACAAATAGAACTATTATTAGTTAACATCGCCAAAGCATGATAACATTCTGCCTTATCTATCTCCGAGGCAGATTTTATGCAGGTAGACTCGTCTTTACTAAAAAATGCCGCGCAGTCATTTCTCTCCGGACCGCAAACATCAGGATTTTGATTTACCATGGCAAGACATAAGGTTTTCTCCGGTGAGTTATCAATAATCTGCTCGCACAATTTTTGGTTTAGAAGGTCAAAATTAGAAGCAAGAAAATTAGTGCTTACAAAATGGACATAACAGGAACTGATGTCTCTTTTTTCCGTCATTTCACTGCAAAAATCGCTTTTCCCGGTCACGCTAACTAAATTTTGATAACAAAATTGCTTGTTTTTATTTGATATTTCCTGGCAAAACTTAGAATCATTTTTCACAGCGGCTAAACAGCTATTTTTCCCGTCACCATCAATCCGATTGCAAAAAGTTTCATCTTTATTCACAAAAGCCAAACAAAAAAATCTGGACTCTGCCGAAGTAATTTTTTGACAAATCGAATTTGGTTTGTCATCGAGAATTTTTATTTCTTCAGAAGAAGGCTTATTATTTGAAGGCTTATTGTTTACAATAAATAAAAAACCGATAATACTTATTACAATTAAAATAAACCAAAAAAATAAAAACTTTCTTCCCATAATTTTATCTTAATGAAATGATCAATAATACTATTTAATCAAAATTCAATATAGACCAAGTCAACGAAAGAAAGGCTAAAAACAAAGAGAGAATGGGATCAGGTCAAAAAATTGTGAATTATCTTTTAGGATGTCATTCGCGAACGACATCCTTTACTAAAAAGATTTGAATCCATCTAATGTTACGCCGCATCGTGAACAATAGCCCCTCGGGCTGTTCACCCCACAGTCGAAGGAGCTGAGTCTCCTCGAGCCTGAACGGCCTCGGGACGAGCCTGCCCTCAAGCAGTTCGATGAACTCACTGTAAACTTTGCCGAAGGTTTAGAACGTGTTTGATGGGTGTTTAGAAAAAATTCATTGCTGAAATTAATTCTTTAAACGCAGATATCTATTTTCCCAATTCAACCATTAAATTTTCAAGGGCGATCCCATGATATTGTTCTTTACCAATTTTTTTATTTTCATGTAGAATCCGTGCCTTAAATCCTGCATTCTTTATCTTATTTAGATAATCTTCTTTTAATAAAGCGCCCGCGACACAACCGGATAATAAATCTTTGTTGTTTTTTTGTTCCTCTGAAAGCTCTTTTAATAAAACAATGTCTGAAAGATAAATTTTTCCTCCTGGCTTTAAAACTCTGTATGCTTCTTGAAAAGCTTTGGTCTTATTGGGAGTAAGGTTAACAACGCAATTGGTAATGATAATATCTACCAAATTATCTTTAAGGGGCAAATCCTCTATTTCTCCTAAAATAAATTTTACATTCTTAATCCCTTGTTTCTCGGCATTATCCTTTGCTTTTTCAACCATTTCTCTTGTCATATCAATACCGATCACTTTACCTGTGCTGCCTACTTTCTTCGCAGCCAAAAAACAATCTATACCGGCGCCGGACCCCAAATCCAAAACAATATCCCCCGCTTTTATTTTACCAAAGGCTACAGGATTGCCGCAACCAAGACCAAGATTCGCTGCTCCTGCCGTTTTTAAATCTTCTTCAGAATAACCTATGCTTTTAGCAATATCCTGCGCGCCTCCGCAACCACAGCCGCAACCGGAATCACTGACGGCTATTTCTTTATACTTATTTTTAACAATTTTTTTTATTTCTTCTGGATTTTTCATGATCTTATTCTATCAAAAAATTACTGTATTTGAATTTTGAATCAGAATTAATAAAAAAGCAAAACAAATTTTTAGGATTCTGCAGCATTAAATTTTTACCAATTACCTAAATTCATTGCAAGTTCTATATACCTGTCTTGTCTTTCTTTAATGCCCTCAATTGTATCACAAATATTAACATCAAGCTCTGTGTGGGTGCAATAAACCCCAACACAGCTATCTCTATCTGGCTGGGGAAGTAATTCACAAATTGACACATTTTTACTTGTCTTTGCCCTATCTTTTATGCAACCATCTATTTCAGGATGTTCATCACAAAAAGACAAATCTTGCTCAAAAAAAGTCAAACAATGAGGATTATCTCCGCAAAGAGAAATATCTCTCGCCTTTAATGCAAGACAAGTATTTTTATCTGGAGTATCAAGTTGATTACAGTATTCTGTTTTTATCTCATCAGATTTATCCCACTGATATAAATTACTCATAAAATTAAAATAGCATTGTTCTTTTTCATGTTGACTATAACTAATATCACTACAAAAATCAGCATTTTTGCTTGATACTGCAAGCATATAATAACAAACATGTTTAGCTGAATCTTCTTGGATTTTTTTACAATAAGAGGGGTCTGCTTTCGCATGGGCTAAGCAAATATTTTTCCCCTTTTCTTCATCAATCCCTTCACAAAATCTTTCATCATGATTTACAACCGCTAAACAGTAATATCTTTCGCTATAAGGAGGTTTACCTGACAAAGGTATTTTTTTACAAAGAGTATTTGAGGGATTATTTGGAACAGCAATATTTTCTAATTCTTGTTTAAATCCTCCACCATCTTCTTCCTCAACCATATCTGTTGAATCACATTCATTCATATCTGAACTCCACTTACATTCTGAATGGGATAAACATTCTTGCTGATTTCCATCGTAATCTGCGCAAAAAATTTCTGATTCTTGGCCCACATTATTCTCCTCTTCTGAAGAAGAATTTAACAAGAAAAAAGCAATAGCTCCAATTACTAAAATACCTGCAATCAATCCAATTATTGAAATCTTTTTCATCTTTCCAAATTAATTACCTTAATAATATTTGTCTTATCTTTAACAATAAATCTTAATCCAGAAATATCTTTGGAATTTCAAATATATTTAAAATTTCCTTTTCAAACTGTGTTTAGAAGAATGCCCTCAAAAAAAGAGCAAAATTAATTAAGAAAAAGGCAATAATACATCCTTAGCTCTTTTTGGGCTTTTGGGGCTGGGGGGTCTGGCTGACTGTTTGTTCTGCCACTGTCTGGCTCGGTACTGCCCCGCTTGGTTGCGACGCGATAGGATTTGCCTCCCTATTTTCACCGCCTTTTTTCTTGCGTAATAATAAATACAGTAACACACCCAGCAAAGCAAGGAAAAAAACGCCCCCCAGAATAATCCAAACCCAGAAGCGCGATAAAATAAGTAAAAACTTTGAGCCCAAGCCGGCTGGCTTTTGATCCTCATCTTCCAAATTTTCACTTTCTTTTACGGCAGGTTCCGAACTCTCTTTCTCCTCTGCTATGGCAGGCTCCAGACTCTCTTTTTTCTCTGCCTCTTGAGCCTGGTGCCGAATCTCTTCAATCACCGCCGGATCAGTAATTTGTTCTGGGACTTGATCTTGCGGAGTGCTATCGGGTTCGGCCGGCAGTGGGGGAAGCGCCTCAGGCTGCTCACCCGCAGCCTCGGGAGCAGCTTGGGCGTCAGTGCGAAAAGTTTTAAGTTCTGAAAGATCCGCTTGATCATCCGCGCTGCGCGTTAGAACACGATAGCTGTAGGTTGTGGCGGGCGCAAGATTGTTCAAGACAA
Source organism: Candidatus Doudnaibacteriota bacterium (assembly GCA_041644975.1). GTDB lineage: Bacteria > Patescibacteriota > JAQUNI01 > JAQUNI01 > JAQUNI01 > JAQUNI01. The sequence goes on along the minus strand of JBAZQX010000002.1, from coordinate 97,135 downwards.
CCTCGTGCATATCTACTCCATCATTGCGCCCCGCGACAAATTCATAATCTTCAATCGATGTCGCGTCATCCGCGTCTGCCGAAGCAAACACCCAAGAGGTGCCGTCAATTGTGCTCCACCACTTGAACCGCATACTAGTCGGGCTCAAGACATCCAAGATAATATTGTAAATGGAAAGAGGATTATAATCCTCTTCCTCATCCTGTTCCTCTCCATCCTCTTCTCCAGCGGCAGCGTCCGCCTGCGTAGTAAATTGATCCTCCTCGCGGACTGTCCTGTTCCCCCGGGCATCTTCCGAGTTAATTACAAAATAATAAGTTGTGGCGGGTAACAATGGCTCCAACCGCACGGTATGATTGGTCTTGAGCCCCGCCTGGGTGGCAATGGATACGCGTTGGCGATCTGTACTATAGCGTACCTCTCCTGTCGCCTCTTCCTGCGAGCTCCAAATAATTTCTACCGCACGGCTTGAAAGGTGATTAACATTCACATTGGAAATATCCGGCGCGGTCAGATCTTCAGCCTCTGCCGTGGTAAATTCTAAAACCGCGGAAACTGCTTCATTGCCTGCCGCGTCTCTGGATTTCACCGTGTATTGATATAGTGTTTGGGGTTGTAAATTGGTTAAAGTTACACTGTGATCAACTGTTAAACCCCCGGCGCTCTGGATTGGCCAAAGCTGTGCTCCCGGCCGCCGGTAAGCAACCGTGCTCGAAGAGGGGTCATTGTATGTCTTCCAACGAATGGTCGCTGTCGCCGCCGTTACTTCGGCTGAAACTTCCCTAATCTGCGGCGGGGTGCGGTCCGGAGGCGGCGTATATTCAACAACTAACTGAGGCTTCATTCCTTCCCCGGTCTCACGGGCATAAAATGTGGCCTGACAATTATTTACCGAATAATAATAGGTGCGCAAACCATAATTAAGATATTGGTTATCAATCCAACCCTTAACAATGTTCGTGACATCCCAAGTTTTATACCCCGCATCAGAATTTAAAGGGAGCGTAAGACTTGCGCCGTCCACGGTAGAAGCATCGGGTTGGCTCTGGTAAGTAATACTCTGTTCAGACCAACGACCGGATACCCGATAGATTCTGATATTCATCGGCGCGGTGGCATTGGTATAACAAAAATTGTCAAAAAGATATAATTTCAAGTAAGCCCTGGTCACCGTCGCATCTAAAGGAATAAAGTGGGAAAGATTAAACTGGAGAAAACTCGAGCGGGAAATATCGCGCGAGCGCACCTCCAGAGTACCCACGCTGCCAAAATTTTGGGTCGGCGCATAAGAGTTCACATAGGTATCCGCGGTTGCGTTGATGGTCACTTGAGCGGCCTCTATTTTTCCCGCGACGAGCCAGAAAAAAACAATAAATAAAATCACGCGCCATTTCATATTTTTTGTTTTAATATTTTTAGTGAAAATATCTCCTGATTTAAATCCGCGAGCTTAGTTTATCATATTTTACCTTGCCCCGCCACGTCGCTCGCCCTGTCGCTCAAGAGCGACGGGGCTCGCGAACGACATGAACTGCTACTCACTATATCTCAGACGGAACAAATAATGGTAATCTTTAAAATTATAAAAGGACGCTCCCGATAGAGCCGTCCTTTGTTTAATAAAGTATTGCATCCATTTCCTCAATCTCCTCTTCATATCTCGTGCATGCTTCTAGGTCCACAAATGGAGACCTGCTGATGCAAATTGAGTTGTCATGAAAGCCGCGACGATTATAAAGAAAGGAACTAAACTTTTTTTCGACCAGAGGTTGATAGAAAAACTCTGTTAACTTTGATTTAAAGCAACGAAAAATCGCGTCTTCTCCAGCATATTCATAAGCTATTACAACGAACAAGCAGTCGGGCTTTCCTAAAGATTGTAAATAAGAGAACAATATACTGGGCTTGTAATAAGGAACCCCCCACATTTTACAATGATGGGGCCCAGCAACCATATGGCTTGCAAAAATTATGTCGTATTTGTTCTCTTGGGACAAATTCATAATGTCGCCCCAATGGACTCTTAAATCAAGTTCTCCTTTCTGCAATCGGCGTAGGGACCTTTTATTTTTCCGACTGGGAAAATCAATCCCCTCCAGACAAACCTCCCTGAATCCTTGCCAATGTTTTAGAAAACCCAGTAAAAAGGGGGCATAGAACCAATCGCCGCACCCGAAATCAAGGACGGTAATCTTCGGAGGTAAAACAATCTTTCCAGTTGTAAAGGCTCTTTCCAGCATATCAACGAGAAAACAACTTGGTATGCTGTTTGAGTCCGGTAGCTTTATTTTGACCCCATAATCCGCCTCTACTCTCCTGATGAGTTCTTGGCATTTTCTATCATCCTCAATTAAAACTTTTACCATCTCATTTACATATCTTCTCTGAAACCAAGATCGTAGATTCATATTTGTCACCTTCTCTTATTGAACCAAGTTTAATGAACTAACTAAACTAACCCCCATATTAAACTAATTTTCCTAAAAGTCAATAAAAAAGGGGTCAAGTTTCAAAACTTGACCCTAATTATCCCTTGCTCTTTCTTCCAAAATAGAATTATTAAGAGAGAGATAGGACAACTGCAAAGTAATAATTTATTAATAATTATACCCTCCAAGTTCTTTTTGGTCCTGAATGCATTAGTTAGCCCGCCAAAGCGACCCGCCAACAGATGGGTATTACGGGCATTATTTACATAATCGTGCTTACCGGCCAAATCGGAAAATACTCTTTCTCCTTCTTGCCCGAGAGTACCTTCTCAAACCGCTTCAAGCCTGACGGATGTTCAAACTGGGAAACGCAACGGAAACTTACTTTACCATTCTGACCGAAATGCGTTTCCACAACCTCAACGCCGACGAATTGATTAGAACCTGCATCGACGATAAAGCGCAACACTTTGACCGAAGCAAGGGTTTTGCCTGCTTTGTTTTTAGCAGTCGCCTGCGTAGGCAAACCCTGAACTTTATTGAGCGTATCTGGATAAACAAACTCATCCTTCCATGTCTCAAAATTATTAAAAACGACATAGCCGCCATGTAAGGAAAAATTTATCGCTGTCTGGAAAGACCATGGCCCTTCGGGCGGCGCAAACTCGGTCTGCACATAGACCGTCTCTTTAAAGAGCAAAATACCTTGCCCGATTGGCTTCTTGCTTGCTTTCTCGGTAGCAATAACCGCCTGACCTTTGGCATTTACCATCTTCCAGCTACTCGGCACCCGCGATACGCCTTCATAAGAATACCTCTGTTCAGGCGGCGCAAAGCGATTCTTGGAAAGCTGTAATCCATTCTCTATGCCCGGGATCTTCTCATCGCCCGCGCCATAAGCCACTAATACGCTAAAGATTATTAAAACTATGACACTCAACCATACTTTCATTTCGAAAATCCTCCCTGGAAAACTACCCAGTGTTAAATGTTACGGACTTAATACTGTCTCTGTGACAACCTCTTTATATCACGGTCATGGAAATAAATCCACCATTACAATCTCGTGATCAGGTCTTGCTTTTTGGCATTTCTATCGATATTAATCTCAATAAATCTATTCTCACTCTATAAAAAAATCGCCAAAGCAGCGATTTCTGGAATTCTGGCTCCGCGGGTTACCTATCTTCTAAACTAATCAAAATCTATCAATCAATCAAAGAAAAGATAAAGATTATGCAAAAAATCGCTTGTTATCAAAATATTTTACAACCTTTTGAAACTTTTTAAAAAAAATCCACTCTCGACGAGCCTAATCTATTAGGTTTTACCCCACCCCGCCACGTCGTTCGCGAACGACGTGACCCGCTACTCCCTATTTATATATAGCAATCATCTGCATAATAATGAGCTCATTGGGTTTGATCAGTTCGCCGGAGAAGTCGAACCATACTCGTTTAAAATCATTTTTTTTGATTTTTCGGATCCTGCCTATTTCCGGATCCTGTAAATAAATAGATTGATCATCAATTCCGCAAACCACTGAATAATGGCCATCTGGAACATCTGCGTCCGTATAATCCGCTCTTCCACGAGTAAACCAATTTACAATAATAGGCACATCTTTATCTAGCCATCTTTCTATATCCTTAAAACTGCTGTTGTTTTTTATTTTTACCTTGAATCCTAAACTTTCGGCTACTCTCTTTATCCCTTGATCATCAGTGCCTAAACCCTTTTTTGTTCCGCATAAATCTGCCAACTCTTTTTCGTCCCTTTTAATCCCGTAGTAAGATAGCAAAATTTTCAAAGAAGCCGGCCCGCACATGCCGGCATTTAAAGTTTCTTGGAAAGATTTAACTTTTAAATGCTTATTCATAATAATTAATCAATTACCCAACTATAGCTTGCTTGGGGGATATTTTTATTATAGCAGGTTATTTAAATCGAAGAAATTAAAGAGTTTAAATCCAATTCTGGATATCAAAAAAATAACCGCATCGATAAGCAGTTATTTTAATTTGCTCCACATCGTAAATAATAGCTTGCCCTGAGCTTGCCGAAGGGTTAGAACCATTATTAGGCAACAAAATGAATATATTTACATTACTGTTTTAAAACAGCAATCTTAGTTTATCAAATTTTACCCCACCCCGTGGCTCACTATATATTCTACAATAAAAAAGGAACGGGGATTCACGATTCAAGACCTTACCTTAAATTTGCTGATTTGTTAGGTTCAATTTTCAAAATATTCAGAATAGTTTAAAACTTCATAGTCATCAACCGTTTCACCAGACTTTAGTCTAGTATAATATTTAATCCCGCTTAAATCTTCATAAACAATTATGATCTCATACGGTTTATTACTTTCTGCTGGATTAAATTTTCTGTAACCCTCATTTTGAATCCATGTTGATCCTTCATTTGGAGAAATTACGGTCTTTCTTGGATATATAAATTTTTCGCCTCTAACCTCCCATCGAACATTACGAGCAACGCCCTTCCCGACGTTTTTCAATATAAATGTTTCTGGCTTCTCGAAATGAATAATAACGAAAGGTGCTCTCTCAAATTTTAAATGCTCTCGTTGTAACTTTAAATTCTTTTGCTGTAATTGTCTTAACCAGTATGTTTCTTTGGTGTATTGTAAAATAGCAATCCCTGTAAACCATAAAATAATGACTGTCAATAACTGCTCATATGATATTTTATAAAAATACCTGAATGATGCCATCAATATTATTCCCGAGAGAAACAAAATAAGGTTGATCCAATCAAAAAAATCTAACTTAGTTAATTTTTTAATTAGCTTTTTAGTTATCTCAAAATAATCATCAAGTATATGAAAAATATTACAATCTTTATTATGATTTTTCTCTTTTCTATATTCTGAATTAGCAATTAAAAAAATTATTAAAAATGATATCGGCGCTAACAAAAAAACAATTATGATGGCGACGAATTTTAAAATATTAGTAATAAAAATCATAAATCATTAAGACTCTATACTTTACCCGAAAAGAGGAAGGAAACTCTGAAAATGTAATATTAATTATTTTATAATGACAGCAAAGACAATATATACTCAGCTTTTAATTCTCTCCATAACTCATTAAAGTGTCAAATATATTTCATTAAATATACTAATCAAAAAACCGCCTTTCGGGCGATTTTTTATTTGCTCCCCCTATTGGACACATTCAGGACAATAGATTGGTACAAAATCATGAAAGAATTTGAAAATCTTCCTCTTACAAATGCTAAATATATTTAAGTAATCAAAAAATAAATACAAAAAAAGCACGGTCTTTTATGAATGACCGTGCGAAATAAGAACTACTTTTTGAAAGGATTCGCAAACTTTAAAATAGCTTTAACAACTTACTATTAGCATTCTACTGCCGCACGCACTGCAAACTTTTGGAATATCATTTAAGCTTTTCATAGCTCGCTTGGCAGGACAGCTTTAGAACTTTTGAATAGGAGAGAGCTTGTCCTGTTCCTGAAGTTATTATAGCACAAGTTAGACAATTATTAGCGCTGGTCTGACATTTCGGGTATACCCTACTCTGCTACTCACTATATCTTTTTTTATTTTATCAAAAAATCGCCAAAAAGACGATTTTTTAAATCCATTCATTATTTTACTTATTTATTCCGATAAATGGACTTGCTTCTCCCCAGTAAGTTGGAACTTTTCCATCCCACTTTTCTATCCAACGAAGTTCTACCACTTTAGGATTCTGCATTAATGCTTGCGCTTCAATTCTGATAGCTTCTGCCTTACCTTGAGCAGCCGCTATCATTTGTTCTTTCTCAATTTTTATTCTTTCTAAATCTCTATCAGCTTTAAGTTTTAGCTGTTCGGCTCTAACTTTAGATTCAATGGCATCATTAAATGCTGGCGAAAATTCAAAATCAATAATGTTAAACTCATCAACTATAATGGCATGTTCAAATAATCTGTCAGTAAGATTTGCTTTGATTTGTTCTTTCACTTCTTCTCTTTTGGTAATCAATTCCTCGGCTGTGAATTTTGCCGTTACCGCTTTCACTCCTTCTTGGATAGAAGGAGCAATGATACGGGTGTTGTAATTTTTCCCCACCTCCTGCCAGATTTTATTTACTACGCTTGGATCAAGATGATAATTCAAAGCAATTCTAGAAGTTACTACCTGTAGATCCTTAGAAGAAGCGCTTGCTGGGATTTCATCTTTTTGAATTTTTACATCCATTTTCACTACTTTCTGAATAAACGGTATTTTAAAATAGAGCCCCTCATTAAATACTTTATCTTGAACTGCTCCAAACTGAAGAAGCACTCCTCGCTCACCCGCTCCTATGGTTCCAAAAGCACTAAGGATAAACGTTAGGACAAACACTCCAATAATTATGCAGGAGATAACTTTTCCTGGTTTTATGTCTTTTATTCTTTGGCTTACATTTATATTATCCATATTTTTATTTTGTTAAAATTTAATTTTTAAATCCTTCGACCTTTTTTATTCTACTAATTTCATTCTACCAAAAACTGCTCAAATGGCAATTTTTTTTTAGCTCCGCGGGTTACCTATCTTCTAAACTAATCAAAATCTATAAATCAATAAAAGAAAAAATAAAGATTATGCAAGAAAACACTTGTTTTCAAAATATTTTACAAATAGGTATAACTCCTTTCGAAACTTTTTAATAAAACCTCTTCCCCTAGGTGGACAATGTTAGAACTATTATCCAGCGACAAAATGAGTATATTTACATGCCGGATTTGAGACAATTTGGTGTTCAATAAGGTCTCTTATTTCCACCGATAGATATGCACCGCTATATACATTGCCAGCATTCCTAACAAAAAGCCGCCGGAGAGTAGTTCAAAACTTTTTAACTTCGCCTCTCCTCCCACGAACCACGCGATGTAGTTTATAAGCACGAGAACGATAATAACACCAATTACATATAGGCCCAGAGGATATTTTTTCATAACTTCAGTATAGCAATTTTTACCCCACCACGCTACTTACTATATTTATCTATTGCAATGGTCATGGGTAAATTAATGGTACCTGCTTGCCCGCCTCTGGAGGGACATCTCCCCCTTTTTATTTCTTGTGAACCACAATATTACCGCCGGAAAGGGTATTCTTTGCTTTGTAGACAATTCCCGCGCTGGTATCGGTACCGCCCCAGATTCTTATATCAAAATGGTCGGCTCCTATTCCCGGTTCAGCATTGTCTTTTGCCATTACTCGGAAAGTATAGAGTCCGGTGCCGTTAATGGTGCCCGTACCCTGAAATTGAGCGCTTGTTTCGCTGATGACCAGCCAGTCAATCGTGGTGCTTTTTAAATTGATGTCAGGACCACTCTTGTACTGGAATTCAAGGTTGCCAGTGGAACTGGAGTCTTTATATTTTGCATTGAAGCCGAAATTGGCCTTGCCCGCAGAAGATAAACTGCCTTCCGAATCATCCGGATAGAACCATCCTCCACCGATGGCAAACCCACCACTTGGATCATAGACAACGAAGTTCACGGTATCGCTTACCTTGATGTTGCCGGCATTGTCCGTGGCAGTTACTACTAGCGTATAAACACCCGGTTCAGGCACATCGCCGCTTGCGACCTGTTTTGATACGTCAAGCGTATTTTTCAGATTTCCTACAACACTCGCAATGCCACTCTGGTCATCGGTGGCAGAAAAATCAAGAGCTGTTCCAACTGTATAAAGTCCATATGACACAGGTGTAATTATTGTAATTGTCGGCGCGGTTTTATCCTGTACTGAAACCTTGAACGTTGTCGGGATTGCAACGTTGCCGGCGTTATCATGAGCGTTGCAGGTTACGGTCGTATCACCGAGAGGAAAAATTGAACCAGAAACTGGAGTGCATGTCACTGCCACGTTAGCATCATAGTTGTCGGTTGCGGTTGGCAATTCATAAGTAACAACTGCTCCGGCCGCAGAGATGGCCTCAACGGTAACGTCAGCATGAGCAGTAATTACTGGCGGAGTAGAATCTACAACATGAACAACAAATGTGGTTGAAATTACGATGCCTGATGAATCTGTTGCGGTACAGGTCACGGTGGTATCGCCTAGTGGGAATGTTGAACCTGGAGGAAAAGTGCAGGTCATAATAACACTTGCACCATTATTATCGGTTGCGGTTGGCAATTCATAAGTAACAACTGCTCCGGCCGAACAAGCGGCCTCAACGGTAACATTAACATGTACAGTCCTGGTGGCCAGGATAGTATTATTGCCTGCCAAATCTGTTGCGGTACAGGTCACGGTGGTATCGCCTAGTGGGAATGTTGAACCAGAAACTGGAGTACATGTCACTACCACGTTAGTATCATAGTTGTCAGTAGCGGTTGGCAATTCATAAGTAACAACTGCACCGGCTGGAGAAGTGGCTTCAACGGTAACGTCAGCGTGGGCAGCAATTACAGGCGGGGTTGTATCAATAAGCAAATTGGGCACCATTGCCGGTGATATCGGGCCGACATTGCCAGCCGCATCTGTCTGGGTAGCCGTAATGACGTATATACCTTCATTCATCGGGCTTGCGGGTGTAAAGGTTCCAAAAGTGTAGCCGCCCGGGATAACCATTGTTCCCAAGATATTACTGCCATCGTAAACAGTCACCGTGCTGTTGGATTCAAGTCCGGTGATGTCAAAGGAGGGAGTATTGTCGTTGGTAATGTTATCGGTATCGGAAGAGCCCGTATCGCTGGCTGCTTGCAGGTCCGGAGCATCGGGGGCGACAGGTGGCGTTGTATCACAAAATTCGTCAATTGTTCCATCACAATCATTATCCTTACCATCACATGATACTTCTGTAGGCTCATAATTTGAAGGATATGTTACAACCCAACCATTTACACCTGCACAACTCATATTCGAACCTGCACAAACACCCATCTGATTAGGAGTATAAGGTCCTACTAAACCCTCATCAATCGCACCATCACAATCATTATCCACACCATCACAGACCTCTGTTGCACCCGGATGAATATTGGGATTGTTGTCATTACAATCCACGGCTGAAGAATAACCATCGCCGTCTGAATCTACGACAGGAGGAATTTGCCATGAGAAATAAGGATAACTAACTCCTTCCTTAATCGCCCATATAGTAGCAAAATCCCAACCCACAAAAGTGGATTGTTGTTTCATTCCTGCTGTTGTTTTTCCTGTTCCACCCGCACTCGTAGGCTGACCAGATGTTTCTGTATCCCAATAAGAATTTGTTATGGTTCCTCTATAATAATAACTCCAACCAACTAACCCTCCCACATAAGCACCACCACTTACTCTTCCAGTTGCATAGGAGTTTGTTATGGCTCCTGCATAATTAAAACCAACTAATCCTCCTACATTACCATTAGTACCACTTACATTTCCAATTGCATAGGAGTTTGTTATGGCTCCTACTCCCCCATTAAAACCAACTAATCCTCCTAAATAATCACCACCAGTTACATTTCCAGTTGCATAGGAGTTTGTTATAGCTACATTACTCCAACCAACTAATCCTCCTAAATAAGCACCACCACTTACTCTTCCAGTTGCATAGGAGTTTGTTATAGCTCCCACATTTACACCAACTAATCCTCCTACATAATATCTGCCACTTACTCTTCCAGTTGCATAGGAGTTTGTTATGGCTCCTTCATTATAACCCCTTAGTCCTCCCACATAATCATTACCAGTTATGTCAACATCTACTAAACCAACATTTTGTATTGTACCAGAATTCTTGCCAAACAAACCAACATAATTAGTAGAAGGCCTGTTTATGAACAAGCCAGTTATTTTATGCTCTTGTCCATCAAAAGTTCCTGTAAATGGGGAGGCCGGTGTTCCGATAGGCGCAAGTCCGGCTCCAGAATTCCAGTTAACAGTATCAGAACAATCAATATCATTTATTAAAACATAATTTGCAGTCAAGTTATTGTTCATCTCTTGCAACTGAACGCAATTAGTTATTTGATAAGGGTTTCCAGAAGAACCGTCGCCTCCGGTAAAAGCAGAGGCCCCCCTTGCAAACATAGAGACAAATACCACAGAAAAAACGACTAACACAAACGATGTATATTTTTTCATATTTTTATTTAATTTAATTATTAATAATAACCCCCCTTGTTTACCATCAGCCTACTCCTTAATATTTTTATTGTCAAAAAATTAAAAACCGGCAAAATAACAACCGCCGCCGCCAGAGAAAAGAAAAGGTGTCAGGTACCTTTTTGAGACCCCGAGCCCGTCGAATGGCTCCGCAGATTACCTATTTTCCGAACTGATCCAAATCTATAAATCAATAAAAAAATAAAAATTATGCAAGAAAACACTTGTTTTCAAAAAATGATTTTTCAACAAACTTAATCTGTCAAATTTTGTTCCATCACCCCAACATTCATTATTTATTATTCTTTAATTTTTTGCGCGTTTATTTACCGCCCACCCATATTTGCAAAAAACACAGTCAATAGCGAATAATTTATTTTCTTTTTATATCTTTAATTCTGAGACCAAATTTAATTCTACTAACTGTTGAATCGGATGACTCAGTTATTTTTTTGCTTGAAGACCTCCACTTACCTGAACTATGCTCAATACCCTAATTCCACCACCTCCACTTTTCTCATTTTTATTCTTATTATCCACTGTGACCGCGACATCAAACTCAATATGTCGCTGGTCAGAACTACCTGCAGAATATATCCCAATCTCTTTATTTTTTCCCTTTAATTTTTCCGACGCTTCTTCCACCCCTTCTACTATGTCATTAATTGTTTTAGATATAAATTCCTTTAAATTCATTTGAGTAAATTATTGATTATAAAGCTAATTTTTCCTTAAATGTATTACTAAACTCCTGTTTAGTGTTCTGTTCATTATAGAAAGGAAGACCAATAATTTTGTATTTACCTTTCTCAAATAAGGTTTCAATCCTAAACTGCGCTTCTATTTCCTTTAAAAAGTCTTCCTTCCATTTATCCTCAATCAAACCCCTGTTGCCTTTCGGCTCAACAAAAAGCTGGTATGATAAAGTTTTTTTGCCTCCTTTTTCTTTTAAAAACAACACAAAGTCCGGCTCAATGGCCTGCCCATCGCTAAAGCGATAAATCTTAAAAAAAATAGAGTCGACCCCTATTTCTCCAATAAAGAAGCTATTTTTAACTATCAAATCCCCCCTCTCACACAATTTTCTTATTTAACCTTCTTAATTCTCCAGCCAAATCATTCCATAATCACCGGGAAAGCCAATCATTTCTCCAATTTCTTCTGCTTGGCCTCCAATACTCCACTCTTCCAAGAAATCATCCACGGCAATTCTTCTTTGCTTTAATTCGAGATCCGAATCAATTTTATAATCATAGCCATTATCCCAACCAGGATCATTGGTATAAACATAGTTATCATCATAACCTGTGGCAATAACAAAATGGTTGCCATTATGGACAACTATCATCACCAACACATCTGAAGAAATCAAGAATTTTAGATAATTAAATGCCTCATCCTGATTATCAAAAAGCATGGTCTGTTCTGCTGGATTAACTAAGAGTTGGCTGTTGTAAAAATCTGCATATTCTTTTACATATTTTTTTGAATAGGCGATACGAACTTTATCAACCAACCCATACTTTTGAAAAGCGATAAACATATCAGGTGGTCCTCCACGACCCTCATTTTTAATAACAGCCCGAGCGTTTTGGATTTCCTTTTCCGTAAACCCTCTTTCCATTAAAAGCATCAAGGTACTTGACCCCCAACACCAATTCTTTTCACTATAATAAGGAACATTGACAATATGGTAAACAGATGGGACTGAAAAATTCCTATCCTCAGAGATAAAAGTACCAATTTTCTCTCCAGTTTCTTTTTTTGTTACTTTAGAAATTAAACCCGATTTATAAATACCAAAAACAAAAGCAACAACTACGAAGATTAGAATAAATATTTTTAATTTGGACATCTGATTTTGTTTAATCCTTTATGCTATTATACAATAAAATTTATTTATCAGAAAGGTTAATTGCATACTCCCTATAACACGCATTCTTTGTCATCTTGTCGCTTACTTTTTCACAAAGAGAAAGGTCTGGCAAAATATGAGCAGAATAACTACTATAACAATTATCCCTAAAATATATATCATCTATCTTTTCACAAATAGAGGTATCTTTGGCAGTTAAAGCTCGGTCGCGCAGGCAGTCAGATTTACCTTTGGATTTAGTAGTGTCGCAAAAAGAAAGTGGCTGTTTAAAAAATGAAAGACAATGCTCATTTCCCTGGCAAAGAGAGACATCACCTGCCTTTAGTGCCCAGCAAGTATTTCTAAAAGCCATGTCTCCGCCGGCATTATTACTAATTTTTTCACAATATTCAGCCTGAATTTCATCAGATCTTTCCTGCCAATAAAGTTTGTGAACAAAAGAAAAATAACATTTTTCCCAATCTTCAAGTTCGTCACAATAACTAATATCTCTAACCTCAAAACTTAACTCGTAGTAGCAAATTTTTTTAGCCTCTTGATCTTTAATTTTCCGACAAAAAAATAGATCTTTATCAGCCAAGGCCAAACAAAGATTTTTTTCTTCTATTTGTTCTATCTTCTGACAAAAACTACCATCGGCATTAACTACTGCTAAACAAGAATAGGCATCTTCAGGCTGTAAAATTTTTTGACAAATTTTACTCGCAGGATTATCAGGAACATTTTCTACAGACCGTTTGTTGCCTTCAAATACAGATTGAGAGAGAAATAAAAACGCACCCAAAACCAAAAAGAATAAACCTATGACAATGATTAAAAAATTTTTATTCAAAATACTATTTCTCATTTAATGAGGCTAACCTTTATGCCTTTCATTATACCTCAATTTGAAGGATTAAAGAAAGTTCAAAAATCATTCCATTCCAGATGGTCTTCAAAGGCTCCCCTTACTAGACACATTTAAAAAAGTAGACTGGGATAAAATAAAGGAAAAATTTAACAATCTATCTTTTATAAATGTTAAATACATTTAAATAATAAAAATAAAATAAAAAGGGAAACAAATTTTGTTTCCCTTAGCACTGCCCCAACCTTTTACTCTTTTATCCAATAAGCATAATATCCTTTTACCTGCTTATTGATTTCTTCCAACTCCTCAATCTGATCCTCCGTCAGCAATTCTCTGACGGACACAATCTTCTCACCGCTATATACTCCAAGACCCAAACCAGTATCAAAACCCTTGATCTGCTCTACGTGATCTATTGTTTCATCTCCAAAACAAAACCTCTGAAGCCCCTCTAAACTGTCAAACTTTTTCCAGCTTATAATCTCTGGCTCAATAAAGGCCCACAAGTTTTTATTTGGATAATGTTCTTTAAATACTCCATATAACCACTCATCATCCCCCAAAAGAAGCTGTTCCCGGGTAATCATTCCCGTTTTATATAGAGGTTGGACTAGCTTTTGTAGAAAAAAATCCAGTGCCCTAGAATACGGATTCATCAAGAGCTCTTCGTGCTCATACGCCCTAAAGAGTAAAAATTTGAACAATCTGTTTGGGTCCGTAAAAGCAAAGTCATTGCGATCATCATTAAATTTTAAATCTTGCCACACATCCAGAGTTAAAGGATTTTCTAGCCCAAGGAATCTAAGCTTGCAAGGACGACTAGACCCCACGTAATAACAGTCCAATGCCGTATAGGCTACTCTATCTATAATATCCAAGAGTCTACCAAAGAGCCCGATACCCTTTACCCATTGTTTTGCTTTTTCTATATCAAACCCATACTTATCAGACCATTTTTGGACCAAATCATAATGCCTTAGCACCCATTCAAAATTCTCTTCTTCATTAAGACCTTCAGCATCCACTCTTTTGACCGAATCCCCACCCGCCGGCGTAGCAACATCATGATAAGCAGCAGTTAAAACAACAGGAAGCCGCTCTTCATCTGTATAGCCATGCTTAGCAAGAATCACCTCCATTAAAAAGGCAACTAATCTTGAATGGGCCCACCGAGTATGGACAAAATAAGGAGCGGGATAAATTATGGAAACGTTTAGTTTCCAACTCTCGGGCTTTGGTGGAACTAGATATCCGAGCTGACTGATTTTTCCTAAGCGGAAGAACGGTTGCTCAAGAAGCTCCTGAAAATACTCATCCTCATAGATGTCTCCAAAAAAATCGTAAGAGCTAAACGGAAACATAGCATTGCCAGGACTTCCAATAGCGATCGTATCCCCGAATCCATCAACAATCTCTATATATTGATCCCTTGGGATAAGATAAACACCCCCTAATTTCGGAATATCAGCTAATTTGACAACATTAGAGGATTGCCCATTGAGCAACCTTCGCCGCCATTTTTTAAACGAGCTTTCAAATTTCGGATGCTGCCCAAACTTGGAGAGTGGCCCGTATTCCGAAAAATCAAAACCACTAAACATCTCCATCTTTATCACTTCCTTTCTTCTTATACTTTCTTTTCAGTTATCTTTAATTATTAAGATCTATGCATTTTATAACTTTTTACTAATTTGTCAAAGAGCTGTAATATTTGCAACACTTTATCAATCATTTTTATTAATTTTAACCAAAAAATGGCTTAAATAAGCCATTTTTTAATACTGGCTCCGCGAGCAGGACTCGAACCTGCAACACACTGGTTAACAGCCAGTTGCTCTACCATTGAGCTATCGCGGAATGGACTCAAAAATAGATTCTACCTTTCAGAAATCTTCTGCCGTAACCGGTTTTAAAATATTTTTCTCTTTTTTGCGCCTTTTTCTCATCCAAACAAGCCTCGTAATAAACTAACTTCAACGGCCTCCTTTTCAATGTTGCCTCCACCAAACCTTTCTGGTGTTCAATAAATCTTTTCTTAAGATTTTTTGTAGAACCTATATAAAACTTAGAATCTTTTTTACTTCTTAAAACATAAGTGTAGAACATAGATAACAGCCAGTTGCTCCCCGCCCGCAACGCCTCGCAAAGCTTCGGCTTGCGTGGCGGGCGGGTACCATTGAGCTATCGCGGAATGGATTCGTAATCAGTAATCGGTAATTAGTAATTAGTAATTAGTAATTCATAAACTATTTTTGTTTCTCAATAGAACGGATCAAACCATTAATCAGCTTTCCTACCTCATTACACCTTTCCCCTAAATATTTACAAATCTCTAAATCAATATATTTTAAATCTTTGGCTAATAATAAAAAGGTTTGAACCTCGGCAACCGAACCGCGCGCTTGGTAATAAAACCTTACCTTATCTTTATAATGGTATCTCGCAAAACCTTCTGCGATATTAGCTGCTATTGAAGCCGCCGCTCTTCTTAACTGGCTTGTCATTCCAAACAGTTCTTCCTTGGGGAATAACTTTGTAATCTTATAAATTTCTAAGACCAATTCATAAGCCTTCTGCCAAGCCTCCAGATCATAAAATTTGACGATCTTTTTATCCATAATATTCATATTACCAATTACCAGTTACTGATTACCAATTACTACTCTAATAATCCCTCAACTTCTTAACCAACGCATGATCCCGAATCTTTTCCAAGGCTTTGGCTTCAATTTGGCGGATCCGCTCGCGGGTGACGCCAAATTCCTGCCCCACCTCTTCCAGGGTATGAGAAATACCATCACTTAATCCAAAACGCATATTTAAAATCTTCTGCTCCCTGGGGTTTAAATCCCGAATTACGTCCTTAATATGGTTTCTTAAGAGTTCCTGACCCGCCAAGCGGTCTGGGGTAGGCGTCTTTTCGTCCTCAATAAAATCGCCAAGGGTGGAATCTTCATCATCTTCACCCACGGTCGTTTCCAAAGAAACAGTTTCCTGCGACACCTTTAAAATCTGCCGCACTTTTTCCAAGGGAATGCCCATTTCCGCCGCGATTTCCTCGGGCATCGGCTCTCGTCCCAAATCCTGCACCAAACGTCTTTCCGTTTGAGTGAATTTATTAATCGTTTCCACCATATGCACAGGGATCCGAATCGTGCGCGATTGGTCAGCGAGCGCCCGCGTGATTGCCTGACGAACCCACCAAGTGGCATAAGTAGAAAATTTATAGCCCCTGCGGTAATCAAATTTTTCTACCGCCCTGAAAAGGCCAATGTTGCCTTCTTGAATCAAATCTAAAAGAGAAAGAGAACGTCCGGTGTATTTTTTAGCGATAGAAACAACGAGGCGCAGATTGGCTTCAATAAGCTTATTCTTCGCTTCCTGGTCATTTTTTTCTTTGCGCTTGGATAAATCAACCTCTTCTTGAGAGGTCAGAAGAGGCACTTTGCCGATCTCCCGCAAATACATCTGAACCGAATCTGAAGAGATATCGCCGAGATCCAAACCCTCCCAAAATCCTATTTCCTTCTGAGGCTTTTCCCCTTCCTCCTCGCTCTCTCCTACGCTCTCAATTAAATCCCCTCTGATTTCTTCTATACTCACTCCCTCTTCTTCTAATTTAGATAAAAAGTCGTCTAAGGCTTCTTCGTAATCTTCAATCTCAGGAATCGCTGCTAAAATCTCGTTAACCGTGATAAAACCCTGCTCTTTGCCTTTATGAAAAAGATAATCTAGTTTCGCTTGCGAAACCGCGCTCTTCCTCCTCATCCGCCTGACTGGACGACGAGTCCTTTTGCGCCTAGCGGCGCTATTTTTCGCGCGCGAAAAATAGAGAGGTTTCCTCTTCCTTGCAGGGCGAGCTCTCTGCCAAGCCGTTCTTCTAGTTTTAGGCTTCTTTTGACTCCTCTTCTTTATTCCCATTTTTTTGGACTGCTGACTCCGCTTGTAAGATTTCTTGCGGCGCAATTTGCGCCCCACGGTTGTTTTATTGCGACGAGGCACGAAGGTAAGTTAAAAAAATAAAAACCTTTCCCATACCAAAGCAAAACTTTTGGCACGATGTAAAAAGTGAAAAGATGGATTTCAAATTGAATTTACAATTTCCCCAATTTTTGGGTGAAAGATTGAAGTTGTTTAGTTAAACTCTGCGAGAGAACTCTATCTTTGATATCTTCCGCTCTCTGCATTTGAAGTTCAATTGCTTCTAATTTTTGTCTGTAATACTGCTCCTTAAGCCTTTTTAAAGCCTGTTGCACCTCTAGAGCGATGATGTCCTCCTTTTGGTCATTTTCTTCCAAATCTTTTTCCACATCTAAAATAGCCACTTCTAAACGCGTGACGTACTGGGGATGGGAAGTCTGAATTTTTCGCTTAAAATGAATGAAATCAAAGCTCCTATTCTTATTATAATATTTGCTTAAGACTTTGTAAATATCCTGCCATTCGGAGGATAAAATAGAGGGTTTAGCTTCCTCTAAAATTTCCCCCAAAAAACGGGGATATTTTAAGCCGAGACCTAAAAGATGGCGGCCTACGATATCCGCAGGTGCAGGGTTAAAATCCTCTGGCGGCGCAACAACATTGCGATCAGGACTTTGAGAGTATTGAAGAGTTAAATCTATTCTAGCCATTGCCTCGCGCAAAGATTCCTCGCGGATGTTAATGAGAGATGACAACTTCTGTAAATAATAGGCTTGTTCAATCTGGTCTGGTATTTTTTTAATTATTGGTAAAACTTCAGCAGCAATCATTTTCTTGCCCGCAAGCTCCTCTGGATTATAATGTTTTAAAGCTAGATCAAAATAGAATTCCATAATTCCGACTGCTCGTTTGGTAGCTTCACGCCAAAGCTCTGGATTTTTCCTAATCAAAGAATCGGGATCCTCGTCTTTAGGTAAAATAATGACGCGGACAGCTAAGCCAGCCGCGATTGCGTTTTCAATGCCGCGCTTGGCGGCTCCGACCCCTGCCATGTCCGCGTCAAAGCAAAGCGCAAGATTATGGGTATACCTTTTCATTAAAATAAGTTGAGCGGGAGTAAGAGCGGTCCCGGAAACACCCACCACGTTGGTGACCCCTACCTGATGGGAGGAGATCACATCTAAATATCCTTCCACCGCGATGCAGAGATTTTCTTTTTTAATCATCTGTTTCGCTTGATCCAGGGCATAAAGCAAGCCGCTTTTATCATAAATCAGGCTTTGAGGAGAATTAATATACTTGCCCAAATGATCCCTCTCTTCATTTAAAACACGAGCGCCAAAACCAATTGCCTGACCGTGGATGTTGCGCAAAGGGAATGTCAGTCTTCCCCGAAAACGATCATAAAATCTGCCCGGGGTTTTTTGGCTTGCGAGCCCCGCGGCAAAAATCTCTGCCGCGGAAAACCCTTTCTTGCGCAGGAAATCCATAGTGAGATGCCAGGAAAAAGGAGAGTAACCAAGCAAAAATTTCTGGATCATTTTTTCTCCAACCTTGCGCGAAACCAGATAATCCCTGGCGATTTTCCCCTCGCGGGAACGCAAAAGAGCCTGGTGAAAAAAGCGCGCCGCCCATTCGCAAAGACTAACCAGTCTATCGCGTTCTGTTTCCAAATTCGGATCGCGCGCTTCCAACTTTACGCCCGCCTTTTCGGCCAAAATCTTGAGCGCCTCCCGAAATTCAAGCCCCTCCATCTTTTGGACAAAAGTAAAGATGTCGCCGCCCGCTTCACACCCGAAACAATGCCAAATCTGCTTTTCCGGCGAAACATAAAAAGATGGCGTTTTCTCGCTGTGAAAAGGGCAACGGGCTTTGAAATTGGCGCCGACCGGCGTCAATTGAATATAGTCCGCGATGACATCGGCAACATTAAGCCGATTTTTGATTTCTTCAACCTCATTCATAAATTTTAAAAATCCCCGACCCGCTCACAAAGCTCTGCGAGCGTTTGCCGGGCGGGCAAACCGCGAAATCTAAAAAGACTCGCCTTTGTTTGTCCTAAAAATTATAGCTTATTTGCTAGATAAAATAAAGGATGTATAATGAGATAACATCTGGAAACAAATAAATTTTCTCTTGCTCCTTACCAGTTATTCATCCAAAAACTACAGCCATAAAGGAGGTTGACAATGCCAGCTATCGCCGGAATAGTTAGTAAAACACCTGATCTGATGACACGGGGTTTTAAAAACACATGCGCTCAAGAAATTACCCATATGATGACCTGCCAAGCGCGGTATGGAGGAAGCCTTGGTGGGATAGCGGTAACCAACGAAAAAAGTTTTAGCACCCCTTTTCCCATCCATAGGCTCAACGCCCCCTTTTATGAAAGATTTGATGAAATTGCCTTAAAAATGATCGGGGGTATGGTGATTGCCGCTCAAACCAATCATCCCCAGCCTCTTGCCTTTGATACAAAATTCGGACGGATTGCTATTGTTACGCTAGGTCATCTGCAAAACCCTCGCCACCTTAGAAACCGATTGATCGCGGAAGGCCACAGTTTAACGCTCGTTGGAGATAGGACTAACCCGACAGAACTGATTCTAAAAACTATG
This sequence comes from Candidatus Doudnaibacteriota bacterium, assembly GCA_041644975.1. Lineage (GTDB taxonomy): Bacteria > Patescibacteriota > JAQUNI01 > JAQUNI01 > JAQUNI01 > JAQUNI01. The sequence continues at coordinate 77,309 of JBAZQX010000002.1, read as the reverse complement.
GCGCGGGCAGATAACTTGAAACAAGGAATAAAAGAAATCTTCCAGACAACCAAGGGATCGGTTTCTTTTCTAATGATGACGGAGAAGGGAGAATTAATTGTAGTCCGAGACTTTTGGGGACGAGGTTCTCTTATTCTCGGCGCAAGGTCAGAAGCTATTGCTGTGGTCTGTGAAAGCTGCGCGCTCCAAAATTCTGGTTTTGAAATCCAAAGAGCATTAGGACCAGGGGAGGCCATTCAGATCAATCCTGACTTAAGTATTCAATCCCTGATCACCCCTCAAGATAGTATGTCTCTATGCCCTTTTAACAGCGCCTATTACAGTAGCGAGGCGACTCTTCACTTCACCTTAGGAGGAAAACCAATCCTCACCGAAGAAGCACGTAAAGCGGCGGGTAGAACCTTAGGTCAAAGATTAAAAGAATGGCTGGCCCAACACGGGAAGCAGGATGCTAATTACATCCTTGTCCCTGTGCCAGGTACAGGAATCCCTATTGCCCGAGGCGCGCACGAAATTTGTCCTGAAATTCCACTCGTGGAAGCTCTCAAAAAAGAGCCAGGCTACGGCCAAAGTTATACTCCAACAGAGCCTCAATTAAGAAAACTTGTCGCTGCCAGAAAACTTTATATCATTAAAGAGTATATCCAAGGTCGGACTTTAATTTTAGTGGAGGACTCCATTGTGCGAGGTAATCAACTCCGCGATCTCATCCTCTTTCTGACTTCCCTAGGAGCTCAAGGGGTAATCCTGCTGGTTTCTTTTCCAATGATCTTTTATAAATGTCCTTACTTTGAGACTACCCGCTCCACGGCTGATCTTGCTGTGCGTCAGGCAATGAGGGCGTTAGAACTTAACGAAAAGCAAATTTCTCAGATTGCTGATCCGCGTTCCATCCTGCACCAAAAGGTAGCAGCGAAGGTTGCAGAAATGAAAAGTGCAATGGCGGTGATCTATCAAGCGCCTTGGGATTATCTGCCCGCCATTGGTCTCCCCGACAACGAGGCTTGCCAGACTTGTTGGCGCCCTCCAATAAACCCTATGGACTGCTAAAAGCAGTTCTTTTTTTAAAAAAATATAGTTTATTTTTAGGTTTGTTTTGTGAGTAATTAAAATCACGAAATGATGACTTCGTCATATTTTATTGCGACACCACCTCGTAAACTAAAAACTTTTCATTACCATAAGCCAAGGGGAAATTAAGTTTTTTTTCATTGCGGAAGGTTACTAGAAAAACCCGAGATTTCTCCCCCGCTCTTCGCCGCATTTCTGTCGCGATGGCGCAAAAATCTGCTTCCGAAAGAGCAAGGAAACTCTCTCCTAAAGGAACATCCCTCGGGCTGTTCAGTCCTGAAGACTTCACAGTCGAAGGAACTGAAGATCCTCCTCGAGCTCTTCGAGTCTGAAGACTCATCAGAGTCTGAACGACCTGAAGGCTCTTCGGAGCCTGAACGGCCTCGGGACTGAAGTCTTGCTTATAACCCAATCTTTGCATCCTCATAAACCACTCCTTGCCAAAAGCCGGATTGTAAAAAGTCAAAGTCCCGTCTTTCCAATCGCCGTAGATTGTTCTCTCCGATTCAATACGAAAACCTTCTAAATGAGGCGGCACAATAAACATATCCCTCTGTCCTGTCTCTGCCTTAGCTTTTTTCGCTAAATCCAACCAAAATTTCTCTTGATGATTACCCCAAAAAAATCTTTTTCCCTGAAGGTAAAAAATACTGCCTAAAATTAAAACCGCTACTAAAAGAACGTGAACAAAATAGTACGGTAACTTAGAATTTATCCTCCTCTCTCTTAGAACCAATAGGAACGCTAAAACCAAAAAAGCCACGTAGCCATAAACCCAGTTGCTTGCTCCATAAAAAATGCCGAGAGCGAGAAGAGCTACTAATATTTTATATAATCCTTTGCCACTTCGGAGTTCTTGAAAGGCATAATTGGCAAAATAGATGAAAGCTAAATAAACTAACCACTGAAAACTGCGGAAGAGCTGTAAATTCAGCGCCAGAGGGAAGGAATAAATTTCCGAAAAAATTGTACCCAAGATACAAAAACCAATTATCAAAATGGTGGCGCCAATGATGATCCGATGGTATTGGGCTTGCGGCTTGTATTTCCAACTTGCTAAAAAGACTAAAAAGACTAATCCCGCCTCCAGAAAAACCACCTTAGGCCAAGAGAAAGGGAAAATTTCATCAACGGATCGCAAGCGAAGCAACTCTAACCAATCTGCGTTCGCGTGCAACAGGCTCACGGAAGGAGGCGAGGAAATAATCTTCCAAATAAAAATTGGACTTGCCATGCTTGCCAAAATAATTAAATAAACCAATAATTTTTTCCAACCCATCTCCCGTATCCAAATAATTGACGCTAAAAATAGAATAGCAATCATATGCGCTGCGCTTAAGGGGTGCATCAGAAAACCCAATCCCTGCAGAACAAAAGACCACAAAAACTTCTTTTTGAGAAAAAAATAAAAAGCAAAAACCAGAATGGGTAGAACCGCCACCCGCGTCAAGAAAGCGTGGTCAAAAGTGGACATTCCGCCCAAGGTCGGCTTGAAAAACAAAAGGAAAAAGAGAGATAGATACGCCACCTCTTGTCGCCGCCAAAGGAGTTTGGCAATTAAGTAAATCCCCCAGAAAAAGAAAAAGAGAGAAACATAATAAAGAACAAAAAACAAAAGGGGAATATCAAGCGGGAAGTAACGGCCGATGAAACCCAAAGCTTGCCAAAAGTAACTATAATAATAAGACTTTTCCGCTACTAAATAATCATTAGGATATAGACTGGGATCTGCTAGCGATTTTAAAAAAGGAATGGTAATCGCGTGGTCTGATAAACCATATTCATATGGATTAAAGGCAAAAACGGAAACCGCGGTCAAAATAAAAATCACCCCCAGACTGATATATTGCTCTTTGCGCAAAAGATGACTTAAAAACCGCATAAAAATAGATTAACAACTAATATTCTTATCATAAGCAAAAAGCACAAAAAAGGCGAGGTTTGAAAAAACCTCGCCTTTGCGCGTTGGTGAATTGATAATATCTTAAAGCCCCGTATCCGTGGCGCCATTTTCATCATTGGTTTCCGTAATCTTACAAGCCTTCCGCTCCTTATTAAAAGTAGCCCACGCCGCTTTTAATTCCTGATTATAAGCAAGCCGCGCTTTCACTTCCGCCGCTTTAAAGGTCTTCCATGCCTGCGCTCGCGCTTGCACTCTCTCCCGCACTGTGGCTTTTCCCCAAGCCTCCTTTAGAGCCGCTTTTCTCGTCTCTAAAGCGGCTTTAATCGCATCCGTCTTTTTGGTATAGGCAGCGATAATCGCATTTTCTCTCTTCTCCACCGCACTCTGGACGCAGGCAGTATTAGTCTTACCAGAATTTTGCGCCGCGGCTGGCTTAATCTTGTTCATTTTTGCCATTGCCGCGCTTACCCCACCCAAGAAAAAAATCAGGGTGAGGGCAAGAAGAATCTTTGTCCTCATAGTTTTTAAATTTATTTTGTAAAAATTTTTCTTGTTCTAAGGACTTTCTGCTGCTTTTTCCATTCTTTCTAACCGCGTATAGTAATCAGGGAGCTCATTTAAATGGGCCAAGGTAATTTTCCCTGTGGTTAAGGGATCATCGTTGCTCACATTAGTTTTAGGGTCGCATAGCCCATGCTCCAATTCCACATCCATCCCGCGCCTAAATTGCGCGAGATCAAAACGAGCCCAGTCCACGCCCAACATTTCCCCAATTTGTTTTGCTTCTTCTTCACTAAAACTCTTTTCTATCTCCATAGGTTTAAATGCCAATTCAACTCCTTACTCTTATTCTAACATATCCTAAAGAAGATGAAAATAAAACAAACAACCTCTTAAACCCCTTTGAGCAACAACCCGAGTGAAGCCCTCCGCGAAGGGCTTCAAAAGCTAAAATAAAGACAATTCTGCTAGGCTTTTTTATATGATGCGCTATTAAAAAACTTTCCGTATGTTATCTATTAAAAGCATCTTTAGTACTGCTGGATCCAAGACATAAATGATTACAAAAGCGCCGACAAAAATCAAAACTGCCAGCCATTTAGTATAAGGGCCATAAGTCCTCACAAAGAGGATAATGGATAGGACGGCGATAATGGCCGGAAAAATAACCCTCAAGTCACCGAGAGGAATATAATAGCCGCCAACATATCCCCCCTCCTCCCCAATAAATTTCGCCAAATTAAAATTAATATTGAAGGAAACGGTAATAATCTCCGCTAACAAAATCAAAAGCATCACCCAAGAAGCCAACTTCGTAGACCTCCCTTCGGTGCGGTAAACCTCGTAGGCAACCGCTGGCAACAAAAACAGAATGATCGCGAGAGGGCTCGTTTTCCAAACACCGATTATAGCGCCAATAATCAAAAGTACTGTTAAGCCGAGACAAATTGGCGTGGCATAAGTAGTGGGTTTAGCCATGGTTTTTATTTATTTTTTTTAATGGCTTCATTTCCTTTATATTAACCTAAAATTTTAATGTCTTATAATCAAATATTCTTCCGATGAATTTCTTTCTATGCCCGGGATAAAAACCCTTTCTAATCCTGGTGAATAAAAACAACTCTCTCCATGTATGGGGATAAACAACGAAATCCCAAAACTCATGCGCGCACAAACTCATAAAAATCAATAACACAAAAACAGGATCGGATGTTATGGAAAAACATAATAGTCCGAACAAAAAACTAATATCAAAACCGTGCGCTATTTTAATTACGCAACCGCCAGATCCATACATTAAGCTGCTTTCATGGCTCTTTACTCTTAATAACCTAGCAATGACTCCATTCAAGAAATGATCCATATCTAATAATAATCCGGCTAAAAAACAAGCAACAAAATAAACGAGAGGAAACTGAAAAACTATCAGCCAAATTGAAATTCCAAAAGATAAAATAGTATGGACAGAGAGGTCGGCGATTGGATTATACTTCCCGAATAAGCCCTTATGGTCTTTCATGATCTTTAATCAATAGAATGTCGGGTATCAAGTCAGCCGACAATCCTGTTAAAATATAGACCCAAAAAAACATATCTTATCTAACAACGCCCAAAGCCATATACCAGCCTTGCGGTTTTTGGCAAAGCGGGCATTTCTCAGGAGCCGATATTCCTTTGTGGATATACCCGCAGTTTAAACATTTCCATTCAATCTCTGTATTATTTTTGAAAAGCAATCCTTTTTCTAGACGCTCAGCCAAAATATTATAGCGCTCGGCATGCTTCTCTTCCACCTCGGCAATCTCTTTAAATAAAGTAGCGATGGCTTCTTCACCTTCCTCACGGGCCGTTTTCTCAAAATCAGGATACATCGTGCCAAACTCGTAGGTTTCCCCCGCGGCCGCGTTACGCAAATTTTCCAAAGTCGTCCCCAGCGGATGAATGTCGTAAGTATTTGTCATCTCTGTCTTTTCACGCAATTTTTCTAATTCCTCTTGCGCGTGCGCTCTTTCATTATCCGCCGTTTCCTCAAAAACGCGCGCGATCCAGACTAATACCTCTTTCATCGCGATTTCCGCGTAATAAGTGTATTTATTCCGCGCCATAGATTCGCCAGCGATTGCTTTTAATAAATTTTCGTGTGATTTTTTCATGAACTACTTTTAATTATTTTAGTTAATATCTTTCCAAATAATAACTACTGGCTAATAATTTTTTTATATGCTGCTTCTGGGTCTTTGCCGAAAATTTCAGCCTTAATCAAAGGGACATTCTCCATCGGCCGATCATTCAAATCCCCGCGCGTCCCAAAGTCGTAACGCGTGAAAAAAATCCTCTCCGCCCCCAGAGAAAGCGCTTTATCCGCGCTCCTCATAGTCTGCGTCGCATTAACATCCATATCCGCTGATACTATTGCCTCTGCCTCTGTAACCCAAATCGGTTTATTAATCTTGAATTCGGCTAGCATCTTTTTATACGGCTCAACATTAAAGGAATCATAAGAATCATTGGAAATGCAATGGACATTGGCAATATCAAATGTTTCTATCACTTCCTTCTGTTTAAAAATTGAACGGTAAAAATCCAAAAATCTTTTGTCCCCTCCTGCAGCTCCAGCAATAACGACCCGGGCTTCCGGATCCGCCTCTTTTATTGCCGCACTTGTGCGCACTAAGAGTTGCGCATATGCTGCTACGCTGTCTTTCCAAAAATCCAATCTGTCGTTGCCGTCTAAATCCGGCTCATTCATCACTTCCCAATATTTAATTGGCATTTTGAGTCCCGGCATATCAGCATTGCCGTCGCCATCATATCTCTCTACTACATTTTTCACCCAAGCCGTATAAGCCGTCCAATCCATAGGAGCGCATCTATGCTGGGCGATATATTCCTCGCCTCTCTTTCCGGTTATATCCAGTAAAAACTCATCGTTCTCACTCACCGCGCAAAGGTCAAAACCATCCCTGCTTTTCTGATCCCATTCCGCGAAAGGCCAAAGCGTGGCGAGAATCGCCAAATTATGCTCCTGGTATTTTTTCACTGCGCGGTCAGTGTTGGTAAAGTTATAGTCCGCACCTTTGTTTTTCTGCATGGCATCCCACAGAAACGCGCCCGGATGCGGTCTCACCCAGCCTGCGCCAACGCTATTCATAAACAAATAATCATCAAATCCCGCGGACAAAAAGCCAAATTTATTGTCCAAAATCTTCTGCGGAATCACGACGGGCCCATTTTCTACCTCCGGTACTACTCCCGTACCATTTTCTGAAATCACCTCGTCCGGTTTGGCTGGCCCCCTATAAATGAAATAGCCAAGGATCGCCAATCCTAAAATCACTAAAAAAACAATAAGAACCCCATACGGCTTCGCTAAGCCTTGTTGCGGAGATTTTTTGTTTTTTGTTTTCATTTTTTTATTTTTGTTTAAAAGGTGATTTATCGATTTGGATAATCACTCCCCTTCTTTTCCAAAGCCCGTAAAATTTCTACTGGAATAGCAAAGACAACCGTGTTTGATTTATCTGCGCCAAGGTCGTTTAAGGTATTTAGCGTGCGCAAATGCAACGCGCCATTTGCCGCGGATAAAATTGTTGCCGCCTTAGCCAAATTTGTTGCCGCCGCCGCTTCTCCTTCCGCTTTAATAATTACCGCCCGCCGTTCCCGTTCTGCTTCCGCTTGCTTGCCAATCACTCTCTTCATCTGTTCGGGCAAAGTCACGTCTTTCAGTTCAACCGAATGCACATCAATCCCCCAAACATCCGCGGATTTTTCCACGATCCCTCGAATTTTTTCCGCGATCGCCTCTCTGCCAGACAATAATTCATCTAAATTTACTTCACCTACCACATTCCGCATTGTTGTCTGTGCTAATTGTGAAACGGCGTAAAAATAATTTTCCACTTCAATAATCGCTTTCTGCGCGTCGCGCACTTTGTAATAAATAACCGCGTTTACCGTCACCGAAATATTATCTTTCGTAATTGCTTCTTGATTTGGCACATCCACCGCCTTAATCCGCATATCCACCTTGCGATAACCCTGAAAAACTGGCACCACGATTCTCCAGCCCGGATTTAAAATGCCCGCGAACTTCCCCAGCGTGAACTTCACCCCCTTTTGGTATTGGTTAATTTGTTTGATGGAGAGCATAACAATGATAACGGGGACGATCAAAATAACGATGTACATATTTTTATGTTTTAAGAATAAATTTTATTTTAAAACTTGCAATATAAAAACCAACAAGGTCATTAAAAAAAGCCAGCCTAGAGTGTAAAGAAAAAGCCCAATCGCCTCCCTCTTACAACCTTGAAGATAAAGAAGAATCGGTCGGCCGAGCGTGAGCGCTCCGGTAATCGCGGCGGACAAAACGAGAAGCAGTAAGAGCGCCACGGGCCCGAGAAAATTATCCATCTTGCCGAATATTTTTTCGCCCTGCCCTAGAATCAATGATATCACGACTACATAAACAGCAACACTAAACGCGTCCAGAAAACCTGTGAAAATTAATTTTGTCTGCTTCATATTGATTTGTTAATATTAAACTGATGATTCAACTCTTATGAATTGAACCACATGCTTCATCACACGCTGTTATGTGAATTTTTGGGCTTGCTGTTTAAATTATTTTGACGTATTTTTTCCAATTTCTCAAAAATCATTTTTTCTATTTCAATGCCGTGCAAAGAACTGTAGTACAACAATTCTATGATAACATCCACGATCTCTTCTTTGAAATTTTCCTCGTCATACTTTTCAGGACGAACTTTTTTGCTAAAAATCTGTCGGGCGACTTCGCCGATCTCTTCCACTATTCTGACAAAGGAATAATATGGATCTGGTTTTAATCCTTTCTTTTTATTAATCTCGTCAAAAATGTTTTTGATTTGTTCTTGAGCGGATTTCATACTCATATATTGTTTTTTTTGAAGGCTATTTTTATTAAGGCTTTTAATTATGGCGTATAACGTTCCGAGATATCTGAAGTTCAATTTATTGGAAATTCATTGAAAAAATTTATTTTGCTAATCTTTTATTCAACCACCACTGCAGTACCATAGCAAAGCACTTCAGTTACGCCGGACATAACTTCATTGGCATCATAGCGCACCGCGATAATGGCATTGGCGCCCATTTCCTCGGCATGCTTTACCATTAAGTCAAACGACTGCTGGCGCGTTTTCTCGCATAAAGAAGTGAACAGCGAAATGTTTCCTCCAACCAAAGTTTGCAAGGAGCCGCCGATTGAGCCAAAAATTGACCTTGAGCGGACAGTGATACCCCGCACCAAACCCAAATTTCGGGTTATCTTTTTGCCCGGCAGTTCAAAAGCCGTGGTTATATTTTTTGTGTCCATATTTTTTATTGTTTGTTACATTCTTATAATTATGGCATAGATGATTATTGCGCCTGCTGTCTACATAACAAATTTTTCAACTTCTTTTTTGTTAATGACATCATATTGCAAATGCAAGTACGAATTTTCTAATACATCGCACCGCTTGAGTCTTAACGCTTTAACATATTTTAGTTCTTTTTGATTATGCAACGATTCTCCGCCAATCAAACTGGCAGTGTCTTTCCCGCCAATAAGACAAGGGGCAACCACTAATGAAATACGGTCAATCAATTTGTTTCTTAAGAGGACCGCATTCATTGTGCCACCAGACTGAATGGTAATTCTTTTAATACCATAATCTGACTTCAGCTTTTTGAATAAATCCGAAAAATTAATTTTATCTTTGTAACTGATTATTTTTAAATTTTCCGATTTGATTTTTATTGCCGGATGATTTTCGTTAGTTGTTACGACAGTTAATGAATTAAACTTTTTTAAAAGATATAGAATGCCACTTTCTTGCAAATGAACTCCGTCTACTATTATGCAGTTAGCCGAAAGCTTAGTCGGCTCGTCTTTTCTATTATTCACATTCAACGACTCACATTGCTTCGTCATTACCTTACCCGTGATCAAAAAATGCATATCCGTGGTTTTTTCAAGATCATAATACTGCTGGACTCCCTCTTTGATCCCTTTAATCTTCCGAAAATCAGAATCAGTATCCATCTCGTCCATATCGCCAGTCGAAATCTTCCCATCCAGCGAACTCAACATAAATAAAGTTGTAATCGGTCTATCAATCATATTTTTTAAATGGTTTTCCCTAGTATATCTAAAGTGGCTTGCACTGAAGGATTGCTTGTGTTCTTTAAAACCAATCTATCTCCATAAATATTGAATAACGGCGTCAAAAACTCATCCCCCCAAGATGGTGAAAAAGTCAGGACGCCGTCAAAATCCACCTCAATTATTTCGCCCTCTTTTACATCTTTTAAAAACGGTTGCAAGGCCAAAAAAGCCTCTCTTCCCGTTTGTCGAGAAATTAATGTTGTGCCAAATTTTTTTATTTCTATAATCATAGTCAATAAGTAATTAAGGCAATGCAACCACGGATATTTTCCTTGGCTATTTTAATATTCAAATTCGCACTGCCGCTGTTTAATATTAATTTCGCATTACCTGTTTGAAAAATTAAATTTATTGGATTATTCGCGATAACGCTTCTAACATATTTTAATCCATTGCCTCGAGCCTCTGGCTTTCTGCCAGAAATTATTTCAGTAAATGCAACCCTCAATGCCTGTTCATGGTCTTCAAGTTCTGGCTTTACTCTTTTTAAAGTTTTCAATATTCCTAATCCTCTATCGGCTAAAACAATTTGCTTTTTATCTAAATCGTAGCCAAAAAAAATACCGGGGTCATCTGGCCACTGACCCAGATTATGATCATATGAATTATTTCCTATTTCACCAGCGATAGATGTAAGCAAGGAAAATAATTCTTTCGCGTCTTTGTTTTCCATCATTAAGCCACCCATTTTTGTAACGCGAGCCTGAAACACTCCGCTATTTTGACAATAAAATTGCTCGGGAAATTCTTTTTGCGAAATTGCCCAATCCTTGGCAGTCCTAAATAAATCACTCAAAAAAACATCTATATCCCCAATATCTTTTTTGAAAATAATAAAATTACGACCCATTTTTTGCGCTTTAATATCGCCTTTTTTAATCCTGTTAAAAACAGCCACCCGGCTGATTCCTAACAACTCGGCCAATTCTTTTGTAGTATAAAATTCTTTTAATTCCATAGGCTGTTAAGTCACTTTCTTAAAGTTAACATATGTTAATGTTATTGTCAATAGTTAACAGGCTTCCCATCGAACCAAAGGCGGTGTTTTTTGGACGAAGTTCGCCTGCCCGCCTCTGGAGGGAACATTCTTTAAGTAAAATCCCCAATAAGGAAGCCCCTCCGACACTAACGCTTTGGCGGGCAGGTAAAAGGAAAAGGGAAATTTTTCCCACCGCTTCGCGGTAAAAATTAAAATTATGACATGTATATTATACCATAAAAGGTTATTTAATTACGCAACTAATAAGCTGGGTTCAAGCAGTTTGTTTATTTTTATTCTCGCTTTTGCTTCTTTAGAATTTGCCATAGTTTTATTACTAAAAATTATATAAACGTAGTACATAACAAAGGCCTGCCGTTCTGAAGCCTTGGCGATCTTGGCGGAGAGGGCGAGATTCGAACTCGCGATGCCTTGCGGCATACACGCTTTCCAAGCGTGCGCACTAGACCAACTATGCGACCTCTCCCTTGCTTTTATGAATCTTGATAGACACTGCAGAGACAGGTTTAAAATCTGTCTCTACTGCTATTTTTAAGCGCAATTTTCTTAATTATAACGAAATTTAGCCAAAAAGAAAAGGGCACTGTTTACCAATGCCCTCGGACTAAATATTAAACTCAAACCAAACTATACTGTTTCTGCAGCCTTTAATAAATGTCCCACATCCTTAAGAATTAAACCTAGGATGTAATCCGCACTACCCTGAAACTTTTGCTGCGACAATCCAATAGCGTTAACAATCTTCCGAGGAATTTTAACAATCTTCCTTACGGTGCTTCCAGTTCTTTGAAAGAATGCAATTTCCCTGAAACTAACCAGGGAAAAATTTACTGCTTTACACGCTTGCTTGATGATTGCAATAACGCTGTTTTTAAATGCTTGTCGAGTCATCTTAGTTCTCCTTCATTCTTGAAAGTTTATTGGATAGGCCTAAAACAAAAAGGGCTGCAGTCAAATTGGAACAAGGAACAAAAACTTTACTTTCCCCCGCATCATTCATCACCTCCCAAAGCGATGGATTGTCAGTATGCCAAAGAACGAGTCCCCACGGAGGTACAAGCTTCTTTTCACCTTATCACCCCTTTCATTAGTGTTAAGTAAAAACCAAAAAACACCCATGTCTTAGGTGCTTTAATTATAATATAAAAAGAAAAAAAGTCAAACAGTCACAATGCGTAAAGACGTGGACCAGCCATTGCCTCGCTCTTTAAATCCAGTCATTACTACCACCCTGTCCCCTGCCTTTACCAATTCTTCTTTCTGAAGTGTCTTTATACTCTTCTGGATGAGCATCTGGCTATCGTGAAAATCCTGAACAAGATAAGGAGTGATACCCCAAGAAAGCAAAAGTTCGCGGTAAACATTGGGGCTGCCGGTTACGACAATAATGGAACTGGCGTTCGGCCTGTGGCTCACAAGCGCCCGGGCGGAAAAACCAGAACGCGTAGTCACTAAAATCGCTTTGGCGCGAATATTGGAAACCAGAATGCAAGCCGCCTGACTCATCGCTAAAACCGGCGATAGCTCTTTCTTTGTGGGATGAGAGGGATAAATAATATCATCATAGGGCGAGCGTTCGGTCTCGACGCAGGTGCGGGCCATAAACTTCACCGCCTCTGTAGGATACTTGCCTGTTGCCGTTTCTTGGGACAACATCACCGCGTCGACATGGTCCATCACGCTGTTGGCAACGTCGGAAATTTCCGCTCGCGTCGGCCGAGGATTCTCCTGCATAGAATCCAACATATGAGTAGCCACAATCACCGGCTTCGCCGCGGCTAAACACTTGCTAATAATCTCTTTTTGAATTAAGGGCAGACGTGTAGGATCAATTTCAATACCCAAATCTCCGCGCGCGATCATAATGCCATCCGCTTCCTCAATGATCGCTTCTAAATTATTTAAAGCCTCCTCTTTTTCAATCTTGGCAATAATCTTGGTCCGCGGCGTTTCCCGATTCTCGTAGACCTTAATCAAACGTCTTAGAGCCAACACATCCTCTGTACTCTGCACAAAAGAAAGGGCGACAAAATCAACTCCTATCTTGATCCCATACTCTAAGTCCTGTCTGTCCTTGGGGGTGATGGCGGATAGACCCAAAGCAGACCCTGGAAAATTCATTCCTCGCCCGGAAGTGAGCAAACCGCCAATCAAAACGCGGCACTTAATCTCTCTCTTGCTAATAGCGAGGACTTTAAGTTTAAGGAGACCGTCATCAATCAAAATAATTCTTCCTTTTTTTAGATCTTGATCCAACTTCTTGTAAGCAACCTGAAAAACCTTGAGCTTGTCTTGATTTTTTTTCTGTCGCGGGGTAAGGGGTGCGGTAGTAATAATCGCGATTTCACCTTCATTTAATGTTAAACCTCCTTTTTTAATGTTGCTCACGCGCACGCGCGGCCCTTGAAGATCTTGAATAATCGCCACTCCTTTCCCCAGAGCGCGCGCCGCGCCGCGCACATTGCGGATCAAAGCGCCGTTATCCTCCTGTGTTCCGTGGGAAAAATTAACCCGGGCCACATCCATCCCTTCTTTCAGCATCGTCAGAATAGTCTCCATCCTGCTGGATGCTGGTCCAATGGTGCAGATAATTTTTGTTTGCTTTTTCAACACAAAATTAAAATTTTAGAATAACTTAAATGTTTATCGTCATAAGCTAACACCTACAATATTCTCATGGTGGAATAAAACCAACAAGAAATCCGCCTCTTGAAAAAAAGAGAACCCCTTCCAATTCTAAAGCCAATTTTTGAGAATTTAAATTTTGATTTTTTCCGCGATCTGACCCACCCCCGGCACCTTCCACCATTTTCCTGACATAGCCTGAATAAAACCAATGACAATAAAGATGAAAATCACCAAATTCAAAATCCAACCCACCACTGGAATAATCCAGCAGACAACTGAAGCAATCCATAAAATCAGCCCTTGCTTAGCGTGAAATTTCGCGAAAGGACTCTCTTTCTTTATAAGCAGAATCACCAAGCTGATAATCCAGAGATAGCTAATCGCCGCTAAAACTTTATTCTCCTCAACGTCTTTGCCTCCTTGAGGAGAAGGAGGGGTCTTTGTGTCTTCGGCCACTTTTTTTAGAGTCACAAATTGGAAATTTGCCCCTACACCTATAACATAGGTGTAGGGTGATAAATCATAAAAACTCTTTATGATTTTCCCCAGTCTGTGAAATGATAGATTTTTTAAAACTTTTTCTTTGATTTTGTTTTCCTTTTAGTATTATAACACAGGGTAAAAATCTAGCAACAACCAGATGATCTTGTTATAATAAAAGGCAGTTTCAAGGAGTGATGGCATTACCATTAAACATCGAGAGCTCGCGATTTGCCAAAAGCAAGTTATCCCCAAAAAAATCCTATGTTTCCCTCAATCCCTAACCGAAAAAACAACATTACCCCGCTTCAACTAAAAAATGTTCCCGACCCAAAAATTCTCTTTATCGTGAGTTTATTTAATAATGAACAGTTTATCCAAAAATCCCTTCGAGCAATCATCAGCCAAAAAGGTGCTTGGCAGAAAAAGATTTTAGTCATTGATGACGGCTCTTGTGATCAATCTGTCCTGAAAGCGCAAGAGTTAGCGCGTCGACATCCGGAAATCCAAGTCTTACAGCAGAAACATCAAAGCCAGGCAGCGGCTTTAAACCTTGGGCTCAAAGAAGCGCAAGGTTACGACTTTATCGCCTTCGTGGAAGCGGACGTGAAAATTGAGAGGAAGTGGCTTCAGAAAAATCTCCCCGTATTTCAAAGACCTGCTATAATGGGAGTGGGAGGTAGCTTAAAACCATTCCGAAAAGACAAGTGGATCGCGCGCTTGGCAGGCTGGGAAATAGAATACAAGCTGGCGCATCAACCGCGCTGTCCAGTCCATCTCACCTCGGCAAATGTTCTTTACCGCGCGTCCATCTTCCAAAAAATTGGTCAATTCCGTGCTGATTTAAAAAACTCCTCTTTTGATGTAGAATTCAATTCAAGGGTGATCCGCTCTGGCGGCCGGCTGGTTTATAACCCCTGTGCGAAGGCCTGGCATCACTACAAACCCACACTCTTGGCCTTTTTAAAACGTTCCTATGCCTATGCCCGTTTTCGGCCATATCTAAAAGGTGTTACCCCTTATCCTTATGATCATATCATTAAACTTCAAGTTGTTCTGGTTTTTTTAACCCCTGTCATTCTACTCTTCGCGGTCATCTTTAATGACCCGCTGCTCTTTTTCGGTTGTTTTTTATTCGCCGTGCTTTACTTCCTCTCCACCCTGCCTCCTATGATTTGGACCCTGTGGCGCAAAAAGGATCGGGTGATGCTGCTTTATCCCGCGGTCAGTGTTTTGCGCAACAATGTCGCTCTTCTAGGATTAGGGGTAGGGGTTCTCAAATATTGGCAAACGTTAAGGCGTAAAAAATAATCATCATCGCAAAAAGAAATGACCCTGCTACTCCTCTACTAAATAAGAAAGGCGTCTTCCTTATAATGACACTGTTGCTTTATGCAAAACTTTTTAAAAAATTCCAAGCTGCTGGCCGTCATCATCTTTGTTTACGGATTATTCCAAAGGGTCATTTTGGACATTGCTTTTTGGGAAAAATACGGCTGGCACGCCTCCCATCTCACCGAAATCTGGATTTACTGCCAAAAAGCGACCCAAGCCTTAACTTTCAAGAACAAAGATATCACGCTTTATCTATTAAGACTCATCGGCAAAATTTTTCCTTTTGATTCTCTGCTTCATGCAGTCAGCATTTTCGCCGCTATCCTTTCCAGCCTTACCGCAGTGATGATCTTTTATTTAGTGAAAAATCTCATCCTCCCCAACACCAAAGAGGAATCCAAAGAAGATGATTATTTTATTCCGCTCGCCGCCGCTTTCTTCTATACGGGTATCTCTTCAACGCAAGCTCTATCAGTTGTTTCTTTTACCCATGATCTTATTCAGTTTCCCATTATGTTGGGATTCCTGACCTGCGTCGTCGCTTTCTGGAAAAGATTTAATACCTACGAAGAATGGCAAACTGGCCTGAAAAAAAATTGGCCCTATTTAGTTGCTTCTTCGCTTTTAGCTTACCTTGGATTCAATATTAATCCTGTCTTTTTACTCACCCTGCCCTTTCTCTTAATTTATTCCATTTTCCAAATCCTCTACCGCCAACACAAAAAGGTAAAAAAGGGCGCTGTTCTTTTGCTCTATCTTTTTGTTTTCCTGACCTTGGTCTTAAGCCGTTATGTCTTCTATGATCAAATTCTTCAGTTTCTTCACCATTTACTGCTCAAACTGCAGGGCATTGACCTTCTTTTTATCCTCGGTCAAAACTCCAAAGACCTTGTACCGACGGACATAGACAAAAAATTCTTAGATTTGTATGTTTTATGTTTCTTTCTGCCTTTTGGTTTTTATGCCGCCTATCAGAAAAGGAGGGTGATTGCCCCGACCTTCTTCATTTTCAGCTACTTCCTTGCGACCACGATGGACCGCGGCTCCCGCCTGCTCAATATTGCCACCGCCATTTTAGCTAGCTACGCCTTCTGGTATCGCCAAAAATTCCATCTTCTTGATTATGTTGTAGCTTCAGCTTTAATCATCATCTTTCTTTTTAATCCCGGCTCGGCAATGCTCAAAACACCGGATAAAGTCATCTTTATTCTTTTGCCTTTAATTCTGCTTTGGGCTTTTAAAAAATACTTTCAGAAATACAGGGAGATCGTGAACAAAAAAATCTACCTCACCGCCCTCTTAATTCTCCTCCTCGCCCCTTCTTTTTTCTCTCTCTTTCTCTATAAATATTGGATCAAGCCCGCGCTTACCGAAGGCGAATACACAATGGCGCGATGGATGAAGGCGAATACGCCGCCGCAAGAAAAAATCTTTTTAAACTGGGGCGAAGCCCCTTACTATGATTTTTTGACCAATCTCACGCCCGTAAATCGCCTGGCAAAAACTGACTTTGACCAAAACAAAATCTACTGGCAAAAGGAAGAAGAGGCTGTAGCCTACGCGAAAGAGCAGGGAATCAAATATTTCCTCATTAATTCCGAGGATTTTGCTATTTATAAAATGCCTCAAGACAAAATCGCTTATAGTTTCCGCGGGGCGCTTGAACAGTCCCTGGGCACAGAGGAATTGACTAACTCCTTTCTAGCGCAAATGGTTTATCATCCACGGGAATTAAAAAAAGTAAAACTCATCCACGAAGAAAAAGATCGGGCAACGGAAAAATGGGTGAGATTGTTTGAAATGAAAGAAGAATAATAATTCCAAAACTAATTGGAGGTCAGACCGAAGGTCCTGTAAGGACGAAAGTCTGACAATCTTAATACCGTGTCGCGCTTTCGCTTGCCTGCCGGCAGGCAAGCGCGACCTCTTACATTTTTTATTATGAAGCATCCAAAAATCTCGATTATCATGTCTGTTTTCAATGGCGCCCAATACCTAGCCGGCAGCATCTCTTCTATTTTAAACCAAAGCTTCGCGAACTTTGAATTTATTATCATTGACGATGCTTCAGAAGATGATTCTTCGTCAATAGTAAAAAAGTTCGCGGGTCAGGATCCAAGAATAAAGATCATCAAGAACGATCACAATCTTGGCTTAACCCGTTCTTTAAACGAGGGACTGAAGGTCGCCCGCGGCAAATACATCGCCCGGCAGGACGCGGATGATCTCTCCTTTCCTGAACGTTTGCAAATTCAATATTCTTACTTGGAAAACCGCCCTGAAATATCTTTAATCGGCAGTTCCGCTGTACTCATTGATGGTCAAGGTAAAAAAATCGGCCATTATTTAAAAAAGAATAATCCCCAAAAGACAGCGCAGACTTTGACCCGCCGTAACTGCGTCCTTCATCCCTCAATTATGTTCCGCAACAAACAGAGCGTATATCGCGAAAAATTTTATTACGCCCAAGACTATGACCTTTACTTAACCCTTTTAACGGCCGGAAAAAAAATTACCAATCTGCCACAATGCTTAATTAAATATCGTTATTACCGCGGCTCTTTAAGTTTTAAAAATCTCAAAATCCAAAAAAGGTTTGCTCAAAAAGCCAGAGAGTTCTATAATCAAAGGTTAAAATGGGGACAGGATCAATGCAACCTTTTCAACCCCCAAACCATCCTAGAAAAGACAAAAGTGAGAGCGCCCTTCCTGTCTTTCCAGACAAGAATTTTTTTAACCCACCTTTTGAAGCGGCGGACTTAGTACATCCCCCCGCCAATCCGCCTAAGGCGGATGGTGTGGGGATAAATTACTCCTATGCCACCCAAGACACGGAATAAAAATCTGGCTTTCTTTCTTACCTGCGGCCTTTCTTTAAAAAAATGGTCAGAAACAGGTCTCTTAAAACGAGAGATTGCTCTTTACAATCTCTTGGCTTCTCAATTCCAAAAAATATATTTTTTCACTTATGGCAACAAACAAGAGCTAGCCTTTCAAAAGTATCTTGCTTCCAATATTGAAATCATTTTCAAAAACAGCAGACTACCAGACTTTCTCTATTCTCTTCTTATTCCTTTGTGCCACCGTCATATTCTGAAAAGCTGTTCTTTTTTTAAATCCAATCAGGCTAATGGCGCCTGGAGCGCTTATCTCTCTAAATTAACGTGTAATCGCAGGGGAAAATTTATTTTCCGCACTGGCTTCACTTGGTCGCTTTTTGCCAAGGAAGAGAACAAAATCCTGCGCCTTTTTACTGTCATCCTTGAAGCCTGGCTTTACCGCGTTTGCGATTCAGCTTTAGTCTCCTCCGCCGCGGATAAAGCCTACTTACAAAAGCAGTATCACTTATCTTCAACTAAATTAATTGTGCTCGCTAACTATGTGGACACTGATCTTTTTAAACCCCAGCTTTACGTTCCTAAACTCGCGAAGTCCATCGTTTATGTGGGTCGCCTCCACCCCCAAAAAAATCTGTTTAATCTAGTGAGGGCTCTTCAATGCACCAACCTTAAATTAGACATCATCGGCCAGGGTAAATTAAAAGACAAACTGGAAAAATTTGCGCGAAGCTTGAATGTCTCAATCCAATTTTTAGGCATCATCCCCCATCAAAATTTGCCTGCCATCC
Organism: Candidatus Doudnaibacteriota bacterium; assembly: GCA_041644975.1. GTDB lineage: Bacteria > Patescibacteriota > JAQUNI01 > JAQUNI01 > JAQUNI01 > JAQUNI01. The sequence continues at coordinate 58,573 of JBAZQX010000002.1, read as the reverse complement.
TTAATCGCTACAAAATATATGTGCTTCCCTCCCTGTACGAAGGCTTACCTAAAACTCTGATTGAAGCAATGGCTTGCGGCTTGGCTTGCTTGGGCACCAACATTGAAGGGATAAAAGAAGTAATCCAACATAATGTTAACGGATATTTAGTGAACCCAAACGTAAAAAGTATGCGCGAAGGGATTCAGAATCTAGTCCAAGATGACCATCTGCGAAATAGATTGGGCAACCAAGCCAGACAAACAGTAAAAAAAAGATTTAATCTTAAAAATATTGCCAAGCAGGAAATTAAGATCTATGAACTTTTATTCAAATAAGTGAACCAATATTTTGATCCAACTTTGCGTCAGTTAATTTTTATTGATACCCGAGCTGATCCCCTCTTTTGGGATCAACATTGGAGGAGATATAACATTCAGAAATTATACGCTCAAAACTCCTCTTTTGATCTGGTCGTAAAATATACCAAAAAATTCCTCCCCCGCGGAAGTAGAATCTTAGAAGGCGGCTGCGGGAGAGGTCAAAATGTATACAAGCTCTTGAAGAAAGGGTTTAACGCCCAAGGGATAGATTACGCGTCCCAAACCATAAAGCGGGTAAAAAAACATTTTCCTCAATTAAATATTCAAGTGGGGGATCTTAGACATCTTGAAATCCCAAATGGCTATTTTGATGGTTACTGGTCAATTGGCGTCATTGAGCACTTCTACGCGGGTTATGAAAGAATTATTGACGAGATGGCGCGCGTTCTCAGAAAAGATGGCTTTCTTTTTTTGAGCTTTCCTTATATGTCTCCTCTCCGAAAAATTAAAGCTAGATTAAACTTTTACCCTTTATGGAAGGAAAATCCAGATTTACAAAAAGATTTTTATCAATTTGCGCTGGACGCGGATCAAGTGAAAAAAGATATAGAAAAAAGAGGATTGACCTTAATCGCTCAACATTACCTAGACGGCACCAAGGGACTTAAAGATGAATGCGGCATTATAAAACCTGTTCTTCAAAAACTGTATGACTCTCAAAATTCCGCAATGAAGGGGGCGAACTTCCTGCTCTCCCTTCTCTTCTCCAGAATTGCCGCCCATTCTCTCCTTTGCATCTTTCAGAAAACTTTCTAGAACATATGGGAGAAAAAATCTTGCCAAAATTTATCCTCAAGATGTTACTCCTCACTGATAATTTTATTTACCGTTTAATCTCTGAAACGGCCGTGAAATTCAATCACTGCGAACATCCCAAGCACAGGATTATGCGCTATCACCAATTTTTTCTGAATCATATTTTAGAAGGAAGTCGGGTTTTGGATCTTGGGTGCGGTAACGGAACCTTAACGCGCGACCTCGCCGAAAAGGCGAAGTACATTTTGGCGATTGATTTTAATAAAAAAAATATTACTTGGGCAAAGAAAAACTATAATGCGCCGAATATAGAATATAGGGAAGGAAATATCACTCATATTGAAAATAGCTTGAAATTTGACATCATTGTTTTATCCAATGTTTTGGAGCATATTGAAAAGCGGACAGATTTTTTAAGAAAAATTAAAATTCTGGCTCCAAAAATTTTAATTAGAGCGCCAATGATAAACAGGGATTGGATAACTTTATATAAAAAAGAATTGGGCGTAGAATGGAGACTCGATAAAACTCATTTTATTGAATATACCCTAAAATCTTTTAAAGATGAATTACAAAAAGCCGGTTTAATAATAGAAAATTATTCCATTCAATTTGGTGAAATATGGGCAGCCGTCCAATCAAAATTTTAAAAGACCTCCTCCTTAATCTTGGCGCCAAAGAATCTAGCCAGCTATTTTATATTGTGGAAAATGCCGACTGGATCATTAACAGAATGGGTAAAGACATCACGGAAAATATGAGAAGTCTTAGGCTATTGCAGGCTCACACCACCACCACTCCTTGGGGATTAAAAAAACAAATCATCCACTTTGGCTCTCTCCATACCTTCTGCACCCAAAAAGGATTTCTAAAGTTGCACTCTTCCAATAAAATCGTGTTGAGCTGCTTTCATCTTATGCCTCTTGATCCCGGAATAAAATGGATTAAAAAGGCCGCGAAGTATGTGGATCTTTTCCATACCTCTTGCCAATCTACTAAAGAGAGGCTCTTGCGATTTGGTTTGCCATCAAAAAAGATAATTACTATTCCCCTCGGCGTGGATTTGAATCTCTTCCGACCCGTGTCCGTCCATCAAAAACTAAAAATAAGAGGGGCTCTGGGTCTGCCTCAAAAGCGACTCATTATTGGCTCTTTTCAAAAAGACGGCATTGGTTGGGGCCAAGGCTTGCAACCTAAGCTCATTAAAGGGCCAGATATTTTTTTACAAACGGTGACGGCGCTCAAAAAATACAAGCCCTTTATTTTTTTAACTGGTCCCAGCCGCGGTTATGTTAAGCAAGGCTTGACAAGGGCGGGTATTCCTTATAAACACTTTTATCTCAAAAACTACTCGGACATCGGGAAGATGTATAATGCCCTTGATTTATATCTTATTACTTCACGGATTGAAGGCGGGCCGAGTGCTCTTCTTGAAGCTTGGGCAAGCGGCGTGCCTATCGTCAGCACTGCGGTAGGGATGGTGCCTGATCTTGCGAAAAATACTGAAGACATCCTCTTAGCTGAGCCGACGGACATCAAAAGTATTGTCGCCGCCAGCGAAAAGATGGTTCAAGATCAATTCCTGCGAGAAAAAATCATTCAGAATGCGCTCAAAAAGGTGCAACAATACGGCTGGTCTAAAATTATCCGCAGATATTATCAAGAGATTTATGCTCAATTGCTATGAATGAAAAATTTAAAATTGCGATCGGAATGAACCTCCAAAAAGGGCCTTTCGGCGGAGGCAATATGTTTGGTCAAGCCCTAATAAATTTCTTAAAAAACAAAAAGACCGCTGTAGTGCATAATTTAAAAGACCCTGATATTGACCTCATTCTCCTGACGGAAACTCGGCAATGGCTCAAGGTGTGCGCCTTTGATGCCAGGGCTGTGACGCAATATCTTCGTAAAAAACCCAATACCTTAATTGTTCTCCGAGTGAATGAATGTGACGAAAGAAAAGGGCAAAAAATTAAACTCTTAAACAGATTCATCCTCCAACATGTAAAATGGGCTGATCACGTGATTTTTATCTCGGCGTGGCTGCAAAACTTATTTCTCCGGCAAGACCATAATTTAAAACACAAATCAACCGTGATTTTAAATGGAGCAGATGAGAAAATCTTCAACCCCATAGGCTATCAAAGATGGGAGCGCAAAGGACCTTTGCGCCTCGTTACTCATCACTGGGGCGCGCATTGGAATAAAGGTTTTGATATTTATCTTGCTTTAGACGCGCAACTAAATAAAAACAGGCAAAACCAAATTCAGTTCACATTCATCGGCAACCTGCCGCGAGGGATTGAATTCAAAAAAACCAAAGTCATTCCCCCTCAAAGCGGTCAGATGTTAGCCAATGAAATTAAAAAAAACCACGTCTACCTCACTGCTTCTAGGAACGAACCTGCGGGTATGCATCACATTGAGGGGGGCTTGTGTGGCCTTCCTCTCTTATACCGACAGGAAGGAGCGCTCCCTGAATACTGCCAAGGGTTCGGGATCCCTTTTTGCGGCATCCAAGATTTCCCCCAGAAGCTTGGAGAAATGCGAGAAAACTATCATCTTTGGGCACAGAAAATGCTCCAATATCCCCATACAGCAAACAAAATGGCGCAAGGTTATCTTCATCTTTTTACCGCTTTAATAAAGCATAAACAAAAAATCCTCTCTGGGAAAAGATTAGTCGGACATAAATTACCTTCTTATTCTACCACTTACCAAATTCTTCAAAAAACATTATACCTCAAGGAAAAACTACTCCAATAACAATGACTATGCCTTATTTGACGCTCAATTACTTGCAGAAAAAAAGGTGGATTTCTTATTGGTATCAAATCAAGGAGGCGGCGTCCTTAAAAAACGTTCACTCCGTTTTAGAAGTTGGATCGGGGAACAAAATCGTTGCCGACACCCTTTTTAAAATAGGTTATGAAGTAAAAACCTTAGACTCAAACTCTAAGACACGACCCGATTTTCTGATAGACATCATTCAATCCAAAGGATTACCCCCAGAAATGTTTGATTTAGTTTTATGCTGCCAAGTGCTGGAACATCTGCCCTATTCTAGCTTCGCTCTCGCCCTCGAAAACCTCTATTCCCTGACAAAAGAATATCTCCTTATAAGCCTGCCCTACACATCACGCGGCACCTTTAAGCCTTACTTTAATGTTCACCTTTTCCCTTTTCTAAAACCAATGTCTTGGGTGAAAATTTTTAACTTCTTCCCGCGTCCTCATACATTTAACGGTCAGCATTATTGGGAAATCGGCAAAAAGGGATATCCATTAAAAAAAATTTTGAGGGATGTGGAACGGATTGGATTTAAAATTGTGAAAAACTATCCTGTCCCGGAAAATCCTTACCATTATCTCATTCTTTGCCAAAAGAGACCTTGCGGGCAAAGTCTCTGCTAAAAAATCACCAAATTTGTGAAAACTTGCGATTGGATTTTTGATTTAAAAAAAAGAGTGCCTCTTTTCTTGGAACAATTAAAGGGTAAAATCACACCCGGTTTTTTTCATTATTCTCTAAGCAGCGATTTATATAATGAAAATATAAAATGGGGATTAGGCAACACAGTGTTTGCCATTAAAATCTATGCCACTTTGGGCTTACTAAAAAGTCTATCAGAAGAACAAAAGAAAACGATGGCTTCCTTTATAAAAAGTTTTCAAAAAAAGGATGGCGCTATTTGTGATCCCCTCATCAGAAGATTGGCTTGGAAAAAAAATTTACTGCTCACCCTTAAAAATAAGAATCTCCAGAATATCTTTGGTAAAGAGCTAATGCGCGCCGAAACTCGGCAAGCAATTTCCAGCCTTAAACTTTTAGACCCCCACACCAAAAATTTGGATGGGGAGGTTCCTCAAAACAAAGTTGGAAATCCTGATAAAGGAAGGAAAGGAATCATAAAATATCTATCAAAGCTAAATTGGCAAAAACCCTGGCATGCGGGGAGCCACTTTTCTCATCTCTTGTTTTTTCTTCAAAACAGCGATCTTACTAATAAAAACGAACTTACTAATACTGCGATCAAATGGATTAACGAACAGCAAAACCCTCAAGATGGCGCTTGGTACCAGGGACACCCCTCCTTACAACAAAAAATCAATGGGGCGATGAAAATCATTACCGGATTGAAAGTCGCGGAAAAAATGAATTTCAAATATCCAGAAAAATTAATAGATTTATGTTTGTCGGCAAACCCCGTTAGAGAACCTCATTCTCTAGCCCCGTTAGAAGTAAATCGCCAAAGGCGATTGTCGCACCTTTGGTGTGGACTTCTAACGGGGTTAAAATCGGTGGCTTTCTCTAACGGGGCAAAAAATAATAAGCATGCCTGTGATAATTTCAATATTATTTATGTTTTACATTACGCGAATAAAGTTGCGGGAAATAGCTATCGGGTTAATGAAATTAAAGTATTCGCGGAAGATAGATTAGAAATTTACAAAAGATATTATTTCCCAGCAATCGGTGGTTTTTCCTTTTTGCCGAATAAAGCAAATATTTATTACTACGGAGCAAAAATTACCAGGGGTTTAAATGAACCCGATATTCATGGAACCTGTGTGTTTTTATGGGGAATTTCGATAATTTCACAAATTTTAGGAATTGATAAAGAGTTAGGATTTAATGAACAAACACCATGATAAAAAAAAATCTTCAATATTATTTTTGGGCTAGCTACAGACGAAAAATTTTAGATAAGCTCTTAGAGAAAAATAAGCATTATTATCAAGGAGTTGTTTTAGACATTGGCGGAAGAGATAGAGGAAAATTTAAAAAGCCAAAAGATAAAGTAGAAAAATGGATTTTTGCCGATATCGAAAAAAAACATAATCCAGATATTGTTTTAGATGTTACAGATATGAACAGAATTGAAGCAGAAACCACAGATGTTATAAATGCTATTGAACTTTTTGAACATGTTGAAAAAATAGAGATGGGCCTAAGAGAATGTTATCGAGCTTTAAAGAGAAATGGAGTTATGATTTTATCAATTCCATTTTTATATTCCATCCATGCTGATCCTTATGACTTCCAAAGATGGACCGAAGAAAAGTGGAAAAGAGAATTGAAGGAAGTTGGATTTAAAATAGAGAAATTTGAAATTATGGGAAGATATTTCACAGTAGCGATGGATATGAAAAAAGCATTAATAAAAAATTTTCCCATTGGGATCAGACATTTCTGTAAACTATTCTATCCTATAATGGATCTAATCGTGAATTTCGACGATATGAATTTAATTAAAAAAAATCCAGAATTGAATAAATTTCATGGAGGATACTTTATAATTTTAAGAAAATGAGATATTCAAACAGCACTGCCGGCATCCCGGGCAGCTTCCAAAATTGTCCAGCGTATCTGGAAATTAATTAAATGAAATGGCCCACTACCGCATCCTTCTTAAAAAAAACAACAACAAGATAAAACTACTCACTTGAGTAAAGATGAGAGTAGTGATTGCTCCCCAAATTCCATACAGCGGAACCAGAATCAGAACTAAAACAATGCGCACCAAAGGAGAGGTAAATTTTATAATATAAAGCTCTTTCTTCCTCATCTGCGCCGCCAAAACAGCGCCCAAGGGCACTTGAGGAATCATTAGCAGAATCGCCACTGTGTAAAATTGAGAATAAGAAACAGCCTCTAAATAAGCAGGAAAAAAAAATTTGTAGATCCAAGGAGCTAAAATTATATAAAGACCCAAAAGAGGAATCGCGGCAAGGAAAAGCTTGGCAGTTTTTTTAAACAGCTTGGCTTTAATTGCCCCTAAAGACTGCTCACTGAACTTAGGCAAGGATAAAGGAGTAAGATTTTTAAACAGGTTGCCAATGTGTTCACAAGGAGTAGTGGCTAAAGCATAGGAGGCTAATGACACAGGGCCTAAAAAATGCCAAAGAAGGATTTTATCCAATTGACTGCTCACCACTCCGACCACATTCATTAGGCTTAAATGCTTGCCATAAGAGATGGTCTCAAGATCTTGTTTTTGTTGAAAAGATGATTTCTTAATGGTCATCCAAAAACAAAAGAGGCGTAGAAAGGTATAGAAGCAAAAATAGACAAGAAGAATAAAAAGAAGATTTTGGGTCAAAATCAAAGTCGCGACCAAAGCCATCACCGCCACGATACGAACGAGGATATTATAAATGACCCGCGTCTTGAAAAGTTTCTTTCCCGCCCAGAAGGATTCATAAATAGTCAGGGAATCCATAAAAGGCAAAAAAACAGCCGCGATCAAGAAGCAAAAAACCAAAGTAAGGTTATTGTTCAAAAAATAAAAGCCAGCCAAACCCAAGCTTAAGATTCCCCCCGCGACTCCCCAGCGCAAACGCGTTTTGAAAGCAGGCACTAGCACGCCCTCATATCCTCGCGCTACAGCCCGCACGATCGCCGTGTTCATACCAGATAGGCTGAAAACAGATAAAATACCCACCAAGGATAAAACATACCTGTAAACCCCATATGTTTCTTTGGGCAAAAGGTTGGCAAAGGCGACAGCGAGTAAGATTCCCGCAAGGGAAGTAATAACCTGCTCCAAGGTCAGCCAGAATCCGCCGCGAGCAAGGTAAACCATATCGGTTTGGGTATATTTTTCCGACCAACGCAAAAAATTGTAAATTCTCTGTTTTGGACTCATATTTAGAATATAACAATTAAACCCTCGTTGGGCAATGTCCTGTTATAGAAATCCTTCGGACTGAAGTCTGGCGAAGCCAGAAAATGGAGCCCTATCAGCGAGAAGCTTGATTACACTCCCCCTGCTCGCCTCGCTAACGCTCTGGCGTAGCGGGCCTGAGCGGGGAGACAAGAGGGGGGGGTGGGAGATAAACTTTCAGAACCCCTCCTAAGCCTCCCCTTGGAAAGGGGAGGAAAAATCGCTCGCAATAACAAAATAAATGTAGTTTGCATAATTTATAATAATTAAACAACTTAGCTTTTTATAATCATGCCCCAAAAAATATTAGTAACGGGCGGCGCCGGGTTCATCGGCTCGCATTTAGCAGAAAAATTATTGAAGCAGAAACATCGTGTTTTCTGTCTAGACAACTTTAATCCTTTTTATGATGTCAATATAAAAAAGGGAAATATCAAACTCGCCTTGCAAAACCCTCACTATACTCTTGTCAAAGGCGACATTCGCGACCGAAATCTCTTGAAAAAAATTTTTACGCAACATCATTTTAATTTCATTATCCATCTTGCCGCTAAAGTGGGTGTCCGTCCTTCTGTGGAAAAACCCGCGGAATATCTGGAAGTGAATGTCAATGGCACTTTAAACCTCCTAGAACAAGCGCGTCTCCATAAAATCAAAAATTTTATTTTTGCCTCTTCCTCTTCGGTTTATGGCGCGAATACTAAGGTGCCTTTCTCTGAAAAAGACATAACCGACCATCCCCTTTCGCCTTATGGCGCAACTAAAAAGGCAGGGGAACTCTTATGTTATAATTATTATCAACTTTACAAGCTCAATATCGCTGTTTTACGCTTCTTCACGGTCTATGGTCCGAGGCAAAGACCCAATATGGCGATCCATCAATTCACTAAACTTATTGGAGCAGGCAAAACCGTTTCTCTCTATGCCCACGGCAAATCGCAAAGAGATTACACCTATATTGACGACATTGTCCAGGGTATTATAAATACTATCAAATACCACCGCGGCTTTGGAATTTATAATCTCGGCAATTCTCGGACCATTTCTCTCCTTAAGCTTGTGGCGTTAATTGAAAAAAATATAGGGCAAAAAGCAAAGATAAAAAAATTACCGCCCCAGCCGGGCGATCTTCCTAAAACCTGGGCCGATATTACCAAAGCTAAAAAATTATTGCATTTTGATCCCAAAACCAATATTGAGGAAGGGATACAAAAATTTATTCAATGGTATTTAAAATTAAAATCTCAAAAGTAAAAAAGTTATTTCATTTTATACTTTTAACTTTTAAGATTCAGATTTCACTTTTGCGATCTGAGTTTTAACTTTATCCCTCTTAAAGCTTCCTTTCTCGCTACTTTCTCTATTTTCTTCCTTAGTCTTTGCACAACCACATAATTATAGAAAAGCAAACCAAAAGCGATAATAAAACCAAGTATCATAAACAAATCCATTGCCCTGATTAAGCCCAACCCTTGAAGAAAAAAATTCGTGGAATGGGGAAAAATAGAAACAAAAATTAAAGCGAGCCACAAAACTTCCCAAAAAATCAAAACCCCAAACGAAAATTCACGGCGTTTAAAATAAACAAAACTAAAATAAGCCATAAAAACGCCAAAGAAAACACCTAAAATTTGAATGCCTAGAAAAGAAATCATGAGTTGAATTTCTAATTTTAAATTCTAAATTTTAAATCAAATTCAAATTTTAAATTTTTTAATTTTAAAACCCCTTCTTCTTTCCCTTAATTTTAAAATTTAAAATTATGATTTTAAAATTGAATCAAAATTAAAAATTTAGAATTTAAAATTTATATTGACTCTAAAATATTCTACGCTCAATTATTTTAGCCAAAATTTTGAACCCATCAATTATCGTCGTCCCCTTATAACTATCGTAATAAATGGCTTGAATCGGAATGGCGGCGCAACGCAATTTACCTCGTAAAGCGCTAAGCAACATCTCTGTTTCCACTTCATACCCTTGAGCCATCCACTGAATCTTGGGATAGACCGAGACACGAAGAGCGCGAAAACCACATTGAGTATCAGGCAAATTAAAATTGTAAAAGTAATGAATGAGTTTAGAAAAAATCTTGTTGCCCACCCACATTGAAAATGGCATTCTCCGATTTAAACGCCGCATCCCGATCACTAAATCATAGCCTTTATAAATAGCCTTAACGAGCCGTGGAATACCCTTTGGCTCGTGCTGACCATCTGCGTCCATAAAAACTAATATCTTCGCTCCCAATTTTAAAGCCGCCTCGCAGCCGGTTTTAAGTGCCGCGCCTTTCCCTAAATTCACTTTGTGGCGCAAAACAATAACTTTATACCACTTTGCGACTTCCGAAGTCTCGTCATCTGATCCGTCATCCACCACAATAATATTAGGGCAATACTTTTTCACTCCTTCCAAAACCGCCCCGATCCGAGCGGCTTCGTTATAAGCAGGAATAATAACAAAAATCTCATCTTGCATTTTGTTTCTAAAATTTCTCTTTATTTTAACGCAAATAAGAAAAAAATAAAAGAGCAGTAGAGACAGGTTTAAAACCTGTCTCTACTGCAATAAAAACAAAAGAGACCCTTTCAAAGAAGGGCCTCTTTTTATCTGAAAAACTTTAGATGCTTTATTTTACCCCGTTAGAGAAAGCCGACGACGAAGTGGTGGGAAAAATATAGACGCTGGCAGTGGTTTAATGTCACCGTCATTGGAAACCGTTAGAGAACGAAATTCTCTAACGGGGTTTATCCAACACCACTTGGGGCGCTTACATATCCATTCCGCCTTGGGGCATTGCCGAAGATTTTTCTTCCTTTTCAGGAAGATCAGTCACCACCGCTTCAATGGTCAAAAACATTCCGGCAATAGAAGCGGCATTCTGCAAAGCGCTCCGGGTAACTTTAGTAGGATCAACAATACCCGCCTGGATTAAATCCTCAAATTTATTTGTTTCCGCATTGTAGCCCATATTGCCTTTTTCCTTCTTCACTCTTTCCACGATTACCGCGCCTTCTTTGCCCGCGTTATAAGCAATCTGTTTTAAGGGTTCGCTTAATGCTTTGTAAAGGATTCTCGCGCCGGTCTTTTCATCGCCTTTCATCTTCTTTATTAAATTAGCTAAAATAGGCATCGTGCGAATTAAAGCGACACCGCCGCCAACCACAATTCCTTCTTCAATGGCGGCTTTGGTTGCCTCTACGGCATCCTCCACTCGATGTTTTTTCTCTTCCAGCTCTGTTTCCGTAGCGGCGCCCACCTTGATAATGCCTACGCCGCCGGAAAGACGCGCTAAACGTTCTTGTAATTTATCACGATCATAATCCGAATCCGCGCGCTCAATCTCTAGCTTAATCTGTGCAATTCTCTCTTTAATCATTTGGGGTTTACCCTTGCCCTCAACAATAGTGGTATTTTCTTTGGTGGCAATTACTTTGCGCGCCTGACCTAAATCCGCAACCTGGGCATTTTCCAATTTCAAGCCCAAATCCTCGGAGATCACCTTCGCGTTAGTCAAAACGGCGATGTCCTGAAGCAACTCTTTGCGGTTATCCCCAAAACCAGGAGCCTTCACCGCCAAAGCATTAAAAGTGCCGCGCAACTTATTGACCACGAAGGTGGCTAAGGCTTCGCCTTCAATCTCCTCGGCAATTACCACTAATTCTTTCTTGCCGGTTTGAGCCAGTTTCTCTAAAAGGGGTAAAATTTCATTAATCGCGGCTACCTTCTTGTCTGTAATTAAAATGTAGGGATTTTCAAAAATCGCTTCCATCTTATCCGCATCAGTAACCATATAAGGAGAAACATAACCCTTGTCAAACTGCATTCCTTCCACGACTTCTTTTTGCAAACCAAAGGTCTGCGATTCTTCCACCGTAATAACTCCATCCTTGCCAACCTCTTCCATAATATCTGAAATAAGTTCTCCGACCCGCGGGTCTTGCGCCGAGATCGTGGCGACCTGCGCGATTTCATCCTTAGATTTAATCGGCTTGGACGATTTTTTCAAAGCCGCAACTACTCCCTCTACTCCTTTTTCCAAACCGCGCCTAATCGCGATGGGGTTCGCGCCCGAGGTGATATTCTTAATCCCAGCATGTATCATACTTTTCGCCAGTAAAGTAGCCGTAGTCGTGCCATCGCCTGCCGCATCATTGGTTTTCTCGGCCACTTGTTTCACTAGTTCAGCACCGATATTTTCCAATTTATCGGGCAATTCAATCTCTTTTGCGATGGTAACGCCGTCATTAGTAATCGTCGGCGCCCCGAAGCCTTTATCTAAAACTACATTGCGCCCTTTTGGCCCTAACGTCACTTTGACAGCATCAGCCAATTTGTCCACGCCGCGCTTTAAGGCTTGGCGCGCTTTTTCGTCAAACTTAATTTGTTTCGCCATATTTGTGTAACATGTAACTCACAGCTTATAACTCAAGTTTTATGTTCCTCTCGTTACAAGTTTTTAAGTTGCAAGTTCTAAAATTATTTAAGAATTGCTAAAATGTCAGACTCGGAAACGATTAAAACCTCTTTACCATCAATCTTAATTTCATTCGGGCTGTATTTGGTGAACAAAACCACATCCCCTTTCTTAACCATCATCGGAGATCTCGCGCCATTATCCAAAATTTTGCCCGGACCAACAGCTACCACTTTTCCTTTTTCAGGTTTTTCTTTCTCCGCGGTGTCAGGTAAAACAATACCGCCTTTGGTTTTTTCTTCTTCATCTAATGGTTTAATCACCACTTTGTCATCTAAAGGTTGGATGATCATAATTTTTTGATTTATTGGATTTAATTTCTAGTAATAACTAATAATAGAGAATTAGCAGACTCCTGTCAAGAGTGCTAAATTATTTTAGCAAAATTACATTTCTTGTCAAGCCCTTCACCTTTAGTCTTCACCTTTCATAAAGGTGAAGACCTTAGCTAAAGGTGAAGGGTCAAGGGCAAGAGCCCCTCACCCAGAAAACGATATGGGTTAGGGATGAAATCACACAATGTTTTCAAAAACATTATACCGTGCCAAAAACATTATATGATTTTTCTATTATTTTTCACGGCTTTTATTACTAAGTTTGCAATGCCTCGTTTCTATAATATTAAAACCTTTCTATCAGGTTTAAATCGTTTCTGGGTGAGGGGTCAAGAGCTCCCTGATAAAACCCTCTTAAATCCTGCTCGTGAAACTTCAGGATTTGATCTGAAATAATCACTTTCGTATTTGGTTCGCGCGCCACGCTTTTGGTATTATGCGACATTTTAGCGAGTTGCAATTTCTTTAAAATATCTTCACCTAAATTGCCAAGAATTGAACGCAATAAGCGTTCTATGCTTTTTTTCCAGATCTGCCTTGAAAGGTTATTTCGGATAATGCGCCTCCCTACTCCCGAATAAGGAATATAGTTTGGAAGATATTTACGAATCCAATTGTTTTGCGAGAAAAAAATCTCTCCCCTCCCTTCATCGTAAACAGGACTCACCTTGCTCGCCCAATAAACTAAATAAGGATCATCAATCGCGCCATTTTCTTTCCTTAAAGCCACTTTACTTAAATCCAAACAATTGTCCGCTAAATAAAAAGACAGACAAATACGGTCAGTAATTTTGCGACGATGTCTTCGGAGCCCCAGAAGAGAAACGAGAAGAGTAACCGCGAAGCGGGTAGTCCACATTTTTCCGTTTTGGACCAGGATTAAAAAATCAATATCACTCCCCTTTTGAGCGGTATCAAAAGCCACGGTATTACAGACAGCGATCATCCTCACAAAGGGCACATAAGACAACAAACGGATGACGCAGCGCGCTCTCTTCCATTTAACTTGAGAAAAATTATGTTCTCTCCGCCTTCTGTCCACTAACTCCCTATGGCCTTTCAAAAAATAAAAACCGCGGAAATTTGCTACCTTCGGATGTTTCCGAAGAATGTCCTCTATCTCTACAATACTTGCTCCGGATTTTAGGGGAAAGACATTAAAAAGATATTGCCAACACTCAAAAAGGGTCAAAGGTTTGCCAATCAAATCAAAGAAGGTGAGGGTGTATAAGATATTTTTTTGAAGACCAGCTTTCATCCTTAAATAAAATTTTAAAATCTTAATTTTAAAACTTTTTTTCTTTGTTTTAAAATTTAAAATTCAAGCATTTAAAATTGATTTAAAATTAAAAATTTAGAATTTAAAATTATTGAAAGTATTTCTTCAAAAACTGTCCCGTATAACTTGCTTTCACTTTGGCGACTTGGCGCGGCGTGCCCGCTGCTACAAGATGGCCGCCTGCCTCCCCGCCGTCCGGTCCTAAATCGATAACCCAATCTGCGGATTTAATTACATCTAAGTTATGCTCAATCACCAAAACCGTATTGCCTTTGTCCACCAGTTGATTTAAAACCGCCAACAACCTTCCCACATCGTGAAAATGCAAACCCGTGGTTGGTTCATCTAAAATATACAGGGTCTTCCCTGTAGCGCGGCGCGCGAGTTCGCTGGCGAGTTTCACTCTTTGCGCTTCGCCACCAGAAAGAGTAGGCGCGGGCTGGCCTAACTGAATATAATCCAGACCCACATCGCATAAAACTATTAATTTTTGATATATCGCAGGCACATTACGAAAAAACTGCAAAGCCTCCGCCACGGTCATTCTTAAAACATCAGCGATATTTTTATCTTTGTAATAAATCTCCAGGGCTTCTTTGTTATAACGGGTGCCTTTGCATTCTTCACATTCCACATACACATCCGGCAAAAACTGCATTTCAATCCTGACTAAACCCTCACCCCGGCAGGCCTCGCACCGGCCTCCTTTCACATTAAAACTAAAACGACCCGCGCGATAACCTCGGATTTTGGCCTCTTGAGTCTCCGCATAGAGATCACGGATGTGGGTGAACGCGCCTGTATAAGTCGCCGGATTGGAACGCGGGGTGCGACCAATCGGCGATTGATCAATACTGATTACTTTGTCCAGATACGAAAACCCCGTGATCTTCTTATGTTTCGCCGGTAGGGTACGGGCGCGATAAAAATGTTGAGCCAAGAACCGCGCCAAGATATCGCAGATTAAAGTGGATTTACCCGAACCCGAAACGCCGGTAACACAAACTAGCTTGCCCAAAGGAATCTCCGCGGTAATCTCTTTTAAATTATGCGCCGAGGCGCCATAAATGATGATTTTTTTGTGGCTTCCGGGGCGATATTTTTGGGGCAAGGAAATCTCTAGACGATGGCTTAAATACTGACCGGTAAGAGAACGTTTATTCCTTTTAATCTCCGCTGGTGTTCCACAAGCGACGATTGCCCCGCCTTCTCTCCCAGCCCCTGGTCCGATATCCACAATAAAGTCGGCATTCAAAATCATTTCTTCGTCATGTTCCACTACAATCACCGTGTTACCCTGATCTCTTAATTTTTTTAAGGTTTCAATCAAGCGCACATTGTCTTTTTGATGCAAACCAACAGAAGGTTCATCCAGAATATAAAGCACGCCGACTAAAGCAGAGCCAATCTGGGTTGCGAGTCTAATGCGTTGGGATTCGCCGCCCGCCAAAGAGGCTGCCGGCCGATCCAGAGTTAAATAAGAAAGACCCACATTTTGTAAAAAAGAAAGGCGAGCGCGGATTTCTTTTAAAATCTGCTTGGCGATAATTTTATCCCGAGCGTTTAAATCCTTTTCTAAATTTTGGAAGAAAGCAAAGGCCTGGTCAATGTCCTTTTGCGCAATGTCTACAATGGATCGCCCCATGATCTTTACCCCTAAAATTTCTTTTTTGAGACGCATACCATTGCAAGTGGGGCAGGGATAAACGCGCATATATTTTTCAATCTCACGGCGCACATAATCGGATTCTGTTTCCTGATATCTCCGAGCCAAATTAGGGATCACCCCTTCAAAAGGAATTTCGGCTTGCAAATAACGATAATCTCTTTTAAACGCGGTGGGAATGCGGGTGTCGGCGGTCCCATAAAGGATAATCTCTAGATCCTTTTTTTTAAGCCCGGCCACAGGGGTTTCTAAGGAAAAACCGTAATAAGAAGCCACCGCTTCCAACATCTGAATATACCAGCCATTGCGCGAGGCGCTCCTTGCCCAGGGCCGAATCGCGCCCTCATAAATAGAAAGCCTTTTATTTGGAATCACTAAGAGAGGGTCAACCTCTAATTTAGTGCCGAGGCCAGTGCATTCCGGGCAGGCGCCGTGCGGCGAATTAAAAGAAAAATCGCGCGGTTCTAAGGTAGGCAGACTTAAGCCGCATTCCGGGCAAGCGAAATTTTCTGAAAAAAGCAAATCCTCACTGGTGTTCAGATTATGCACAATAATTAAACTATTACCTAAATTTAACGCTGTCTCCGTGGAATCGGCAACCCGCTCTCTGTTTTCTTTGTTTCCGCTGATCTCCAGCCGATCCACCACAATCTCCAAAGTGTGTTTCTTTTTAGGGTTAATATTGCCCTGAAGCGCCTCTTCCAATTCTAATATGACTCCATCTAAACGCACCCGCACAAACCCTGCTCTTTGAATCTCTGTCATTTCCCGTTTATGTTCGCCTTTGCGATCGCGCACCAAGGGGGCTAAAATAATTACCCGAGAATCGCGAGGAAGAGCAAGAATCTTGTCTGTAATCTGGCTCGCTGTCTGGGCGGTAATCGGCTTGCCGCAGGAAAGGCAATGAGGTTTGCCGACGCGGCTGAAAAGCAAACGTAAATAATCGTAAATTTCAGTAATCGTGCCCACTGTAGACCGCGGATTAGAGGAAGCGGATTTCTGATCAATGGAAATCGCTGGTGATAACCCCTCAATCTGATCCACATCCGGCTTATCCATTAAACCTAAAAACTGTCGCGCGTAAGCGGATAAACTCTCCACATAACGGCGCTGACCTTCGGCATAAATTGTATCAAAGGCAAGCGAGGACTTTCCCGAGCCGGACAAACCGGTGAAAACCACTAATTTATCCCGCGGAATCTCTAGATTGATATTTTTCAGATTATGCACCCGCGCCCCGCGGATAATAATTTTCTTCGGCATTATCTTTTATTTTTAATTATCTTAAAAGTTTTTAAACTTCATAATTATACATCAAAAAGGGACGTGGGTCAAAACTTGATAATAGGGTATTGGCTCCATAGTCCCCGAAGGGGCTGTGGAGTCATGCTGCAAGATAAAAATATATAACGGCTCGCATTAAGGCTCCATAGGGCTTACACCACTATGGAGCCAACCACTGATATATATATCTTTTTACAAAAAATAAAAAAGGCTCCTTTTAATAAAAGAGCCAATGCCTTTATTCCTCCCCTTCTTCCGTCGCTAATCCTTCTTCTAAAATTTTGCCGATTTTCTTTTCTAGATCACTAAACGCTTCCACATCCGTATCCAGACCGGAATCATCAGCCTCCCCATAAATAGCTTCCAGCATTTCCTTAATAAAGTGGGTTCCCGCTTCATGGATCATAAGGCAAATATCATCTTTTGCCTCTACAATAAAATCCTCCCATTTCTCACTGGCTAAAATGTAGTTCTTTAATGTTTCTCTTATTTCAGCAGGTAAATCATCTAAAAAATTGGGACGATGTCTATCAGGAACCCCAACAAATTCTGCTTTCATCCCCAACACGGCAAGAACTTTTTTCCCAAGTTCTTCTTGGAATTCAATAATAGCGCTAATAATTTTATCCATGATTTCATTTATACTACTCTGCGTCACAATTATACTCATTTTCTCTCTCCTTCCCTAAAAAACCCAAAAAATCTATAATATAAAGGACATTCAAAACAGCAAAGTCTTTATACCACAATGCTCAAAATAAGTCAAGAAAACTTCCCCCCTGCTCCCGGCGTCTACATTTTCCGCGATCAGAATCAAAAGGTAATCTATGTGGGCAAAGCCAAAAACCTCAAAAAAAGGATTGCTTCTTATTTTAGAAATCAAGAGAATCTTGCGCCTGACAAGAAGCTCATGCTCGCTCGCGCTAAAAGCCTAGAGCATATTGTCGTAGATAATGAATCCGAAGCCCTGCTTTTGGAAAATAATCTAATCAAAAAATATAGACCCCGCTATAATATTGTCTTCAAGGACGACAAATCCTATGTCTACATTAAAATCACGGCTGAAAAATTTCCTCGCGTTTTTATAGAAAGGGAAAACCGCAAAACCAAAAAGGAAGAGGGTATTCTTTTTGGACCCTATCCTGCAAGCGACGAGGCGCGCACCACCCTTAAAATCTTGCGCAAAATTTTTCCCTACCGCTCCTGCCGAATTTTACCCCATCGCATCTGCCTTTTCTCACACCTCAAACTCTGCCCTGCCCCTTGCGAGAATAAAATAGAGCCAGAAGCATACCAAAAAATCATTAGTGAGATTATTTCTTTTTTGCGCGGTCATCATCTCCCCATTATCCGAGAAACAAAAAGGAAAATGAGGGAGGAAAGCGTTAAACAAAATTTTGAAACCGCGGCCATCCTGCGCGATCGGATTTCAGCCTTAGAAAAAATTCAAGAAAAACAAAAAGTAGTGAGCCGCAATTTAAAAAGCCAAGATGTGATTAGCATCACCCGCAGTAAAAAGATGGCCGTCGTAAATCTTTTCCGCATTCGCGAAGGGCGTCTCATAGGTAAAGAAAACTTTATCCTTCTGCATACAATAAAAAAAACGGATAACGAAATTTTACAGAGATTTCTAGGGGAATACTATTTTAGAAAAGAGAACCAACCTCAAGAAATTGTCCTCCCCGCCACAGTGGAAAAAACGCCCCTCCTCACAGCAGAACTCACTGTCCCCCAGAAAGGCCAAAAAAGAAAACTGATCAAAATGGGAGAAAAAAACGCCCGTGAGTATTTAAAAACGCGCATCAAAATAGAAAGAACGCAAAAAATAAAAATAGAAAAGGCGCTTATTGAACTTGCGAGCTATTTGAGACTTAAAAAACCTCCTCAAAGAATTGAGGCCTATGATATCTCTAATATTCAAGGTCAAGAGGCAACCGGTAGTATGATTGTGTTCAAAAACGGCGCAAAAAATCCATCCTCTTACCGCCGCTTTAAAATCAAAACCATCAATTCCCCAAATGACGTCGCCATGATGCGGGAAATCCTCGCTCGCCGCCTGAAAAGAATTAATCAAAAGGATAGCTGGCCTCTGCCGGATCTAATTTTAGTGGACGGCGGAAAACCTCAACTCAATGCCGCTCTTCAGGTCTTCAAAAAATACCAAATCGCAATTCCCCTCTGCGCGCTGGCGAAAAAATTAGAACAAATCTATATTCCCCATCAAAAAAAACCCATTAACATTCCTCTAGCTTCCGCGGGTCTGATGCTCTTAAAACGCATCCGCGACGAAGCCCACCGCTTTGCGATCGCCTATCACCATAAATTAAGAAGCAAAAATTTGTTAAAATAAAAAAACCGATATTTTCAATATCGGCTATCTTAATAATGCTTTGACCGCGTATCTTCCTTATCACACCTCCGTAAAAATCGCGGATTTTTTTCCTCTGTTTTCAGCAAAGCAACCGGCTCCCACAAATCCTCTTCAGCACCTACGGGAAAAGATTCCCCAACAAACTTATCGTCTATTTCCCAGATGGCGTAGCATAGTCCCGGCATGTATTATCACTCCTTTCTTATATTCTTATCTATGCATTACAAAAAACTAAAAAACAAAATCAAAAACCGAAACAGGAAAATCTTACCGAAAATGAAAATCTCCGGCAAGAGTGTCTTTGTTATCAAAAGAACACTGGATAAAAAGAACAATAAACTGGAATCATGAATCCCACCTACGCCCTTCGGGCTTCCCCCTTCGTTAAAACTTCGGCGGACAGGTCGGTGGGCAGGCAGGAATAATGAATTAGGAATAAAGAGATGAAGGAATTATTTATTATTCATAATTCCCTATTCCCGATTCCTGCTTCCCTTCTTATTGACTCCCCCACTCTAAAATGGTATTCTATAATCACCTTTTGTTTTAAACAAGACCTTGTTTTAATATGTCACAAATATTAAAAATTGTCCAGATTATCCTCGCGATATTGCTCACGGCAGCGATTTTGGTCCAAGCCCGCGGCACAGGTTTAAGCAGTGCTTTTGGCGGCGAGGGGGGATTTTACCGAACCAAAAGAGGCGTGGAAAAAATTGTCTTTCGCGCGACTATATTTTTAGCTATTGCCTTTGGCACAATAGCATTGGTGAACGTATTAATTTAACAATATGTCAAAAATCGGGGAAAAAGAGAAAGAAGCATCTTCTAGTCTTTCTTCCTCCTCCTCTCTCTTCAAAAAATCCCTGGATGGCCTAAAACAAATCCGCCCCCTGCGGACTTCCTTTTTTTCTAAAGAAGAATCAAAAAAAATCCGCATTCCTAAATTAAAACAGATTGCCAATATCCCCCGCACGCTGAAAACTTGGGAGCGGATTGTAATCTTTATCTTGAGCGGTATCATTCTGGCCAGTATTGTCTTTTGGATAGATATCTATTATCTTAAACACTCCAAATTAGTGCCGGCCCAAGGGGGGCAATATACCGAAGGGCTAGTAGGCCAACCTAAATACGTGAATCCTATTCTGGCCCAAACCAACGACATTGATATGGATCTCGCCTACCTCATCTTTTCCGGCTTAATGATTTATAATGACAAACAAGAATTGGTGCCAGATTTAGCCCAAGATTATCAAATTTCAGAGGATAAAAAGACCTATACATTCACGTTGAAACCTAACCTCATCTGGCAGGATGGCGAGCCTTTAACTGCTGACGATATTATTTTCACCATCCATAGAATTCAAGACCCGGACTTTAAGAGCCCCCTGCGCTCAAGCTTTTTGGGCGTAGAAATGGAAAAAATTGACGCATTAAAGCTTAAGTTTACCCTCAAAGAACCCTATACTCCTTTTCTTTCCACGCTCACCTTTGGCATCCTGCCCATGCATATTTGGGAGACAATCCCCTCGACGAATGCCCCTTTATCTGAATATAATCTGAAACCAATCGGCTCTGGACCATGGCAATTTTACAAACTCAAAAAAAACAAAGAAGGCGGTGTTGAATCCTACTCCTTAAAGCCGAACCCTAATTATTATGGTCTGAAGCCCTATCTGGAGAAAATTAATTTCCAATTTTATCCCGATTTTGATACTCTACTTTCAGATCTGCAAAGCCGCCAGATTGATGGAGCTGGCTATATTCCTAAAGGATATAAAAATAAACTTGCTAATAACGATTTTCTAAATCTCTACTCTTTAGAATTGCCTCATATATATTCTATATTTCTAAATCCAAACCGCAATAAATTATTTAAAGAAAAGTATATTCGCGAAGCCTTAGAATATGCGACCCCGAAGAAACAAATCATTGAAGAAGCCATCGCAGACGCCGGACAAATAACCTACTCCCCCCTTCTCTTGGCAGATGTAGAAAATCTTACCAAACGGGAGTTTGACCCCCAAAAAACAGAGCAAATCTTAGAAAAAGAGGGCTGGACAAAAGGGGCGGATGGAATATATACTAAAGGTAAAGACCGTTTAAATTTCACTCTTGTGACTACGGTTTGGACGGAATACGTCCAAACCGCGGAAATTCTGAAAACCGCCTATAGACAAGCGGGAATTGAACTAATCACGGAATCCTATAATACGGCAAAAATTCAACAAGAATATATCCGACCGCGTAATTTTGACGCCCTCATCTACGGAGAAGTGTTAGTCCATAATCCTGATCTTTATATCTTTTGGCATTCTTCACAAATCCGCGACCCCGGATTAAACTTAGCTTCTTTCGAAAATACAGAAGCGGATAAAATCCTGGAAGAACTAAAAACTATTGATGACCCAGTCTCACAACAAGAAGATTATAAAAAATTAGAACAAATATTAAATCAAGAAATACCAGTTATTCCTCTCTATAGATCCATTTATCTCTGCGGCGTGAATAAAAAAATCAAAGGTATTGAAACTGAAAAGGTCGTCTTCCCTTACGAGCGTTTTGCGGGACTCTCCCACTGGTATATAGAACAAAAAAGGCAACTCTTACGCCAAGACAAATGAAGCTCCACGGGTCTTTAAGCCCGTAGCATCTTTTTATAATGGGATTTCGTGGAGCGAAACCCCTCACCAGAAAGCCACCATTCATCCACGGGTTTAGCCTACTCCGCGCTCCGTCGCCAAAGCTATGGAGCGTCGGCGACTTAAAGCCGGCACTTCGGCTGCGAAGGCCGGGCACCGGTGGCTTTCTGGTGTGTGGGTAAAATCGTTTTATCCTCCCCTTTTAAATAAAAAACAAAAAATAATTAATTGATTACCAAAATTGCAAGGGTTTATTCTAACCTCTCTTCTTGTCATCGCTGCGCGAGATCTTCAGAAAATCGCGATGCTTGCCTGAAAATCACTGCTGTGACGCGCCTTTTCAAAAAATTGCTGGGATGGCGAAATTTGGCAGACGCACTAGCTTCAGGGGCTAGCGGTAGCAATACCATGGGAGTTCAAATCTCCCTCCCAGCATAAAGGAAATGCAAAATGCAAAAATCAAAATGTAAAATGATCATCGCTTCGTCTAAAGATCTGGCGTAGCCATGACGAGATCTCGCGAAGCGAGACAATGTAAAATTTTAAAATTTTTCTCTTTTTACATTTTGATTTGTTATTTTTATTTTTGATATTTACATTTTTAACTACTTTTATGCCTAACCACAAAAAACCAAAATTTACCACCAAACCCCTACCCACACCTCCGCCCGCCATCAAGTCTATTCCGTCTCCCCCTTCTTCCGAACCTAAAGACTCAAACCTAAAAATTATTCCTTTAGGCGGCTTGGAGGAGGTGGGTAAAAATATGACGGTTTTTGAATATGGGAATGATATTATCATAATTGATATGGGGCTAATGTTTCCGAATGAAGAAATGCTCGGTATTGACTATGTAATCCCGGATATCTCTTACCTCGTTAAAAACAAGCATAAAATTCGCGGCATAATCTTTACGCATGGTCACCTGGATCATATTGGGGCGGTCCCTTATCTTTTGGAAAAACTAGGTAACCCCTACCTTTACGGTACACCCCTCACCATTGAGCTCATCCGCGATCGCTTGGCAGAATTTGGAATGGACCGAAAGGCGCGTCTTAATATCTTCACGGTCAATGACAATATCCGGATCGGCAATTTTGAATTAGAATTCTTTCGCGTCAATCATAATATTCCGGATGGTGTGGGCATCGCCATCTACACCCCCGTCGGGCTGTGCGTGACGACTGGCGATTTTAAATTTGATTACACGCCTGTTGACGAAAAACCGAGCGACTTCTCGCGCATCGCCCTTCTGGGGGGCAGAGGTGTCCTTGTCGCGATGTGCGACTCCACAAGCGCCGAAAAGGAAGGCCACTCCATCTCTGAAAAAAAGATTGGCAGAACATTGCACCGCATCTTTGAAACCGCTAAAGGACGCATTATTATGGCCACCTTTTCTACTTTAATCAGCCGAATTCAACAGGCTGTTAACTCTGCTTATCAAACCGGCCGCAAAGTCGCCTTCTCTGGAATGTCGCTGGAAAAAGCGGTAGAAATTACTGTGCGCCTTAACTACTTAAAAATTCCTCCCGACACAGTAATTAGCTTAAAACAAACCAAAAGCTTACCCGATAACAAAGTGGTGATTGTGGCTACAGGAAGTCAAGGTCAAGAGTCATCCGCCCTCGCCCGGATGAGCCGCCAAGAACATAGAGAGATTAAAATCCACAAAGGGGACACCATTATCCTCTCCTCATCTCCCATCCCGGGAAATGAACGCTCCATCTATAATATGATGGATAACCTCTTCCGCCTAGGCGCGCGCGTGTTTTATGAAAAAATTATGGACATTCACACCGGAGGGCACGCCCATAAAGAAGATATGAAACTGATGCTCTCGCTTCTGAAGCCTAAATATTTCGTTCCAATTCACGGAGAGCATCATATGCTCGTGAATAATGCTTGGATTGCCCGGGAACTGGGCATACCGAGCGGAAATATTTTTATTATGGAGAATGGTCAAATCCTGAACGTGGACCAAGAACAGAAAGGGCTTATCTTAAAAGATAAAGTGCCCTCTGGCTATGTCCTAGTTGACGGCCTCGGTGTCGGCGATGTCGGCCATGTGGTCTTGCGCGACCGCCAACAAATGGCCAAGGATGGAATGTTCGTGGTGATTATCACTGTCAACAAGGATAACGGCGCTTTAATTGGCGAACCAGATATTGTCTCCCGCGGCTTTATCTATATGAAAGAATCTGATAAACTACTAAAAGAAGTTAAAAATCAAATAAAAAAGATTGTGGACATAAAAGGTAAAAAGGACTTAAGCGTGAATGAGGCTTACATCAAATCACGAATCAGGGAAGAAATCGGTGAATATCTGTTTAAGCGCACAGAGCGCCGGCCAATGATTTTACCTGTGATTATTGGAGCGTAGTAAAATAAGGAATCAGAAATTTTGAAATGGTCATCCTGCGTGATATTAGCTGAAAAAAAGAATAGTCGCTTGACTAGCGCGCAACTAATTCAAAAAATATGGAAAAAAAATTATTTTCAGGCATCAGACCATCGGGTACTTTGCATTTAGGCAATTATTTCGGCGCAATTAAAAATTGGGTGGAACTGCAAGATCAATACCAATGCATATTTGAAGTCGTGGACTACCATGGCTTAACCACCCCTTTTGAGCCAAAAACCTTGTGTCCAGAAATTCTGGAGATGGCTACTGGTCTTCTCGCTTGCGGTATTGACCCCCAAAAATCCATTTTGACTGTCCAATCTTATGTCCCGGAGCAAACTGAACTTGCTTGGATTCTGGGAGCGCTCACTCCCTTGGGGATGTTAGAACGAATGCCCACTTATAAAGAAAAAAAAGCGCAATTTCCGGATAATCTAAATTTAGCCCTGCTTTCTTACCCTGTTTTAATGGCGGCCGACATCTTAGCTTACAAAACCGATGCCGTTCCTGTAGGCGAAGACCAAGATCCTCATCTGGAATTTACTCGCTTTATCGCCGAGCGCTTTAATAAACGTTTCGGTGAAACCTTTCCCCTGCCCCAAACCCTAAAAACCGAGATGCCGCGGATTATGGGTTTAGACGGTAAAAACAAGATGAGCAAAACCTTAAATAATTACATTGGGCTCTTTGAATCCCAAGAAGAAATTGACGCTAAATTGCGCAATGCTTTTACGGATCCCAAAAAGATTAAAAAGGGCGATAAGGGACATCCGGAAAAATGCAATATCTTTGCCTTGCACAAATTATTCTCCCTCCCCGATTTGGTAAAAACCATTGAAAGAGATTGCTGTTCGGGAAATTTGGGCTGCGTGGAATGCAAAAAAATCTTGGCTCAAAACATTGCCTTGCACCTTGGCGATATGCGTGTAAAATATACAGAGTTGAAACAAAGACCCGAAGAGGTAAAAAATATTTTGATTGAAGGCGCGAAAAGAGCGCGCGAAATCGCGGGGAAAAATTTACAAGAAATACGGAAAAAAATTGGGGTGAGGTAATCTAAAATCTAAAATTGAAAATCTAAAATCTCTAAAAAAATAGACCATGTGATAAAAAAACAATACACACGGTCTTTTTGATTTCAAACAAAAGAACTAACTATAGATTTTAAACCTTCACAGTCTGACTGCATACAAAGATCTAGAAAATTTTGAGCAGTCTCTTTTTCTGGTCCGCCTGCTTGGATAACTTCTTTAGCACGATTCGCTGCTGTAATATAACAAAGTACAGCGACCGAATCATCTGCCACGCCCCCATTCTCAAGATCGTTCTTGAGATTCTCTATATACTTTCCCAAGTTCATCTTGCACCCCTTCTTCTGAAACCGATACCCCTAACAAAACTTCTATGTTATAACCCAGAAAAGTTTTTATTCCTGCATTTTGCAGCTCAATTAGTGTCATCTTAATCTCCCCGACACTAATATTCTTTATTGACCTTTTAGGCAAAATGTCAAAAATTTTTCCCCCCACTACTCGCCCTCCTTTAAAATATGTCCAAACATTGTTTGAACGCACATTAGACTGCCTAAACTATCTTTCAGCCCTTGGATAGAAGAAGTGCCTTCCACATCGTCACAAACACTCTTTGCTCCAGGGCAACTGCCGCCTCTAAACCTAGCGTTTGTATTTAGCTGTCGTAGAGAACAAATCTTTATTTGATTATCACAGCTTACTGATACAAGATGGTTGATTTGTTCTAAAACATTTTGTTTGACTTCTTCAAAAGAACTCATCGCGCACCTCCCTTATCTAAGATAGGGTAAAATCCAATACCACCAAATCATAAACTATAAAGAACCGTTTTGGTTCAAATCGGAGATTTAAACCCGCTCAAAAGAACTGATCAAAAAATAAAAAATACAATTCTGCAATTTAAAAAAGTCTCTTGTTCAATTTTAAATTTTGCATTGCAATTTTGCATTTTTCATTTTTCTGGCTCCGCCAAATCTCGCATAGCGAGACAATTTTTCATTTATTTGATCCCATTCCACTCCTTGATCACCCGCGCGTAGATTTCGGGCGTGCCAATGTCAAACCATTGACCCTCAAAAGGATAACCATACAATTCATCGCTTTGCGCGAGTTTAGGAAAAACGTCTTCCTCCAAACGAAAAATATTTTTTCTGGGGAAATAATCAAAAATCTTAGGCTCCACGACATAAATACCAGCGTTGATAAGCCGCGATAATCTCTGGCTCTGTTTAGGCTTTTCCACAAAGTCCCGGATTTGAGTGCCGTGGAGCTGCACCACTCCCCAAACCGATGAATCCTCCACGCTCGTTAAAGCCATCGTCATTGTTTTGCCATGGCTTTTGTGAAAGTCAATCAAATCATTTAAATCAATACCCGCTAAGACATCTCCATAAAAAAGTAAAAAAGGACATCCCGCTAGATTCCTTGCCACTTTCAAAGCGCCGCCCGTCCCCCGAAAACCCTCTCCTTGATCCGCGTAAATAATTTTTACCCCAAATCGCGAGCCGTCGCCAAAATGATTCCGCACCTTCTCTCCTAGGTGTCCGATCGTAATGACAATGTCGCGGATTTCATATTTCTTTAATAAATCCAAAGTGTGCTCAAGAAGCGGCTTGCCGCGCACTGGAATCAAACACTTCGGCATTTCATAGGTAAAAGGCCGCATCTTCAAGCCTTGGCCGCCCGCTAAAATAATCGCGCGCGAAACCTTAGGCGCCAGCGTTTTACTCAAAAGATACTCAATCGCGTGCGAACGGTTGCGGATCTTTTCACCATCAATAAAATCGTCTAATAAACCGATGAGCCGTTTGTTAATGGTAATTGTTAATCTTTCCCGAGACATAGCATTAGAAAGTCATTGCGAGGAGTCCGCCTAAGGCGGACGACGAAGCAATCTTATAAATAGTGATATTAAGTCAGTACATCTTTCATTATTGATGAGATTGCCGCGTCGCTCGCTCCGCTCACTCCTCGCAATGACATAATAAAACATAATAAAAAAGTATGATTTAATATGATACTATCATACTTTATCATACTCTATAATAGAGTCAAGAGATTTATCCACAACTTCCTTATGGAACTTCTCCTTATTAAATACAAAGGAATTTATAGTAGAGACAATAGCACGTTCAGTTAAGGTGAAACCTGTTTCGCCGATCATCTTCAATATAACTATAAATTCGTCAGCTAATCCTGCTTCTGAAAGGATAGTATACATTCTCTCCAGTGTATCTTGATCTATCTTCTTCTCGCTCATCATCTGCCCTCCTTGAGTTTCAGTGACCCTAGCGAGCCTAACCAATTACCCTCTAAAAGAATAGTTGGTTTATTTTAAACTCTCCACATTTACCCCAAAACCCCAATCAACTTCTTTACAAGAATAAAGTAATCTACTAATGTATTTTTTAAACCTACTGAAGTGATTCAAGATTAACGCATAACTGGTCTTTCCAGATTATTTCAGGATATCTTTCCAGCATTTCCCGGACATATTTTTTCCGCTTGTCATAAATTTTCTGATCCCGCGCTTCAAATTTAATCGTAATATATGGGCCATTTTGGGAATATCTAAAAATCATCATACCATCATTAAAGTCAGCGCGCGTTCCATCATCTCCGGGAATAACTGTCGCGTCAGTAATCTTTGCGTTCGGAAAATCCTTTTTAAACCTTTTAGCAATATCCGCGACAACAGCGACTTTTTGCTCATCCGCGCATCCAATCTTAATCTCGGGCGAGGAAATATATCGCGGAAAACTTTTATACAATTTACTCAACGAAAGCTTTTTATCAGATAAATACTCTAAAATCCTCAATGCGGCGTATGTTCCATCGTCGTGACCATAGGCATTATCATTAAAGAAAAAATGTCCGGAAAGCTCTCCTCCAAATGCGGCTTGCTCTTCGGCTATTTTCTTCTTAATAAATGAGTGCCCGGTTCTCCACATCACCGGGATGCCGCCATTCCGCTTTATAACTTTCTGAACCACCTGTGAACAAAGCGTATTATAAATAATTTTTGAATTAGGAAATCTCTCTAATATTTCTTGCGCGAAAATTGCCACCACGACATCATTCCATAAAATATTTCCCTTTTCATCCACCATTCCTATTCTGTCGCCATCACCGTCAAATGCAAGTCCTAAATCGGCTTTCTCTTCAACGACAACCTTGCCAAGTTCCCTGATAAACTTTTCATCAGTGGGATCCGGGGTCCCTGCCGGGAAATTGCCATCCACATTCTCTCTGCGCAAAACAAGTTTACAGCCTGCCCTCTTAAAAAGTTCGGGGACATACATAGCAGGCGTCCCATGTCTAAAGTCAACGACAATCTTAAACTTTCGCTTTAAACGAAGGCGTTTCAGAACATCATTAAAATAATCTTCTCTGATGTCAGCTTTTGTGATAGAACCTTTCTTTTTTGAAACGTAATACCGCTCGGTTTGAGTAGTTTTTTTTATCTCCTGCACTTCCTCCGGCCCAGTTGTTAAAGAAAAACCAATTCCCAACTTAAATCCATTAAAATTGGATGGATTATGAGAGGCCGTAATCATTACCCCGCCATTAGTCTGGAAACGGTATTGCGCATAATACATCATTTGCGTCATCACCATACCAATATCAATAAGATCAATACCCGTCTCTCTAAGACCTTTAATAAATACTTTTTTAAATTCTTCTCCACTTACCCGACAATCTCTGCCAATTACTGCCTGATGTATTTTTCTTCTCTGTAAAAAGGTTCCATACGCCTTGGCGATTGCATATACTTTCTCACTATCTAGATCTTTACCCACAATGCCCCTAATATCATAGTTTCTGAAAACAAAAGGGTTGATTTTCATATTTTTTACTTTAAAAATCTCAAAGTTAAATTTTAATAAAAATACTATACTCTCTTTTAATGATTTTAGCAAGAAAAAAGACAGAATCTTCAATCTTGAATCCAAAATATAGATTTTTTATAGAAAGAACTTTAATCTAGATTTCAAATTCCAAAGTCCAGATTTAGATATTATTCTTGCTTTTTTAAAATTTCTCTGCTATTATTTATCATATAAATATTGTTAAAAATAAAGGGAAAATAATGCCCAAATACGAAATAATGTATCTTTTTTCGCCACAAGTTTCTGAAAAGGAAACGGCAGAAAAAATTACCCAAGCAAATAATATAATCAAAGAATTGGGTGGTGAGATTGAAAAAGAAGAATATTGGGGACTAAAAGATTTGACTTACAAGATTGAACACTTTAAACAAGGTTATTATCATATCACCTGGTTTAAATTAAATAAAGATCAAGTAGATTCTTTAGATAAAAAACTGAAATCTGTGACTCATCTCTTAAGATTTTTAATCACAACAGTCACAGAGGAAAAAGAAGCTGTCATTCAAAGGGAAGAAAGGGGAAAAATTATAGAACAAGTTGAACCCGCTCTTCCTAAGCTAGAGGCTAAAAAATTAGTCTCTCTTCCCCAAGAAGAAAAGCCCTCCGAGAAGAAAAAAATCTCTAAAACTTCCAAAAAACCTAAAGCTGAAATGGAAGACTTGGATAAAAAATTGGAAGAAATTTTAAAAGAAGAAGTGCTTTAAAATACTTCAGTACTTCTTTTACTTCCTTTGTAGTTTGTTCCTCACTATTTTCAATCAGTATCTTTGATATCAGTATTTTCAATATTGAAATATCTAATTTTTTAATTCAAAACAACAAGGAGGTAGTACAAATAAAATGGATCTCAATAAAGTAATGATTATTGGGCGCTTAACCCGCGATCCGGAAACCCGCAACATCCCTTCAGGAGACGCGGTGGCTAATTTTGGTGTTGCTACCAACCGCGTCTGGACAAACGCGCAAGGTCAAAAACAAGAGACTGTTGAATATCATAATATTGTCGCTTGGCGCAAATTAGCCGATATTTGCGGCCAGTATTTAAAGAAGGGGGACCGGATTTATATTGAAGGCTCGCTCCAGACCCATGACTGGGAAGGTCAAGACGGCATCAAGCGCTATCGCACCGAGATTATAGCCCGAGATATGATTATGTTATCCCCGCCGCGCACCCAAGGAAGGTCTCCCTATCCTACTCCGCAAGTTACACCCGCTCCTGCCGCCACGGTAACTCCCCCCGCCTCCGATTCCGAAATCCCCACCATTAATGTGGAAGATGATTTGACCAAAGAAGCGGAGAATGAACAAATAACACCAGAACCGGAGGCGAAACCGCGCGCTCCAGAAAAAAAGGAAGAAGACGAAGGTATTAGCATTGAAGATATACCATTTTAAAAAAGTAACTAATAAATTGTACTAGTAATTAGTGACTATTTTAATATTTTACCAATTACGGATTATTGATTACTAGTTACTAAATCATTTATGCAACCTAAAAAATATTGTCGTTTTTGTGTTGACCCCAAAAAAATTATTAATTACAAGAATATAGAGTTAATCAAACGGTGCTTGTCTAATTATGGTAAAATCAGACCCAAAAAAAGAACAGGCACTTGTTCATTTCATCAACGCAAATTAGCGCGCGCAATTAAAAATGCTCGCTTGATGGCCCTTCTACCTTACACAATTCAATAAGACTCCGCCTTCGGCAGGACGAAGTTAGAGCCTTCGGCGTGACGCAGTCCGCGTCAGAAGTGGGATGATGTGATATTACTTACTTCCAAGGAATGACCAATTCAACCCTGCCCATAACCCACTCGGGTTTACCCCGTTAGAGAAAATTCATCCCATTACAAATTGATTTGTAATGGGGTTGTGGGTAAAGCTGATAATGGTTTAATGCCACCTTAAGTTGAGAGAACCGTTAGCCCAGTTAGAAATAAATTTCTAAACGGGGTTAGAGAATGAGATTCTCTAACGGGGTTTACTATCTAATGAGGTTCTATTAACATGGGAATAAATTTATGCTGGATATTAATGATTTAAAAATCGGCACTAATATTGAATACAATGGTGAGCCTTACACAGTGATTGCTTCACAACATGTTAAATTGGGCCGCGGCGGCGCAGTGCAACAAACAAGGTTGAAGAATCTCATCAAGGGAAACGTCCTTAGTAAAAACTTTAAGGGCAACGATAAATTCCAAGAGCCGGATATCACTAAAAATAAAGTTCAATTTCTATACAAAGACAGTAAAATTTTCTATTTTATGGATGAAACGACTTATGAACAGTTTGGTCTCTCACAAAAAGAAATCGGTCTGAAGGCGCAATTTTTTAAAGAAGGAACAAGTGCTGACGTCTTAATCTTTAAAGGTCAACCAATAACAATTGACCTCCCTCTGAAAGTAGCGCTTGAAGTCGCTGACGCGCCTCCGGATGTGCGCGGCGACACAGCTCAAGGAGGGACCAAACAGGTCACCTTAGAAACAGGCGCCAAACTAACCGTTCCCCTGTTCATTAAGAAAGGAGATAAAGTAAGGGTAAATACGGAAACAGGGGAGTATGTAGAGCGAGCGTAGACTTTTTCATAACAAAACTAAGTAACCTAACATTGCTTAAAGGTTATTTTTTTAATTGGATTGAATTCTAAAATTTCTAATTAGTCTAATCAACCGTTTCGCGCTTTGGAAGTCCGCCTTAGGCGGACAATTACTCGTGTCAAGCTTTTCATGGCTATGCCAGACTTTCATGGCTACGCCAGATCTTTAGACAGTCCCGAGGACTTCAGTCCGAAGGTCGTTCAGACCCGAAGGGATCTTTAGACGCTTGACCTCCAAAAACTTAGATATTGGTCATTGGGGTTTGGCCATTGATTACCTGCCCGCTCAAGCGCTTGCGCTTCAGGCAAGGCGGGCGGGGAAATTAGAACAATTAGGAATTATAAATTCCCAAAGTTATCCACAACCTAAACCTCTGCCTTTCTTTGCTCGTTCACCCTCTCCCAAATCTTCTTCTGAATCACCTCCGCGACCTTGGGGTTAACTCTCAAATATTGCTTGCTCGTCTCTCTGCCTTGTCCCAGCTTCTCCTCATTTAATTGATACCAGGAACCACTTTTAGTTAAAACTTTATAAAGTACACCCATATCAATCAAATCCCCTACATAAGAAATCCCTTCATTATACATAATGTCAAATTCACAGGTCTGGAATGGCGGCGCTACTTTATTCTTCACCACTTTCGCTTTAACGCGGTTACCGATAATCTTATCACCTTGTCTAATCTGCGCCGCGCGCCGAAGTTCAATGCGAATGGAAGAATAAAATTTGAGAGCCTTGCCGCCCGTTGTATCCTCGGGATTACCAAAAAAAACGCCGATCCTCATCCGTGTTTGATTTAAAAATATCACCGTGGTTTTGGATTTAGAGATGGCCGCAGTGAGTTTCCTTAATGCCTGACTCATTAAACGCGCTTGCAAACCCATATGGCTATCCCCCATCTCGCCTTCAATTTCGGCCCGAGGAGTAAGGGCTGCTACCGAGTCCACTACCACCACATCAATAGCGTTAGAACGGACTAAAGTTTCTACAATCTCTAAAGCCTGTTCACCCGTATCTGGTTGGGAAATAAAAAGATCATTAATATTCACGCCAATCATTTTGGCATAATCAGGATCAAGAGCATGTTCAGCGTCCACAAAAGCCGCCACCCCGCCTCTTTTTTGCACATTGGCGACGATATGCTGGGCGAGCGTGGTTTTACCTGAAGATTCGGGGCCAAAAATTTCAATCACCCGTCCTCGCGGCACGCCGCCAATGCCCAAGGCGATATCCAAAGAAACCGAGCCGGTCGGAATCGCCTCAATCTGCATAATTTTTGCTTCCCCGAATTTCATAATCGAGCCTTCGCCAAATCTTTCTTTGATTTGGGTTACTGCCGCTTCCACGGCGCGAGTTTTGCCATCCTCCACAGTTTGATTTTTTGCCATTTTATTACTTCTCCCCTCCTAAAAGAAAAGAGAATAAAAAAGAGATTAATTTATTATAACCCACAAAACATCAGAAAGCAACTACTTGAAATTAAGGGTAAGCATTATACTCCTTTTTCCAAGGAATATTCCCTTTCCTAAATTCTGCTTTGAGTTTGCGTTTCACAATCTTCAACATTCCCTTTAAAGCAGAAAAATTCTGCACACTCAAATCAGCATAATTCGCGATAAACTCTGGCGCGTCGTAAGTTTTATAACCTGCCTCTGCAAGTTGGGTTAAGGTCTCTAACTTATCCAGCGCCTTTACGAATTTTGCTTCCGGGGTTAAACTTTTCTCATACTCAAACCATAAATTATGAATTTCGCGGCCAAGTTCTAGGGGTAATTTGTTTTTGATCTTTTTAATCGCTTGCATTTCAAGACGATGTTTCTCTTCTTCGGAAAATTCCTTTCTACCAATTTTAACAGCATCAATATCTCCCGTGACGGATTCAGCAACATCGTGAACAAGGGCGACCCTGACAGCGTGATTACTGTCTAAATCCAATTCTAATGCTTCAGCGACAAGGAAAGTCATCAAAGCTAATCGCCAAGAATGTTCTGCGCTGGATTCCTTGCGTCCACTCGCAAGCGAGGTATATCTCAAGGTAGATTTTAAGTGTTCCACCTGATGTAAAAAATTGAATATCTTCTCCAGGTTTTTCACTTTAATTTTGTGAGGCATAAAATTAATTTGATTGTGTTTTATCTGGTACTTTAAGATCCTTTGTGAATTCTACATTTCGGACCACATCCCCATCTTCACCTAAACTTCCTAAATCCTGACCATTGAAGACAATATAAGTATTACCCGCGCGCCCAGAGGTAATCGTGATTTTGTCGCGCGCCTTAAACTCCCGTGAAGTTTCCGGCAACATTGTCCCCTGAAAAACATTAGTCCCATCCGTATCTACTGAAATCCAAGTCGCACCCTCCTTAATCTTAACAAGCAAGGATAATTCTTGGAGTTTTTCCTCCTTATTTTCTTTCACTGCGTCCATTACGGCGCCCACATTCGCCGGCAAATAAACTAAAACATTCCTTGCTACTCTACGTTCCCGCCCTATTTTATTCCGCGCTAAAATCTCAATGGGGTTCACGCCTGCGTTGAGAATAATCTGCTCCCGAAAATTGCCCTCCTGATCCACAAAAACCGGCTGACCGTTGATAAAAACCTCTGCCTCTTTCTCGCTCTCCCCTGCAACCACCACAGAGTCGGTAGTCACCTTTTCGTTCTCCTGCGGAGAAATAATCTTCAGTGACGGCGGGGCAGAGAACCCCGAGAGCTCCCATCCCAAATAGATAAAAAACATCACTATCCCTAAGGCGATAAAACCGAGCTTGACTGCCTTTGGGCTGATATTCAAAAGAGAAACTCTCTTGATTTTACTTTGATAAACCAGATTTGCCTCCGGATGAAGATTATCTAAAATATTCCGCTCTGTCCTATAATATCGTAAAATTGTCTCCTCTGGAAGCCCTAAAAAACGAGCATAATGTTTTAAAAAACCCCGCACATAAACAGGAGGAGGCAATCCCTGCAAACTTTCCGCCTCTAAAGCTTTAAGATAACCGAAGTTAATCTTGAGGCGATGCGAAACCTGCTTGAGGGTATAACCCATGCTCTTTCTTTTCTTCTTTAAAATCTCGCCAAAGGTTTCCCCCTGAATTTTTTTAGAACTAAAACTGGTCATTGTTTTAAATATTCTAAATCCCTATTACCATTTTAACTTTTTAAAGAATCATTGGCAAAAGTCATTCGGGTTGACACATGGGTCAACCCCTACAGCCGAGGTGACCCCCGTAGGGGCGGACCAATGTGTCCGCCCGATCGCGCTATTGATGAACCCTTGACTTTTTATCTTAACACAAATAAAATAAAGTTAGAATCAAATATAAGAATTAAAAAAAACCCTGTAAATAATTTCAACTATAATTAAGGGTTTTTATATTTTGTAAAATTAAAATATAAACAGTAATGAGTAACGGATAAAAATTGGTTGCTAACGATTTAGCAATTATTACATGTTACGCATTACAATCTTATACTATGACCACTAAATACATTTTCATCTCCGGCGGCGTAATCTCTAGCCTAGGCAAAGGGATTACGGCGGCTTCCATTGCTAAACTTTTACAAGCAAAGGGCTATCGTGTCACCAATGTCAAATGCGAAATGTATGTTAATATTGACGCGGGCACGATTCGACCGACTGAACATGGTGAAGTCTTTGTCACCGAGGACGGCATTGAAACTGATCAGGACATTGGCTCTTATGAAAGATTTACAGAAACAGACCTTAACACTTCCAATTTCTTAACCACTGGTCAAATTTATGAGGCGGTAATTCACCGCGAAAGGAATCTGGAATATGATGGGGAGGATGTGGAAGTGGTACCTCACGTTCCCGAAGAAATTATTTGCCGCGTCAAGGAAGCGGGAAAAAAAGCTAAAGCTGAATTTGTGATTATTGAACTTGGAGGCACGGTCGGCGAATATCAAGGGGTGCTTTTCTTAGAGGCAAATCGGATGATGAAATGGGAAGACCCCAAACATGTCTCTCATGTCCATGTTTCTTACCTCCCTATTCCCTCTACTGTAGGAGAGATGAAAACCAAGCCTGTCCAATATTCTGTCCGCACTTTAAATGCCGCGGGTATCCAGCCCGATTTTGTAATTGGCCGCGCTGCCCGACCTTTAGACGAGAAAAGGAAAGACAAAATTTCCGTCTTTTGCAGCGTGCTTAAGGAACACGTAATTTCTAACCCGGATGTAGAATCAATCTATGAGGTGCCCCTCATTCTGGATGAACAAAAATTAGGCGAAAAAATCCTCGCCCACTTTCATCTTAAACCAAGAAAGAACGACCTTACAGCTTGGAGAAAATTAGTGCAGACAATTAAAAATGTCAAAAGGGAGGTAAAAATTGGTATTGTGGGAAAATATTTTCAAACCGGCGATTTTACGCTGGAAGATTCTTACATCTCGGTAATAGAAGCAATAAAACACGCCGCTTGGGCTAATCATTTAAAACCAATTATTCAATGGCTTGCCAGTGAAAAATATGAGAAAAACCCCAAAGATTTATCCGAGCTAAAAAATTACGATGGCGTCATCGTGCCCGGCGGGTATGGTTCGCGAGGAGTGGATGGAAAAATTTTGGCTATTCAATATCTGCGGGAAAATAAGATTCCTTTCTTGGGCTTGTGCTACGGCATGCAACTAGCCACTGTAGAATTTGCCTGCAATGTGGCGGGGATGAAAAATGCCCACACCACTGAAATTAATCCTAAAACCCCTTATCCTGTAATTAGCTTAATGAGCGAACAAAAAGAATTTTTAAAAAACAAAAAATACGGGGACACGCAACGTCTGGGCAATTATGCGTGCGAGATTCTGCCAAACACAATCGCGCGACACGCTTACGATAAAACCCAAATCACGGAACGCCACCGCCACCGCTATGAATTCAATAATCAGTACCGTAAAATATTAGAGAAGAAGGGATTAGTGGTAAGCGGAATTAACCCGGCAAGAAATCTCGTAGAAATTATTGAACTCGCCTCGCATCCTTTCTTCTTGGGTACCCAATTTCACCCCGAATTTACTTCCCGACCCCTGCGTCCACATCCGTTGTTTCTGGAATTTATTCGCGCGAGCGCGAAAAGAATCAAATAAGGAGGTTAAATAATGGACATTGAAGTTTTGAAGAAAGAAGCACAGGAACTACAAAAAATAGCCAGTGACTTTACACAGGAACTAACTGAAACAGGAACTCAAGAGGGCTATCTGGAAATAATCGCCACGAAAGTGCCAGAGTTACTCTCTAAAATAGTAGGAGGGTTAGAGAGTTTAGCAGAAAAAATTAGCAAACTAGAGGGTACACCCCCAGAAGGAAAGATACCGTTCATAATGACTACAGAAGAACTTCGGCGGTATATGGACGAAAATCTACCTCGTTGGATCAAAGAGGTGCGCGAACTCTCTAAGAGCGAAGAAAAATAATCAAAATGATGTTCCTCGAGACCCCAAACTGGGGTCTTTTTTTATTGTTAAGATGCCTGAATATATTACTGAAATAACCTACCGTTTCAACACCCAAAAAAATCCTGATTCTCCGCTAGAGTTACTGCAAAAATCACTCTTTACTGTTTCAAATGCTTTATATTAACCAAACCACAAAATCGGGCTTTTGCCCGATTTTTTTAACTTCCTGATTCCTAATTCAAAATTCCTGATTCGCGTATTAATAATTCCCATTATTCCCTTCTTCATCTTCAAAAGTCTTAATCCGTTCCAAATCCTCTCGCAAGACCTGTTTTGCTGTATTTTGTGATTCGCCGTTGGCATCAATAATCTGCACATTCCCTTTTACCAAAATCTCCCTCGGCTTAGCGCCATCTGACGGTCCCACAATCCCCTGCTCCTCTAAATAATCTAAAAGTCTGGCGGCGCGGGCATAACCCACCTTTAAGCGACGTTGTAAAAGAGAAGCTGAAGCCTTGCCGGATTGAATCACTAAATTTTTTGCCTCTCCAAACAACTCATCATCAATTTCTCCCTCCCCCTCGGGCAGGGGAATACCCCCAAAACTCAAACGGCCCTGTTTTTCCGTTATTTCAGGATTGAACTCGGGCTCCTCTTGCTTGCTTAAAAATTTCACCACTCCCTCAATCTCTGAATCCGATACTAAAGCGCCTTGAATCCGTTTAGGTTTACTCTCCGTGGAAGAAATATAAAGCATATCACCATTACCAAGGAGTTTATCCGCGCCCGCGGTATCAATAATCGTCCGCGAATCAATGTGGCTCGCGACATTAAAAGCAATTCTACTCGTAATATTAGCTTTGATTAGGCCTGTGATGACATCCACCGAGGGTCTTTGAGTGGCAACTATAAGATGAATTCCAGTCGCCCGTGCCATTTGCGCCAGCCGCACAATAGCGGCTTCAACCTCATTAGCGGCCACAGCCATTAAATCGGCTAGTTCATCAATAACAACTACAATATAAGGTAAACGTTCTTCCGGAACGCAAGCCGCGTTAAAGCCTCCTATATTTCTCTTCCCTGCTTCCGACAAAATTTGAAAACGGCGGTCCATCTCTTTAACAGCCCATTTTAAAGCATTAACGGTCTTTTTAGGCTCTGTAACGACGGGCGTCAAAAGATGAGGGAGATCATTATAACTGGTCATCTCCACTCTTTTAGGATCCACGAGAATGAATTTCAACTCCCGCGGCGAACGCTGATGCAAAAGGCTTAAAATAATGCCATTTAAACATACGGACTTGCCGCTACCAGTCGCTCCCCCAATTAAAAGATGAGGCATTCTTTCCAAGTCCACTGCTACCGGATGCCCCGCCACATCTTTACCTAAAGCAATCTTAAGATCAGAATTTAAACCATAAAATTGATCAGAAACAAGAATATCTTTAAGGCGCACCAAAGCCACCTCTTGGTTAGGCACCTCAATCCCCACCAATGACTTTCCCGGAATCGGCGCTTCAATACGGATCGGATGAGCGGCAAGGGCGAGAGAGAGATCATTCTGGAGGGTAGTAATTTGTCTAAGCTTCACGCCCGTAGCTGGCTTGAGGGTGTATTGGGTCACAGTGGGCCCTATATTCACCTGATCCATTTCCACCGCAATGCCAAAATCCGCTAGGGTCTTTTGAATAATCTGCGAGCGCAATCGGATGTTACCCGATACTGGCTTGCCTCGTGCTTCTTTAAGGAGAGTAAGGGGGGGCAAAATCCAACTAGTATCAATGAGAGATTCTGCTCTTTTACTGCTTGTCATCTTTAAATCCACATCCACAGGTAAATGAATCTGGGGTCGATCTTTCTTTTGTTCCCGCCGCATTGCTTTTTCAATCTCTGCGGTGCTCATTAAATTCGGCTCGCCATCCAAATCCCTAATCGCGACATCATCCCCTTGCCTGAATTTCAATTTCGCGCCCAATAAATGAGCTTTATCCAGTCCCTCTTTTGTAGTTTGGACCACACCCCTTAAAGAAATATTAAACATCAAGAAGATGCCTAGAATAAAAAGTCCAACTACCAAAACTAAACTACCCCCGAGGCCTAAAAATTTCTGAGGCAAAAAGGTGGCCGCAAAACCTAAATAACCGCCGCCGGCGATTCCTTTCATCTCCTGAAAACCCAAATTGCGGGCTAAAATCAGCTGGAATAAAGCGACTAAATTTACTAAAAACAAAGCCGCGCCGAGATAATTCCATTTACGCAGATGATAATGTTGAGCTCTCAAAACAAAATAAGCCGAGATTAAAATAAAAAATGGGATAAGAAAATAAGACCAGCCAAAAAGATTAATGAGAAGGAGTTTACAATATTGTCCTAAAATGCCGGCGCGGCCAAAGACACTTAAAACCCCTAGAGCGCCGCTTATAAAAAACAAGATTAAAACCACTGCCCGTGTCATCCGAGGATCAAGGCGGGAAATTAATTCCTCATGGCTCTCTGGAATAATGCTTTGTTTTTTCGGAGGCCGACCCCTTCTTCTACTTTTTGTTCCTTTGGGTCTGCCCCGGCGCCGCGCGTTTGGAGAATGAAACATAAAATCCGTTTTTTAACAAATAAATCAGATCAGTATTGACCACCGATTAACCCCGTTAGAAGTAAACCCCGTTAGAGAACTTCGTTCTCTAACCCCGCTTAGAAATCTATTTCTAACGGGGCTAACGGTTCCCGCTGACGGTGGCATTAAACCACCGTCAGCGTCTATATTTTTCCCACCACCGACTTCGTCGGGGGCTTTCTCTAACGGGGTAAAGGGATTACATAAATTATAACATTTTTTATTTTAAAAAACAAAAACAACCTCTTTTTAGCAAAAAGGTTGCGCACTTTAAATTATTTTAAATCCAAAAGGAGAGGCTTTGTAATTTGATAACGTATATAAACCCTTAAAAACATTACCGCAATAATAACAAAAAGGCTTGGTATAAAAAGGCAGTAAAGTTTCACAAGTTTATACCCGTGGCTTTCTAGTGGGTGGACAAGACTTTTAGACGTCTCTTCTGAAACCTGTGCCCGCCGGGATTAAACGACCAATGATCACGTTTTCCTTTAATCCTTCCAGTTTATCTTCTTTATTCATCACCGCGGCCTCTATGAGCACCCGAGCAGTTTCTTGAAAGGAGGCAGCGGATAAAAAGCTTTCGGTATTTAAGGAGGCCTTCGTGATCCCCAAGAGAAGGTGTTCGCCTGTAATCTCTTCGCGACCTTGTTTTTTTAATACCTGATTCGCATGTTCAAAACGCAATTTATCCATGATAGCACCGGGGATAAAATCGGAGTCTCCGGGATTTTCCACGCTTACTTTGGAAAACATCTGGCGCGTGATAATTTCAATGTGTTTATCATTAATGTCCTGACCTTGGGTAGAATAAATACGCTGTACTTCACGGATAATATATTTCTGCACCGCTTCCGCGCCCGAAACCTTAAATAATTTACGTAAGTCTAAATAACCTTCAGTAAGCTGATCGCCCTTTGCAACCTCCTGACCCTTTTCCACCCATAAAGGTGTTTCCAGAGGTAAAAGATGTTCTTGAGCCGCGTTTTGTTCTCTCACTACGGATAATTCTTCCCCTTGGATTTTCACAATACCAGTAGCTTTAGCTTTAATCTTCTGACCTTTATCCGAAACAGCCAATTCCTCACCAGCCTCCACATAACTACCGTTCTCTACTCTTGCTTTTTTACCTTGCAGCGAATAGCGATCAGTGATGATGTCTTTAGTAAATATCCTGACGATTTTTTTATCGCCGCGGTTTTCAATATCCACGATGCCATCCACTTCCGCCATAACTGCTGGATTTTTTACGGGTCGGCACTCAAAAAGTCCTTCCACCCGAGGTAACCCTTGGATAATATCTCCTTCCGCCACACCTCCGGTGTGAAAGGTGCGCATCGTAAGCTGGGTCCCTGGCTCCCCGATGGATTGAGCGGCAATAATCCCCACCGCTTCCCCTAGCTTAACCAACTGTTTGTGCCCGAGATCCCAACCATAACATTTTTGACAGATACCCTTTACTGTTTTACAAGTGAGAGACGAACGGATATAGAACTCGTCGGGATCAATTTTAGCAATCTTTTTCACTTGCTCCTCATCAATAAGATCGCCCTTTTTTACAATGATCTCGCCTGTTTTCGGATCGCGCAGATTAGTTAAAGAGGTCCGACCGGTTACCCTTTTGGCAATGGTCTCGCCCATTTCTTCGGTTTCCTCTCTTGTAATTAAAAGCCCCTTGGTATCGCCGCAATCCCCATCCCGAACCACCATGTCCTGCGCCACATCCACGAGTCTTCTGGTTAAATAACCCGCGGTGGCGGTACGCAGGGCAGTATCCGACATTCCCTTCCGCGTGCCATGAGTGGAAATGAAATACTCCAATACCGAAAAGCCCTCTTTAAAGCTATCTTTCACCGGCAATTCAATAGTTTTGCCGGCAGGATTAGCAACGAGCCCCTTCATCCCAATCATTTGGGAAGCCTGACTCCAGCTCCCTCGCGCTCCAGAATCCAACATTGAGTATAATGGCCCGTATTTATCAATTGCTTTCCCGGCTTCTTTGGTAATGAAATCCTTAGTGCGAGTCCAAATCTCTAAAACCTTGGTATAACGTTCCTCGTCAGTTAATAGCCCTTCCTTAAATTGCTTATAAATCTGGTCTACCTCTATATCCGCCTTTTTTAAAATTTCTCCTTTCCGGGCAGGAATCTGGAGGTCATTCATTCCCCAAGAAAGCCCCGAACGAGTTAAATATTCAAAACCAATGTCTTTAATGTCATCAATTAATTTCACTGCTCGTTGCCGACCATATCTCTTCAGGCAGGAATCAATCAAATTTTTCAATGCCTTTTTATCCATGACTTGATTCTGAAACCTTAAAGCGGGAGGTAAAATTTGATTGAAGATAATTCTACCCGCGGATGTTTGAATTCTTTCCCCTAACTTAATTCGCACAGAGATCAGGGCTTGAATATCTATAATCCCTTCCTCATAAGCCAATAAAGCCTCATAAGGCATGGCAAAGATCTTACCTTCCCCTTTTACTTTATCTCTGACACGAGTCATATAATAGCAACCCAACACGATATCTTTAGAAGCAGTGGTGATTGGTTCGCCGGTTGCCGGCTTGAGTAAATTGCGCGAGGAAAGCATAATCTTCCTTGCTTCCTCCCGTGCCATCCGCGTCAAAGGAACATGGACTGCCATCTGATCGCCATCAAAATCAGCATTAAAAGCACTGCACACCATAGGGTGAATTTGAATTGCTTTACCCTCAATAAGAATGGGTTTAAAAGCCTGAATACTCAAACGGTGCAGGGTTGGGGCGCGATTCAAGAGAACATACTGATCGCGAATTACCTCCTCTAAAATATCCCAGACCTCCGGAGTGCCAGACTCTAAAAGTTTACCCGCCGAGCGGACATTATGGGTATATTCTTTTTGAATAAGTTTAGAAATAACAAAAGGCTTAAAAAGCTCCAATGCCATTTTTTTAGGAATGCCGCATTGATGCAACTTCAGTTTTGGTCCCACAACAATTACGCTACGGCCAGAGTAATCTACGCGCTTCCCTAAAAGATTTTGCCGGAAACGACCCTGCTTGCCTTTGAGCATATCCGCCACCGATCGCAAAATTCTTTTTTGCCCTGTGGTGGATGAGGCCACCTTGCCGTGCCGCGCTTCATTGTCAATTAAAGCATCCACTGCTTCTTGCAACATTCTTTTCTCATTACGTCTGATTACTTCCGGGGCATTTAATTCCTGCAATCTTTTTAAGCGATTATTGCGGTTGATAATGCGCCGATACAGATCATTAAGATCGGAAGCGGCGAAACGTCCTCCATCAAGTTGGACCATAGGCCGAAGATCAGGCGGAATGACCGGAAGCTCGGTTAGAATCATCCACTCGGGACGAATCTTAGCCCGAATCATACCCTCTACTAAAGAAATCCTTTTTTTAAGCCGCTTCTGCTCGGTAGAAGATGCTTTTTTAAACTCTATGTTCAGTTTTTGCGCCAACTTCTCCAAATTAATTTTAGCTAAAATGTCTCGGATTGCGCCCGCGCCAATCCCCGCCTCAAATACCTCGCCATACTTTAAGGAAAAATTCCGGTATTGCAGTTCAGAGATGACGGCTAAACGTTTAATACTAGCAAGCTCCCGCTGGGCAAGCAACACAGCGCCCGACAACTCTTCAAGGGCTTTTTCCCGTTCTTTATGTTTTGCAATAATCTTTTGATCAAATCCTGCCTCAATCTTTGCCCTCTTGCTTTTTGTTTCGAGGTGCGAGAGTGCCTTGCCTTTCTCTTGTTTTAATAAACTAACGACTTCCTTATATCTGCGAATAATATCTTCTCGTTTCACTTTTAATTCTTTGTTAATCTGCACCCTCGCTTTTTCTCTCGCTTCTCTATACACTTTGGTAATGATGTAGCTTGCGAAATAGACTACTTTTTCCAAACTCTGTACTCCGAGATTCAGTACCAAACCAACTTTGGAAGGCACACCACGCAAAAACCAAATATGGGATACGGGGACGGCTAGAGAAATATGCCCCATTCTCTCCCGACGAACAATGGAACGGGTTACCTCCACGCCGCACTTGTCGCAGACAACTCCTTTATAGCGGATCCTTTTGTATTTACCACAATAACACTCCCAGTCTTTTGTGGGACCAAAAATCTTTTCACAAAACAGACCATCCTTTTCCGGTTTACCGGTGCGATAATTAATGGTTTCAGGACGAGTGATCTCTCCATACGACCAAGCAAGAATTTCTTCAGGAGAGGCGAGTTTTAATTTAATTGCTCTAAAAGGGGTAATATTAGACACGTTGATATACCCCCGCACCAAAGATTTTGGTGTGGGGGTATAGATAATTGTATCTTAATTAAAAATATTTAAAGAAGAAAAAGAATAAGAATACGCTTAAAAATATAATAACTAAAAATTCAAAAAGAAAATAAGGATTATCCCATTTTAAGAAACGGTCTACCCAGGCTTTATTGCTGCGTTGACTTGTAAATTCGTCTAACTGTTTTTTGGTAAAGCCATGAAAACCACTCTTGAAATTCAAGCTGTAATATCGGTTGGAAAACGGCCAAAACCAACGGATGCCCCAAGGTGAACGAACACTGTCTAAGATTAAATGTGACAAAGAGGCAAGAAAAAAAGTTACGCCCCAAACTTTGCTCCCAAAGAAAAAAATTAAAACTGCGATAACGAAATAAGGAGAGAGGCTATGGGTTAGGACCTGGCGGTGCTCGTGGCTATATTTTGCGGGTCTGATGCCAAAACGCGCCAAATAATATACATAATCAATATCAGGAAAAACAGAAGTAATCATTCCGAGAACCGCTATTTCACGCGTCAAGGGAACCTTCAAAATAAAACTGCTCAATATAGAACCTAGGACACCGAA
Source organism: Candidatus Doudnaibacteriota bacterium (assembly GCA_041644975.1). Taxonomy (GTDB): domain Bacteria; phylum Patescibacteriota; class JAQUNI01; order JAQUNI01; family JAQUNI01; genus JAQUNI01. The sequence goes on along the minus strand of JBAZQX010000002.1, from coordinate 13,925 downwards.
AGCTATATGGGTTGTGGGAAGATACATAAATAAAATAAGGAATCATAATTAGGAATTAGGAATTGGGAATTGGGAATAATGAATTGAGTTGATCAAAATATTCATTCATAATTCACTATTCCTGCTTCCTGATTCCCCTAATGGGGTTTATCTTCCGCCCCGACCAACTCTACATTCAGGCACAAACCTTTCAATTCTTTCACTAACACATTAAAAGACTCGGGTATATTCGGTTGTTGGATCTCCTCGCCCTTAATAATAGATTCATAAGTTTTAGAACGCCCCAAAACATCATCAGACTTGATCGTTAGCATCTCCTGAAGGGTGTAGGCGGCGCCATAAGCCTCAAGTGCCCAGACCTCCATTTCCCCAAAGCGCTGGCCGCCAAACTGGGCTTTCCCGCCTAAAGGCTGTTGAGTGACTAAAGAATAAGGTCCAATGGAACGTTGGTGCATTTTGTCTTCCACTAAGTGATTTAATTTCATCATATAAATCACGCCCACTGTCACCTTTTCCATAAAGGGTTGACCAGAGCGACCATCATAAAGGGTCACCTTTCCGTCAGGAGGCATACCCGCCCTTAGAAGCTCGCGGCGCACAATCTCTTCAGGCACCCCATCTAAAACTGGACTCGCCACCCGATAACCCAAATCTCTCGCCGCCCACCCAAGATGGGTCTCCAAAATCTGTCCGACATTCATCCGTGAAGGCACTCCCAAAGGAGACAAAATAATATCCACTCCCGTCCCGTCTTCTAAAAAGGGCATATCTTCTTGAGGCACGACGCGCGAAATAACCCCTTTATTGCCGTGACGACCCGCCATTTTATCACCGACTTGAATCTTTCTTAAATTTGCTACGCTCACTTGAATAGTCTTAATTACCCCTGTCGGCAGCTTATCTCCTTGATCACGAGAAAATATCTTAATATCCACAACCTTGCCGTGTTCTCCGTGCTGTAAGTATAAAGAGGTATCTTTGACATCCCGCGCCTCTTCACCAAAGATGGCACGCAGAAGCTTTTCCTCGGCAGAAAGATCACTCTCCCCCTTTAAAGTCACTTTACCTGCTAGGATATTTCCCGAGGATACTTCAGCGCCGATGCGAACAATCCCTTCTTCGTCCAGATCTTTTAAACGTTCTTCGCTAACATTAGGAATATCACGCGTGACCATCTCAGGCCCCAACTTGGTATCCCGCACATCAATAGAAAAATCTTCAATATGAATAGAACTATAGCGATCGGTTTGCACGACCCGATCGGAGATTAAAATTGCATCTTCAAAATTTCCCCCTTCCCAAGCCATAAAGGCAACAAGAAGATTTTGACCCAAGGCTAATTCACCATGGTCTGTGGCCGCGCCATCTGCTAAAACATCCCCTTTCTTTACCTTCTGACCCTTATTCGCCAAGGGGCGCTGATTCATGCACGTAGAAGCATTAGAGCGGTCAAACTTCAATAAAGGATAATTCTCAATTTCACCACCCTCTGTTAATAATTTTATCTGATTCGAGGAAACCTCAATAATCTTGCCCTCACTTTGCGCCACCACTACCTGTCCGGAATAAAGCGCGGCCGCGGATTCTGTCCCTGTGCCGACTAAAGGGGCTTCAGGTATAATACAAGACACGGACTGACGTTGCATGTTCGTTCCCATTAAGGCTCTGCTGGCATCGTCGTGCTCCAAAAAAGGAATTAGAGAAGTGGTAATACTCACAATTTGACGCGGCGAAACATCTACATAATCTACCTTTTCCGAGGAACGGATCGTAGGCTCGCCCTGAACGCGACAACGCACATTATGTTCCAAAAAATAACCTTTTGCGTCCAAATTCACTGTCGCCGGCACAGTCACCGTTGCCTCCTCGGTAAAAGCATCAAGGTAAACTATTTCGTCGGTGAGGTGAGGTTTGACTGTGATTTTTTCTAAGGGCGTCTTCGCTAGTTCCCGCGCTGCCTTTAGAGTAATCTCCTCGCCGTCTCGCACAATAATTCTCCCCTTTTTATCTTGAAAAGTCCCCCGCGCAATCTCGCCGCTGGTTTCTCCAGATTTATTTTCCACCTCCCGTACCACCTTGCGATAGGGCGTTTCAATAAATCCATACTCATTGAGGCGAGCGTAACTTGCTAAATGTCCGACAAGACCAATATTCGGCCCTTCAGGCGTGGCAATAGGGCAGATCCGGCCGTAATGCGAGCGATGAACATCGCGCACGTCAAATCCTGCTCTTTTCCGATGCAACCCGCCCGGTCCCATTGCGGACAATCTTCGCTTGTGTTCCAGTTCCGCTAAAGGGTTTGTTTGGTCCATAAACTGAGATAATTGCGAAGACATAAAAAATTCCCGCACCGCCGCGATCACTGGCCGAGCGTTAATCAATTGAGAGGGTGTGATGACGGATAAATCCATCGTGCTCATCCGATCATGGACAATTCTCTCCATACGCGCCAAGCCGACACGGAACCGATTTTGAATAAGCTCCCCCACAGCCCGCACCCGACGATTCCCCAGATGGTCAATCTCATCCAACTCGCCTTGGGTATTATTCAAACGGATAATCTCACGGATAATCGCGACTAAATCCTCCTTCTGTAAAACCCTCCCTTCTTTGCTTATCGGCGCCTTAAGACCGAGCCTCTTATTCATTTTATAACGACCCACCCTGCCAAAATCATAGCGGTCAAAATTGAAAAACATCGCATAAATTAAAGAACGGGCGTTGTCCGCGGTGGCGAGATCTCCCGGACGAATTCTTTTGTAAACTTCTTTCAACCCCTCTTCCTGATTCGTAGCGTGATCCTTGCTAATCGTCACTTGAATATAGGATAAATCCGGATGCGCATCCACTTCTTTAAAAAGGCTTTTGATTTCTTCGTTGGTGGTGTAGCCAAAGGCGCGCAGAAGGCTCGTCACCGGCACCTTTCTTTTACGATCAATTTTCACTGCGATGACGCCTTGGGAGTCGGTTTCAAATTCCAACCAAGCTCCGCGGTTAGGAATTACTTTCGCCCCGAAGAGTCTGCGCTCCCCGTTGAACTCCGCGGTAAAAAATACGCCCGGAGAACGAATCAGTTGTGAAACCACTACTCTTTCCACGCCATTAATAATAAAAGTACCTCGGGGTGTCATTAAAGGAAAATCCCCAAGGTAAATTTCTTGCTCCTTAATCTCGCCGGTTTTCTTACTCAATAACTCCACTTGGCAACGCAAAGGGGCTTCAAAAGTAGTATTGCGGGCCTTCGCCGTCAATTCATCATATTTAGGTTCATCCAGATAATAGTCCTTCAAATATAATTCCAGCTCTTTGCCGGAATAATCTTTAATCGGCGAAATTTCATCAAAAAGCTCCCTTAAACCTTCACTCACAAACCAGTCATAAGATTTTGTTTGAATTTCAATGAGATTAGGCAATTCCATCACCTCATGATTTGTAGTAAAATATTTCCGCGGCGGAAATTTATTTACTTCATTAGAGAATTTGCTTGAAGTTGTAGTTTCCTTATTTTTTATCTTTTTAATAGAGCGCATAAAATTAATGCCGCAAATAAAAAATAAATCTTGTGGGGGCTACAAATGGAATACCCCATCTCTTGCTTTAATAAGCGCCCTGTATGGCGCTTCTGTGGCAGTCCCTTGAAGCCCACATTATTCCGCCAATAATGGTTAAAATAAAATGCAAATAAAACAAATCTCATTTTAGATCAACCAAAAACGAGTCTTTTCGGAAAGACTAACAGTCCGAAACTAATATGTTATTTTCCATAAATTAAGTGTAGCACGAAGGAAAAAGATGTCAATAGCGGAAAATAAAAAAAATCAATTATGACTTTCAAAAAAACTATGAGTGGGTATTCTAAAAAGCCCAAATCCCTAAAAAGGTCTGCGGCGACAAGTTCATTTTCTAAATACTCTTCAAATATATCTCTGAAACCGGTTTACACTTATAAAAAGGAACCACGGACTTAAATTTTTGTCCTCTTTTCAATTGGCTAAAAATGTTTAAATTTTCTCTATATTTTACTCCCATAATTGGAATATTTAAAGCAAAGCCCAAGGCATTGGCGCAGGCGACGCCAACGCGCACGCCCGTAAAAGAGCCCGGTCCGCGCACCACGCCAATACCCTTTAAATCTTTAAGAGTTAATTTATTTTTGGACAACAACTTTTCCACCGCGGGCAACAGCTTTTCCGAATGATTTTGGTGAATATCTGAATCAGTTCTATCCAAAATCCCGAGAGTATGCGACACAAGGGCAATCGTAAGTTTATTATTTTGTGCAGTATTGATGAATAAAAACATAGGGTGATAACTCTTAACTCTTGATTTTTATTTTTTAACTAATTTTTATTTGCTTAATTTTTACTGTCATTATAAATAAGACAAATAATCCAATGACTAAATAAAAATTATTAGCTAAAAAATAAAAAATAAAAATCAAAAATTTTATGCCTCTTTGTCTCTAAATAGCTATTATAGTATAATAAAAATCGGAGGCACAAATTTATGTATCAAATTATTCTCATTCCTTTAATTGTCGGCTTCGTCGCCCAAGTGCTCAAAGTCGCGATTAAACTCGCCAAAGGACAAAATTTTAATCGCGGTATTCTAATCGGTTACGGCGGTATGCCCAGCACCCACACCGCGTTCTCCCTTTCCGTCTTAATTTTAATTGGCCTTTATGAAGGCATCTTTTCCAGTATCTTTGCTGTGGCTATGGTTTTTACAATCTTGATTGTCCGCGACGCTTTGGGTTTAAGACGTTATCTAGATGAACACAGCAAGGCAATTAACAAGCTAGTACATGAACTGCCTAATGACAAAAAAAATGGCTTTGTAATCCAGATAGAAAAAATTGGTCACACCCTGCCAGAAGTGCTCGGAGGGGCAATTTTAGGAATCACTCTTACCCTTTTGTTATACTGGTTTTTATTGTAAACCCCGTTTAGAAATTTATTCCTAACGGGGTCAGCGTCTATATTTTTCCCGCCACTTCGTCGGCGGCTTTCTCCAACGGGGTAAACCGACCAAGTATTTTTCTAACCTCTTCACGATCGTCCCAAGGAACAAATCCATCCTTGACTGCCATTACTTTCTCGCAACCCTTGCCCGTGATAATCACAATATCTCCTTTTTTGGCCTTTTGGATTGCCTCCTTTATCGCTTCTCCGCGATCCAGAATATGCCAACAGTTCCCATTTTCTGTTTTTCCACCGCCCGCGATCACGCCAGCAAAAACCTGATTCATAATTTCTTGCGGATCTTCGTCATAAGGGTCTTCATTCGTCACAAAAACTAAATCGCAATACCGCGCTGCTAAACGGCCAAGTTCTGGTCTCTTTTTTTTATCGCGGCCGCCGCCGGTCGCCCCTAAAACCGCAATTATCCTTTGGTGCGGCATTGCTTTCAAGGTTTCATAAACCTTCTCTAAAGCGTCTTCTGTATGCGCGTAATCCACGAAAATACGAAAACCTTGATGATTTTGGATTTCCTCAAGCCTGCCGGGAAGACCATTAAAACGCGCCAAGGCTTTTTGAATCACCTCGGGAGGCACATTTTGGGTTAAACCCACGCAAAGACCAGCCAATGCATTATAGATATTATGCTTACCGGCAAGAGCTAAACTATAGAGCCTGTCCCTGACCATAAAAACAGAACCTTCAGGATAAAGCTTGATATTTTCGGCGGTAATCTGATCCGTCACTCGGTCATCCTGTACTCTTTCCGAATGTACCCCGTAGCCATAAATTTTTTTCGCTTGATATTGCGAAAAATATTCAGCATTAGGATCATCTAAATTAATAATACTCGCGCCATCCTCCTTAGTACTCACAATTTTAAACAATTCCTCTTTTGCCTGGCGGTAAGCTTTAAAAGAGCCATGGGACTCAATATGGTCGCGGGTTAAATTAGTGAAAACGGCAATATCATAATCAATCCTATAATGGCGAAATTGTTTAATGCCTTCGGAGGTGGTTTCAATAATTGCGTAATCACATTTGTTTTCCACCATTTGAGAAAGCAACTTTCGCAAGCGAAAACGACCGGGCATTCCCTGTTTGGTATTATTTTCCCAAGTCCTTTTTCCATCTTGAAAGTCAATGGAAGTAGTCATCCCCACGCGAAATCCCCCTTGCTCTAAAATATCCCGAATCATATGGCAAACCGTAGTTTTGCCATTCGTGCCCGTCACCCCAATTATAATCATTCGGGAAGAAGGAAAGCGATAAATCCAATCTGCTAAAACCGCTAATATTTTATGATAAAAAAGAAGCCATAATTCAGGAAAAAAAATTTTAATTAGTTTTTTAATCATCTAAATAGGCGATATATTTTATACCAAAAATGATTAAGCACAAAATCATAAGTGCCGGCATAATTAACTTCTCTACCCCCAAAACCCTTCTTAAATCTGGTAATACCTACCCAAGAACTCAGTTCATTATTAGTCTCTATTCCTCCCTCCTCTCTCCTTATTCCTGATTCCGGCATGATTCCCCAGAAATCATATTCCCTGCAACCAGATTGTTTTGCCTCTCTAATCTGCTCCCACTGCAAAAGGTGCGGCGCCATCACATTACGATTCGCGTTACCCGAGGCGCCGTGCAAATAGGTGGCCCGCTCACCCCAGAACAAAACTAAATTTGCGGCTAAAACCTTTCCTTGTAATTTAGCCAAAAAAATCTTTAAAACCCCTTCTTTACCCAAAAAATCCACCATTTTTTGATAATAAAACTCTGGATGAATCTTAAATCTATCTCTTCGCGAAGTTTCTTTAATTAAGCTTAAAAAAATATTTAAATCCGCCTGTTCTGCGCCTTGCCTGACGCGTACCCCCTTTCTTTGCGCTAGACGAATATTATAGCGCGTTTTGGGCTTCATTTGAGCCAAATTTTCTTCTTCGGACCTTGTAATATCCAGAATTAAAGTGCTTCTGGGTTGAATATCCTTGGGAGATTGAACAACCTTGCCTTTCAAAAACTTGGGCAAGTGTAACTTAGGATAATCAAAACGGAAAAAAATCACCCCTTCTTTTCTAGCAATTTCCTGTATTTTAGAAAATAATATCGGCCAAATTTTTGTTTGAAAATTGAAAATTGAAAATTGAAAATTTGAGAAAACCGGTCCCCTCGGGCAATACAAATAACTCCTGCCCAAAGACAGTCTATTTTTGATAATTAAAGCGGAAAAAACTAATTTTCCCGCTTCTTCTATCCCCACGCGCCAAATGTCTCTACCTAAACTCTTTTGCAACTCTCCCCATTCCCAAGATTGCAAAAAATTACTGTCTCCATGCTGAACAATAAAATTGTTCAACTTTTCTTTCTGATTTATTTCAACAATTCTCATTTATTTTCCTAAATTCTGCAGAGCCCATTTGATTCTTTCCGAGGCAATGATTAAATCTCTCGGCGCTTGCCGCAAAGCCTCGCGGGCTTCTTTTTGAGAATAGCCAAGATGAATTAAAGCATCCAAAGCCTCCAAATCCTGATTGCCACACCCCAAGGTGATATCTGCCGGTATTTTAGTCTTCAGTTCCAAAATAATCCTTTCCGCGGTTTTTTGACCCACCCCGGAGACCTTTGTGAAAATGCTTTTATCTTCCGTGATAATCGCTGTCTTTAAAGTTTGCGTATCCGCTTGCGCCATCACGCCAAGCGCGGATTTCGGTCCAATGCCCGAGACTGACGTTAAAAGCTCAAAAAATTCCAAATCCTGAAAATTCAAAAAGCCATACAACTCCTCCCGATCCTCGGAAACATGATGGTGGATAAATAATTCTTGCTCCTCGCCTTCGGCATTCAAAGATTCCAGTACACTTTGCGGCGCAAAAATCTTATAGCCAATATCATTGACTTCTAAAATAATAAATTTATCTATTTTGATTTTGATAATGCCGTGTAAATAAGCAATCATGAATTTGGAATTAGGAATAATGAATCATGAATCAGGAATAAAAACAAATTTTCCATTATTAGTTCAAATAATGCCATTTCTTACCTTTATTTTAGCCCAAAGAAGAAGTAAAAGCAAATAAAAAAGCCGGCTTAATATAAACCGGCGTCAGTTGTTAATCTATAATCAATGATCTTCTGTGAAGGCGGATAAAAAATTATTGACTAGCCCAAAGACATCTCCGATGTCTCTTGGCTCCAAATTGGAAAGGGGAACAAATACTGACGATTCAAACCCATCTATGACGCGCACTTCCCCTTTTGAATTGGGCTCTTCTCCTGTGCCAAGATACCACCTTTCCATTTTCTTATTTTTTAAACATTCCCCTTCCTTGGGTGCTCTATCCATAAAAATCCCTCCTTGATTCAACTCCATGATCCGGTCCAAATACCCCCGATGCCGCTTTTACCTCTGCATTAAAATACAGTTTTCACAAAAACCTGCGCTATGACCATCTTTCTCACAGTTTGTAAAACTAGAAAGAACAATTAACCCATAATCTTCACCGAAGGCATATTATCCTCCGCAATTTTTTTTGCAACCTCCAATCCCTTCCTTAATTCACCTACCCCCTTCATAAATTCTTCTTCATCTATCTCGTTCCATTCTTGAGTATTAATTAAATCACGTTCCCCTTGTTCATTTACAACCCCTATATGTCCTGTTTGGGAAACTACACCATCATCTCCAGATATAGCCAACCTTCCATTTTCTTTATTTCTCCATAACTGCATCAATTATCACTCCTTTCTTTATCTATGCTACAATAAATAATACAACTCTAAACTTTACAAGAATAACCTTTTTATGTCAATATTCAAACTTAAATCCCCTTTCAAACCCGCTGGCGATCAGCCGCAGGCGATTGAAAAATTGACGCGAGGCGTCAAAAGGGGCTATAAATATCAAACTTTACTCGGCGTAACCGGCAGTGGAAAAACATTTACAATGGCTAATGTAATCCAGAACATTGGACATCCGACTTTGGTTATTTCGCACAACAAAACCCTTGCCGCGCAACTCGCAAGCGAATTTCAAGAATTTTTTCCCGAGGCGGCCGTGCATTATTTTGTTTCCTATTATGACTATTACCAACCTGAAGCCTATATCCCTCAATCCGACACTTACATTGCCAAGGAAAGCAATATTAACGAAGAAATAGATAAATTGCGCCATGCCGCGACCTCCGCCCTCCTCACCCGCCAAGATGTGATTATTGTGGCTTCAGTATCCTGCATCTATGGCTTGGGCTCGCCTCAAGAATACAAGAACCAAGCCGTCACATTAAAAATCAAAACTCGTATGAACCGTCAAGAGGTCTTGCGTGAATTAACCCGTATCCAATACTCCCGCAATGATCTTGGTTTTACGCGCGGCACCTTTAGGGTCCGCGGCGACACCCTGGAAATCTTTCCCGCTTCGGAAGATAAAAAAATAATGCGCATTGAATTCTTCGGAGATTTGATTGAAAATATCTCTTCAGTGGATCGCTTGACCGGGAAAAAAATTCAGAGCATCTCGGAAACCGAAATCTTCCCCGCACGACATTGGATTACCCCTCTTCAAGGTATGGATAATTTTTTGGTTCAGATGAAAAAAGAGCTTAAAGAACAAATCAATTTTTTTCAAAAAAAGAACAAACCTTTGGAAGCGGAAAGAATTGAACAGAGGACGCGCTATGACCTGGAAATGATGCGCGAAGTCGGCTATTGCAACGGCATTGAAAACTATTCCCGCTACTTGGATAATCGCGCTCCCGGCGAACCGCCCTCCACCTTAATTGATTTTTTCCCGCGAAACTTTCTTCTTTTCATTGATGAATCGCATATGACCATACCGCAAATCGGCGGTATGTATTTTGGCGACAAATCGCGCAAAAAAATGTTAATTGAATATGGGTTCAGATTACCTTCCGCCATGGATAACCGGCCCTTAAAATTCGCTGAATTTGAAAAAAAAGTGCGACAGACAATCCTTGTTTCCGCCACGCCGGGACCATACGAAATCCAGAATTCAAAACAAATTGTGGAACAACTTGTTCGCCCTACCGGGCTTTTAGACCCAGCAATAGAGGTGCGACCCATAGAAAACCAGATTGACGATTTAATAAATGAAATCCAAAAGAGAATCGCTAAAAAACAGCGCGTTCTGGTAACCACTTTAACCAAGAGAATGGCTGAAGAGCTGGCGCAATATTTAGAAGGAGCCAATCTTAAAGTGCATCATCTCCATTCGGAAATTGATACCCTAGAAAGATTGGATATTTTGAAAAAACTACGCCAAGGAATATATGATGTTATCGTCGGTATTAATCTTTTGCGCGAAGGATTGGATCTGCCGGAAGTATCCTTAGTCGCTATTCTGGACGCGGATAAAGAAGGATACTTACGAAGTGAAACCGCCCTGATTCAAACTATGGGCCGCGCCGCCCGCCATATTGACGGCAAAGTGCTGATGTACGCTGATAAAATGACAGGCTCAATGCGCCGCGCTATTGATGAAGTATCTCGGCGTCGTAAAATTCAAGTGACCTATAATCAAAAAAACGAAATCACCCCGCGGGGTATCCAGAAAAAAATCAAGGATTTTCTGCCAATCAGAGAAATCCAAAAAACTAGAAAAGAGGCCCTGGATCTTCAAAATATACCCCAAGAAGAACTAACATACCTCATTCACGAATTAGAAGACGAAATGGAACTAGCCGCCAAAAATCTTGAGTTTGAAAAAGCCGCGGAATTAAGAGATCAGATTAAACAGTTGAAACATAAAAAATAATTCCTTTTCAATTAAATTCCATTTTTTAAACAATGAAAGCCATATGAAAATATTGCCGTAAAATTATGTTTGAAAATTAAAACATTAAAAATTTAATAAAAATTAAGAAATAAAAATTAAAAATTACTCATAAGCAAAAATTTGATCATTTCGCTTGCCTATGCTATATTGAAACCAATAATAAATTCATTGAATCTAATATTTATGCCTAATAAACAAGCGGCTAAAAAATATTTAAGAAAAACGAAAAAAAGAACCGCGAAAAACCGACCGATTAAAAATAATCTCAAAAGATTAATTAAAGCGACGCGCAAGCTCATTGCCGACGGAAAAAAAGAAGAGGCAAAAGCCAATCTCCAAAAGACAATTAAAGCTTTGGGTCAGGCCACGCAAAACGGCGTCATTAAAAAAAATACCGCCAGTCGCAAAAAATCGCGGTTAACTTTGGCTTGGAACAAAATCGCGGCGCAAAAATAATCTTTAAGCGGTTGCGCCAAAAATAAACATCTCTAGACCAAAAACAGGATTTACTTTCCCTGTTTTTATTTTTATGTCCAAGTCTAATAATTTTTCATAAATTCTTTTCAACTCCGAAAGACTGAATCTGGCGGCGGCCGCCAGATTCTTCTTAACCACAAAAGGATGTAAATGCGTTTCCCGAATAATGCCCTCTCTCTCTAAACCTTGTTCCTCTAAGTCCTTGATTACGAGCAGATTACGAAAGGCGTATGCAATCATTGACGCGAGATAAAGTTTGTCTGTGCCGAGGCTAAATTGATCGTAGATGAATTTCAAAGCTGGTTCACGTTCTTTTTGTGACAAGGCATCCACGAACTTAAAAATATCTGTTTCCAGTTTGGGTTTAATAAGCAGTTCTATATCCTCTAATCTCACTTCCTTTTTGACTCTGTAAGCTAATAATTTTTCCAGTTCATTGTGGATTGCGTCAAGATTACTGCCGAGACGAAGGCTCAATTCCGCTATCGCCTCTTTTTCAATTACCCCTCCCGCCATACGCACCTGCTCTTTAATCCACTCCTGTATCTTATAATCTGACAATAAACTAAATTCCTCTTTTTTACCTATTTTGACCAATGTTTTAAAAAGATGGCGGCGCGCGTCAGGGACTCCCTCCTCCCAAAATACTAAAACCGTGGAAGCGGGGATGCGCTCTTGCCTTAGAAAACTCATAATTTTTTCCTGTGCCTCTTTTTTCGCTTGGGAGAGATTTTCCAAAATCACTAATCGCGTCTTCCCCAAAAAAGGCATCTGCCGCACCACATCGCGGAAATGGCTAAAAGTAATATCCTCTTTAAAAACAGTAAGATTTAAACCCTGTCTGTCTTTTTCTAAAAATTTCTCTCTAATTTGTTTTAATTTTTCCCGCGAGCGAAAAGTGTCCTCGCCGTATAGAAACAAAACCATATTCAACCACTCTGGACTTTTAGTCCAAAGATTAGAAATCAAAGGAAGATATTTAAAAGTTAATCATTTCTTTTATTTTTATCACAATGCTATTTCCTTTGCAATGCTTCAACATACCGAGATACGACTGCAAACTTTGATTAAACGACTCTTCTGAAATTAATCCCCTTTGCGAATATTCATATTTCTTCCTAATTTTTTTAAATATTCTTCTTTTTGTTTTAGTTCGCAATACGATATAATGAGGCAGGATAACATAACCCAAAAAATCAATTCCCTGATGGAATTTCCGTATACACACCTTGCCAGGATGAAGTTCTAGTTTCAGTTCGTTTTTTAAAAAATCATTAACGTTCAGTAAAATTCCTTTGAGATAATTCGTTTCTGAATGGACAATGATAAAATCATCGGCATAACGGAAATAATTTTTTACTCTAAGTTTTCTTTTTGTGAACCAATCTAATTCATTAAGATATATGTTAGCAAAAATCTGCGAAGTGATATTGCCAATAGGCACTCCTCTTTTTTCCGAAAAACTTCCTAGTAACTCTCTCTCTCTCTCTCTGCAGAAAATTATCCACAGGCATAGAAAAACTATTGATAATATCTTCGATCAGCCACAAAAAATTTTTGTCGGAAATTTTTCGTTCAATCAATTCCAAGAGTTTTTTGTGAGATATGCTTTGAAAAAATTTTTTGATATCGCATTTTAAGGCATAAACCGGGCGAGTGTAATTTCTGCTTTCTCTACGCAAACAATTTGAAAGATTTCTAACAGCAATATGCGTTCCCTTGTTTTTTCTGGAAGCATAAGAGTGAAAAATGAAACTATGGTCAAATGCGGCATAAAGCTCCTTGAACGCTAGATGATGTATAATCCTATCCCTGACTGTGGCCTTGCTAATTATTCTATACTTCGGATCGTGGATATAAAAAGTCTTATACTCATCATGACGATAAGTGCAACTCTTAAGTTCTTCGTGAATCGCAAAAATATTATCTTCCAAAAATCTTTCAAAAATTTGCACATCCAACTTATTTTGTTTTCCCTTTTTAAATTCATTCCAAGATAAAAAAAGGTTTTCAAGACTAACTAATTTATCATACATATTATGAATAACTATAACAATGAAATACCTATAATCAAAAAAATATACGAACTTTACAAAATTTTTTATGGCTACTCCAAGTTATTTCCCAAGAAAGATAAATATACACTGGGAAGTAAGTGTGAAATGTATATTATTGACACGCTTGAATTGTTGCTTGCTGCCGGAAGCGCGCCGAGAATTGAAAAACAAACATTTCTAAAAAAGGCCAATATAAAGTTTGACGCATTGAAAATATTTATTCGTTTGACTAATGAACTGGGAATTCTTGACAACAAAAAATATCTTGCGCTGCAACATCAGATTCAAGAAATCGGCCGCATGCTTGGCGGATGGCAGAGATCGCTTAACTAACAAGAAAGGAACTCCGTAAAAGGAGCTCCTTTCTTTCTTAGGCTCAACCCAAGAAAGAGCAGTCCGCCAGAGTAGTTGTCGTTCGCATAGCCGAGATTGTCAGTGTTGTCAAAGTTGAGCTTGTCGTCGTTGGCCTTGAAGTAAAGCGAGTTGTCGACGGACTGCCAAGAATTTGTTTCTTTCCGTCTATTTTCACCAGAGATGAAGATTTGATTTTTCACCTCCTGAATTTTATTCGGCTCCTTTATGAGCGCTAGAAAAAAACAAGTAGTGCCTAAGATCTTCGTATGCGCTCTTGCGATCTAG